>PDTC01000011.1 GCA_002748735.1 Desulfobulbus propionicus | reverse complement strand
CCGGCGACACCGTATCTGCTACTGATCCCAGCCACTATTTCGGCGAAACCGGAGGGATTGACATTGAAAAGTCAACCAACGGTGTTGATGCAGATGATTCTCCGGGTCCCTATATACCATCAGGCGATCCGGTAACCTGGCTCTATCGGGTCACCAATACCGGCAACGTCGTCTTGTCAAATATAGCCGTCGTTGACGACCAGGGAGTAACCGTGACCTGTCCCGGTGATACCCTTGATCCCGGTGCTTCCATGGACTGTACTGGATCGGGTATTGCCAATATCCCGCAATACAGCAACAACGCAACGGTAACCGGTGTTACCCCATCCGGCGTTGATGTGACTGCCAGCGATCCCAGCCATTACTATTCAGTATTGCCATCGATTGCTCTTGAAAAGGCGACCAACGGTGAAGATGCCGACTTTCCGGAAGGCCCCCGGTTGAACGTGGGAGACAGCGTTACCTGGAGCTATGTCGTCACCAATGATGGCGAGATTTTGATCAACAATATCGTTATTACCGACGACCAGGGTGTATCGGTCACCTGCCCGCGAACCAGTCTTGATGTCGGGGAAAGCATGACCTGTACCGGAACCGGAACAGCCATTGCCGGTCAATACCGGAACGCCGCCACCGTCACCGGCGATCCCATTGCCGGGCCGCAGGTAACGGCCACCGATCCAAGCCACTATTTCGCGGAAGTGCCGGAACCGCCGCCAGGCAAACCGAAACGGCCACGGCCCCCACAAGATACACCAAAAAGAGTAAGCCGCACCAGTCAACTCCCCCCAGCCAGAACAACGGATAACGAAGACTGTTGCCTGACCGCCCAAAAAGAGCTGGTCGCACACCGAAAAGGAGCAGAAGCGATTACCGTTCGCCGCGATCTCTACTATTATACCCATATGGCCATGTATCTGGCCTATGAACTTGCAGACCTGCAGCGGATAACCGATCAGCTGCCTCGTTTTCCTCATTACCGGCTCTCCTCCCAGAGAGAACGGGTCGTAGAGCTGGCCCGCCGAGCAAGTATCTCGAATGTGGCAACAGTAAGCACCCGTTCTGGACTCGGCGTGACAATGGACTTTGCGGATGGCCGTGAAAATGAAACCGGTCTCAGACAGCAGCTGGAAGCACTCGCCGAAAAAGCCGGATGGCAGGGCAATATCAGCGAGATCGAGCCGCTGCTCTTTGAATACTTTGGCGCTATCCCGGTAAAAGAAGAACGAAACGGTTCCCATTGGGACCCCGCAGGAATGGATACGGAGCTGAGTCCACTTGCTTGGGGGATGACCATCCTCGCCCAGAGCGTTGAACTCGAACGGCTGGCGACCCAAAAGACAGCGGACGACCGATTCATTAGGGAGCTGCTTGGCTGGCAGCTGCAACGGAAGATATCGATGCTGGCCTCATTTTTACGACAGCGTTCTGATACGGAAAGATATGTTCCTCATCGATTTGCCCAGCCGGAAAACAAGATCTTTACCTTGAAGGCCATGGATAACGACTATTATCTGGTGGATCAGGCGGCACTGCTTCTCGGTATTTCCCGGCTCGGCATCACCGCGCGAACCCATGAGCTCCCCTTTGGCAAAGATATCGATTTTATCCGTGAAGTCCTCTGGCAGGCCATGGATTCACGGATCAATGAAGAATCCGGAACCTGGCAGCCGTATATCGACAGCGATGGGTCAGATGCAGCACCTGAAGCCGCTGAATACCTGGTAAGCGATCTGCTGTTCGCTGTTCTCGCCGCCGATATGGCGAACAAGGCTGAAGATTCATGGTTTGCTTCCTTTGCCTACGAGGGCCGGATTGATGACACCGTCGACTTTCTCAGAAAGGCAAGCAAGAGTAACGGAACCATCGGTGAACGGGTAGGCCTGGATTCTTCTGCCGGAGATAGCTCCTTTTTCGCGACAACCGCCCTGGCCAGGATGGAGTTACTTGCCGGAGAAACAACTGCCGGCTGGGAACGATTTCTCGCGGCCGAACGAATCTGTAACGATAAACGATTGCATCTTTATCGGCCGGATGGTCTGCAAAGCAGCCAGATTTCGTACACCCCGCTCGAACTAGGCATCTTTGCCGGTTTTCTGAACGAGGCAGCCCGGCAGCAGGTTGAACGTGCAACAACGGTTTCTGATCGCGGTCTGGCCTTTATTGAAAGGGTTCTGTTTCAGGGCGGTCTGCAGATAGAACCTGGACGTGACGGCTCGCACCGGAACCAGCCGATCATTGCCGACGGCAATCGGAATGTCGTGCCACTGCTTGTTGGTTCCGGCGCAAACCTGAGAAATGCTAAGCTGCCACCGGTGGCTGTCAGCCGGATTATGCTGAATCTGCCGCTTTTCGGACGTACCGACAGGGACTACCGCAACGAGCCAGACCGGTTCGAACATGCGCCAATCGTATCGGACAATACAGAACCGTTCTTCCACCACTATAAAAAGCGGACGATAACTCTGGAAGAGGCCGCGCTCGCCCTGCTGTATCTCGACGACGCCTCAAAGACGTTGAACCGTCTCTCTTCCTGGAAAAAGAATCCGTATCTGCGTGATAACACCGGGCTGGAAACCTTGTCCCGGGAATTGACCCGCATCTGGAAAACCAACCTGTTTGCCATCTCCTTCCATTACAGCAGGGGAATTCCACTGACCTTCAGTCCATCGCTTGAAAAGCGGTTCAATCTGTCTCGCGATGAACTGGAAGAGCGATACCGGCAAGAACTGCAATCCGATTCCGGTACACTCGATAAGGATGAGTTTATCCCGCTGTTCCTCGAATATAATAAAGGCGAACCATTCGCTACCGAAAAGGCGGCGACCGGCTGGGCAGGAACATTGCCGGACGATACCATTTCAACCCGCGCGCTCACCCAGTTTGAGCGGGCACAAATCAGGTTCCTGGAAAACCCGGGTGATCAGGACATGAATGGCACCAACGGTGAGCCTCAAGCTGATGACGTACGTTTCATCAGGGATATCATCACGATGCAGCTTGGTTCAAAGATGGATTTTGTTCAGCAGCTGGTCAGCAAATCGGCACGCTTTTTGCCGAAAACGTTTACCGTGATCCGTGACAGCCGGAAAGAGATCATCGATATCGAACCGGGAGCGGAAAAGGGCGCTCAGCTTGATCTGCTTTCCTTCGCACTCTTATTGGCAGATATGGAGCAATGGTCTGCTGAAAATGATCAGAATCAGGCGACAGATGCCCAGCAGCGTCAGGTACTTCTTGACAAGTCGGTATCTCGGCTGCTGACAATGCTGACCGAAGGCAAACGTCAGGGCGTCAAAAACCGCCTGCTCGATACGGCGATGACCCTTGATTTATTGGCCCAACTCGCGAACCATCGCCAGTTGAAAGAGGCACAGAGAAACGCTGTCACCGAACTGGTAAAGGCAGAAGCTGAACGGATTGCTGGAGTGCTCAAGGATGGCGACCCGATCAAGCGTCTTGCCATTATCGGTACCGTTGAAAGCGGCAGAAATCAGCTTGCTGCCTACAGTGCTGTTATTACGGCTCTGGTCAGGGTGCAGACCACTATTGACGGCATGGATCTTGACGAGACGATCAGGTCTCTTGCCGTTCATTTTGACAGCTACTTCTGGAATGACCAGCTCGGCGGCTATCATGGCCAGGTCGCATCTTATGCCAGCAATGCATTTACGACAAAAACCTATAGCTATTCGGAACTCGATCTGTCACTTACCATCAACTCACTGGCAGCAACACTTGAGTTCCTGAGTGAGGAAGAGCGTCCTCAACTCATTGGGCACCTGGTCTCCTTTGCCCGGCGTTTGCTGGTCTCCCAAGAATCATCGACCTCTGTCCTGAATGGACTGCCACAATCGAGTAAAGAGTTTGATTTTGAAATCATACAGGATATGGATCTCGTCGCAACCAGTCACAAGAATATCTACCCAGGAGATGTTTTACGGTACGAAATCGAGGTCTATAACAGATGTAAACAGGGGCAGCCAACAGCGCCGCTCGAACAGATCAGTATTCGGGACATCCTGCCGAAAGGAGTTTCCTCTCTTCCCGGTACCACTAAAATAGATGGAAAAAACGCTGAAGATCCTGAATTGCGGGGAGGGAGTCTGTACTGGCAGCTTGCCCGGCTGGATGATCATGCCAGCATCAGTTTCGCTGTCTATGTACCGCCTGCTTATCGGTTTAGCGAACTGGAAAACCGGTTTGAGGTCCGGGCAGATATGGGTGGTGATCGAAGAAACAGGTTCTGCGATTACACCAGCAAGATCATCGATCCGGTCAGCCGGCCAACTAGCTCTGTTGATGTCGTTTATTATTATGATACAAACCTGAATCAGCGGTTTGACCGCGATGAAACAAGTGCCAAGGGAATCAGCACCATTATCGACGGGAAACCGGTATCGGTACGGACCGATAACGCAAACCGGTTTGAAAAACTGAGCCCCGGCTGGTACCTGCTGACTCCGGACAGGGAATCTATGGATTCCTTCATTGTTCCGACCCAGAAAACACCGGTTCAAACAAAGCTGTCTGCAAACGAGCATAAAACCGTTTATATCGGCCTGGTACAATACACCGATGTCGAAGGACTGATATATGATGACCGCAACCATAATGGTCAGAAAGAAGAAAATGAACCTGCCCTCTCACGGGCCAGAGTCACATTGAAAAACCGTCCCGGATATTATGGTTACAGCGGCAGAGATGGCTATTTCCGGATCAAAAATATACCGACCGATGATCGTTCCAGGGTTCCAGCAGTGATTTTCAGCGATATCCAGCCCTATATCGAGAACAACCCAGACAATATGACATCTATCGGGATAAATATCGTAACGCCATAATATCTCGTGAAAAGGCTCGGGGGGTGTTGACCCCGAGCCTTTTTTTGAACAGGCGCAACTGCTGTAATCACTGGAGTTGGGTAATGGATTGACCCGGCTTTGCCAGCAATTTCATGGAGGCCTGCACCGGCATGGCGATAAGGGCCGTTGAGATCTGGGGCAGGATGGTATTACGGCTGGTCCCGGGAAACGTCTTGCTCTTCAACTTCTGCTTGAGCCACGTGAAAAACAGCTCCACCTCCCAGCGATTTCGAGGTGCTGAAACAGTCTTGTGTTACCGCCACGATTGATCTCACTTTTTCTGTTGCAGGACTCGCCAGAGTAACGGTCCTGCACAGATCATGGTCAGGCTGAGCCATTGTCCCATGGTCAGGCCAAAGGCGAGGGTCCCCAGGTGAGCATCGGGCTCCCTGAAGAGCTCTACAAAAAAGCGCATGCCTCCGTAGAGGAAGAGAAATGTGGCCAGGATCGTGCCGTGCGGCCACAGGGTGCTGCGCTTCTGCCACGGTTTTCCTTTCAGTGACCAGAGAAGAATAAACAGGATTACGCCTTCCAGCAAGGCCTCGTACAGTTGCGAGGGATGGCGGGGCTGCGGTCCTCCCAGGGGAAAGACCATGGCCCAGGGGACCTCGCTGACCCTGCCAAACAGCTCGCCATTGATGAAGTTGCCGATCCGTCCAAAGAACAGGCCCACAGGAACTGTGGCCACATACAGGTCTGCGGCCTTGAAAAAGGCCAGGTCAGTCAGCCAGCAGTAAAGTACCCCGGCGACAAGGGCGCCAACGCAGCCACCGTGGAAGCTCATCCCTCCCTGCCAGGTCGCCAGGATTTCCAGAGGGTGCTCCAGGTAGTATCCCGGGTTGTACAGGCACACATAGCCGAGCCTGCCGCCGAAAATGACACCGAGGATAAGCCAGAAGTTCAGGTTGTCGACACGGTCGGTCAACTCGCGCCAGTCGAAGCGGACCGCCTGGTACCTGACCAGCAGGTAGGAGCTGAGAAAACCAAGAAGGTACATCATCCCGTACCAGCGTACCTGCAAGGGGCCAATGGCGACGATGACCGGCGATATTTCCGGGTAGGTGAGCATGGTGATCAGAGGAGGCCCTGTTTTTTGAGGTGGATCTGCAGGACAGAGATGGCTGCCGGGGTCACCCCGGAGATCCGGGACGCCTGCCCCAGCGAGCGTGGCTGCACCTGTTGGAGTTTCTCGACCACTTCGTTGGAGAGCCCAGGGAGTTGCGCGTAGGGCATGTCCAGCGGTAGCCGAATTTTTTCTGTTTTCTTGAAGCGGCGTACCTGTTCTTCCTGCCGCTGAATATACCCGGCATATTTTATTCTCAATTCCAGATCATCACCGAAGTCCATGGCAGCGAGGGGGTCTGGTAAGGCCAATCCAGCATGATCTGCCAGGGCGGCCAGGTGCTTCAGATGGAGTTCAGGTCGACGAAGGAGCTCGGTCAACGTTACTGCCTGGTTCAGGGGCGTACTTCCCAGGGAGGTCAGGTACGTATTGACAGCAGGTAGTGGCTTGAGGCGCAGCGTCTGCAGGGTTTCCTCAGCTTTGGCAATGGCCTTTTTTTTCGAGATGAAGCGTTCATGGCGCTGCTGGTTGACCAGACCAATTCTGTATCCGATGTCCATGAGCCGCATGTCAGCGTTGTCTTCCCTGAGCAGTAACCGGTATTCGGCCCGAGAGGTGAACAGCCGGTAGGGTTCCTGGGTCCCCAGGGTGACGAGGTCATCTATGAGGACGCCAATATAGGCCTGGGATCTGTCGAGAATCAACGGTGCTTCTTCATGAATCTGACGAACCCCGTTGATGGCAGCCATCAGCCCCTGGGCGGCGGCTTCCTCATACCCTGAGGTGCCATTGATCTGGCCGGCCAGAAAGAGACCTTTGATCGCCTTGGTCTCCAGTGTCGGCAGCAGTTCACGGGGATCAATGAAGTCGTATTCGATGGCATAGCCTGGCCGGATGATACGGGCCTGCTCAAGTCCTGGGATCGAATGGACCAGTTTGATCTGTGTCTCCAGGGGAAGGCTTGTGGGGATACCGTTGGGATATACCTCCACCGTGTCCAGGCCTTCTGGTTCCAGGAAGATCTGATGGCGGGACTTTTCAGGAAAGCGCATGACCTTGTCTTCGATGGAGGGGCAGTATCTGGCGCCTACTCCTTCGATGATGCCGGCAAACAGTGGTGAGTGAGCGATGTTGTCACGGATAATCGCATGGGTTTTCTCGTTGGTATAGGTGATATGACAGGGGCGTTGCTCCAGGGGAGGGGGGCCCAGGGAGTCAAAACTGAACAGGCTTGGCGGATTATCTGAATACTGGACATGGAGATTGCTGTAGTCGATGGTGGTTCCGTCAAGTCGGGGGACGGTGCCGGTTTTCATCCTGCCCGTGCGAAAGCCCTGATCCCTGAACCATGCAGCAAGCCGGTGCGAGGGAGCATCACCCAGGCGTCCTGCTGAAAAATTTTTCATGCCGATGTGCACCCGTCCGTCAAGAAAGGTGCCGGTGGCCACGATAACGGCGCGAGCGTGGATTTTCTCCGCCAGCGAGGTCAGAATCCCGGTAACCTTGCCCTGCTCGACCAGGATCTCGGTAACCATGGTCTGGCGGACCTCCAAACCGGGCTGGGTTTCAAGGAGCTGTTTCATCCGTAGTCGGTAGCGCAGTCGGTCGGCTTGGGCCCGGGATGAGCGTACAGCCGGCCCTTTGCTGGTGTTGAGTCGGCGAAACTGAATGCCGGTGGCGTCGATATTGCGGGCCATTTCGCCACCAAGGGCATCGATCTCCCTGACAAGATGCCCTTTGGCCAGGCCGCCAATGGCCGGATTACAGCTCATGGCGCCGATGGTGTCGGCGTTGATGACACAGACCAGGGTGCGGCAACCCATCCGGGCTGCGGCCAGCGCTGCTTCGCAACCGGCGTGCCCGGCACCGATAACCACAATATCAAAGGTGTTGTTCATGGAATATGCAATGGACGGCAATCCTGACCGCCTGTTTTTTCTCGAAATTTTTGTACGATGCCGTAGATGTCAACCGCTAACCACTGGCTGTGGGCCCCTTCACCTCGCCTGAAGACCTGAAGCGTTCAAGATCCTCGCTGGGGGGGTGATGTCCCTGGCAGGCCAAGGGTTGTGGCTTGTTTGCCGCAATCTCAGTTGGCAACTATAGGCTGAACCTCTCAGTATGGCAAGCGATTGTCACTGGCCATGGGAGTGGAAGATGGTGGGCTCGGGATATTTTTTTGATTGCAATTTCAGCTGATGGCAATATGAAAGGCGTATGTGAGTGGAAAAATACTTCAGAAGAGGTACACAAGAGCTTTCCCAGAAGGTTTTGTCCCATGCATTATCGTTCCATATTTCAGTTTCTTGGCCTGCTGTTAATGGTCACCGGCTGTGCCATGGTGCTGCCCGTGATCTGCTCGCTCTATTTTCATGAAAATGACCTGCAGCCCCTGCTGGAATCAGCATTGATAACCTTCTTTGCCGGTTTTCCCCTGTGGTGGACATACAGACGCCAGCGCGACGAACTCCATGTACGAGACGGTATCCTCATCGCCGTCACCGGCTGGCTGATCGTTTCCGCCTGCTCCTCCCTCCCTTTCATGTTGCACGGCTCCATCCCCTCCTTTACTGACGCCTTTTTCGAGATGATGTCCGGGTATACCACCACCGGAGCAACCATTCTCACAGATATTGAGGCACTGCCCCATGGTCTTCTGTTCTGGCGCAGTGAAACCCACCTGCTCGGCGGTATGGGGTTTTTAACGTTGACGCTTATCTTTCTGCCCAAGGGTATGAGCGGGGTAAGGATTTTCCGCGCCGAATCCAGCCCGGGACAGGTTCTTACCCGGGAAAAGTTTGCCCCGCGCAACCGCGATACCATGGTCCGCCTCTGGATACTGTACCTGGCCCTAAATGCGGTGTTAACCCTGTTACTTGTCGGTGGAGGCATGTCATGGTTTGACAGTCTCTGCCATGCCTTTGGTACGGTTTCTACCTCAGGATATTCAACGAAAAATCTCAGTATCGGCTACTATGACTCCGCCTATTTTGACTGGGTAATCACCCTCTTCATGTTTCTCGGTGGCGTCAGCTTTCTTCTTCTCTATCAGCTGGTTAGAGGGGACTGGCGAGCCCTGAAGGTGAACACCGAGTTCACCTGGTACGTGGTGCTGCTGCTGGTCTTCTGTCTGTTGGTCTCGGCTCTCCTTTTTGGTCACGGTGTCTACACTTCCTTTCCCGATGCCCTTCGTTTCGCAACCTTTCAGGTGGTCTCCCTGTTGACGACCACTGGATTTGGAACCGCCGATTATGAAGGCTGGCCACAGGCAGCCCAGATGCTTCTCTATCTGATCTGCTTCATCGGCGCCTGTGCCGGCTCAACCACCTCGGGTATCAAGGTGAACCACTACGTTATTATCTGCAAGTACATGTACGGCACTGTACGCAAGCTCTTTTTTCAACCCATGGCGGTTGTCTCGGTCCGAATTAATCAACGCCAGGTGGACCGGTCCGTCGTTGACCTGGCAATCTGTTACTTTATTGTCAACATCTTCATGGTCCTTGTCGGCGGCTGCGTGATGACCCTGATTGACAGTATGGATTTTACGACAGCCATGAGCTCGGTGATCGCTGCACTCATGAATATCGGCCCCGGTTTCGGCGAGGTAGGCCCCAGTGATAATTACGCCTTTATCTCAGATGCAGGAAAATGGTTTCTTGCGTGGAACATGCTCGTCGGGCGCCTGGAGATGTTTTCCGCGCTGGTGATCCTTTACCCTTCATTCTGGAAGCGTTAACCGTGCACAAAGATCAGGCACCAAACAGGCGGCGGACCTCGTTGATGTAGTCGGCATTGCAGATGACGATCACCCGGTCCCCGGCCTGGATGTGGGTCGAGCCTATGGCTGTCTCCCATTTGCCGTCCCTGAAGACCGAGCCGATGATGATGTGGTCGGCGAGGAGCTCATCCATCTGCAGTAGCGGTGCCTTGGTGATGGGGGATCCCGGACCTGCGAGGAGGTCGGCGACCTCGGCATCGAAGCCGTGCATTTGCGAGACTGAAATCATTTCCGAGCGTCGGATATCGGTGATAATCTGGTTGGCCGCGAGGATTTTCTTGTTGAGGGCAATGTCGATACCACTGGTGGAGGCCAGTACCAGGTAGTCCTCCTTATTGACCAGGCAGATAGTTTTCATACTTTCCTGGTCAGGTTTTTCTGTGGCCAGCAGGTGCTTGACCAGAAGACTGGTCATGATGTTGGTCTCGTTTTCACCGGTGGCGACGATACAGGTATCCATCTCCAGAAGCCCGGCTTCAAGAAGAACAGCCTGATTGGAGCCGTCACCGTGGAGAATTTCCGTGTCAGACAGCTGTGAGATCAGCTCTTCGGCGCGGTGCTGGTCTTTTTCCAGGACCTTCACCTTGACGTCGCGGCCCAGCAGTTCCGCGACCCGGCTGCCCACCAGGCCCCCACCGATGATCATTACCCGCTGTCGCCGCTCCTTCTGGACACCTACCAGATCCATCAGTGCTGACAGATGTTCGCTGTCTGCCATGATCAGAATCTGATCCTGGGGGAGAATCTCATGATGTCCGGCAGGGATGATGGTGGTGATCCCCCTGGAAATGGCCACCACCCTGAAGGGGAACTTGTTGTGAATTTTTGACAGCTCAATGAGGGTCTTGTTGGCAAAGGGGGAATCATTACGGATGCGGGTACCCACCACCTGCATCTGCCCAAGGGCGACCTCAATAATCTCGTTGCCGGCAGCGCGCCTGATCAGCCGGACAATCTCCTGGGCAGTGAGTTCCTCGGGATGAATAAAGAGGTCAATGTTGAGGTCTTCGCCCCGGAGTAGACAGTTTTCCTGGCCAAAATCGAGACTGCGCACCCTGGCGATCTTCCGTTCAATACCGAAGCGGTCGGCAACCATGGCCGCTAGCATGTTAACGGCGTCGTTATCTGTCACCGCGATAAGATAGTCCATGGTACGGCTATTGGCCTCGCGCCAACACTCCATACTCAGGGCGTTTCCAGGGATCAACCGGATATCGAGGGAGGCATCGGTATGGCGCAGCACCTCCTGATTCTGTTCAATGGCGGTAACAGCGTATCCTTCATTGGCCAGACGCTTCGCCAGATAGGAGCCGATACCACCCAGGCCAAGAATGAGAATGTTTTCTTGCGAAGACGTTGTTTTGTTAAAGATCATGACAGCCTCTTACTGTGAGTTTCCTGGGAATCAGGGGGTCCAGCTGATGTAGGCCCAGGTCGGTGGTGTGCGTCGGTGCAGGAGGATGCGACCGTTTTCCTCTGTGGTTATGGTGCGCAGGTACTGCAAGAGCCGCCCCTGTTCTTCATTATTCATCTCCTGAAACATCCAGGCATAACTTGTGAAGGCATCGTCAAAAGACTCGTATGTCATGGTTTCTTCGAGGCGAATATACTGTACCTCCGGCAGGTATCCCATTTGGTAGAGGACATTGACCGTATAGATATAATCAGGACCGTTTTCGAGTTTCCGGCCAACAGCGGTAAAGGCGTCCGGATCAAAGGGACCGTGACGAACCTTGTCAGTGACAACAACCCGCTGGAGGGCCATGCGCGTCAGTTTTTCAAGGCTCTTGCGCAAGTCTTTGACCGCCATGGATCGAGAGGCAAGGACCACATCATGCGGGCCTACTCCGGCTGCCTCCCAGTCATCATCCCAGGCCAGCTGCTGCAGCGCAATATTATTCAGATGCAGGGCGCTTCTTCTTTGTTCGAAAATCTCCAACATGCGCGGCGAGAAGTCGAGTCCTGTGACCTGCGCCACTTTTTCGGCCAATGGCAGCCCCAGCGTTCCCGGTCCACAGCCGACATCAAGCAGGGTCCAGTCAGCCTGGGGAGCAAGGCTGTCAATAACCTGCTGAACATAGATGGAGTTTGCGGTTCGTTTGGCAAAGGAGTCGGCGCGTTCATTCCAGTCATTCACCTTCTTTGATTTCCAGGACTTGCGCTGCTTTGCCGCTTTCCAGAGCTGATTCCAGTCAAGGTTGTCGTAGCGAATATCAGTCATTTGCGTCTCGTGTCAGGATGAATTGAATTGACAGGTAGTAACCGCTATGATTAAAATACAGGATTTGATTGTTGTAAATGAAAAGCGTTGCTGCCGGCACGGACTGTACCTGTTTTATTCCCCGTGATTGTCTCAAGGTAGAGTCTGGTCCACCATGGCTGACGTTAAGGAGAAAATGCTTTTTCACTGCTTGAGACTCCACTATCATAGGAAGAGGTTATGAGTAAAAGAACATTTCAACCCAGTAACATTAAACGAAAAAGAACCCATGGTTTCCGCGTACGCATGCGGAGCCGATCCGGGCAGGCCGTTATCAGGCGTAGGAGAGCCAAGGGCCGCTGGCAGCTGTCCGCCTGATCGGCAATGAAACGACACGGGCTTCCGAAAACAAAGCTGCTTCGGCAACGATGGGAGTTTGCCCGGGTTTACGCCAAAGGAGCGCGGCTTCGGGGAGAAGGTTTCTCCCTTATTTTCCGGGATAACGCGCAGCCAGTGAGCCGTTTGGGAATAAGCGTACCCCGCAAGGCTGGCAGCGCTGTTCGACGTAACCGGGTGAAAAGACTTTTTCGCGAGGTGTTTCGCTTGAATCACGATCTTTTTCCTGCCGGAAGCGATATCGTGGTGACGATACGTCCAGATTTTCAGGAGAACAGTTATCGTTGTGTGAAACAGGCCGTTGCCAGGGTAGTTACCTCTTCAGGCCAGGCAGGCAGGGGCCTGAAATGAACTGTTGTCACAGGCATGGGCCTGTTGCCGGCCTGTTGAGTCGTTTTCTCGTGATGGTGCTTCGGGGATATAAATACTGTATTTCTCCTTTGCTGCCGCCGTCCTGTCGTTTTGTTCCCACCTGTTCCGAGTATGCTGTTGAGGCCGTCCAGAAGCATGGTCCCCTGCGGGGATGTTTCCTGGCTCTTGCCCGGCTGCTTCGGTGTCATCCCTTTGCCCGCGGTGGGTATGATCCTGTAAAATAAGATATTTTCTGCGCAGCTGGCCCTCGGGTCAAAGGCCGCTGTGACAGCGTGATAGAGGTTGTCCGCCCATGGATATGTACAGAGCCTTCCTGGCTGTTGCTCTTTCTCTTGTTATCCTTATTGGTTATCAATATTTTTTTGTTGGACCGGCAGTGCCGCCGCCGACTTTGGAACAGGCTGGGCCTGAAACGAGACAAGCTCCTGGGCAGCCGGCTGTTCAGGAACAGACCCTCCAGCCTGCCCCGAAGGCAGCCGTTCAGACCTCGCCTGTGACAACCGACCCCAATGCCCGCGATATTACGGTGGAGACGCCACTGTACACGGTTGTCATCAATGAACAGGGTGGAGGGTTTAAGAGCTTTGTTCTGAAGAAGTACCGGCAGGAAAAACAGGCGGATTCCGCACCCATGGAACTGGTGCTGTCGAGAGAAGAGGGGCCGGCAGCCTTACCGCTGATCTTTTCTCTGGATAATGGTGCTGGCGTACTGCCGACTTACCGTATTGTCGGGGATGAGCGCAGGGTTCTGGCAGCTGGACAGGACTCGCTGGAAGCGGTGATGGAGGCACACTTACCCGATGGAACGAGCATCCGTCGGGTCATGACCTTTTACGCGGACTCCTATGTCATCGATATGCGCTATGAGGTCAGTAATGAAGGGCATGCCCCGGTGCAGACCTCGCCGGCACTGGTGATGGTCAATGAACCTTTTTCCCATGGCAGTACCACCAGTCGTTATCTGTTCCATGGAGCGGCTGCCCTGGTCAATGGTGAGCTCAGCGAAATCAAGGGAGATTCCCTGGAAGAGGGCCCGCACGTCCTGCAGGGCACGGTTGACTGGGTCGGGTACATGGATAACTACTTCATCACCGCAGTGGCTCCTGAAGCGGCCCTGACCGGTGGTAGTGTAACCATCCAGGGAAATGAGCAGCAGGTGCAGAGCCTGCTTTCCCAAGGTCTCTCCCAGCTCCAGCCCCAGGAGCGCAAAAGTTACCAGTATACGGTCTATTTCGGTCCCAAAAAACTCACCGTGCTCAAGGCGGCAGGACATGAGCTGGGACGAGCGATTCATTTTGGCTGGTTTGACCTCCTTGCCAAACCCATGCTCTACTTGCTGAACTTTTTTCATGGATATACAGGAAATTATGGCTTCGCCATTATTCTGCTCACTGTGCTGATCAAGACAGCCTTCTGGCCCATTACCCAGAAGGGGATGAAGTCCATGAAGAACATGCAGAAACTGCAGCCCAAGATGGCGAAGATCAGGGAGAAGTACAAAGACGATCCCACGAAGATGAACCAGGAGGTGATGGCCCTCTACAAGACCTATAAGGTCAACCCGCTGGGAGGGTGCCTGCCGCTGCTTATTCAAATTCCCTTTTTCTTTGCGCTCTACAGGGTATTGATGGCGGCGATTGAGCTACGCCATGCCCCGTTTATGCTGTGGATCAACGATCTTTCCGCCCCTGACCGCCTGCCCATCGGGGTAGACATCCCCTATCTGCATGGCCTGCCGGTTTTGACAGTACTGATGGGCGCCTCCATGTACCTTCAGCAGAAGATGACACCCTCCACGGCAGACCCGACACAGGCCAGGATTATGCAGTTTTTACCGATCATCTTCACCTTTATGTTTATCAATTTCGCCTCTGGACTCGTTCTTTACTGGTTCGTCAACAATCTTCTTTCGATTCTGCAGCAGTATCTGATCAACCGGCAGAAAAAGGCCTAGGGCAACAAGGACTACCTTATGACGACAAAGAAAGATTTTTTTGGCAAAGATGTCGCCGCTGCCATTGAAGAGGCTCGCATCGACTTTGCGGTTTCCCAGGAACAGCTAGATATCGACATTGTTGAAACCGGCTCCACAGGCATTTTTGGCCTGTGCAGAAAAAAAGCCCATATTCGCGTGACCCTGAAGGATGCAGGAGGGGACAAGCCTGACCGAAGTAAGAAAAAGGGAGCACGGCCCAGGGATACCGAGAAATCGGGCAACGATGCGGGAAAAACTAAAAAAAACGCCTCACGAAAAGATGTAGAGACGTCGGCTGGACCGCCTGCTCGTGATGAGAGTGCAAAAAAGACAGTAAAGGAAAAGCAAAAAAAACATCCTCCGCAGCCATCAGTCTCTACGACTGCAGCTGTGCGAGAAGCGCAAAAGGAGGGTGGAACTCAGGAGATCAGCGAGGATCTTTTACAGCATATTCAAGAAGAGCTTCAGGAATTGCTCTGCGTTATGCGTTTCCCTTCCCAGGTAAAGGTCACCAGTGATACTTCCGGGGTGCTCTGTCACATCACAGGGGCGTATGAAAAAGAGATTATCGGCGATGACGGTCGAACCCTGGACAGCCTGCAGTATCTGCTACGCAAGATGGTGAGTCGACAGCTGCCTGACAGGACAGTGCTGACTGTTGACGTCGGCAATTTTCGAGCGCGTCGCGCCGAGGAGCTGCGTGAGCAGGCCCTGGAGTTGGCAAAAAAGGTACTTGAAGACGGCCGAACCCAGGCGATCCCGGCACTCAACCCCTCGGAACGAAGAGTGGTACACATGGCCCTCCAGGATAGCAGCCATGTTCGCAGCCGTTCCGTCGGTGACGGCCTGTTTAAAAAGATTCTGATTTACAGGCCCGGGAAAACCAGAAAATCGGAAAGCAGTCAAAAACGCAAAGGCCGTCAGGGTGGCGACCGTGCCGGAAGCGAATGAAACCATTGCCGCTATCGCTACTGCTCCCGGCGCCGGTGGTATAGGCATCGTTCGCCTCTCAGGGCCGCAATCCGCTCGGATTCTTCACTCGCTTTTTCGGCCAAAGCGCAGCGAGTTCACCAGCCATCAACTCTATTACGGCACTATCGCCGGCGCAGACGGCCAGATCCTTGATGAGGTTCTGGCCGTACTCATGCAGGCTCCTCGTTCCTATACCCGTGAAGACGTGGTGGAGATCCACTGTCATGGTTCTGCCCTCGTGTTGCACAAGGTCCTCCATGAGGTGCTCTTACAGGGCGCCAGAGTTGCCGAACCTGGAGAGTTTACCAAACGGGCCTTTCTTGCCGGCCGGATTGACCTTACCCGTGCAGAAGCTGTTATTGATCTTGTTCAGGCAAGAACCGACGCCGGGGCGGCCATGGCTCTCAGCCAGATGCAGGGGGTGCTCTCGCAAGAAATTGAGGCTGTTCACCAGGCGTTGATCGACTGCCTCGCCCTGCTTGAAGTGGCCATTGATTTTCCCGACGAGGACATGGAGCTCCTTGATACGGTGAGCCTGGTGCAACAGCTTGAAAAGATGGTGGAGGTTCCTCTTCAGGAGCTGATCGGCCGGAGCGTTCAGGGAAAAATTTTACGGGAAGGGATCAAGGTGGTGCTGGCCGGGCGGCCCAATGTGGGGAAATCCAGTCTGCTCAACAGGCTGCTCCAGGAGGAGCGCGCCCTGGTGAACGAGCAGCCAGGGACGACCAGGGACACTCTTGAGGAGTGGGTTGATGTCCGTGGTATCCCGGTGCAGCTCGTCGATACTGCAGGTATCCGTGACCATGCCGACCCCGTTGAAGGGTTGGGAATAGAGCGGGCTCGGCAGAAGGTTGCCACTGCCGATCTGGTGCTGTTCATGGTTGATGGTGACAGCGGTTGCCAGCAGGAAGATCTGGACCTCTACGCCTCCCTGGCCGACCGGCCGCACCTGGTGGTGATCAACAAGGTCGATATTGCTGAGCCAACAGAGGTACGTGCGCTCCAGGAACGCTTTACAGACGGCATCTGCCTGTCAGCCCGACGGGGAGACGGGCTTGATCTGCTGTTTACCGCAGTGGAAAAAAACGTGCTGGGTGCGAAGGAGGGGGCTTGCCGAGAGCGCCCTGCCTGCGCACCCAGCCTCCGCCACCGGACAGCTCTGGAAAAGACCCTGGAAGCCGTGCAGCGAACAATGACTGCCCTGCACAGGGGAGAACCGGCAGACCTGCTCGCTGTCGAGGTGCAGTCAGCCCTTGATCATCTCGGAGATATCGTTGGACTGACGACCCCTGAGGATGTCCTTGACACTATCTTTACAAGATTTTGTCTCGGCAAATAAGACCGCTCAGCCTTTACTTCTCAGGCTTGGTGGTTTTGGGCAAAGAAACCTGTGGCGCCCTGGCCGTAAGTTCAGAAGATTCATTTCCGGCAGTGGCATTGGCCGTGCTGATCTCGCCGTTTAAAGACGCACCCGGTTCAACCGTGAGATTACCGGCAACCAGCTTGCCCTTGACCACCGCCTGGCTATGCACGGCAACCAGCTTGGCCTTGATGTTGCCCTCGACAGTACCGTGGCAAACCAGCGACGTCAGCTGGAGATCTCCCTTTACCCGGCCAGTTTCGCTAAGGATAAAGTTCTCCCCAGCGACATTGCCTTCGATAACGCCATCGAGTCTGGCCTTTCCTTTGAAGGTTACCTCGCCATGGATATGCATCTCCTTGGAGATTATCGAAGAAATTGGCTCCTTTGCTGTTTTCGAGGCTTCTTTTCGGTAATCTTCAGGTGTCTTTGGGCTTTTTTTTTCATCTTTGCTGTTGAACAGTGCCATACTTTCACCAGGTGTTGGTATATCTTTGTTGTAACTCTTTGTCGATAATGGGATAGGGATGCTGTTGGTCAGCGTTTCTGTGTTGTTGCCAACAACGTCGAGGCACTGAGAACGCCGTCATTGCCCCGGACAGGTAGCCGGAAGTACAGAAACAGCAGCTACTTACTTAGTTTCAAGGAGAGGTTGGCAACATTGATAAGCTTGGCAGGATTGATAGCCTTGCCGTTGAGGCGAACCTCATAGTGGAGATGGGAGCCGGTGGATCGTCCACTGTTGCCCAGCAGACCAATCTCCTGGCCACGCTTAACCTGTTGCCCCCGTTTAACCAGGCGTTTATACAGGTGGCCGTACACGGTCTGGTAGCCATTGTCGTGACGAATGACAACATAGTTGCCAAAGCTCTTGTTGTAGGAAGAGATCCTGACTCGACCGTTACCGGTTACCCTGACAGGGGTGCCGGTTTTCCCCCTGAAATCTATGCCAGAGTGGAAGGCTGGACAGTGGTTGAAGGGGTCATGCCGCTTGCCAAAGCCGGAGCTTACCGTTCCGGGAACGGGTCGCCCCAGGGGCATTTTTTCGAGGAAATCCAGATACTGTTCCGTTTCCTGGATTAGGCGTTCTCCGAGAAAGGGTTCGGCCGCAATGAACGGGCCACCCGAGTGATTTTCATCTGTATCTACCTTCAATTCTACGCCAATGGTATCCATAACCGACTCGATAACCTTGGCCCGTTCATCCAGTCGACTGATACTGCTTAGAATTTTGGTCTCCTGCTCTTCCATCAACTGGGCGATTTCTTCCTGGTATTCGGCGACAAGACGATTTTTTTCGTGGCGCTCCGCCTGGAATTGTGTATGGCTTGCCTCGAGCTGTGTCTGCAGGGCCAGTCTTTCCGTGTGCATCTGACGGGCGAGATCCGCAACCCGTTGATTCAGGCGGAGGTTGGCCTGGTAATACCGGAGAGCGCTAGAAAGGCCCACTATCGCCCCCAGGGTGATGATCACCCCGAAGAGAACACTTCTGTACACCGTATTCTTTTTAATGGTCAGGGCTCTGGATGTTCCTCTTTCGCCGGTGATGATAAGATGTATTTTTTGGTCGGCCATAGAACTGTATACCTAAGGTATCAACATGAAAGGCAATTACTCTCTATTCGGTCTTCAGAGATTTTTCAAGATAAAAGATAGGGGAACAGAAAATTCCGTTCCCCTGAAGAGGCGCCATCTCTGATGATATTTTGGGTGGTTGTCTCAACGATGGGGGAAAACGGCTGGCATCAGCTGGTGAAACTGCTGGCAAACAGGTCTTCGATCGCTTTTATTCCCACTTCATTGAGGTAGCGGGTCCCTGAGCCCACAAAGGTGCTGTAGGTAATTCGGGGGCTGTCCTCCTGCCAGGTTTCCTCCTTCCAGGTGAACCATTTTTCCTGGCCCTGGTCAAAGACATGCAGGGGCCGATTGAAGAGTTTGGCCAGCTCGACGGCCCAACCAGTGCCGCCTTTGACTGACGCATCTTCGAGGATAGTGCCAATGACGAACACCTGATGCCCCTTGTTGACCATGTGAAAGATGGTCTGGAGAACCTTGCGGATCTTCTCTGTTTCGTAGTAGGTACGGTTCATCATCCGTGAGGCAATTTCCATGCTGATATCACCCCGTTGTAGCTCATCTGCGCTGAGTATAACCGGATTTTTCTCCCGGTGTAGTTTGTGCCCTTCAAAGGTGAAAATTGTTTCATTAACACCGTACGTTTCAGCACATTCTCCAAAGGCCGATTCAGCGCCCCGCAGGCCGCCATGATACAATGTACATTTTTCAGGATTCATAGTGCTAACCTTGTCGTCCGTTTATAAAAACAGCAGGTACAGCTGCACATGTGCAGCTGTTGTTTTCCTACCGTGTCGCCTTAAAAAAGACCCGCAGAGGGGCAGGATATCCCTCTATAGTAAGCAAGGGGTTGTTCTTGTCAATAAAATCTTCATATGATTCAAAAACCATCCATTCGGTGCGGCGCTGCTCCGCCGGGCTCATGGGGTGGGAACAGAAGCAGCGAACCTCGGCAAACCCTGTCCTTGTCAGCCAGTTGGCCAGGCAGGATGTGGTGGGAACAAACCAGGTTCCGGGGACCTTGGCATAGGTCTGCTCCGGGAACAGGGCCATGGGCTGATCTCCGGGAATGGCCTGGGACTCGAGCAACAGGGTTCCTCCGGGTTTAAGGGCAGTATAAAGGGCCTGCAGGCTGTCGATGGGGGATGGGCGGTGATAAATGACCCCCAGACAGAAGAGGACATCGAAGCTGTCAGGGAAGAGATGGAGGTGTTCTATTCCCAGCAGCTCGACCCCAAGCCGGCTGTATCCGGCAAAGCCGTTGAGGGCCTGAAACGTGAAATAATGCTGGACATGCGGGTCCAGGCCAAGGACATATGCAGGGTGAAAAGGGGCCATTCGGAACATGTAATAGCCGTTGTTGCAACCGATATCACCGACAATTTTGTCTTTCAGGTCAGGGAGTTCAGGGAGAAGTCGGTCCCATTTGAGGTTGCTGCGCCACTCGGCGTCAACCAGGGTACCAAAAATGGCAAACGGTCCTTTTCGCCAGGGCATCAGGGCCTGGAGGAGCTCCTGTACCTTGGCCCGCTGTCGGCGATTGAGCTCGTCAGCCGTACCGATACGGACGACCTCACCGCTAAAGTCACAGTGTGAGGTTTGCAGATCCTGGACCTGTTCCATGGGGAGGCGATAACGGAGAAAACCTTTCTTCTCCTGCATGAACCAGCGGCGTTTTTGTCGCAGCAGCCGGGTGATGCGCTCGTGGTCAGCGTTAGGGAAATACCGGAGAAAAGAGAGGTTCATGACTTGATGCCGACAAAGGCAGCAAAATTGAACCACAGAAAAAACGGTTCCACCTCGGCAAACCCGGCATCTCGCAACAGACATAGATTTTCTTCGAGACTGAAAGGGATCAACACGTTTTCCAGGGCTTCTCTCTTGGTGGCAATTTCCAGGTCAGAATAGCCATGCTGTCGTTTAAAGGTGTGATAGCGGTCAATATACAACCGGTTGAGCCGGGGGGCGGGACAGATAATTTTTTCACTGAGCACCAAGACGCCGCCGGGTTCCAGTGCATCGTGGAGGCGGCGGAGGAAATCAGCCCTGACCAGGGGGCGGAGAAACTGCAGGGTGTAGTTGCACAGGATGGCTCCGGCTCCTTCCAGGGGATACCGGGTGATGTCGGCCTCAATAAAGCTGATCCGGGTAGCGGTGCGGAAACGCTCGGCCTTACGGCGGGCTTGGGCCAGCATGGCTGGAGCGTTGTCGATGCCGATCAGAGACAGTTCGGAGTCCTCCAGCCTTCGAGCCAGCTCCATCAGGGTCGTCCCGGTGGAACACCCCAGGTCATAGATCGAGGCACCGTGGGGAAGGAGCTGCTCAAGGAGAGCGGCGGTCATGTCAATGATCGTGGTGTAGAACGGGACTGACCGGCTGAGCATATCATCGAAGACATCAGCGACAGCGTCGTTGAAAACAAAGTCCTTGTTCATTGCTCTGTTGTGAAACAGGGTGTCTTTTTTCATGTCAGTGTGCTGTCGCAGCTGTGGGAAATATGACCTTGCCAACCGGTGCAACTCTCAGTATAACCCGAAGCGAAAGAAAATACTCTTGCAGAACGCGTTGATTATGCAACTTTCAAGCAAGAGCAAGGTGCACGCGGCATTGTGCCGATGAGATAAAGATCCTCGGTAAATTCTTACGCAAAACAGCGAGGTGAACCCAGAGAAGGGCCGTAGCAGCAAGCCTTCTCCATCTTCTTACTACCCCTGATTCTTCATGGATACCGTCATGTCCGATACCTTACAGTTTGATGAACTTTTAAACCGATATAGATCCGATCCCTTTACCTACATTGATATGCACGCTGTCCATGGTGGCATTGTCCACTTTGTGGTCAAGGAGGGTGACGAGGTTGAAGGTCCGGGAGGGGAGTGGCAGCACCTCCCCGGAACAGCCATGTACGAGATCAACCGCGAGCGTAATAAAAAGGTGATCACTTGCAAAACCAATGGCACTGTCAGTGATCTCAATCAAGACCTGGAGGGACAGTTTGTCGAGGCCGGGGAAAAACTGTTGACCATCCGTCATCCTCTCAAGAAAAAAGAGATTATTGAGAAGATTTTGCAGGAGGTCCTTTTTCTTTTTCCCGCACCAGAGCGGGCCCGCTACTACTTTGCCATGGATATTCAGTCCCGTATTGATCAGCAGGGTGCCCGCGCCGTGCAGGTCAAGTCAGGGGATGAGCTGTTTACCATGTCGTTAATGAAACGGGACACCCCCGTATATTACGAAGGAGAGCCGGGCGTGATTCACTCTGTCTACTTTCATCCTGGCGAGTCTGTAGACCAGGGTATGCCTCTTGTTGGTATTTGTGCTAAAGAAAAGCTGCCAATCGTACAGAAGGTGATTACCCGGGTCAAGGCTGACTGGGAATAACCGCCTGTACCCTGGTGACTGGTCATGGAATTGACGCATGCGATGGTTCTAGACCGGGCCAGAGAGCTCTTTTACACTACCGTTACAGGTGCAGATGAGGTGTTACGCTATGGTGCTCCCGTGGGTAGCGTTATAGAATATCACCGGTGTCTTGGCCGTTGTATGGAACGTCTCGAAGAGCTGCTCTCCGTTACGGTGAAAAAAGACCGATCACTGCCGTGCGGTACAGTGATCATTGCTGGGCATCTCAACGCAGCTGTTGGCAGATTTAACCGGCAGTGGCATGCTCCGCAAGGAGGGCTCTGGCTGGCCATGGCCTGGAGTGATACTCTGCTGCCGGCCTTTGCCGGGCTGTTACCGCTGAGTGTCGGTATTGCCTGTTGTGAGACGATCAGGATGCACGGAATAACAGCGTGTCTCAAATGGGTCAACGATGTGCATGTCAGGGGGCGAAAACTGGCAGGTATTCTCTGTCGGACGATCACCGCCCCCGAAGGGCAACGGTATCATTTGTTGGGAGTGGGGATCAACGGCAATAACCAGGATTTTCCCGATGAACTGCGCGACACTGCCATCTCCATGCGCGCCCTGACGGGCTGTACAGTCGAGCTCCAGCAGTTAGCCCTGGATCTCCTCGCTCGGCTGGTCTGGAATATTGGTCTACTCCATCTGCAAGAGGCAGACCACCTGGAAAATGGTTCGCAGCAGGTCGTCGGGCTCCCCGGAGTGGTCAGTCGCTGGAAGAACCTCAGTGACACTGTTGGACGTGACGTGGTGTTTGGCCATGATGTGCAGCGTACCCCTCTGTACCGTGCCAAAGTCCTTGACATTGACCGATGGGGCGGCCTTGTGCTGCGGCTCGGCGATGGTGCCGAACGCATCGAGTATGCCGGAGAACTGCTCTACTGCTAAATGAAAGATCATGGCTGCCGCCATAGCCTGAAGGTCCTCTGGCCTGAGGAGTGAAGAATGCCTTTTCGTTTCAGTAGAATGGAGATTTCAGGGTCTCTTGGCGATCTGGGGGTGCTCCTGCCTTTGGCGCTGGGCATGATCATGATCAACCACCTTGATGCCCGGGGAGTATTTTACAGTATAGGATTATTCTACTGTTGTGCCGGACTGTACTTCAGAATTCCAGTGGCAGTGCAACCCATGAAGGCTATCGCCTCCTATGCCATCGCCATGGAGCTGGGTGCAGACCAGGTACTGGCTGCCGGTCTTTGTATGGGTATAATTCTGCTGGGAATCGGCGTAACCAACCTGATAGGGGTGATCAGTCGATTGACACCGTTTCCTGTCATCCGCGGAGTGCAGCTTTCAACAGGGCTTTTACTCATGGGTGGCGGCGTCAGGCTGGCAATGGGCACCTCCGGCTTTCAGGAACAGCACGGTGCTGCTGAACCTTTTTTTCAGTTTCAGGATGTAATAGGTCTTCCCCTCCAGTATCTGCTCGCTGGTCTCGGCTTCCTGCTGGTGCTGGTTCTCCTCAACAATCGTCGCTTTCCCGCCTCTTCTTCCCTGCTCCTCTTCGGCCTTGTCCTGGGCCTCCTGCTTGGTGACGGCATGCATCGACTCACTGTGGGTCTTTTCCCGCCAAAACTGCTGCCCCAAGGACTGCCATCGTTGACCTCCCTTGTCACGGCGTTTCTTCTCCTGGTCTTGCCACAGCTTCCAATGACAATTGGTAATGCGGTGCTGGCCAACGCAGATCTTGCCCGTCGATATTTCAACGGCAAGGCGTACCGGAGTACCGATAAGGCGCTGTGCATCAGCATGGGCCTTGCCAATATCGGTGGATTTTTCCTGGGTGGAATGCCCATGTGCCACGGCGCCGGAGGACTTGCTGCGCACTATCGCTTTGGAGCCCGAACCGGGGGCTCCAATCTGATTGTTGGCGGTCTTTTTCTGTTGTTGGCCCTGTTGTTTGGTGATTCGGTGGTTGTCATTGCCCAGCTCGTACCTCTTGCCATGCTCGGTGTACTCCTCTTTTACGCCGGCAGTGAACTGTGCCTGTCAATACTTGATCTTCAGCAACGAAATGACCTGTTCATCTGCCTGGTGATTACCGGAATAACTCTTACGACCAGCTTGGCCTGGGGATTTGCGGCGGGGCTCTGTGTCTACCACCTGCTCCGCATGTTTCGGGTAGAATTTTGAGTAGCAGATATTCGGGGATGGCCAGAAGAAAGAAGTGGATGATATTTTTTCACCGTGGTGATCTTTTTACTATCTTCGAAACTCCAACCTAACGGCCCGGTATTTACAGCAAGATGCTTATGCGCCTGGCAACTGGCGATATGAAGTTATTTCTTGCCCGTCCTTTTCGACTTTTTCCGCGGATTTCCTTGCGACATCCTGATTATCTGGAATAGTATGCTATGGGTCCCTGGTTTTCTTGATTGTCAAGATTTTTTTTGAGATTGGTGCAGCCAATGTGTTGTCAGGAGGTGCCGGGTACTTCAGGGTGCCGGTCTGTTGTGTACATCGCCGACCTGCAGCGTTCACCGCTTTTCTTGTATTTTCGGGGAGGGAGTTCGCATGTTCAAACCAACCACTCTGGCTTTGATCCTTGCGGGGGGCCGGGTTGATGAACTGGGGGTACTTACCCATTACCGGCCAAAATCTGCTGTTCCCTTTGGCGGTTTCGCCAGGGTGATTGATTTTGCCTTGAGCAACCTGCTGAAATCCGGCATTGAGCAGATCTCTATTCTCAGTCAGTATCGCAGTTATTCGCTGATTAATCATATCGGCACCGGTGCAGCCTGGGATATGATTGGTCGTAACCGGGGGATCTCCATCCTGCCGCCTTTCAAGGATTACGATAATCCTCACTGGTATCGAGGCTCAGCCGATGCTGTCTATCAAAATGTCGATCACATTGAATACCATGCACCGGAAGAAATTCTGATTTTGTCCGGTGATCATGTCTATTCCATGGACTATCAAAAAATGTTGTTGTACCACAATCGCAACAACGCCGACCTCACTGCCGCCTTTATCCAGGTGCCCAAAACGTCAGCTTCTCGCTTTGGGATAGCGGAGATCGAAGACAAAGATGAAGAGGGGGGCCGTCTGCTCAGTTATGAGGAAAAACCCGAGCGCCCCCGCGATACCTGGGCATCGCTGACAGTTCTCTGTTTCCATCCCAAGGTGCTCTACGAGGTACTCGCGGCCAACCAGCGTGCTGCCACCGGGTCTTACGAGTTTGGTCGTGACATCATCCCGATGATGATGCGTAACAATTACCGGGTCTTTGGCTACAAATTCCGGGGGTATTGGGGGTACACCCGTACCGTTGAAGAATACTGGCAAACCTCCATGGATCTGCTTGGGAAAAATCCCAAGATAGATATGGAGGCCTGGGGACTGCGCACCAATCTCCTGCATCGAACCATTGGTGATTGCCAACCCCTGCAGGTCGGGCCACAAGGGGTTCTCGAAAACTCCATGGCATACAATGGCTGCACGGTGAATGGCTCCGTGATCAACTCCATTCTCTTTCCCGGGGTGCGGGTAGAGCAGGGGGCTGAGGTCCGTGACTCGGTCATCTTTTTCAATAACACTCTCCAAGAGGGTGCCCGGCTCAATCGTGTGGTCAGTGACGTCAACACCACCTTTGGCCGGAATGTGCAGGTTGGCAGACTTCAGCAAGGGCAGCCCGGCAAGGTGACTGTGGTTGGCTGGAAAAACAGCATCCCGGAAAACCTGACCATTGGCAGTGGCTGTACGATATCACCACAGGTGGCGAGCCATCTCTGGCCCGACAAGTTCCTGGCTGACGGAGAGGTGCTGTAATGAGAACTGCTAACGATGCCCTAGTGCTGCTGCTCGCCGGCGGTATTGGTAGCCGCTTGAATGTGCTGGTCGGTCACCGCGCCAAACCTGCAGTGCCCTTTGGTGGTGTTTATCGCATCATTGATTTCAGCCTGTCCAACGTCATGAACTCAGGATTGACCAGGGTAGGGGTGCTGACCCAGTATAAACCGCTCAGTTTAATGGACCATATCCGTGGCGGCGAATCCTGGGATTTTACCGGAAGGACCAGGGGCGTTGAAATTTTACCACCGAGGACGGGGGAGAAGGACTCGGACTGGTACAGGGGAACGGCTGATGCTATCCGCCAGAATATTGATTACATCCGCAGTAATCCCTCGGAGCAGGTGGTGATTCTTTCCGGTGATCATATCTACAGAATGGATTTTGATGCGATGCTTGCCTACCATCTGCACAAGCAGGCAGATATTACTATCGGCATGATGGTGGTGCCCAAGAGTAAGATCCACCAATTTGGTACGGGCATTGTCGATAGTGACAACCGGATCATAGACTGGGAGGAAAAGCCCGAGGTACCGCGAACCAACCTGGCATCCATGGGCATCTATGTTTTCGATACCGAGTATCTGCTGAAGGTACTTGAGCGAGACAAGAAAGAGATTGATTTTGGTATGCACATTATTCCGTCTGCCATAGAAAATGATCGGGTCTATGCTTACCCGTTTTATGGGTACTGGCGCGATGTTGGGACAATTCAGGCCTTCTGGGATGCCAATATGGATCTGTTGCGTCCTGATTCTGAAATCTGTCCGGAAAAATGGGGGATACGGCCCAACCCCGAGGAGGACAGACTTCCTATGGATCGGAGCCCGGCAAGGTTTCTGCCAGGCTGCAAGGTACGGAACTCGATGATCTCCGCAGGGTGTGTCATTGAGGGTGAGGTGGTTAACTCGATCCTCTCACCAGGTATCCATGTGGGCCGGGGAGCAGTGGTGCGCGATTCGGTGCTTTTCCAGGATTGCACGGTCGGAGAAAACGCGGTGATGGACCTTGTGGTATGCGATAAAAAGGTACAGATCGGCAAGGGGGCGGTTGTTGGTCACGGTGATACACACACGGTAGCCAACGAACAGTATCCCAAACACCTGTACACCGGCATCTCCCTCATCGGCAAAAAAGCCATCATTCCTGACGGATACCGGGTTGGTCGTAACTGCATCATCAGGCCGACGATACATTTGGGCGAAGTGGAGCTGAACGAGTTGACCGATGGCCAGAGTTGTTAGGGCTGAGGGGCGTAGAACACGAGAGAGACAGGGCTGTGTACAGGTTCTGATTGAAAAAAGTACCGCGCCAAGGTAAAAGAACGGCTATCGTTTTTCTGGCAAAAAGATGGCGCCAACGAGTTGAAATCATACATTGCCCCCGTAGCTCAGCAGGATAGAGCACAGGATTCCTAATCCTGGTGTCGCAGGTTCGAATCCTGCCGGGGGCACCAAATATATCAAGGGGGTATAAGTTTCGGCTTGCACCCCCCTTTTTTATTTTTGTGTAAGTCCTGTGTACCCGTGTCAGAAAAAATCACTGGGCAATTTGATGCGTTTCCAGTTTGTCCATTGCGGTGCAATAGACGATGCAACACGAATACGAACTTTACACGTGTACCATCCATCGTCACCCCCAGGCGCTGTCATTTTTATAGATCATGGTATAGATCGCTTTCCACTCAGAGCTCATACTGTCCGCACAGATAATGGCCATGAACTCCAATAAAAATTTCGTTTCGTGAAGAAACAGACCCTGTTTTTAAACCATTTGCAAAACATCATGGTGGTAAAAAGGATCTGCTGTTTTCTAACAGGAAAACACTCTGTCAGGCGAAGCGCCTGAGACGCGCATTGCCATCCCTCCGGTAAATGAAAGGGAATTTCTGCTCAGTCTATGCTCTCCAGTAAAATAGCCAGCATGCGGCGCAATGGTTCGGCAGCCCCCCAGAGGAGCTGATCACCGACGCTGAAGGCACTCAGATACTCAGGGCCCAGGTTCATCTTGCGGATGCGCCCCACCGGGATATCCAGGGTTCCGGTTACCCGTGCAGGCGTCAGTTCCCTGAGTGTCTCTGTCTTGGTGTTCTCTACCACAAAGACCCAGTTGTTCTGCCCGGCAATGGCCGCCTCGATATCGGGCAACGGTATCTCTTCCCTGAGCTTGATGGTAAAGGCCTGACTGTGGCAGCGCATGGCACCGACCCGTACACAACAGCCATCCACCGGGATGGGATCGTTTTGTCGTCCGAGGATCTTGTTGGTCTCGGTGCTCCCCTTCCATTCTTCGCGGGTCTGGCCGTTGTCCATGGGTGTGTCGATCCAGGGGATCAGACTGGCGGCGAGCGGCACCCCGAACCGCTCCACGGGAAAGGTCTTGCTCCGCAGCGTCTGGGTAATGAGCCGGTCCACCTCGTGAATACTGGCGTCCTCCTTGTCGAGAGCCGGTATCGCCGCATTGCCGAGGGCCTGCATCTGCCGGACCAGCTCACGCATATTGCCGGCACCAGCACCCGATGCCGCCTGGTAGGTCTGGGTGCTCACCCATTCCACCCAGCCCTTTTCAAACAGGCCGGCAAGGGCCATAAGCATCAGCGAGACCGTGCAGTTTCCGCCGATATAGTTCTTGATGCCCTTGCTGATGCCCTCGTCAATGGCACGGCGATTCACCGGGTCAAGAACGATGAGCGCATCATCTGCAAGTCTGAGTGTCGAGGCCGCATCAATCCAGTACCCCTGCCAGCCGCTGCCGCGCAGCTCAGGGTATATCCGCCCGGTATAGTCGCCGCCCTGACAGCTGAGGATGATATCCAGATCACCGAGGGCAGAGAGGTCTGTGGCATCAAGCAGTTCATGGACGACGCCGTCAACCTGGGGGCCGGCATGGCCAACCTGGGAGGTGGTAAAAAATCTGCTCTCAAGCCCGCCGAAATCTCCCTCTGCAGACATGCGTTCCATGAGCACAGAGCCCACCATGCCGCGCCAGCCGATAATTCCTACTTTTTTCATGACCTGTTCCTCTTTTTCCCTGCCAGTATCTTTGGCGTTCTGCCGAGAAGGCGTAGATCCTTGCAGCCCAACCAGCACCACTGCCTGGACTATTTTTACAAATGATCGACAACAGCATCGCCCATGGCACTGGTGGTAACAGGGGTAACACCGGGAGCGGCAATGTCTACTGTCATCAGGCCGTCTTCAAGGGTCTTGGACACTGCTTCCTCAATGGCGGTGGCGGCCTGGTCCTGACCCAGACTATAGCGCAGCATCATGGCTGCAGAGAGGATCTGGGCGATGGGGTTGGCCACGCCCTGGCCGGCAATGTCCGGGGCAGAGCCGCCTGCCGGTTCGTAGAGACCGAACCTCTTGTCGTTGAGGCTCGCTGATGCCAGCATTCCCATGGAACCGGTCAGCATGGCAGCTTCATCGGAAATGATATCCCCGAACATATTGCCGCACAACAGGACATCGAACTGATGCGGATCCCGAACCAGCTGCATGGTGGCATTATCCACATAGATATGATGCAGCTCGACATCGGGATACTCGGTGGCGACAGCGGTTACCACCTCGCGCCACAGTACCATCACCGTAAGGACATTGGCCTTGTCCACCGAGGTGACCTTGCCGCGCCGGACGCGGGCGGCATCAAAGGCCATACGGGTGATCCGCTCAATCTCGGCCCGCTTGTACACCATGGTGTCAAAGGCCCGCTCATCAGGGCCACTGCCTTCGCGCCCCTTGGGTGTCCCAAAGTAGATACCGCTGGTGAGCTCACGCACCACCAGAATATCAAACCCCTTGCCAGTGATATCCGGACGTAGCGGGCAGGCGGCGGCAAGCGACGGAAAGACCCGGGCCGGCCGGAGATTGCAGAACAGATCAAAATGCTTACGCAGGGGCAGGAGGGCGGCCCGCTCCGGCTGCTGGGCCGGCGGCAGATGCTCCCACTGAGGGCCTCCCACAGCGCCGAAGAGAACAGCGTCAGCCGCCTCACAGATCTCCAGGGTTTTAGCGGGCAGGGCCGCCCCGCATCTATCAATGGCAAGACCGCCTACCTCAGCCATGGTGTAGTGCAGCCGGAAAGTAAACCTTTGCTGAACCGCATCCAGTACCTTGATGGCCTCGGCCATGATCTCCGGGCCAATACCGTCCCCGGCCAGTACCGCAATAGTCGCATTTTTCACAGAATACCTCGTCAGTGCAGAGTTGTGCGCAAAGAGAACAACGTCAGATATAGCCCCGTATATACCAGAGCAGAAAGAAGAATACCAGCCCCTGTTCGCGGATCAGGGCGTAAGCTCGGCGAGCACTCGGGGGGCTCCACAGCCTGGCAGTCGATAGTGGTGAACAGTAGTCCTGGCAAATCCGGCATTCACGGCAAGGCTGGCAAGACCCTCATCGCTGGCGGCCATGAGAATCACCCGGCTGGATAGCCCCAGCCGGCAACGGATGAGTTCGAGGAATTCAGCAGGTCCGGTCACCGCCCGTCCTGTGATAACTGTGGGGGTAAAGGGGGCGTTCCACGCTTCAAGCCGACCCGCCACGACCCGGACCCGTTGCAGGCCCAGCAGGCGAATCACATAGCTGAGAAAACTTGTCCGCTTCTGGCGCGGCTCGACGAGGACGGTCTCCATCTCCGGCTGCGCCGCTGCCAGGACCAGCCCGGGAAACCCGGCACCACTGCCGACGTCGAGAAGCCGGTCCTCACCGCCGAGCAGCGGCAGCAGCGCCAGGGAATCGAGAACGTGCCGGTCAAGGAGTTGGCCAGCACTGGTGCCCCGGGCGACAAGGTTGAACCGACGGTTCCATTTCAGCAGCTCAGCGGTAAAGACAAGAAGCCGGTCAACAGCTGCGCCATCGAGCTCGACCCCCAGTGCCCGGGCACCCTGGCGGAGCTGTTCAGCGTCCGTCATTTTTCACCCTGACCGTCACCGAGTTGGCATGGGCGGTAAGTCCCTCCAGACGGGCCAGCCCCTGGATATGCGCGGCGTCATTGACAAGGGCCTGCGGCGAATACGCTATGATGGAACTTTTTTTCAAAAAGGTCTCCACGCCCAGCGCCGAAGAGGCACGGGCCGTCCCCATGGTGGGGAGCACGTGATTGGGTCCGGCCACATAATCGCCGGCCGCCTCCGGGGTATGATGGCCCAGAAAGATGGCACCGGCATGGCGAATCTTTGGGAGCCACAGCCAGGGCTGGTCCACCTGCAGCTCCAGGTGCTCGATGGCGATATCGTTGGCGAGCCTCACCGCGGTTTCGAGGTCCTCCACCACCATAATGACCCCCTGATGCTCCAATGCTGCCCTGGCAACATCGGCACGGGCCAGCCCGGGAAGCTGCTCTTCCAGGGCCAGGAGCACACTGTCGGCCAGGCCCGCATCCGTGGTCAGTAACACGGCAAGCGCCTGGGAATCATGCTCGGCCTGGGCGAGCATATCGGCAGCGATGAACTCTGGATTAGCAGAGCTGTCAGCGAGGATCAGCACCTCACTGGGGCCGGCAATCATATCGATACGTACCCGCCCCATGACCTGGCGCTTGGCCTCAGTGACATACCGGTTACCCGGTCCGACAATGACATCCACCTTGGGGATGGACAGTGTGCCAAAGGCCAGAGCTCCAATGGCCCAGGCAGAACCAGCTTTGTATACCTCGTCAATTCCAGCTGTCTGTGCAGCCATCAGCAGATACGGACTGATCGATCCGTCCGGTGACGGCGGAGTGACCATGACCTGCCTGGCCACACCGGCAATGGCCGCGGGAATGGCATTCATCAGCACCGAGGAGACCAGTGGCGTGCTGCCGCCCTGGCCGCCGGGAACGTACAGCCCGGCCGAATCCACAGGGCGTACCAGTCGACCGGTAATGGTCCCGTCCTCCCGGGTCAGCATCCAGCTGTCCTCGAGTTCCCGCTCATGGAAGGTCCGGATACGGCGGGACGCCAGCTCCAGGGTCTCGACAAAGGAGCTGTCCAGCTGCCGGGCGGCAGCGGCAAACTCTTCCTGGCTGACCCGGAGCTGTGCGGCGCTCATCTGCGGTGCATCGAATCGCTGGGTGTATTCGATGACAGCCGCATCTCCCTCCTTGCGGACACGCTCAAGGATGTCGGCCACCTCCTCCTGCAAGCCGCCATCAGCAACGCTGAACCGATCCAGCAGCGCCGCCATACAGGATCGGCCGGCATCGGAGTCAAACAGTATCTTCTTTATAGCCATTACCATGTCACCTTCCTTTTTTTACGGCATCAGCCTCGTCACCTGGTTCTCTTTCCTGAAAAATCAGTTATTCCAGCAGTTCTTCCCTGTCAATCGGAATATATTTATCTCTGTTTTTTTCGATACAGACTGGCAGTAAGGTGTAGCCTCAGATTGAGGTTATCCCATCCCTTGAGCATCAGGCCTGGGTCTGCCACGTAAGTATTTTTATGCATGGTTCATCCGGGAGCGTGTACGTTGATCGTTGGAGGTCGTCGTTCCTGGGTAAAGCTAACTCAGTTGCCTTTTGTGAAGGAGAACGGTTTCTCAAGAAACGCCTATTATGTCCCAAGAGGATGCCATCTGCGTTTATAAAAGAAAGGGAGAAGGATGGACGTTTATCTATTTTTATCTGGCTTTAATGTTTTTTAGAAATAATTTATGCTGAAAAATTTTAGTAAAATCACGAGGAACCAGGCGTTTATCTATGATTGACCATATAAATAGCAGTGATACTGATCGGTTTTTTTGAATATCACTTCTCTTTTTTAAAACTTTTTTTAGAGAAAAATAACCATCAATCTTAGCTTTTCCAACGACTTTCCCTTGACCTCGAAATATATAACGACATAATGCAGCAATATTCCACAGACAATGAATAGGAAAAAATAAAAGTAGAAAAGGAAGAGGTAAGTTTTTAAACCATGTCCATATTAGATTACGATGTCCGTAGTATAAAGAAAAATCGCTTCGAGTGGATGTGGTTGCAGAACCGTGATGAAAAACGACTGATGAAGGTACTTGTAAGGCTCTAAATCCAGCAAGTTGTAGTCTGAAGCCTAAATCAACATCTTCGTGGTAACAAAAATAATCAGTATCAAAGCCGCCAACCAGTTGAAAAGCCTTTCTGTCATACATTGCTGCTGCAGCACAAGGAGAAAATATAGGATATTCAGTCGTTAAAGTATTTGCTGGTTGTCCATGTCCTTTACGCCAAGCAAATCCGCTCATGTGATATACATCGCCCTCTCCATCTAAAAGCGATGGTTCGTCAGCTTTTAATAGTTTACTCCCAAAAGAAGAGTACTCGGGATATGCTTTTGCAGCGGCCATTAAGGATTCTAGCCAGCAGCAATCTGGAACTGTGTCTGGATTAAGGAGAACTACCCACGGAGAAAGGGCAATAGTATTTATTACGTTATTATTTGCTGCAGCAAAGCCAATATTACTTTTATTTTCAATATATTCAACCCAAGAAAATTTTTTTAAATAAACTGATTTTTCTTGATTGTTGCTCGCATTATCAATAACAAAAACTTTGAAGTCTTTGTATGTTTGAGTCGATAAAGCGTCAAGGCATTTCCAGAGGTAATCCCATGAATTCCAGTTAACAATTATAATACAGCATTGAGTCATTTAAAAAAAACCTTTTGCTTTTTCAGTAATATGCCAATAGTAGCCAGGTTTTCTGGCCATTTCATTCAATAATTGATTTGTAATAGTCAATTCTTTTTTTAATAAAAGGGCCATTTGGACGAATTTTTGCAGCAATCGCCATGAGTACGTAAGATTTTTTTAAGTTTCTTTTTTCAAAATAAACAGCAGTATCCCTTAATGTATCAATAATTTCGCAACTTTTTCCTTTGAATTCTAGGTTTTTTATTATTCCGTCTACTTTTTTTATGTATTCTTCTGTTAATTCGTTAGTAAATATTTTTTCTCCTTTATCTTTAATATAGGCTGAATAATGCTCAGCAACATGTTCAGTTTCGTCAATAATTTTAACAGCGCCGTCATGAAGCCATACGGTTCTGTTGCAAATTTTTTTTATTTGTCCTATATCATGCGAGACGAATATAACCGTTAGGTCGCTATTTATTTTTTCTAACAGAGCTTTTTCGGCCTTTTTCTTGAAGTTAGCATCCCCAACGCTAAGAACTTCATCTACGAGTAAAACATCAACGTTAGATTTTATAGAAGTAGCAAAGCCTAATCGAGCTCTCATTCCAACAGAATATGTTTTTACTGGTTGCTCAAAAAAATCGCCTAACTCTGTGAAGTTACATACATCGTCTGCCATCTCGATGGCTTCTGCGCGGTTTACTCCCTGTAGCATCATTCCTAGTACAGCATTTTCTCGGCCTGACAGGTCTGGACGAAACCCCAAGCCAAGGGTCAATAACGATCTTTTTATTTTTTTGTCACAAACAATTTTTCCTGACGTAGGTTTGACGATCCCTGCTAGCAACCTTAACAGGGTGCTTTTTCCGCATCCATTGCTTCCAATGACTCCCAGGGTTTCTCCGCGCTTTACGTCAAACGTCACATGCGAAAAAGGGGTATGTTCGAACCAGCGGAAAAAGCCATTGCGGATTTTATAGCGTAGAGAAATGTTGTCTACATAAATTATTGAAGAATCTGACATTTTTATTGGTTTATAATTTTATTAACAATATTGAAATTAAAAATTTTAAACAAAAAAAGAGAAAAAAATAGCAATATAAGGGAAGTTATCAGTGTGTATATGTAATAATTCATAGAAAACATTTGATCATACATTAATATTTGCCTATAGCAGTCAATAATAAAAGCAACTGGATTAATAGCGAAAATAATTTCTTTTAATTTTTCATTTTGTATAGAATTTATGTCCCAAAATATGCCTGATACAAACATTATAAACATCATAGCCATGTTTATTATCATTACTATATCGTTTAAAAATGCTACCATTAAAGAGCTTATCAGGGACGAAGCAAGGGTGAATATGTATTGTAAGAAAAACAAAGGGAGTAGCATTAGCCATAAATTCGACGGATATTCTTTGTACACTAAGACAACGCTAAGCATAACCAGAAAAACGGCCCATTGTTTGTATAAAACTTCATGAACACATATAATTGGAAAGATAAATTTTGGAACATTTACAGATACTATTATGTCTTTGTTTCTCGTTATGCTAGAGCATGCGTATGTAACTGTTTTTTGAAACCAGAGAAATGGTATTTTTCCGCATACTAAAAATAGTAAAAAATTATTTTTTGACGTTTTCAAGAAAATTTCAAAGACAATATAAAAAATACTTACAAATAATAAAGGTTCAATTATCCACCAGAAATAACTAAGCAAAAACCTGGCAGATTCAACCTTTAAGTTCATCTTTGCTTGGGTGTTTACTAAAGAAAAAAAATGATATATCTCTGCAAATTTTCTTTTATAGTGCATAAGTGATAAAATATAAAAAAATTAAAAAAGAGCTTTGGGTAAGTGGCGACTAATATTGAAAAGAACTATTATTAACTAACTTTTACTCAATCAATCTATTATTGGCTGTGTTTTACCCCCACTGTGGCCGACGGTTTTTGCCAAGAGGTTAACGTGCATTAACTCTTTTCTGTTGCGTTATTTCATGCCTGTGGGCGGAAAAACAAGCGTATCGAGGAGTAGAACACTCTGTGCATCATCATTTTTTCACCCAGCTTTGTTGGCATGCTTTAAAAAATTATTCTTGGAAGAGCAGGTAGACGTCTAGGGTGATTTTTCTTCCATGCTTTGATCTTGGACGAAAAGTCTACTTGTTCAAGATGCCCGTGAGGATAGCTCAGCCTTTTCGAAGAGATGCATTACATGCACACTAGAGCAGTATTGATGAGTTCCGATGCGCGTTAATTCGCGCACCAGAACCAATCATTGGAGCATGCTTTTCATCCGTTTGGCGCCAGATCAACCTGATATTAGTCTTCGTCTACATAGCCCGTACCCTTGCAGGTGGGACATTTTTCGTCCGGTGTGCAGACCAGTCCGTCATCGTCGTGCCATTCGTTGCTTGCTTCACAGACTCCCGGAATAATCTTTGCGCCTTGGCACGTGGGGCAGACATCTTTTCTTTTCTCTTTAGTCATGGTTGGTTCCTCCTGAGCTGAGTCATTATAGGATGAGGTAATGTGGTTAATGGTAGGGGAATATCATGAACAAATAGATCCCTGTATTTGCCGTTCGTTGTTGCCTGCGCAGGTCATAACAGGTGGGCAAGCCCTTGCTCCAGGTCATTGATCAGGTCTTGCTTTGCTTCAAGGCCAATGCTGAGGCGAATCAGCAGCCTGTTATTGAGGGGCCCAGGAAAATTCCTCTTGATTCTGCTCGCAGTTAACAGGCTTCTGAATCCTCCCCAGCTGAATCCGAGACCGAAGAGTTCTAGATTATCGATAAAAGCGGCGAGGCACTGGTCATTGGGTTCTTGGGTAAGGGTAAAGGCAAACAGGCCAGAGCTACCGGAGAAGTCCCGCATCCACAGATGGTGCTGGGGATGACTTGGTAATCCTGGATGCAGCACTGTATCGACAAGGGGGTGCTGGTCCAGCCAGCGGGCAATGGCCAGCGCCGACTCTTGGTGACGTGCCAGCCTGAGTGGCAGGGTACGTAGCCCTTTGAGTGCCACCGCACAGCCTGCTGGCGAGGCAAAATTCTCCATCAAATGGTAAAAGGCAAGGAATTGCTCCTTAACCCGTTCATTTACGGTGACAGCACCCAGTAGTAGATCTGAGTGACCGCCAATGTACTTGGTGACGGACTGGATGGAAACGTCAAAGCCAAGCTCCAGGGGTTTTAAAAACAGCGGCGTTGCCCAGGTGTTGTCGAGTACGGTGACGATATCTCGGCCCTGAATCGCCTCGGCCACTGCTCGTAGATCTTGGATTTCGAAGGTGTTGGAGCCGGGTGACTCAAGAAAGATAAGCCGGGTTGTCTCACGCAGGTGCGTACTGATGTCCTCGCCGATATCCGGAGGTAACAACTCCACCTCGACACCGTAGCCTGTCAGCACTTTTTGGCAAAACCTCGCGGTTGGCCCGTAAACATTGTCACAGATCAGAATATGATCGCCGCCTTTGGTAAAGGTCATCAGGGTGTTGATGATGGCGTTTATTCCGGATTGAAAGGCCCGGCAGGCTGCGCCGCCTTCCAGTTCGCAGAGGGCCGCTTCAAAGTCCCGTTGCGGAGGCAGGCGGTCCGTACCATAGTTGATCCCCGGATAACTACCGGAGAGAGCATTCTGCAAATCTTTATAACTCCTGAACAGTACTGTCGAGCCGGTATAAACCGCAGGATTGACCGTCATCAGTCGTTTGCCGCCCGGTGCGGTAAAATCCTCGGCGAATTGTGCCAGTCTGGTCGTTGTTTCCATGATGCTAATGGCTAACGTTTACTGTTGATCTTTGCCACCGGCTCGGTTTGTTGGTTTCGGCGGTAAGGTCCAGATCAAGAAGATCCTCTGCGCAGAACGGCGTTGTCTCAGTCATGGCTGCTGTTGAGTAACGAGCGGCAGTTCTTCTTCTCCTGCATTGTCCTGTGTCAACAATATTTCTGTCGGCACTCGTCTTCCTGTAAAGGTGGATACCGGTGTACTGTGTATTGACTTCCGGTCAGGTGGCGATAACGCTGCCTCCTTTTTACACAGAAGTTTGGCAGAATACCTTATTTTTTTATGTTTTTCCCGTTTTTCGGGCGGGAAAAACAGTTTTTTTGAGATGTTGAAAGAAAAAAATTTCCGTCTGCCTCAGCAGGCAACTGCAACAACGGTGTATGGTAGTTAGTTGGCTGTTGCTGGGGGAGGAGGAGGTGGCTTGAGATGACGCTGGAAAAAGGCGGGAACAAGCCGGTCGATCAGGCTTGTGGGGCTGTGCCACGGCAATCCTTTTTCAATGAATGCGACGTGGCCGCCATGTTTGGTGGTCAGCAGTTCCACACCCGGCCCCAACGCATTCGTTTCAGGGATATCCTCGGCATACATGAAGGGGTCATCAAGGGCCTGGAGGATGAGTGTTGGCCTGGTGATGTGCCCGATGAAACCAGAGCTGCTGCAGCGGGTGTAGTAGTCGTCGGCGCTGGAGAAACCGTTGAGGGGCGCGGTGATCAGTTCGTCGTATTGGCGCAACGTCTTGATGGTGGTGGTTTTCACCTGAAGGTCTGGTGGCAGCAGGTGTTTTTTGCGGTGATAGCTCCGTTTGAGTTTATCTAACAGGTAGCGCTGATATATTTGTGACAGGCCCCGCTCCAGGCGTTTGCCGGCGCTATCGAGGCGAAACGGCACAGAGATTGCCGCTGCACAGTCGAGCAGCGAGTCGTTTTTTGCCTCTCCCAGGTACTTGAGCAAGATGTTGCCGCCCAGGGAAAATCCCACAGCTCCACCAATGGGACGTCCATCTCCGGCAAGCCGTTCCAGTACCCACAAAAGATCTTCGGTGGCCCCTGAATGGTAGGAACGGGGGAGCCGGTTGACCTCCGGACCACAGCCCCGCAGGTGCATAAATACCGGGGTGTAGCCAGCAGCTTCCAGGCAGGTGATGGCCGGTCCTATGTAATGTGAGGTCAAAGAGCCTTCAAGACCGTGGAGAATCAGCACCCTGGGGCCGCCCCTGTCCGCTGCCCAGGCAAGATCGATATAGTCACCGTCGGGCAGCTCGACCCGTTCCGACTGGAGATCAAGCCGGGGTCGGCGCCGAAAGAGCTGGGGGAACAGTGTCTGGAGATGAGGGTTGGTCAGCCAAAATGGTGGCGAGAAAGTGAAAGACTCAAGCTGCTGAACAGGGGAGGCCATGGCATCAAAGGGCAGGGGGATTCTTGTTTACTGCCCGGAATTTCCTCAGAAAAGGCTTGATCCTCGGCAAAGAGATTTCAGGTGATATTGCTGCCTGCTCTGCCCTTTTGCAGGACCTTGGGTGAGAGATTCAGGCCAGTCCCAGTCCCTGGAGGGCTTGGGTAAAGGCAAAACGAATCTGGGGCCTGAAGCAGACAATGAAAATTTTGTCCGGTTTTCCGTGCTTGTCGATAAAACTCTGCAGCGTGTCCACGGCAAGATCTGCGGCCTCGTCGACGGGGAAACCATACGCACCGCAGCTGATAGCAGGAAACGCTATCGAGGAAAAGTTTTCTTTAACCGCAATTTCCAGGCAACTTCGGTAACAGCTCGCCAGCATGGCATGCTCGTTATTACCGCCTCCCTGCCACTGGGGCCCGACAGTGTGGATAATATGTTTGGCTGGCAAGTTGAACCCCGGGGTGAGAACAGCCTGGCCAACAGCACAGCCTCCTATTTCCTTGCAGGCTTCAAGGAGTTCAGGACCGGCTGCGGCGTGAATGGCGCCGTCGACGCCTCCACCGCCCAACAGACTGGTGTTTGCAGCATTAACAATGACATCAACTTCAAGGGAAGTGATGTCGGATTCTATGACACTAATCATTGCAGGCTCCATGAGAATGCGCACAGGAAAGGCTTATCTCCTGACAGTTTTTTTTTGACATGCCCTTATACAGAGTATAGGCGCCGTTGCTCGGTGATGCAAGGTTTGATCGACAGCACGCTTATTGGGCAAAGCGTTCGTCAGCCACCGCCTGGTTCCCTTTGACCTTGTCATACCATCCCATGCGGGTGTCGGAGAGTGCGTCAAAGTCACCGACATACGGCTTGATGTCCAGTACAGGCGTTCCGCTCAAAAAATCCATCCCTTTGACCTCAAGGATATTTCCGCGAATTTCTATCAGTCGTACCAGCGAGTAACCAATGGCATTGGGGCGGCTCGGGGCCCTGGTTGCAAAAAGCCCTCGTTTTACAGTGTCAAGGTAGGGCACCACTTGCAGAGCATAGGGACGCGCCTGGTGCATGTGGCAAAAGAGCATGATATGTGAAAATCCATCCAGGTCGGTAAGCCCTTCGGTATACTGAGGATATATTTCAATCTGAGCCATGACTTCCCGGGCCCGGGCAGGCTGGATAGGCGTGCCGGCCGCCTGGGTAAAAGGGCTGTGAACGATACCGATAGGATTGTAGGAAATTTTCATGGAAGAGGCTCGCTGCAGAGGAGAAGGGTATAGGAAGAACTTATCGTCGTGAGGGGGATTTCTCAACATGAAAAAAACAATTTTCGTCAAGACATGGTGGCTGCTTAGTATATCGTACCTTTTACCCTTGGGTTTTGTTGATCTTGTTGCTGAAGATACCTGTCCTGGGTGTTAAGGCGCTTATCGCCAAGAAAACGCGTGCAGTGCCGGCGAGACAGTGGCGCCTCTTGTAAAGATTACTTGACTCTTAACTTATTGTTTTGCTATTTTTATTATATAAGGCACTGCGTGAGTTTAATCAGGCAGATGTTCAGTCTTCCCTCAGGTTCTGCTAGGAGGTTCCCATGAAGAATTATCTTGTTCAGATTATTGGCACCGGGGTTGCAGCTCTTTTTTCTCTGGTTATCTGCTCTGCGGCGATGGCTGTCGAGTGCAAAGGGCTTGACAAAGGTAAATGCGAACAGGCTGATGCATGCTCCTGGGTAAAGAGTTACAAAACAAAGTCTGGTAATACTGTTAAGGCGTACTGCCGGGCAAAGGCAAAGAATTCTTCAGCCGATGCAGGGACCAAGAAGAAATCAGGCAAGAAAAAAGCAGATGCTGACAAGAAGTCAGCCGACACAAAGAAAAAGGCGACCAAAAAGAAATCAAAATCAGCCAGCAAGAAGTCGAAAGATAAATCCTAACTCCTTTTGTTAATCGACAACGCCTGGCAAGAACATTTGCCAGGCGTTGTGTCTTCTCGTCTCCGGGTCATCGTTGGTTGGGGCGCATGAGGAACAGTCCAGCTGCCATGACGGCCAGCGTTACGAGGAGAAAAAGGAGAAACATATCTTTCTGCACGGCCCCCCAGATGATGTAGAGAGAACCGGTGGCGGCGAGAAGTGGCGCTCCAAACCGTCCGATCGGTCCCAGGTCGGTAAAGGTGCGCATCACCCAGAGGTACAGAGCCGTGTAGACCACGTAGATAAAGGCGATGGGTAATTCGCTGATATCCATAAACCCTCCCCACCAGCCAGCAAAATTTCCGTACCAGACACTCATCCAGAACGCCGACAGCAGTAACCCGAGCAGCCCCGACGCCACCATACTGTTTGTGGTGCTGTTCAGGGTACTGAACGTGCCTGCTTTCGGACCGAGACCACGAGAGGCGATACTGTACATTCCCCTGGAACACCCCATGACCAAGCCGTTAAGAGTGCCGAGGCAGCTGATAATGACAAAGAGATTTAATACAGTGCCGGCCAGGGGGCCGACAACAACGGCCATGACCTCTACCGGGGCGTTATCTCCCGCTGCCAAGACTTGATCATTGCTGAGTATTCCGGAAATACCCAGGTAATACACGATATACATCAGGGCCACGAGTATGGTGCCGAAGAGTAGTGCCCGGGGAAGAGTGCGTTTAGCGTCTTGCAACTCGGCGTTGATGGAGGTAGCGATGATCCAGCCCTCATAGGCGAACGCGGTCGACAAGGTTGCCACTGCCAGGCCACCGCCAGTGCCGGCGACACTTTCGGCGCTTACCGAAAAACTCTCAAACGTCTGGCCTGTTATCAGGCCGCCGATGCTGCCGACAACTGCTATGAGGACAAGGGGTACCAGTTTGATGACAGTCGTCGTCACCTGCCATCTACCGGCAAGGATGGGTGACAACAGATTCAGGGCAAAGAAGAGCAAAAGATAGATCCAGGACAAAGGCCACAGGGCGGTCTCCCAGCCGATCAAACCGACAGTGTAGCGGGCTGAGACCCATGCCAGCACACTGACCAGGGTGGGATAGTAGATAAACGTCATGAACCATGCAACCAGGTATCCGGCCCGGATCCCGTACGCCTTTTCAAAGTAGTCTACCAGGCCGTTGACCTTGTTGACTCTGGTGGCGATATGGGCAAAGACATAGGCGGTGATGACCATAATCGCGCCGCCTATCAGCCAGGCGATAAGTGCTGTTGGTAAACTGCCGCCAGCAGCCTTAAGCACGTCGTCAGCCTTAAAAAAGACACCAGAGCCGATGACAATACCCACCACCATTGCTGTTGCTGTCCAGAATCCGTATTTTTTTTGTAACTGTTCCATTGTTGTTGTGCGTATAGCCTCCATGAGTCGGATGTTTTCAGGACACAGGCCTCAGCTTGTTATGCTGAGATTTGCTGTTGACTGCCCAAGGCGTGAAACTATACCTTTTCATCGTCTCTCACAAGAGAAGATAACGAAATATGATGATCTGCTTGTTGACAAGGCAAACCCAGGGGGAATAACTGGTCTGGCATGAGCTGATATGCAGAAACCAGTTTGCCTTGCTGGCTGGAGCCCTTCTTGACGGTGCACTCTCTGCTCATGATGGTGATAAGGCCAAAAAAGGGGCTGAGCAGGATTCGAGTGAAGGTTGACGGCAGGCATCTGCTACGGACTCGGCTTTCCCGAAGCAGTGACCGGATTTGTCATGACAGCCTTCCTAAAAGACAAGGCCCCTCGCAAGGGAGGGGCTTCTTCTCTCTCATCTCGCCGATCATAGTGGCGACATAGGCGGTGTCAGCTCTTGTCTCTGAGGGGCAGGGCCGCTCAGGCTGTGGGGCGGTCGAAAAGAGCTCCTAGTGCCCGGCTGAACTAGAAGTCCACCAGCTCGACGTCAAAGACCAGCCAGGCATTGGGCGGAATAACCCCACCGGCGCCACGTTCTCCATAGCCCAGCTCCGGCGGAATAATCAGCACCCGCTGCTCGCCCCGTTTCATCTCGCTGAGCGCCTCGTCCCAGCCCGGAATCACCCGGCCGACCCCCACCTCAAACTCCAGCGGGGTGCCCCGGTCATGGGAGGAGTCAAATTTCTTGTTGTTGGCGAGCAGGCGGCCGGTATAGTGCGCCTTGATAAGGGTGCCCCTGGCCGGGCTGTCTCCCTCGCCCTCCTTGACCACCTGGGAGTAGAGGCCAGAGGCGCTTTTTTTGGCCTTGGGCCACTTCGCCTTGATCTTGGCTTCCATCTCTTCACGCTCGCCCTTTGCTGCCTTGTCAGCGGCGCCCCTGATCTTCTGCAAAGCCTTGTCAAAGGCAGCCTGGTCAGTCTTGAAGGCTTCAGCCTCCTTTCCCACCCGGATAATCTCCACCTTGTTGATCACATCGCCCTTGGCAATGGCATTGACCACGTCCTGGCCCTCAACCACGTGACCAAACACCGTATGTTTACCGTTTAAGTGCGGGGTGGGGACATGGGTGATGAAGAACTGGCTGCCGTTGGTACCGGGGCCGGCGTTGGCCATGGAGAGGATACCTGGCCGGTCGTGACGCAGCTTGGGGTCGAACTCGTCGGGGAAGGTATAGCCGGGTCCGCCAGTGCCGGTGCCCAGCGGGCAGCCTCCCTGAATCATGAAGTCACCGATGACCCTGTGGAAGGTAAGGCCGTCGTAAAAAGGTTTGCCGAGCGGCTTCTCAGCACCGCCCAGATGCAGAGTCCCCTCCGCCAGACCAACGAAGTTGATCACAGTGAGCGGGGTTTTGTCCGGGTAGAGTTCCAGCAGGATGTCACCCTTGTCGGTGATAATTTTGGCGTACAGTCCGTTGTTCATTGTTGTGTTTTCCTTGGATGGTGCAGTTTGGCCGGTAGACACCAAAAATGCCACGATCAGCAGCACGATCAGCGTACGCATGCTTTCCTCCAGCACATGGTCAAATGGGCGGAAACGGTCTCCGTTCCGGTGATTGTTAGACAATCTGTCCTGCTTACCAATCTCTGTATGACCCTGTCAAGGGAAACTGCGAGAAAACCGGGAGCAAGACAGGGTTCCCCTTGACGATACCGGCTGTATCTGCTTAACTGATGTATTTATGATGAGCTGGCACGATGCGGGCAGAGGAAATGGTGCGCTGTATGCGGTCTATGCCGCCCTGACCACTGTTGTCTGCCTGCTGCTGTCGATAGTCGCTTCGGTGTCGCGCCTTTCCCGGGCTGCCGTTTTCCAGGACTTGCGGCAGCGGCTGGCACGGTATGCTCCCCACTCTCTTTCACCAACGGATCAACGACCGGTTCTCTGGCTCCATGCCGCATCCGTAGGGGAAGTACAGGCGGCAAAAGTTCTGATCGATGTGCTCCTGACGGCAATGCCGGACTACCGGCTGGTGGTCACCACCATGACGGTCAAAGGGCGTGAGGCGGCGCAGCGGCAGCTGCCCGGCGAGGTCTGCTGTCTGCTTGCGCCGTTGGACGGGCCCGCTGCTGTGCGCCGGGCCTGCAAGCTGCTGAACCCGTCGCTGTACCTCTGCCTGGAAACAGAGCTGTGGCCGGTTACCCTGCTGGAGCTCAAGCGCCTGGGAGTGAAAGCCGTACTGTTAAATGGCCGGCTCTCCGAGCGCTCCTGCAGGCTTTACCTGAAAACTGGCAGGCTGATCCGCAGCAGCCTCGGAACCTTTGAACGGTTGGCAGTGATTACCGGGACAGACCGGGACCGCTTCCTGCGCCTGGGCGTTGCGGCCGAACGTATTGAGGTCAGTGGCAATCTCAAGTATGACCAGTGGCCAGAAAATCCTGCGGCGATCCGGCAACAGCGTCGCCAGGAGCTGCAGGTTAACGGACAGACTGTCTTTGTCTGTGGCTCCACCCGTAGCGGCGAGGAGCAGATACTGCTTCCTGTCTACAGGGCACTGGCGGCCAAGGGACCGACCCTTTGGGTGCTGGCTCCCCGGCATCTGCAACGACTGGCCGAAGTCCAGGCGCTGCTGGACCGGGAAGAAGTTGCCTATACCCTGTACTCGGCATTGGCCGATGGTCGGCAGCGTTGTGCCCAGGTGGTGCTGATTGACTGCATGGGTGAACTGGCAGAGGTGTATGCGGCCGGTGATCTGCTCTTTTGCGGCGGCAGCCTGGTGCCAAAGGGTGGCCACAACATCATGGAGGCTGCCCGCTGGGGAAGGCCGGTCTACTTTGGGCCGTCCATGAGAGATTTTCAAGATGCGGCCGCACTGCTCGTCAAATCAGGGGGCGGTTTTCAGGTCAATGATGGCGCTGCCCTTCGCGAGCTTGTCCTGGTGCATCTTGCTGACAGATCTGCTCGGGAGCGAGCCGGCGAGGCCGCCCGCGATGCAGCCGCCACCCAGAGGGGAGCGGCTGCCCGGCAGGTGAATATCGTCCGGGAGGTGCTCTCCCGGCATGCCCGACAATCAACCTTTACCTGGGACAGATGAAAGCATTCATAGGACTGGAAGACGGGACTGTTCTTGAGGGGCGCTCCTTTACCGGCGAGGGTGAGGCGGTTGGCGAGATTGTCTTTAACACCAGTATGAGTGGCTATCAGGAGGTCCTGAGCGATCCCTCCTATACCGGCCAGCTGGTGACCATGACCTATCCGCTTATCGGCAGCTATGGCGTAAACGCTGAGGATATGGAGTCCACTGCCCTCTTTCCGGGGGCCTTTGTGGTCCGTGAGTACCAGCAGTTTCCCAGTAATTATCGGGCACAGGGTAACCTGGCCGACCTGCTCAGGCGGCATTCCATCCTGGGGGTCGAAGGGGTGGATACCCGGATGCTCACCAGGAAGATTCGTACCCTCGGGGCGATGAAGGCTGTCATCACCACCCAGGATTTTGACGCTGCCTCACTGGTGGCGCGGGCCCGCGACTGGACCGGTCTCGTGGGGCAGGATATGGTGAGCAGGGTGACAGGCAAGCAGATCTGCGTCTGGCGCAACGGCCGACTGGTGGCGGCGAACGGCTTCACCGACGACACCGCCAGTTTTCGGGTGGCAGCCTATGATTTTGGTATCAAGTTCAACCAGCTTCGACTCATGAGCCGGCGGGGCTGCGAGGTCCTGGTCGTGCCGGCGACCACCCCGGCGACCGTGGTTCTCGAGCTCAATCCCGATGGTATCTTCCTGTCCAACGGACCAGGAGATCCGGCAGGTGTGGCTGGCGTCGTGGACAATATCCGCAGCCTTCTTGGGAAAAAGCCGATCTTTGGTATCTGTCTGGGCCACCAGATGCTCGGCCTTGCCTATGGTGGCTCCACCTACAAGCTCAAGTTTGGTCACCGTGGTGGCAACCAGCCGGTAAAGGATCTGACCACCGGACGGGTCGAGATCACCGCCCAGAATCATGGTTTCTGTGTCGACCCGCACAGTCTGCCTCCGGAAATCGAGGTCACCCATATCAACCTCAACGACGGCAGCCTTGCCGGCATGCGCCATCGGGAGCTGCCGGTGTTCAGTGTTCAGTATCATCCGGAACACGGCCCAGGTCCCCATGATGCCGAATATCTGTTTGATCGGTTTATCGCCTTGATGGAGAAAACTGCATAATCCTCCGGTAGAAGAGATGCCCAAGCGTACAGACATTACGAAGATTCTTCTGATCGGCTCCGGGCCGATTATCATCAGCCAGGCCTGCGAGTTTGACTATTCAGGGGCTCAAGCGGTCAAAGCGCTCAAGGAGGAGGGCTACCAGGTGGTGCTCGTCAACTCCAATCCGGCCACCATTATGACCGAGCCGGAGCTGGCCGACCGCACCTACATCGAACCCCTCACCCCGGAGTGCGTGGCCAGAATCATCGAGCGGGAACGGCCTGATGCCCTGTTGCCCACCCTTGGCGGCCAGACGGCACTCAACACTGCCATCAAGGTGGCGGAGATGGGGGTACTCGAACAGTACAAGGTGGAGATGCTCGCAGCCGATATCACGGTTATCCGCAAGGCAGAAGGCCGTGAGGAGTTTCGCGAGGCCATGCGCAAGATTGGGCTCAAGGTACCGGAGTCGGCGATTGTCCACACCCTGGACGCAGCCCTTGATGCAGCCGGGACCATTGGTTTTCCGGTGATTGTCCGGCCCAGTTTTACCCTGGGGGGCACTGGCGGTGGTGTCGCCTATAACCGCAGTGAGCTCAGAGAGCTGGCCTCGGCCGGCCTCGACCTGAGCATGACCAGTGAGATCATGCTCGAACGCAGCCTGCTGGGCTGGAAAGAGTACGAACTCGAGGTGATGCGGGACCGCAACGATAATGTCGTCATTATCTGTTCCATTGAAAATGTTGACCCCATGGGTGTACACACCGGTGATTCCATCACCGTGGCTCCAGCGCAGACACTCACCGACGTCGAATACCAGCAGATGCGCAATGCCGCCATCGCCATTATCCGGGAAATCGGGGTGGAGACCGGCGGCTCCAATGTCCAGTTTGCGGTAAACCCCGAAGACGGAGAGTTGATGGTCATTGAAATGAATCCAAGGGTGTCGCGCTCCTCAGCCCTCGCTTCCAAGGCGACAGGGTTTCCCATCGCCAAGATTGCCGCCAAGCTGGCCGTTGGCTACACCCTCGATGAACTCAAAAACGACATTACCCGGGAGACCTGCGCTTCGTTCGAGCCGGCCATTGACTACTGCGTGGTCAAGATCCCGCGGTGGACCTTTGAGAAATTTCCGGAAACCGAAGATCTTCTCACCACGGCCATGAAGTCTGTGGGAGAGACCATGGCCATCAGCAGGACGTTCAAGGAGGCCTTCCAGAAAGGACTGCGTAGCCTGGAGGTCGGGCGGATGGGGTTCGGCTTTGACGGTGAGGACACCCTGGAGGCTCTCCATGCCGACGACCTGGATCGCGGCCTGGTGCGCCCCAGCTCCCGGCGGATGAGCTATCTGTTTGAGGCCCTCAGGCGCGGTATGGCCCTGGACCGTCTCTTTGAGCTGACCAGGATAGATCCATGGTTTCTTTATACGTTCAAACAGATCGTCGCCAAGGGTGATGAAATTCGTCAGCAGGGCTTTGCCGGGCTGGACCGGGCCTTTCTCCGCGATGTCAAACAGCATGGCTTCAGTGATGCCCAGATCGCCCACCTGACCGGCACCTCAGAGGTCGATGTCCGCAGTCTTCGCGAAAAACTCGGGCTACTACCTGTGTATAAACTGGTGGACACCTGCGCCGCCGAGTTTGAATCCTACACCCCCTACTACTACTCGACCTACGAACAGGAGGATGAGGCGAGGATCAGCAACCGGCAAAAGATCATGATTCTTGGCGGTGGCCCGAACCGCATTGGTCAGGGCATTGAATTTGACTACTGCTGCGTTCACGCCAGCTTTGCCCTGCGGGAGCTCGGCGTCGAATCCATCATGGTCAACTCCAATCCGGAGACGGTCTCCACGGATTACGACACCTCAGACAAGCTGTACTTTGAACCACTGACCCGGGAAGATGTGCTCAACATCATTGAGCGCGAACGTCCCGAGGGGGTTATCGTCCAGTTTGGCGGCCAGACGCCGCTAAACCTGGCTGTGCCCCTGCATGAAGCAGGAGTGCCGATTATCGGAACATCGCCGGATGCCATTGACCGTGCCGAAGACCGCAAGCGGTTTCAGCAGTTTCTGCAGAAACTTGGCCTGCGCCAGCCAGCCAACGGTACGGCCAGAACACCTGAGGAAGCCCTGGTTGTCGCGGGTGAGATCGGCTACCCTGTGGTCATGCGACCCAGCTATGTGCTCGGTGGCCGCGATATGCGCATTGTCTACAATGAAGAGGGAATCCGTGACTTCATGAACCTGCCCGGCATACGCGACAGCACCCATCCGGTACTTCTGGACAAGTTCCTCAAGGACGCGGTTGAGGTGGATGTGGACGCGATCTGTGATGGTGAACGGACCGTGATCGGCGGCATTATGGAGCATATTGAAGAGGCTGGTATCCATAGCGGTGATTCGGCCTGCGTGCTGCCGCCCCATACCCTTTCGCAGGCCATGGTTGCGGAAATTTCCCGGGCCACCCGGGCCATGGCCGCGGAGCTGGGCGTTATCGGTCTGATGAACGTGCAGTTCGCGGTCAAGGGCGAGGATCTGTACGTGCTTGAGGTCAATCCGCGGGCCTCGCGGACAGTGCCGTTCGTCAGTAAGGCCACAGGGATTCCGCTCGCCAGGATCGCCACCAAGGTGATGATGGGCATGCGCCTGGAGGAGCTCGGCCTGACCACCGAGAAAACCTTACCTCACTGGTCGGTGAAGGAGGCTGTTTTTCCGTTTGACCGGTTTGAGGGCGTCGACGTGCTGCTGGGGCCGGAGATGAAGTCCACCGGTGAGGTCATGGGAATCGACGACGATCTCGGCCAGGCCATGGCCAAGTCGCAGCAGGCGGCTGGTGTCCACCTGCCGCTCGAGGGTACCGTGTTCATCTCGGTGCGCCATTCTGACAAGGAGTCCATTTTACCGACAGCACAGCGACTGGTCGATTTGGGGTACAGGCTGCTCGCTACCCATGGCACCGCCGAGCGGATGAAGGCCGCCGGCATCCCCTGTGAAAAGGTGAAGAAGATCAGCCAGGGGCGTCCCAACATCCTCGATCGGGTGCTCAACGGTGAGGTACACTGGATTATCAACACCTCAGCTGGCCGCAGGACCACCGAGGACTCGTACACCATCCGTCGCTCGGCCCTGGAATCGCACATTCCCTACACCACCACCGTGACCGGTGCCTGGTCCATGGCCATGGCTGTGGCCTCGCTGCGAAAGCAGCAGATCAGGGTAAAGACCATCCAGGAATTTGCAAAGGGTGTTGACTGAACGGTAATCTGCCTTATCATAGGTACTAGTCAGTACAGACCCGGCCCGGAGAGCCGGGTAAATTATTATATGAGGAAAGCCTTTTGAATGCCTTTTATAAAAACCTGAGCATGTGGCTGGTGATTGGCCTGACCATGATCCTGCTGTTTAACCTGTTCAACAAACCCCAGGAAGCCGGGACACGCATGACCTACTCCGAGTTCTGGAGCAGTGTAGAGAGCGGCGCCATCAACAGGGTGAGCATCCAGGGAGAAAACATCACCGGCGCTGGTCCGGATGGCCGACCTTTCAAAACCGTGGCCCCGGACGACACCGAGCTGATTCCCATGCTGCGTGAGTCTGGTGTCGATATCTCGGTCAAGGAGCCGGAAAAAACACCCCTGTTTCTCACCATCTTTATCTCATGGTTTCCCATGCTCCTGCTCATCGGGGTCTGGGTCTTTTTCATGCGGCAGATGCAGATGGGTGGTAAGGGCGGGGCCCTCAGCTTTGGCAAGACCAGGGCCAAGCTCCAGGAAGAGGGTGAGGTCAAGGTGACCTTCAAGGATGTTGCCGGTATTGACGAGGCCAAAGAGGAGCTGGAGGAGATTATAGACTTTCTCCGTGATCCGCAGAAATTTACCCGGCTGGGTGGCCGAATCCCCAAAGGTGTGCTGCTCGCCGGTTCGCCTGGTACCGGGAAAACACTTCTTGCCCGGGCCATAGCCGGTGAGGCTGGCGTGCCGTTTTTTACCATCTCCGGCTCGGACTTTGTCGAGATGTTCGTCGGTGTTGGCGCTTCCCGGGTACGCGACCTCTTCAACCAGGGCAAAAAAAACGCACCGTGCATCATCTTCATCGACGAGATCGACGCTGTCGGCCGTCATCGCGGTGCCGGCCTCGGCGGTGGCCATGATGAACGTGAGCAGACCCTCAACCAGCTGCTGGTGGAGATGGACGGTTTTGAAGGCAATGATGGCGTTATCATTATCGCCGCAACCAACCGGCCAGATGTCCTTGATCCGGCACTGCTCAGGCCCGGCCGCTTTGACCGCCAGGTCGTCGTCCCTACCCCTGATGTCAACGGCCGTGAGGCCATCCTCACCATTTACGGCAAGAAGACCAAGCTGGCCACGGATGTGGACCTGGCCGTGATTGCCCGGGGCACCCCCGGGTTTTCCGGCGCTGACCTGGAAAACCTCATCAACGAGGCGGCGCTTATGGCTGCCCGGCAGGATAAGGATGAGATTGATCTTGAGATGCTGGAGCAGGCCAAGGACAAGGTGATGATGGGGGCTGAGCGCAAGTCCATGATCATCTCCGATAAGGAAAAAAAGGTGACCGCCTATCACGAGGCTGGCCACGCCCTGGTGGCAAGACTGCTCCCCGGTACCGACCCCATCCACAAGGTAACCATTATCCCGAGGGGCAGGGCGCTTGGCCTCACCATGCAGCTGCCCATGGACGAGAAGTATACCCACGCCAAAGGCTACCTGCTCAACTCCATTGCCATTCTTTTTGGTGGCCGGGTTGCCGAGAAGCTGGTCTTTGACGAGATCACCACTGGAGCCGGTAATGATATCGAACGGGCCACTGAGCTTGCCCGAAAGATGGTCTGCGAGTGGGGAATGAGTGAAGATTTGGGCCCCCTGGCCTACGGCAAGAAAGAGGAGCAGATCTTCCTTGGCCGCGAGATCGCCCAACACCGTGATTACAGCGAAGCAACCGCCCAGAAGATTGACGCGGCAGTAAAGCAGATCATCCTTGACGCCAATGCCACGGTGACCCGGCTTCTCCAGGAAAACATGGACATCCTTGAAGCGATTGCCGATGAGTTACTGGTGAAGGAGACCATTGTCCTTGAGGATATGGACCGGATCATTGCTGCATGCCGGGGAACTGAAGACAGTGAGACGTCCTCGGTTACCGAGGCAGGACCAGAAAATGCAGAACAACCAGCTGGGACGACGGTAGAACCGGCAGAGGAAGAAGATTCTGGCGATGCTGACACCGGGCAGCAGGCAAAACCTGTCGAAAAACCGGCTGAAACGGCAGAAGCGACAGAACCCTGACCACGCGGGGAAGTCTTGCTGGTTGGGATGCCGAGAATGAGGGGGACGCTACCTGGGTGTCCCCCTTTTTTTTGGGCTTGCTCAGGCCCAGGGGAGGCGGGTCTTACTGGATTGCTGCTTTTGCCCACATGATGGGCAGCGAGATGCAGCGCCGTCACTCTGGGATGCTTACAGATCCAGATGGCAGAGCTGCAAGGCAAACGGTGCTTGCCTGTAATCAGCACCATTACACAAGGAGGGAAGCACCATGAAAACTTTATTCACACTTGCCACCCGATCATGGCTGATACTGACATCCGTCGTCGGAGTTTTACTGTTGCTTGTCTGCGGTCATCAGGCTTGGGCAAAGGGTTGTTCGAGTGGATGGACCGCCATGGAACCGGGAACGTCAGACATTTTTCAAAGTATCTGGGGAAGCAGCACCAGTGATCTTTTTGTGGTGGGGAATGCGGGCGTCATCCTCCATTATAATGGCAGTGACTGGAACCCCATGCATTTGAAGAGAACAAATTTACTCTATGATGTCTGGGGAAGCAGTGACCGTAATGTTTTTGCCGTCGGGTATCGGAAGATTCTCCACTACGACGGTGAAGGCTGGAACGTTATGGACTGGGAAACAAGGCTTGCTGGGGTGTGGGGGAGCAGTGGCAGTAATGTTTTTGTCGTCGGGGATAGTGGTACTATCCTCCACTACAATGGCAACGAATGGGTCGATATGAGTCTGGAACTTACTGACCATCTTGAGGATGTCTGGGGGAGTAGCGCCGGAGATGTCTTTGCCGTGGGAACGAGCGGTACCATCTTCCACTACGATGGCAACCAATGGACACACATGCTTTCGGGTACGACCACATATCTTACTGGTATCTGGGGGAGCAGCAGTAATGATGTCTTTGCCGTCGGGGATGATCGCACCATCCTCCACTACAATGGCAGCACATGGGAAACAATGCCTTTGAACACGACAAGGGATCTTGATCTTGCTGGTGTCTGGGGAAACAACGGCAGCGATGTCTTTGCCGTGGGAGCCGGGGGGATTCATCGTGGAGTCATTCTCCACTACGATGGCAAAACCTGGACCGATATGACCCCGGAAACGATAAAAGAGCTCAATGGTGTTTGGGGAATCAGTGGCAGAGATGTCTTTGCCGTGGGGTATGACGGTACCATCCTGAGATGCACCCTTGACAACGACTTCCCCTGGGAGATGTTCCTGCCAAAAAAAAGAGACTGAAAACGTCCTGGAGAACAACGGATACTGCCAGCGTCTGGCGTTTTTTTGCCCGGTGTTGGCAGGCAGTTGCTCGTGGATTACTGCTTTTGCCCACATGACTGGGTGGCGAGGCGGCAGTGTATCCAGGGATAGGGCTTGAATCCAAATGGGCGGAGATGCTGTCAGCAAATGTATAATCTTTGTATTTTTACGATGAAATTTTGAGAATTTTACTTGAGCACCTCATGAATCGGCGGTACGATTAGTACATCTGTACTACCAGGGTCAGGAGATAGATGGTTCTTTCAAGTTGCCTGTAACCAGAAAAACTCCATGAGGAGGGACGCACAATGAAAAATTCATTTACGGCTGTCATTCGATCATGGCTGATGCTGACATCTGTCGTTGGGTTCATGCTGTTGCTTGTCTGCGGCCATCAGGCCTGGGCAAAGGTTTGCTCTGCGGATAAGTGGTGCTGGGAGAATCCCTTGCCCCAGGGATATGATCTCAATGACGTTTGGGGGACCAGCCCCAATGATCTCTTTGCCGTCGGTGAGGTCGGCACTATTCTTCACTACGATGGTAGTGTCTGGACCGGCATGCCCTCGACAACAGATGTCACTCTTAGAAGTATCTGGGGAGACGGTAGCAGTGATCTTTTTGCCGTTGGTGATAGCGGTACCATTCTTCATTATGATGGCAGCGACTGGAGTGCTATGGCGCTGCCGCCGGGAGTGACAGCGGATCTTGCTGGCGTGTGGGGCAGTAGCGGCAGTGATGTCTTTGCCGTGGGAACGAGCGGCACCATCCTCCACTATGATGGCAGTGCCTGGAGCGTTATGGGGCTGCCGGCGGGGGTGACAGCAGCTTTTCATGGCGTGTGGGGGAGCAGCGGTAGTGATGTCTTTGCCGTTGGTGATGGAGGTACTATCCTCCGCTATGATGGCAGCACTTGGGCCGCCATGTCTTCGAATACGGGAAGAAATCTCAATGGTGTGTGGGGCAGCAGCGGCAATGATGTCTTTGCCGTGGCGGACTATGGTACCATTCTCCACTATGATGGTATACTGGCGTGTGGGGCAGCAGCGGTAGTGATGTCTTTGTTGTCGGTGAGGAGGGTGCCATCCTCCGACGGGAGAACAACAGCTGGACCGCCATGAACTCTGGTGAGAAAAAACAGCTCAGAGCCGTGTGGAGGAGTAGCGACAGTGATGCCTTCGCCGTTGGCAATGGCGGTACCGTTCTTCGCCACGATGGCAGCAGCTGGACCGCCATGAACTCGGGGACGACAATAGCACTTCAGGCTGTATGGGGCAGTAGCGCTGATGATGTCTTTGCTATCAGCTATAACTACATTCGCCACTACGATGGCAATAGCTGGAGCTCGATGTTCGATGCATCGGCACGGCTTAATGGCATTTGGGGCAGTAGCGGTAGTGATGTCTTTGCCGTGGGGAGACAAGGGGGGAGTGGAGTCATTACCCACTACGATGGCAGTGGTTGGACCACCTATACCTTTGTGAACAGAAATTTTCTCGCCGTCTGGGGAAGTGCCAGGAGAGATGTCTTTGTCGTGGGCACTAATGGGACGATCTTCCATTATGATGGCGGCTGGAGCGCCATGACTCCGCCGTCGGGAGCGACAGCAGCTCTTACTGGCGTATGGGGCAGCAACGGCAGTGATGTCTTTGCTGTGGGCAATGCCGGCACCATCCTTCACTACGATGGTAGCAGCTGGAGCACTATGACCTCGAATACAACAGCAGATCTTGCTGGCGTGTGGGGGAGTAGCGGCAGAGACGTCTTTGCCGTTGGTGATAGCGGCACCATCCTTCATTACGATGGCAATGAATGGAGCCCCATGATTTCTGGAGCCACAGATAATTTTTCTGGCATTTCCGGAAGTAGGGGTAAGGATGTTGTTGTTGTCGGGTCTGACGACGGTACCATCCTGCGCCGTGACCTTGAAAGCAAAGATTTTCCCTGGGAGCTGTTTCTGCCCAAGAAAAGAAACTAAAAAAAGTCCTGGAAAAAGGCCGGACGCGACTAGCGTCCGGCCTTTTTTTTTGCCCGGTGTTAGCCGCCAGGTCTTGCTTGATTGCGGTTTTTTTCAGCATGACTGGGCAGTGAGGCGGCAGCGTATCCAGGGATAGGTCTTGAATCCAGATGGGGCGGAGATGCTGTCAGCAAACGTATAATCTTTGTATTTTTACGATGAAATTTTGAGAATTTTACTTGAGCACCTCATGAATTGGCGATACACTGGTAAACCTGTACATACCAGGGCCACAAGACAAATGGTTCTTTCAAGTTGCCTGTAACCAGAAAAACTCCATGAGGAGGGAAGTACAATGAAAAATTCATTTACGGCTGTCATTCGATCATGGCTGACGCTGACATCTGTCGTTGGGTTCATGCTGTTGCTTGTCTGCGGCCATCAGGCCTGGGCAAAGGTTTGCTCTGCGGATAAGTGGTGCTGGGAGAATCCCCTGCCCCAGGGACATGATCTCAATGACGTTTGGGGGACCAGTCCCAATGATCTCTTTGCCGTCGGTGAAGTCGGCACTATTCTTCACTACGATGGCAGTGTCTGGACCGGTATGCCCTCGGCAACAGATGTCACTCTTAGAAGTATCTGGGGAGATGGCAGCAGTGACCTTTTTGCCGTTGGCGATGACGGCACCATCCTTCACTACAGTGGTAGCAGCTGGAGCGTTATGGGGCTGCCGGCGGGAGTGACAGCAGATCTTGCTGGCGTGTGGGGGAGCAGTACTGATAATGTCTTTGCCGTTGGTGATGAAGGCACCATTCTCCACTATGATGGCAGCGCCTGGAGCGTTATGGGGCTGCCGGCGGGGGTGACAGCAGCTTTTCATGGCGTGTGGGGGAGCAGTACTGATAATGTCTTTGCCGTTGGTGATGAAGGCACCATCCTCCGCTATGATGGTAGCAACTGGAGTTCTGAGTCCTTACCGTTGTTGCCGGGGGGAGTAAAGCCCGTGTTCACTGGCGTGTGGGGCAGCAGCGGTAGCGATGTCTTTGTTGTGGCGGAACGAGGACATATTCTTCGTTATACTAACAACCAATGGCAATATATGACTTCTGGTGCATTCAATACGGATTTCTTTGCCGTGTGGGGAAGCGATTCCGATAATGTCTATGCTGTGGGTACGTTCGGCTACTGGCGTGTGGGGCAGCAGCGGTAGTGATGTCTTTGTTGTCGGTGAGGAGGGTGCCATCCTCCGACGGGAGAACAACAGCTGGACCGCCATGAACTCCGGTGAGAAAAAACAACTCAATGGCGTATGGAGGAGCAACGCTGATGATGTCTTCGCTGTCGGCGAAAGCGCTACCATCTTCCACTACAGAGACGGTAGCTGGAGCACTTCGAGCTCTGGTTGGGGAACTATCTCTGGCGTGTGGGGGAGCAGTACTGATGATGTCTTTGCTGTCGGTGCTGGTGGATCCATCCGCCGCTATGATGGCAGCAGCTGGACCTCAATGACTTCGGGGACGTATGCAAATCTTGCCGACGTGTGGGGCAGTAGCGGCAGTGATGTCTTTGCCGTGGGGAGCAATGGAACCATCCGTCACTACAATGGCAACAGCTGGAGTAACATGATTTCCAATACCACAGAACATCTCAGAAGCCTGTGGGGGTGGAGGTCTAGTTTCCCCTACGAAGAGACTCTCGCCATTGCTGTCGGGAGTAGCGGTACACTCCTCTTTTATGACGGGGCGGAGTGGAAACTCTGGAGTTTGGAAATATCCGTGGAACTCAATGGTGTGTGGGGAGTCAGCGAAAATGATATGTTTGCTGTGGGGAGTACTTCGGGCCCTGGTGGAAACGGTGTTGTTGGGGTTATCCTCCATTACCTTGAGGATGATGATCTTTCTCTCTATTGGGAACCCATGCCCCTGCCTTCGGGAACAGCTGAGCTCATCGATATCTGGGGCAGTAGCGCTGATGATGTTTTTGCCGTTGGGAAAAGCGGCACCATTCTTCACTACGATGGCAGCAGCTGGAGCACCATGATTTCTGGAACCACAGAAGACTTGTATAGCGTTTCCGGCAGCGAGGACAGGGACGTTGTTGTCGTTGGCGATGGTGGCACTATTCTTCGCCATGACCTTGCGAGCAACGACTTCCCCTGGGAGCTGTTTCTGCCCAAGAAAAGAGACTAAAAAAAGTCCTGGAAAAGCGCCGGATGCTAATAGTGCCCGGCGCTTGGAACAAACAGACAACGTCGGCTTAAGCAGGACTGGCTACATGGTTTTGTGAGAAGGGCGAGGCAGGGGCAACCTCCTCGCCCTTGATGATTCGCCAAGATGCGCGTTGTTCTGTTTCGAGGCCAGCGAAGCTGTAATAGAAGGAGATACGCGATGCCGTGCCCTCAAGTTATGGGAATCCTCAATGTCACGCCGGACAGCTTTTCTGATGGCGGCGCATACCTGGCTGAGGAACACCTCCTTGCCCAGGTGACCAGGATGGTCGAAGCCGGTGCTGATATTATTGATGTTGGCGGTGAGTCAACCCGACCCTTTGCGGAACCGGTAAGCGAGGCCGAGGAGCTTGCCCGAGTTTTGCCGGCACTTCACTGCATCCGTCAGGTGACAGACCTGCCGATCAGTATCGACACCACCAAGGCCGAGGTCGCCCGGCAAGCCCTTGCTGCCGGTGCGACCATGATTAACGATATTGCCGCGTTTCGTCAGGACGAGCAGATGCTCGATGTTGCCCAGAGCTGTGACTGTTCGGTAGTTGTCATGCACATGCAGGGAACGCCCGGCACCATGCAGAAAAATCCCCATTACGATGACGTGATCGCTGAGGTGTGCGCATTTTTTGAAGAGCGGCTTGCCTGGCTGGAGCGCGGCGGTATCAGCAGGCAGCGCGTCATCCTTGATCCTGGTATCGGTTTTGGTAAAGCTCTCGAGCACAACCTCACCATCTTGGCAAATATTGGGTCGTTTAAGCACCTTGGGTGCCCGGTCCTCATCGGTCATTCGAGAAAATCTTTTTTTGAGAAACTGCTCGGCCTGCCAATAGAGCAGCGTGACTGGCCGACCGCTGTGTTGTCGGCGCTGTGTGCCGGTGATGGTGCAGATATTCTCCGCGTCCATGACGTTGAAAAAACAGTTCTGGCTCTGCGCCTCCAGCAGGCCGTCCGTCACAGTAGCTAAAAAATATCTTGCATGACCTCTGCCCCTTAAACGAAAAATCGAGGCATTGTCCCTGGAAGAAGATTGGTGCAGTTGTGGTTTTCGGGTTTTCAGAATTCCGGAAAAATAAACAGGGGCAGGAAGGGCGGCTCATCCTCCTTGCAATCACTTGCCCTGCAAGGAGTTTTGCTGTAGAGCCCAAAAGATCCAGCCGTTTGCTATAGCTGAATTTACGGAAAAACAAAATGTTCATAAAGGATGTGATGTTGTCTTCTTGGGGAATCTCGCCGTTTTTTTTAGTTAATTTAACATGTTACAAGGAAAAAACTTTTCTGGTTGAGCTGGTCTTTATTTTGCATAATAAAAAGAGAATAAGTTAATTTTTTAGGTAGTGAAAAAGTAGACATGTGTTCTACGCAAGAGGAGGAAGGATATGAAAAAATTGATAGTCACTGCTGTGTGTACGGTTTTGCTCGGCTTGAGTGGAAATGCGTTTGCACAGTCCTATCAATTTGAGGATGTGGTTGATAGTTGGGGATCTTCTCGTGCTTCCGGGGCAATGTCAATTGCGAATAACGAATCTTTCACGTATACCCACGACGTGACCGACGAGATTGCAGGTAACCGTGTAGCCAAAGCATACCTTGAATTGGATTTCACCAGCGGTGTAACTGGGGGACCAGAGAACCTCTTGGTTGAATGGGATTATACAGCGTCAGTTCGGCTAGGATTTAATGCTCAGCAAATGGTGTGGGAAGAATTAGATGCAATCGACAATGACCGGTACGCAGTGGTTGTCGATGTACACTGGTTGAATGCCGATGGAATGTTTGACGTCACCCTTGATGTCCATAATCAAGAGGGTGCTGCCATTTGGCTCGATCACTCTCGTCTGTATGGTCGTGTTGTCACTACTCCGGTCCCCGAGCCTGCTACCATGTTGCTGTTCGGCTCCGGCCTTGTCGGTCTTGCCACGGCTCGCCGCAGACGCTTCACCAGAACATAACTCCCGTAAGTATACCCGTTAGGAATTAGTTGTGCACAGCGGTCTTCCGGTTTTCCGGAAGACCGCTGTTTGTGTTTTCTGTCACAGGTTAAAGGGGGCAGGCGTAGTTTTTCGCGAAAGCCATCATCATGTTGATGAAAACGGGATAACCCTACAAGCCATCTGCGAGCACTTCCGTTGTTTATGGATGTCCGGGCGGTAGGGGCGGGGTACTCAGTTCAACCTCAATGTTTTCAGCATGTGCGCCGCGTTGCACCTGCAAGGTGACCCTTTCGCCAACCGATAGATCGAGCAGGGTAAATCGCAGCGCCGCAATGCTTTTTACTGGTTCAGCGTTTATGGCGACGATGATGTCGTCTTTTTTCAGGCCAGTCTCGCCGCCCCGGCTCGTCGTGCTGAAACCGGTTATGCGCAGGCCGCTGTCCTCTTCCTCCAGGAGAACTCCTAATTTACCGGCTGGCGGTAGTTGAGCGGCGAACCCCCGAACAAGGTAATCAACATCTTTTTCGGGGCCGGTACTGGGGGCCGCTGATGTGCTCAGGGCGAGTACGCTTTGCCGGACGTTTAGCCGCCGCTTCACCCTCGGCGGGATGGCATTGTCGCGGTAGACATGTCCAGTTCCGGCAATGACCAGCATCCGCTGCTGGGGGTTACGTTCAAGATAGCTGGCAATACTGGCGGCCATGGTTTCATCCCACAATGCCTGGGCCTGGAGGAAGCCAGTGAAATCTATACGGTGGCTGGTGCCACCATGCATGGTGTGTACGGACTGTAGCCGCCGGCGGTACCCTGGCAGGCTCAGGTCACGGCTTGCCGGGATGGTGGCCAGCTGTTCTTCACTGAGTCCGGCGGTTGAGCCGGTTTTTGCCACCGAGCTGATGAGCTTGCGGTCTGCGTTGAGGCCGATAACCGGTATCTGGTGTCTGCGGGCAAAGGTGAGCAGGGGCCGGTACAGGCGGTAGTCGAAACCCCAGACGTGGTAATAGCCGGATTGCTCCACGAACTCCCGCTCCTCGATCTTGCCTTCGATAAAGGCGTTGAGGACTGGTTGGGCTGAACGGGGAAACATCTCCATCCCCAGGGCGATGTTGGGGTCTTTGCTGTGAAGCGTTTGCAGCAGTTGGAGCTGGAGTAGGTGGGCCCCGTAATCGGTGTGGGTCTCACCGGCGTAGATCACACGGCTGGTTGCTATTTTTTCAAGCAGAGCGGTAAAGGGCAGGAGTGCGTCCACTGGCGTTGCCAGGGGCGTCGGGTAGAGTTCGACGAGAATACCCTGATCCGTGGTCGCAACTGTTTTTTCCTGGATGTGGCCATCGATGAAGTGCAGGCGACTGTACTTGCTGTAATGGCGAAGTTTAGGCGTTGCTTGCTTGATCTGCTGGCCATCGCTGGCATCGATCACTGCCATGACCTGTTCAGGGCTGAGCGGGTTGTTGAGTACCTGTAGGAAAAAACCGTTGTCCTTGGTGGCGTCTCCGAGAACGCTGCGACGCAGTGGTGAATCTCCGAGAAAGAGAATGCTGGAGGTAGCAAGCTGGGCTGTACTCAGGTCGCTGGCTGGAAGTTGTTGGATGGTTGAGGGCAGGGCCTTTAGCAGGGGCTGCCAGGGACCAGACTCCTCGGGCAGGACAGCGATGGCTCCCTCTGTCCCGAGCAGAACTGACCAGGTTGGCGCCGCTTCATCTCCCTGCAGCTCTCGCATCAGGTCATACGCAGGGTCCACCTGTAACATTGTGGGCAGACCGTTCACCAGGAGTTCGACCTCAGTGGACCGGTCTGTGGTGGTGACGGTGAACTTCTGCGTCTCTTTGGTGCCGGGGGTTGTTACGGCAACAGGTACCAGCAGCCTATAGGGTGTGGTGTTTTTCTGGGTGAGGGTGAAACGCACCCGGCTCATCCCGTCTCGTTGATCCAGGCGAACATTGTTAACTGTCAGCCGGGGAATATCGTCCCGCTCGAGCCATTGCTCAAAAAACCAGCGCAGGTCCTGGCCGGAGGCACGTGCGAATGCGGCTTCCACGTCTGCCCAGCCGGCCCGCTGGAACCGGTGCCTTTCGATGAGGAGCTGCAGGCCTCTGAAAAAGTGCTGGTCACCGATGAGATTGCGCAGCATATGAAAGACCATGGAACCCTTGTCGTAGCCGACAACACGAGCTGCCCTGGCAGTGTGCTGGTGACCGCCAGAAAATTCCTGGAGGGTGATGGGGGGTGATGAGCTGAAGGCGCGGTAACGCTGCAGTTGTTCTTTCCGGAAGAGTACTCCCTCACCCCGGTCTGTGGCAAAGGCCTGATCTGCCAGGTAGGTGGTGAGGGCCTCGCACCAGTTGCCATTTTCGGCCACAAAGACCGAGTTCCCGAACCAGGAGTGAAGGATTTCGTGCCCCAGTGAGGTGTTGACAATAAACGGCAGCCTGACCACGGCCTGGCCGAGCAGGGTGTAGGTAGGCATGCCGTAGCCTGTGGGTAACCTGTTTTCGACGATTGCATAGCGACGGTAGGGAAAGGGACCCAGCAGGGCCTCAAAGCGTTTGATGAAGGCAGCGCCCTTTTCAAGGTAGCGCTGGGCCAGCTGGCGATCCTCGGGATAGAAAAAGGTGAATAGGGTTGTGGCGCCGACGTTACGTTGAAGGGTCTCGTAGGGACCGGCGGCAAAGTTGATGGCCGGCAGCGCATGCGGGAAGGTGGCCTTGAGCATGCCGGCACCGTATTCGAGATCCTCGGCCTCGGTGATCCCGGTAAATCCAGGAGGTAGCTGGGCCTGAACACGGAAAAGGACATCGTCATCGGTGCGGGGATGCCAGAAACCGGTAAGGGTGATGCCGTTGGTCGCCACACTGTTGCCGGGGGTGGCCCTGGCATTGAGCTGCCAGGAGAGCAGGAGTACTCGCTTGTTTCGGGTAGGCGCCAGATGGAGCCTGTTCGTGGTATCTGGTTTAACCTGCTGTTGTGGGCCATTTTCGTTTTCGAGAACGCTACCGGTAACCAGTAGGGGGCCGCAGGCAAGGTGTAGCGGGCGCTCGCCTGGGAGGTCGAACCGGCTGGTACCGAACACCATCCCTGCATGCAGGTCAAAACTGACATGTATGGTATGAACCAAAGGCGATGCTGGTGCCGCCTGCCCGGAAAGGGGGTGGGAGGGTATCAGGAAAAAGATCAGTAAAACGATGCGCACAGAAGGCCTCCGTTGAGCTGTGAGGGTGTTGGAAGAGACGATCAGCTGACAACAGCTTTCGCTTACTATACGCATTTTTACGCCCGCTGAAAACCAGTTGTCAAGGCAGCCGCTTTTTCTTGACGAAAGAACGGCGGTGTTGTAGGTCTGACAATCGTTGTGCCAGAGAAAAGAGAGTGCGTTTCGCCCTCTCTGCAGAGGGAAGAGGACAACAGGAGCAGTTTGGCGGCGTGTATTGAAGGTGTTTTCCCTTATTGAACAGGAGCAGGTATGGAACAGTTACGTATCAGGACCATGAACGCTATTGCCCAGGAAGGACTTAATCTCTTTACTGAAAATTACAGGGTCAGCGAGGATGAGCCCGATCCCCAGGGGTTGGTGGTCCGCAGTTCACCGGTGAAGCTTGACGGGATGAACTCACTTTTGGCCATTGCCAGGGCAGGAGCAGGGGTAAATAATATCCCGGTGGACGAGGCCAGTGAAAAGGGGATCTGCGTCTTTAATACTCCGGGAGCCAATGCCAACGCCGTGGTGGAGTTGGTGTTCACCATGCTTGGCAACTGGATTCGTAATGTTGAGCAGAGTATTGTCTTTTGCCGGGAGCTCAAGGGGAGATCCACTGAAGAAATAAACAAGGAGGTGGAGGCGCGGAAAAAGATCTTCAAGGGGCACGAGATTGCCGGTAAAATCCTCGGTGTTTTCGGGCTTGGAAAAATTGGCGTTGGTGTTGCCAATGCTGGACTCCGTCATGGCATGCGGGTCCTCGGGTTTGATCCTTTTCCCGCACTGGACAATATCCATGACCTCCTGCCAGGCGTTGAGTTGGCCCGCTCACGTCGTGACGTTCTGGCTGCGGCCGATTTTGTCTCGGTGCATATCCCCTTGAACAGCACTACCCGGGGATTGGTGGGTGCCGAGTTCATTGAAATGATGAAAGACGGTGCTGTACTGGTCAACTATTCGCGTGGCCCTGTGGTCGACGAACAGGCAGTGCTCGCTGCCCTGCAGAGCAGGAAACTGGCCGGGCATCTCTCTGATTTCCCTTCAGACGATTTCCTCAACCATGAGCGTATCCTCTGCACGCCGCATCTGGGTGCTTCCACCTCCGAGAGCGAGGGTAACTGCGCCCTCATGGCTGTCAAAGAGCTGAAAAGCTACCTCGAATACGGCAATATCGTCCATAGCGTTAACTTTCCCAACATTGAGACTATCCCCACCGTCAATGTGCACACGCGGCTGACCGTGATTAACCGTGACCAGCCGGGCATGATCGCCAAGGTCACCAACATCCTCGGGGACGAGCATATCAACATTATGAACTATACCAACAAGAGCAACGGTACGCTGGGGTATAATATCATCGACTGCGAAGGACCGGTACCGGATGAAGTGGAAGTGAAAATTCGGGAGCTTGACGGTGTTCTCAGGACGCGATTGATTGGTTGCAGGTAAACGGCTGTTGCGGTCTTGCTGTTGAGTAAAACCTACACAGCCGTAACAGTTTTACTATACGGTCGGATAAATTTTAACGCTTTAAAGTTTTTTTCTAAGCTAATCAGCTAGTTGGATGTGAGAGAAAATTGAACACAGAGGTGCTTGTATAAAAAATTGAACAGACGGGCCCTTCTGAAGAAGGCGCATGAAAACACGTTGTTGACGTATTTGTTTGTTTTTATGTGCTAAAAAAATTTTTTTATTTTTTTTAAGTTGGCATAGGATGTGAAGTAAAAAGGGTGTTTTCATCTCTTCTCTCCTTTTTGCCGGCTTGACCCCTCGGGTCAGGCCGGTTTTTTTATGGCAATGCTGTACGGAACTCTGTATTTTTCCGGGTGTTGTTTGGCTCTACAGGAATGAGCCGATCCCGAACACCCTTGTGACTTCAACCTGTTGGATACCTCTTTGCAGCTAACGTCGACCAGCGTAGTCCTTGCCGTCTGTACAGACTATGATGCCGCACTGGCATTGACGCTTGCGTCGGTACTGGAAGAGTTTCCCCTGCCTGAACTGCATTCAGCCCGAGTGCTACTCAAACCCAACCTGATCAGCGCCGGAACCCCGCTAGCCTGCACCGAAGGGGCACTGTTGATTGAGGTTGCTCGCTGGTTTGTGATGCAAGGGGCCCGGGTATGCGTTGGTGATTCACCGGCTTTTGGTACAGCAGCGGCAGCTCTTCGTCGTCTTGGAATCGATATATCCCTTAAGGCCCTTGGAGTGGAGATCTGCAATTTTGACCGGATCGACAGGGTGCGGCTGTCATCTGGGCAGACCGCGGCCCTGGCCAGTGATGCCCTGGACTGTGATCTGTTGGTCAATCTGCCCCGGATCAAGGCTCATGCCCAGACCCGGATAACGGCAGCCGTGAAGAACTGCTTTGGCTGTCTGGTCGGGCCTCGCAAGGCATGGTGGCACATGGTGTATGGCGGTCAAGGCGGCAACTTTAGCTCGCTGCTGTTGGAGATTCTGGAACATCTGCCTGCGAGTATCACTGTGGCAGACGGTATCCAGGCGATGCATGTGACAGGACCTGTTCGTGGCGACCACTGTTCCCCTGGGTTCCTTGCTGCCGGCGAAAATCCGGTTGCTGTTGATTCCGCTCTTTTGCAGGTGCTCGGGATAGAGCCTCGGGACTGTCCTCTTGCCCTGGAAGCCATACAACAGGGGGTGCCGGGAAGCGATGCTACAGACCTGGTCTTTCCCCGGCTGCTCCCTGGGGAGATCCGCTATGATGACTTTGAGATACCGCAGTACTTGAATCCTGTCCGGTTCAGCCCCTTTCGTTTTTTGAGGAGTTTCTTGAAAAAAGCGGTACTGGCGGCACGCCCCGAGCCATGAACATGACAGAAAACAGGTGTTGTTGTCTTGCTTGTTGACCAAAATAGAAACAGTTAGCAGTGTCTTGAAAAAACTGTGAAGGAGGGCAGATATGCTGAATCTGAAAAATCAGGTGGCCCTGATTACCGGAGGATCCCGAGGTATTGGTCGTGCTATAGCGTTGCGGCTGGCCGAGTATGGCGCTGACATCATCATCAACTATGTACGACAGCGCCGCGACGCCGAAGAGGCGGTTGCCCTGATCGAGGCAAAAGGTGTACGCTGTCTGGCTGTCAAGGCCAATGTCGCTGAAGAGCAGCAGTTAGAGCGGATGTTTGCTGAGATCCGCGAGCACCATCAAGCATTGAACATCTTGGTCAGTAATGCCGCTTCCGGTGTGCTGAAACCCGCCATGGAGCTGACCACTCGCCACTGGGACTGGTCCATAAATATCAATGCCCGGGCCCTGTTGGCACTCAGCCAGTATGTTGCACCGATGATGACCGATGGCGGCCGTATTCTTGCGGTTTCCAGCATCGGGGCCGTGCGCGCCATTCCTAACTACACCGCAGTCGGCGCCTCCAAGGCGGCCCTTGAGTCGCTGGTTCGCCATCTCGCTGTGGAGCTGGGCCCCAGGGGGATTCTTGTCAACATTATTTCCGCAGGTGTGGTCGATACCGATGCCCTGAAAAAATTTCCCAACCGTCATCAGTTAATCGGTGCTTCCCTTGAACGTACACCGCTGGGCCGCCTCACGACCCCTGACGATGTTGCCGATACAGCGCTGTTCCTCTGCAGTCCTCTGGCAAAGATGATTCACGGGCAGACCGTGGTGGTGGATGGCGGCTATGCCATTCAGGGATGATTCAGATCTGCAGGTCCTCACGGGTGCGTAGCAGAAGTTCGAAGATAAAGATGATAAGGCCGTACACCAGGATGGCGGTGAACAGTGATGGCCAGAGACTGCTCTGGATGCCGAGGAACCGCTTAATCGGCAGGTAGAGGGCCTTGAGCAGGCCGTTGGCGTGAAAGGTCCAGAAAAACGGGAAGGAAAAGCCGATTATCAGGTAGAAAGTGCGCCGTATCATCGTTGTACTGCGGTTCAGTGGGGGAGATTAGACCCTGCGGCAAACGTTATCGCAGGCCAGGTGCTACGTATCCAAGAGAAAAGTTCTCTGCATAATGCCAAGACCAGAAGAACAAACAAGTATTCGGGATGCTCTGAAGAGAGTATAGCCAAATCTTGACAGAGAACGAACAATTTTTTGCAATACAGCAGCGTCGCTGTCATGGTCTTTGGTATTGATTTCGGGAAGTAGTATAGAGTATCGTAATACTTTTACAGCGGTGCTGTTTTTGTAACTCTTTAATGTTGTTGAGACGTTACCCAGAGTCATCCCTTTACAATGTCGACCGAAAGGGCACTGGGGAAGGGTGTAAAATTTTATTTAAAGGATCTAGCTATATGGCAATACATCTTTTTACTTCTGAATCTGTTGCTGAGGGACATCCCGATAAGGTTGCTGACCAGATTTCTGATGCAATCCTTGACTCGATTCTCGCCCAGGACAAGGCGGCGAGGGTCGCCTGCGAGAGTCTGGTAACAACCGGGCTGGCAATGATTGCTGGTGAGATTACCACCACAGCCTGGGTTGATATGCCCGACATTGTCCGCCAGACCATCCGCGAGATTGGGTACAACTCTTCGGATATGGGGTTTGACTGGCAGAGCTGCGCGGTGATGACCACCATTGATAAGCAGTCGCCAGATATTGCCCAGGGGGTTGACGAGGGTACCGGTGTTGATCTTGATCAGGGAGCCGGTGACCAGGGGCTGATGTTTGGGTATGCCTGCAACGAGACCCGGGTGCTCATGCCCATGCCGATCACCTATGCCCACTTACTGATGCGCCAACAGGCCCAGGTGCGTAAAAAAGGACAATTACCCTGGCTGCGTCCGGATGCCAAGAGTCAGGTTACAGTGGAATACGAGGATGGTCAGCCAAAGCGGATCGAAGCCGTGGTCCTCTCCACCCAGCATCATCCAGATGTCAGCTACGAGAATCTCAAGGAAGGGGTAATGGAGGAGATCATCAAGCCGGTCCTGCCGGAGAACATGCTGGACAAGGGGACAAAATTCTTTATCAACCCCACGGGCCGATTCGTTGTCGGGGGGCCGGTAGGTGACTGCGGGGTCACCGGCCGCAAGATCATTGTCGATTCCTATGGCGGTCGCGGTTCCCATGGCGGTGGTGCCTTTTCTGGCAAGGATCCGAGCAAGGTGGATCGCTCCTCTTCCTATATGGGGAGGTATGTGGCAAAGAATATCGTTGCCTCGGGGATCGCCACCGAGGTCGAGGTCCAGGTGGCCTACGCTATCGGTATCTCGAAACCGGTCTCTATCCACGTCAACACCTTCGGTACCGGCAAGGTGAGCAATGACCGGCTGGTGACGCTTGTCAACGAAGTCTTTGACCTGCGCCCCAAGGCAATTATCCAGGAGCTCGACCTGCTGCGACCAATGTACAGGCGGACAGCCGCTTACGGTCATTTTGGCCGCGAAGAGGAAGGGTTTACCTGGGAACGCACCGACAAGGCTGAAGAGCTGAAGTCCCTGGCCGGGCTTTGATGCCGGCATTATCCGAATCACCTGCATTGAGGAGAGCTTTCAATGAATGACTATAACGTTGCAGATATTACCCTGGCCGACTGGGGCCGCAAGGAGCTCGTCATTGCCGAGACTGAGATGCCAGGGCTTATGGCCCTGCGCGACGAGTATGGCCGGAGCAAACCGCTCCAGGGAGCGCGTATTGCCGGTTGCCTTCACATGACAATCCAGACAGGTGTCCTGATGGAGACGCTGGTCGCATTGGGCGCAGAGTTGCGCTGGTCTTCCTGCAATATTTTTTCCACCCAGGATCACGCTGCCGCTGCCATGGTGGCGGCAGGTATTCCCACCTTTGCCTGGAAGGGAGAGACAGAGGAGGAGTTCTGGTGGTGCATTGATCAGACCATTTTCGGCCCTGACAACTGGCGGCCCAATATGATTCTCGATGACGGCGGTGATCTGACCCTGGTCATGCATGAGAAGTACCCCGAGCTACTGCAGGAGGTACGGGGTATCTCCGAGGAGACCACCACCGGTGTCCATCGGCTCTTCGAGATGGCCAAGGCAGGAACCCTGCTGACACCGGCGATCAATGTCAATGACTCGGTGACCAAATCCAAGTTTGATAATCTCTATGGATGCCGTGAATCCTTAATTGACGGGATTAAACGGGCCACCGACGTGATGATCGCCGGCAAGGTCGCGGTGGTCGCGGGCTATGGTGATGTCGGCAAGGGCTGCGCCCAGGCACTGCGTGGCATGGGCGCCACTGTGCTCGTCACCGAAATTGATCCCATCTGCGCCCTGCAGGCCGCCATGGAAGGCTACCGGGTAGTGACCATGGAGGAAGCTGCCCCGGTGGGTGAAATCTTTGTTACCGCTACCGGCAATGTCGACGTGATTACACGGGCGCATATGGAGCAGATGAAAGATCAAAGCATTGTCTGCAATATCGGTCATTTCGATTCAGAAATTGATATTGCCGGTATCCGTGACCTGACCTGGGAGAACATTAAACCCCAGGTGGATCATGTCATCTTTGCCGATGGCAAGCGTATCATTGTTCTTGCCGAGGGCCGTCTGGTCAACCTGGGCTGCGCCACAGGCCATCCGAGTTTCGTCATGAGCAATTCGTTTACGAATCAGGTGCTTGCCCAGATAGAGCTCTGGCAGCATCCGGAGCGTTATCAACGCCAGGTGTACTTTCTGCCCAAGCACCTTGATGAGAAGGTGGCCCGGCTGCATCTCAAAAAGATCGACGCGCACCTGACCGCGCTCACCTCCAGGCAGGCAGAGTACCTGGGTATTGATGTCGATGGGCCGTATAAGCCGGAGCATTACCGGTACTGAGAGGACAATGACGGTGATAGCAGGGAGAAGGGGTGCTCAGACCTGCCTCCCGCTGCTGGTTCTGTTTCTGCTCTTATTTGGTGGCTGTAGCCGCCATCAAATAAGAGTCATGGAGACCACCGCCTACTGCGGTTGTGGACAATGCTGCTCCTGGGAGCGGGGGAGCTGGCTTTTTCTCAAGCTGGATTTCTGGAACAGGTATGTCAACTCCGGGGCTCGACGGGGTATGCCCTATACCGGAGAAACCGCGTCCCGTACCATGCCGGTGGAGCCTGTTCCGGGGCTCTTTTCCAGGGACAGTGCTGCCCGTCCCTGGATGATTCCTTTCCGTCTGATTCTGCCTTGGTGCTGGTTCCCCCGCGACGGCACCCTTGCCGCTGACACCGGCTATTACCCTTTTGGCACCCGGATGTACATTCCTGGATATGGATGGGGGGTGGTCGCCGACCGGGGTTCTGCTATCAAGGGTCCGGATCGGCTTGACCTCTTTTTTACTTCTCATGCCGAGGCCTTACGATGGGGCCGTAGGCGCGTCGAGGTGCAGATTGAGCGATAAAAAAGATGCAGTCGGGGTACGAGTGATCGGCGGCGGTCTCGCCGGCAGTGAGTGTGCCTGGCAGGTGGCGCAACGGGGCGTGCCTGTCGAGCTCATCGAGATGCGGCCACTCAGCTTCAGTCCGGTTCATGCCAGTGAACACCTCGCGGAACTGGTCTGTTCCAACTCGTTTCGTGCCGCATCAGTGGATTCGGCGGTTGGCCTTCTCAAGGAGGAGATGCGGCGTCTGGGTTCCCTGACCATGGCGGTGGCAGACGCCACAAGCGTTCCGGCCGGGCGGGCCCTGGCCGTTGACCGCAAGCGTTTTGCCGCCGGGGTTACCACTGCCATTGAAGGGCATGCCCTTATCACCCTGCACCGGCAGGAAGTCAAAGGGCTCGCTCCTGCTCCTGAGATACCCACTGTCCTGGCCACTGGCCCGCTCACCTCCGAGCCACTCGCTGCAAGCCTGGGTGCGTTGACCGGTGCCGATAACCTCGCCTTTTACGATGCCATCGCCCCGATCATCGATGCCGAGTCCATTGACATGGACATCTGTTACCGTAAGTCCCGTTGGCAGGATGAAGAGCCTGGCGATTATCTCAACTGTCCCATGAACCGGGAGGCTTATGAGGATTTTCTTACCAGCCTCAAGGCTGCCGACAAGGTACCGTTACAGTCGTTCGAGGAGGCGAGATACTTTGAAGGGTGCCTGCCCATTGAGGTGATGGCCGAGCGGGGCCGAGACACCCTGCGCTTTGGCCCCATGAAACCGGTGGGGCTCGCCCATCCGCACAGTGGTGAACGTTTTCATGCCGTGGTCCAGCTGCGGGCAGAGAACCGTGCCGGAACGGCCTATAATCTGGTGGGGTTCCAGACCAAACTCACCCAGTCGGCACAGCGGCACGTTTTTCGCAAGATTCCTGGACTTGGGCAGGCCCAGTTTCTCCGGTATGGTTCCATTCACCGGAATACCTTTATCCGGGCACCATCTCTGCTGTTACCCACCCTCCAGTTACGGGTTCGCCCCCGGTTGTTCCTGGCGGGACAGCTCGCCGGGGTGGAGGGCTATGTGGAGTCGGCGGCCATGGGACTGCTTGCCGGCATCAATGCCGCCAGTTTGGTGCTTGGCAAAGACCTGAGTCTGCCGCCGGCAGAGACGGCCCATGGTGCGTTGATCACTCATCTGACCGCCAGCGATCCTGCGCGGTTTCAGCCCTCAAATGTCAATTTTGGCCTTTTCCCGCCGCTCGAGGGAAGGGTCCCCAAGCAACAGCGGGGTCGGCTACGGGCGGACAAGGCACTCAGGTCGCTTGAGCGCTGGCGCCGCACGCTGGAGTAAACAGCTGGCCTGTCCTACTGCTCCTCGATGAACCCCCAGTAGGGGTAATCGAGCCTGTAGGTGGCGACTCTGCCAGGTGTATGTTCCCGGCTGGCAACCAGCCAGAGCTCATTGGTGCGTTGATCTGGTTCTGTACCATCAAAGGGGTTCCAGTTGGGCTGCAGTACCAGGGCATTGTCGGCGGAGTAGCCGATGTCGCCTGATCCCTTGAACGAACCCAGATGGGGCTTTCTGTCAAAGGTGCCGTCCGGATTGCGGGTCAGTTCCGAGACCACGAGAAAGGCAACCTGCATCTCGTCGCGGATTGCCTCCATCTGCCTGAGCCACCCGTCAATACCGGTGCGGCGTTCACTGAGATCCTTGAAGGGAAGTTTATGCAGGCTGTCAATGACCACCAGTGGAGAGCCATGGTTGGTCTCATGTCGGAGGAAATCGATGTGGCGGCGCATTAACTCCGGGTCCAGCCGGCGGTCGGTGACGACACGAAACCACGGAAGCATTGCCTGCAGGGCAGCGTGAGCCCTTGTCAGTCGTTGGTGTGCTTTAGCATCAAGATGGCCGACCTCAAGCTGATCGTTTCCAAGCCTTGCCAGGCGGCACAGGATACGGGAATAGATCTTCTGGCGGCCGTTTTCAAAATCGTAATAAATGACCGGCAGTTTCTGCTGGGCCATACTGCTGGCGATCTGAATGAACAGGCAGGACTTGCCCGCCTTGGGGGTTCCTCCCACAATATTGATTCCGTGCATGCCGCCTAACGCCCTGTCCAGGGCCTGAAAGCCGGTACGCCGTGCGGCGTATTCTCCTGAATTCTCGAGCCGTAGTCGTTCGCGAAAGTGGAGGTATTCAGTGGTGGGAGAGGAAAAGGGCGAGAAGCTTTTCGCCTCTTTTACCATGGTGAACACGGTGTTGCGAAAGGCCTTGCCGGTCTCTTTGGCCAGGTCAGTGAGGGTTGCGCTCTTTGGTGTTCCATCAGCCCATCTGATCAGTCGGACCTTGTAGCCCAGGCGGGTGGCGAATCTCCGGGCATCCTCCTCTGCTTCCCGGGTGTTATTGACCCAGACAAACAGGGTACGGACCCAGCGCAATCGTTCTTTGTGTACCTGCACCAGGTCAGCAGAGGAGGGGACGGCGACACCAGGCAATCCCAGCTCCTTGAGGGTCAGAAGGTTTTCTTCACCTTCGACGACAAACAGACTGCCATTTTCGCAGCACTCCACATCCGGGGCATTGAACAGCCGGAACTCTGCGCTGGAGAAGTTTTCGTCACCGAACCAGAAGCTGTCTTCGGGACGATTGGGATGAACACAGCGGGCTGTATGGTAGTTGCCGTCGGCCTGAATATAGGGAAAGACAAGATAGCGGCCATTGTAGCCAATCTGCAGGGTGTCGAGCGTCGTTTTCCCCACCCTGTGTGCTGCGAACCGTTGCAGCTGATCGCCGGTAAGTTTTTCTTTAAATCCGAGGATATCGGCATTGATGTTCTTGACCGGCAGGTCAATGGAGGGGGTATGGTAGGTCCGGTTGGGGTCGTAACCGGGGACCTTGGCCATGCTGCCACCACGGAGCCGGGCGAAATGGAGGGGAAAGCCGCCGGCTACGCAGTATTGTTTGCAGGTAAAGTATCCGTGAAAGTAACTCTCTCGATTCAGAAAGACCACCAGGGAGCTCTCCTTGCCTGTTGCAGAGCGACAAAACGGGCAGGGGGCTTGAAGGATATTGTTTTTGAGCTCGCCCTCTGGTAACTGTTCCTGGTAATAGGATGTGATGATATCCGGCATGGTTCCTCTTTTTTTCTACGAGTTGAAATCTTCTACCTGTATTGAAACAGAAAGATGATGCCGGTTCAATCTTTTCTCCTGCAAGGAGGTCAACAGATGACAGACGCGAGACCGTACGAGCAGCTGGATCTTTTTTATCTGGGTCGTGAACTGGATGCAGACAGCGGGGAAACAGGCACGCTGCCGCTGCTTTACCGGCACAAACATCTGAAGACCCACGCGGCCATCATTGGCATGACCGGCAGTGGCAAGACCGGGCTTGGTATAGGTTTGCTGGAAGAGGCGGCCATGGACCGCATTCCTGCTATTATTATCGACCCTAAGGGCGATATGGGCAATCTTTTGCTGTCCTTTCCCGACCTTGCCCCTGGAGATTTTCAGCCCTGGGTGGATCCTGTCAAGGCCGAACGGGAGGACCTCAGCGTCGAAGAGCTGGCAGAACAGACCGCTGAGGCCTGGAAGAAGGGGCTTCAGGACTGGAATCAGGATGGTGAGCGCATTCGTCGCATGCGTGAACAAACAGAATTCTCCCTGTTTACTCCGGGCAGGAGCAGCGGTCGCCCGCTTTCTCTTGTTAACAGTCTGGAGGCGCCGGATGCCTCATTGATGGAGGAGAGTGAAGCAGCCGCCGGCCTGGTGAATGCGGCGGTCTCTTCCTTGCTGGGACTTTTGGGTATAACCGCCGATCCCCTGAAAAGTAGAGAGCATATCCTGCTCTCCTCTCTTCTTCTCACCTACTGGCGTAGAGGAGAGGGACTGGAGCTGCCGTCATTGATCAGTGCAGTTGTCGATCCACCCTTTACCAAGGTGGGTGTCTTCCCCGTTGAACGCTTTTTTCCAAGGGATAAACGTCTTGAGCTGGCCCTGCAGCTCAACACCATCATGGCCAGCCCGAGTTTTGCCGGCTGGCTTGAAGGCGAACCCTTGGAGATTGAGCATCTGCTCTATACCGGGGAAGGACGTCCACGCCTGTCGATCTTGTCGATCGCACACTTAAGCGATGATGAGCGAATGTTCTTCGTGACAATGCTCCTGGGCCGGCTCATTGGCTGGATGCGTCGACAGGAGGGGGCGAGTGGTCTGCGCTGCCTGTTGTACATGGATGAAGTCTTCGGCTTTTTTCCACCCACAGGCAATCCTCCCTCCAAAAAACCCATGCTGCTCCTGCTCAAGCAGGCCAGGGCCTATGGTGTTGGTGTGGTGCTTGCCACCCAGAATCCCGTCGACCTCGATTACAAGGCTCTGGCCAATATCGGCACCTGGTTCATCGGTCGGCTGCAGACACGCCAGGATCAGGATCGAGTGATGACCGGCATTGGTGCCGCCGCAGGGGGCAGGGATATCTCCCTTTTCAGGAGATGGCTTGCCGATATGCGCAGTCGTACCTTTCTCCTGCACTCTGCCCACAGAGAAGTACCGATACGCTTTGAAGCCCGCTGGGCGATGAGCTATCTCAAGGGACCGTTGTCCATGGACGAGATTGGCCGTTTGACTGCAGATGCCTTGCCAGGGGATTCGGGACAGACCCGGGAGCGGGGGAGTGAACCTGCATCGGTATCGGCCTTTACCGGCAGCCCGCCACTGCTGGCCAGGGGAATGGAACAGCTGTATGTTCCCCCTCCAGTCCCCATGGAAGAGCAGCAGCTGGCGCCATGGCTCTACGGAACGGCAGAGGTGCGCTACGTTGACAAGCGCCGAGCTATTGATCAGCGAGAGGAGGTCGCTGTCCGGTTGCCCCTGGAAGACGGTTATCGGGACGCTGACTGGAGCGTAGCTGAACCGTTTGCGGTGCACCCTGATGATCTGCGCACAACCCCTCCTGGAGAGGCGCACTATAAAGAACTGCCGCCAGGCATCGCCGCGTTGAAGAGTTTTCGCCAGGAGAAGAAGGCCCTGGCCGATCACCTTTACCATGAACGCCGCCTTCCCCTGATGCGGGTGACCTCGTTAAAGCTTGAATCTGTGCCAGGCGAGACAGCGGCCGCCTTTCATACCCGCAGAGGTAATGCCTTGCGTGAGGCCAGAGAACGGGTCACTGACAAACTGAAGGAGCGATATGCCGGTAAGCTGCGGCAACTGGAGCTTCGCCTCGAGCGGGCACAGGCGAGGATTGACAAGGAGCAGACCGACGTCAAGGCGCGGGGCATGGATACAGCCCTTTCCTTTGGCGTCGCAATTTTTGGGGCGCTGTTTGGCCGCAAGGCTCTTTCCGTGACCACTGCCAGCCGAACGGCTCGTTCCATGCGCAGTGCCGGCAGGATTTTTAAGGAGAAGGCCGATGTCCAGCGGGCAGTTGATGAGGCGGGCCGACTTGAGGAAGAGATTGCCCGGTTAGGGGTGGAGCTCGAGGAAAAGCTGGCGCAAGAGCTGGCCGCTTTTGCGCCGGAGCTCCATCCTGTTGAGTCTTTTTATATTACGCCCAGGCGCAGTGATATTATCAGTGTCCGTGTCAGCCTGCTCTGGGAGCCGATCTTCGATTTCGAGGCGTTCTAGGATTGGTGAAAAAGCAGATGTCTCCGCCCCAGGGTTTTGCACTAGCCGAGGATATGCTGCATGTTTTTTGCTGAGAGGAGCTTGTCAAAACGGAAATGGATCGAGTAATCCCGGGCAAGTAGGTTGAATGGCTGCACCCCGATAATGAGGCCATCAAGTTGCAGTTGATCTCCGTCTTCTGCGGCGATCGGCAGAAGGACCTTCATCTTTCGTCCCAGCAGCAGTCTGGTGTTGTGTTGGTTGGAGATACGGATGAGGTAGGCAAGGCCCCCTCTTGATATGTCGCAAAGTTCTGCACGAAAACCCCGGCCAATGGGCTTGCCAACGGGGTCGGCAAGTTGTACCTGGATCTTGCGTGACAGGGTGAAGCGCTCGTAATTACGACGGTCCAGCTTTTTTTTGTCCCGAGAGTTTTTGATACTGTTCTGTTGTTCGTAGTAGTCTTGCAGTTTACGCTTGAAACCGGGGAGGATCTCGTCAAGCTTTTTGAGACTGTCCTGTTTCAGGCAGGCTATACGTGCCGGTGTCAGGGTTGTCATGGAAACGGTCCAGTAGGAGGCGGTAAAAAAGTTCTCCCCGGCCAGTTCACCTCTGTTGAGGCTGGTGATGAATAACTCGCGTTCTCCTTTCATGTGGGAAATTTTGACGCTGCCTGAGTTGATAAAAAACAGGCTGTCGTTCTTGGCCCCCTGTTTGATGACAATTTCTTCAGCTTGATATTCCTTCTCATAGAGCTCGTGGTACAGCTGGCTGTACTCTTCGCTGGATAACTGGTCTACCAGCCCTCTCCAGATGGTGAAGTCGTTCTCATCGATGGCCCCGTTTTTTTCCTGCTCAATGATTTCACCTGAGCGGATGATCTCGGTGAGTGCCATGGGGTCTATCTCGTAGATGCGATCTCGCAGGCGTTCTGCTGCAGCAAAGTCCTTTTTCTTGACCTTGGTGAGGATCAGGTCGAACAACTCTTTTTTTGCCTGCTCTGGATTCCCCTCCTGGGCCATTTGCATGATCTTTCGTTCCTGGTAATCGTCGGCGAAATCAATGGCCGGGGTGGCGTTATCAGTGGCCGAGGATAACGACAAGGTCTCATGGACCAGGCCAGCCTGGAGCGACAGCCTGTCCCGGGAATCTTCGCTGATGGTTGTTCGGCGAATTTCCTGCAAGGCTGCCTTTGCCGCTTCTTTCACGTCTCCACTGAACCCGCCCAGCCCCAGTAATGCCTTGGACTGAATGACTCGGCTGAGTGCCGGAGCGGCTCTTCGGGAGGCGATCTTTCCCAGCACCTTGCAGATTTCGATCTGTAAGGCCCCTTTGTTTTTTCCCTGATAGGGAACAGTACTTTCCAGTTGTTCAAGCAGTGCCCGGAGATACTGAGCATCTGGATGTCGCCCCATGAGTTGGACGACTTTACTTTTAAGTTGGTCATGAACACTGGTAAGCGCAGTACTGAGAAACCGAGGAAGCTTGTCACCATTGAGTCGTCCCGCTGCCTGGATCACCTCCTGCTGAACACGTAAATCCTCGTTTTTGAGAAACGGGGCGATGGTGTCGATGTGGGTTGAATCACCCAGTTCCCCGAGCAGGCGGATGACATTACGGATAACATACCAGGGTGAAGGGGAATGCAGTTTTTCAAGGAGAATATCGGTAACTGGGCTCCCTGTATTTTTTATAAGAGTAAGCAGCCGTTGGCGCTCGAATCTGTTTTCACTCTTTACGAGGCGATCAAGCTGGAATTCCGCTGATCTGCGGCCGAGAGAGGCCAGCAGCTGGCCTGCCAGCTCTCCTTGTTCAGCACTGTTGAGGTACGCCTTGAGAAGTTTTTCGAGAATCGGCAGGGTGGGTATGTCTGTGATGGCTGAATCAGCTTCGATCGCAAAATAGCTGGCACCAACGGGGGCGGCCGCCTTTATTCGGCGCAGAGTGGTCAGGATATCATTTGCTTTGCTGCAGTTGCCATTGGTCAGGTGATGTCGGGTATACGTTGCCAGGGCCTTGAAGACCTTAACAGTAGAGGCACGGCTTGTTGCATTGGAACAACAGCCCTGTTCCAGGGCAGGCAGGAGTTTTGTCAATCGCTGCCATTGCCCGACGTTGGCTAGCTGTTCCGCGATTTCGGCCAGAGTGGTAAAGGCATTGTTGCGAATACTTGCGTCGGGGTTTTGCAGTCCGGTGACAGTGTTGACCAAGAGATTATCGGCCAGTTCATCTCTGCCCTCAGCAAGGAATTCGACAACACTTTCGGGAAGGAACTTGTAGATACTCGCATCCTTGAGGACCTCGTGGTCTCCCTGTATCAGGCGTCGAAACCCATGCTGCAACCGTTCTTTTTTTTGCTGTTCTTCCCTGGCCAGCTGTTTCCTGTGCATATCAATAACAGCACGCATTTTTTCACCGCGTACGGTCTGCATTAGCCGTTTGAAGGCTTTTTGCAGATCCTTGTCATCAATATCGAGGTGAGTCTTTTCCCGGAGACGGGCAAAATCGTGCATCTGCAGGGTCAGCTTTTCAAATTTTTCATCGGAGAGCTGAGCAATGATCTGTTCGTACAGTTCCTTACCAAAAATACCCTGGAAACGATGCACCAGCAGCCGACCAAGATCTTTTTCATCCAGTTCTGCCAGTTGACGGCCGGCACGAACTGCCACGTCGGTCCGGGTATTTTTGCCGAAGAAATATTCGAATTTGTCAAGGATCTTGGAAAAAGAAGTAAAGTCAGGCTGTTCAGTCTTGGTGTTGTCGACATCGGTGAATGGTTGCAGGGCTGTTACCAGGACCGGTGCGGACCAGTCTGGTTGCTGCAGCCGCTCCCTGACGCTAGCCGGCATCTCGGTTGGCTTGAGTTCGTTTTGTCGCAGCAGATGAGCGTCAGTATGCCGGGCAATGGTCTTTTCAATGTTGGGGTGCTTGGTATGTGCTAATCGGTCCAGGCCAGGGGTATCCATGGCCGCTGTACCATCGGCCTGAGAACCTGTAACCGGTATCTCGCTGACCAACTGGAAGATAAGACGGTTTACTTGGTCTTCGTTGAGTTGCCCCAGGGCTTGGTCGAGCCGATCTTCAGGGAGCTGGGTGATGATCTGCCGGAAAAGGCGTTCACCAAGGGCGCCATCAGATGTGGCAGGCAAAAGCTGGGTGAGACGGTCTCCTGCCATTGTCGCCAATGCTTTGCCGGCCTTTTCGACAAGTTGTTGCTGCTTGTCTGCGTCCAGATACCGCTCGAACTGGCCGAGCATGTTGCCGAGGGCCTTGATTTGGGACTCTGTCGGAGAGGAGTCCTTTAGGGTTTGTTCGGCGGTGGTGATCAGCAGTGGTGTAGACCAGTCAACCTGCTGCAACCGTTCAAGGACTTCTTTCGGGATGGTTCCTGTTTCGGTTTGTGTACTGCCGCTCTGTAAGAGGATCGCATCAAGGTGCTGGTAGACCCGGTCGCTGACATTTTTCCCTTGGGGAGACTTTGCCAGCCGTTTCAGGACGGAAGGATCGATATTGAGCTGCGCTGCGTCAACCTCCTGATTTGCCTGTGAGAAGGGGGTAAGTCGTGAGATGAGACTACTGACCAGTTCGTCAACCTGGCCGCTGTTGAGTTGTTTGATGGTCGAGTTGACCATGTCATCAGTCGCCGAGGTCTCGGGCAGGAGGGTGAGCAGGCGGGCCAGTGCTTCAGGGTTGAGACCGCTGAGGTTGGCGTGAATGTTTGAAGAAAACGGTTGAGTGCTGCCGCTATTTGTGCCGTCTCCGGTGCCGGTTAACGCGGAACCGGGCAGACCTTTAGCAAGGATATGATTGACCAGATCGTCATCACTGAGACCGAGACTTGCAGCTAGGTCGGCCTCGTTGACCACCTGCTCGTCTTCTCCTATGGCCACATAGCGCTTTTGATCCACTTTGACCGTCGAGATGTCTGCGTTGGCAAAAACTGTCTTGATCGGGTCAGCGGGTTTGTCTGCGAGTAGCTCGGAAATCAGGGTAAGGAAGCGGCTACACTCGGCCAGGGAAAATGTTGGCTGAAAAGTAAATGAGTGAATATCGAGTTTGGTGAAAACCTGAAAAAACCCCTGAATCTGTGGTTTTTTTTGGTCTCGTTCAGGCAATGGTGTGCCATTGACAGCTATCAGCCCTTCAGTCCTGGAGACAATGACTTCCTTGGTATCTTCATGGAGCAACCGTTTCAGGGCGTCGATAATAAACTCATTGGAACGGGCGACTTGCGGGTTGGTGGGGGGGTAGAGCCGAATGGTCTGTAAGCCGCTGTACAGTTTTTGGATAAATTCCAGCGCCTGACGTGTGTTGAGTTCATGAGTGGAAGTCGATGTCGGCATGTGCTCTCCGAAGAGGTTATCGTGAACCCTTTTGGAAAAGTACAGTTTTAACAGTCCTGAAAATAATCATTAAATCAAGAAAAATCGACCGATTTTTAATATAGTACAGATCGTATTCAAGCTTGTGCAACGCATCTTCTTCAGAAGCCCCATAAGGATAGCAGACCTGAGCCCAGCCGGTGATGCCCGGTTTGACAGCATGACGAAGCGAGTAATAGGGGATGGTGCGGGTCAGTTGTTTGACGAATACCGGTCGCTCTGGACGGGGGCCAACAAAACTCATTTCACCGAGCAGTACGTTCCACATCTGGGGAATTTCGTCAATACGCGCCTTCCTGATAAAAGTACCAGTGCGGGTCACCCGTGGATCATCTTGCCTGGCCCAGACAGCACCATGTTTTTCGGCATCCTCTCTCATGGATCTGAATTTAATGACCTTGTAGGGGACAGATTTTTCTCCGACTCGCTCCTGCGTATAAAACACGGGGCCAGGAGATTCGAGCTTTATGAGGAGCGCAGTGAGTAGCGTGATTGGGAGAGTAACGATGAGTCCGGTGACGGCGACGACAATATCCAGTGTTCGTTTTGTCATATGGGAAAGGCGGTTACCTCCAAAGCCATCGGCAAAGATCAGCCAGGCCGGATTGACCGTTTTTACCAGTATCTTTCCGGTGATCTCTTCATAGAAACTGACACCGTCGTCGATGCTGACCCCTGCCAGCTTGTACTCAAGAAGCTCTGGGGTGAACATCTTGTCACGATGTTTTTCTAGGGCGACGATGATGCGTTCAAGGTGTCGCTGAGGATGTGCCTGTTGAAAATCCTGAAAGTTTGCATAGACAGGAAGGTTATCCGGGTTGTAGGTCGGTGGAGAAGTGCCGATGTAGGCAAGTACATGGAAAGAAGAATCCTTAGCTTCCTTGAGTTCCTGAAGGATTTCGGTGGCGATCCTGCCGGTACCGACGAGGAGAACAGGCAGGGTAAAGAGTCGACGTTCCAGAACCAGGTAGTACAGGCCACGCCAACCTGCTATCCCCAGACAGATGATAACGTAGGAGGCCCAGAAGATGGTGGTGGAGATGACAAGAAGAGGGGCAAAAAAATAGATCAAGGCCAGCAGAATACAGCCAACGCCAAAGGCCTGGCTTACCCGGATCAGGGTGAAGCCTGGAGAATGAGTACGCCGTAGGTCGTAGAGGTCGAAGAAGTAAAGGCATATCTGAAAGATTCCGGTAACGACCAGGGCACGAATAGTGTTGTCAAGGAGGTCAAGCCGAAAGATCTGCCACCCGGAAAAGATGACGTAACAGAGAAGAATAGCGGCAAAGATCAGCCCGCCTTCACCAAGAAAGAAGATGATTTTGCGGACGGGATAGTATTTTTTCAGGAGAAAAGCCATGAGTCCTGACAGTTTTACTTGTTGATAATATTTATTTTTTAAGCTTTAACACGCGGATAAAGGTGATGCCAATGGGATTGCCTGAGATTATCCGGGTGAGATTAATTTATATTTTATCAGGGTGGTGAGGAGGCGGTCAAGGGGGAGTCCAACGACATTGGAGTAGGAGCCGGTGATGGATGTCACCAGAAAAGCGCCGATGCCCTGAATTCCATAGGAACCGGCTTTGTCTGCCGGCTCCCCGGTTCGTATATAGGCGGAGAGGATGTTGTCGTCAAATGCGCCGAAGACAACCTCTGTGGTACTGTCGAACACTGTTTCCACCTTTTTATTGCAATGTATGACAGCCACTGCAGTAATCACCTGGTGGCGGCGTCCCTGTAGCTGACGCAGGGTGTGAAGTGCTGCTGCGTCGTTGCCAGGTTTTCCGTGGATTCGGCCGTCCTGGACAACTACGGTGTCGGCTCCAATGACAGTTGCTTCCCGGTGTTGACTGCTGATCCGGCGCGCTTTGCTGAGGGCAAGTCGTCTGGCATATATTGCCGGTTGCTCTCCTGGCCTCAATTGTTCATCGATATCCGCAGGACAGATGCTGAATTGCAGCCCCAGAGAGGAGAGCATGTCCCGGCGCCGGGGTGAATTGCTGGCAAGAATAAGCTCGCCGTTACTTTGAAAAAGTGGATGGGATTCCATAAGCAAAGAAAGCGTGGAGGCGTTTTACGAAGAAAAGAGCGGTTGATAGTGGACCTGCTCAAGAAAGAGACCACAGGCCGGCGCCGTTGGGCCGGCCGCTGTCCGGTCACGAGCGGCAAGAATGGCTGTAATGTCATCTGCTCTTCGTTTGCCCCTGCCGATCTCAATGAGCGTTCCTACCAGATTGCGTACCATGTGTCGCAAAAAACCATCACCGGTGAAACTGAGCATCCAGTGGTCTGGATCTGCCAGTGATCCGTATTGTGCAGAAAAAAGTGTACGCACCGCCCCTCTGCCACTGGCCGGATCTCTGGATCCTGCTCCCTCAAAGCTTGTGAAATCATGGGTCCCCTGGAGGTGTTTCAGGGCGGTTGCAATGCTGGTATGCTCGAGGGAGCAGGGGAAATGGCTCATATACAGACGAGAGCAGGGTGGCATGATTTGCCCGGTGAAGAACCGGTAACTGTAGGTTTTACCGGTGGCGGAAAAGCGGCTGTGGAAGTCTTTGGGAACCTCGGTGGCCTTAAGGATACGGATATCCTCAGGGAGCATCGAGTTGAGGCCGTGGAGAAAGGCTGCCAGGTCAATGTGGCTGCTGGTATGGAAGTTGGCGACCATGTTAAGGGCGTGAACACCAGCATCGGTTCGTCCTGCACCATGAAGGGTCACCTCGTCACGGGTCAGTGTTGCCAGCCGGGTTTCGAGCATCGCTTGGATCGAAGGGGCATGGCGCTGCCGTTGCCATCCACAGTACCGTGTCCCATCAAAGGAGAGATCAAGGCGGATGTTTCGTTGCATCATGGGAAAAAAGGGACACCGGCAAGGCCGGCAGTTTCAGCAAATCCATGCATCAGATTCATGTTCTGCACAGCCTGTCCAGCCGCGCCTTTACCGATGTTATCCTCGGCGACAAGGACGATGACTCGGCCGGTACGGTGATCCACCTGAACAGCTATGTCGCAGTAGTTGCTTCCTCGAACATGCTGTGTTGCAGGGAGTAGCCCCGCATTGCAGAGGCGTACGAATGGTTCCTCTGCGTAGGCGTCATGATAAAGGTCGGCGAGCTCCTCTTGACTGACAGGTGCGCGCAGGTCCGCGTATATTGTCGAGAGAATGCCCCTGGAGACGGGGAGCAGGTGCGGAGTAAAGCTGACGGTCACCGGTTTTTTTGCCAGTAAAGAGAGCTCCTGCTCTATCTCTGGAATGTGGCGATGGGTGCCACCGGTTTTGTAGGCCCGGAAACCATCAGTCACCTCACAGAACAGCGTTGCCTGGTTGACGCTTCGTCCAGCCCCGGTAGTACCTGATTTTGCGTCGATAATAATGGTTTGTGTGCGAATTGTCCCCGCCAGCAACAGTGGCTTCAGGCCAAGGAGTACTGAGGTGGGATAGCAGCCGGGGTTGGCCACAAGCCGAGCGTTTACGATCTGCTGGCGGTAGAGTTCCGGCAGCCCGTACACTGCTGTTGCCAGGAGTTCCGGACAGGAGTGCTCCTGGTACCATTTCTCATACACTGATTGGTCGCGCAGGCGGAAGTCGGCGCTGAGATCCACGACTTTTTTCCCGGCGGCCAAGAGCTCGGGTACGATAGCCATTGCGGTTTTATGGGGTACGGCGGTGAAAAAGAAATCTGCCTTGTCGGCGAGGGTATGATCCGGAGCTGTGAGGGTGAGATCGCTACAGCCGCGCAGGTTGGGGAAAACAGAGGCAAGCTTTTTGCCCGCATACTGGCGGGAGGTTGCTGCGGTGAGGACAACGTTGGGATGGGAGGTAAGAATTCTCGCCAGTTCGACTCCGGTGTAGCCGGAGGCCCCGATTATACCGACACGAAGCATAGGTGGTCTCCTGGGTTACCTGGAAAAATAAAAAAAGGGAATGACGATCTTTCGCCATTCCCCTGGAAGCGTGTAATGCTGAAGAAAGAAATGAACGGATCAGCGCTTGGAGAACTGAAAACGGGCACGTGCGCCCCGCTGACCGTATTTTTTGCGTTCCTTGGCCCGTGGATCACGGGTGAGGAGACCGGCTTTTTTCAAAGGGAGACGCATTTCCGGATTCATTTCCTGCAGGGCCCGGGAGATACCGTGGACAAGTGCATCGACCTGGGCGGCCTTGCCCCCGCCTTTGACGGTCGCCCGGATGTCGTATCTATCAACCGTCTCAGTGACAGCAAACGGTTTTGCTACCTTGGTTTCATAGAAGATGCCACCGAAGTATTCTTCGAGGGAGTGATCGTTCACCGCGATTTTTCCTGACCCTGGCTTCAGCCAGACCCGTGCAATTGCGGTTTTCCTTCTGCCGGTAGCGTAATGTTGTTCCTGCACCATATTGCTCTGCTCCCTTTTCAGATATCCAGATTTTCAGGTTGCTGGGCCTTGTGCGGATGCTCGGCACCGGCATAAATCTTAAGCTTCTTTAGCTGAGCTCTGCCGATTTTGTTTTTCGGCAACATTCCTTGCACAGCCAGACGGATCAGTTCTTCGGGCTTTTTGTCGCGCATTTCACGGGCGGTGGTAGTTTTCAATCCTCCCATATACCCGGTGTGACGGTGATACAGTTTCTTGTCCCACTTGGTCCCGGTGAGGTGGACTTTGTCGGCGTTGACGACGATGATAAAATCTCCGTTGTCCTGGAAATTGCAAAATGTCGGCTTATGCTTGCCGCGCAGGCGCCGGGCGATTTCTGTAGCCATACGCCCCAGTACCCGGCCGTCGGCATTCACGACGAACCAGTTACGCTCAATCTCCTTGACCGGCGTGTAATATGTCTTCATGTAATTGCGCCTCAATGCTCAAGAAATTATCAAACAAAAAAGGTTCGAATCCGCTTCGAACCTTGAAAGCTCTATGGAGCGGGAAACGAGATTCGAACTCGCGACTTCAACCTTGGCAAGGTTGCACTCTACCACTGAGTTATTCCCGCTCACTAGGGTATCAGAATCGGGAGGCGACTATACCAATACCGCATGAGTAGTGTCAATTAAAAAACGTGTACGCCATAAAAAAACAGCTTTTCATGGTCGCTGGACAACAGGAGGCGAGCCCGCCTGCAAAGCGAAAAAGAATTCGCGGCCATGAAGAACTGTTGCCATAACGGGCGAACCAGTATACTCTTTTTTTATCTTGGTATACCGTCATAAAAAATGCGGGAGACAGATGGAGGCAAGGGAGGAGTGAAGGCAGAAGAACAACGCAGGGCGCAGGTTCAGCGCAGGACAAAGGAAACTGATATTATCCTCTCTCTGGTACTGGATGGAGAGGGGGAGGCTGAGATCGCTACAGGTGTAGGATTTCTCGATCATATGCTCACCCTGCTGGCGGTTCACGGGTCGTTTAATCTGGAGCTCAGCGCAAAAGGGGACCTTGAGGTGGACGATCATCATACGGTCGAGGATATCGGCATCTGTCTGGGCAAGGCACTGGGAGAGGCGCTCGGGGCAAAGGCTGGGATCTGCCGGTATGGTGAGGCGCATGTCCCCATGGACGAAACCCTGGTTCGGGTCTGTCTTGACCTTTCCAACCGCCCGTTCCTCCACTATGACGTTGATCTCAAGGATAGCAGGGTCGGGACCTTTGCAACAGAACTGGTTAAGGAGTTCCTGTGGGCATTGGCGTTGCATGGTGGTATAACCCTACACGTCGACCTGCTCCACGGTGAAAATACCCACCACGTCATTGAGGCGGTGTTTAAGGCCTTGGCTCGGGCCCTTGCACAGGCGGTTGCTCCACATGCCACCCTGCAGGGACAGCTCTCCAGTAAGGGGGTACTGTAGGCCCTTTTTTCTGAAATGATGTGCTGGTCTTTGAGTAAAACCCAGGTGTACAGCCAGTTGTCTCGAAGAGACAAAAAATATCCCTGGAGAAGATTTCGTGCATAACTACGCCAAGAGGTAAAAAGAGATCAAGTGGTTAATGCGTTAAAAAGAGTATGGAGGTTTCACGTGATAGCCCGTATCAGACGCAATGTACTTGCGGTCCTGCCGGTTTTTTTTCTGCTCTCCTGCAGTGGTGCAGGGTCAAGGGATCTGCTCCCCGCAGATCCGCAACTTTCACTGAGTTGCATCGGTGTGTTACCTGTGGCACGGACGGTGGATTACGACGGTAATCTCACCTCTGGCAACGCCGAAAATCTGAAAAATGGTCGCCAGATCATGGACCAGCTTTATGAACAGTATTTCAGGGCCAATGCCCACATCCGTTTTGTCAGTGACGCACAGGTCGAGGGCCTGGATGTTGCCCTGGCCGGTAATGCTCTGGAACAGTTTAGAGCGATAGCCGACCGGTTGAGCTGCAATGCTGTCCTGGAAACGACCTTGCTGGCATACAAAGATCGTGCTGGTGGTGAGTACTCGGTTAAAGACCCGGCAAGGGTCGGCTTTACGTACCGCCTTGTGGAAACGAGAGGGGGCCGGACCCTGTGTAGTGCAACCTTTGAGGAGACACAGCAGTCGTTGATGGAGAACCTCTTTACTCTGGGGAAGGCCACGTCACGTGGTTTTAGGTGGGTGACCGCCGAGGAACTGTTACGGGAAGGGATACAGCAAAAATTGGGAGAATGCCCGTACCTGCAGCGGCCACAGACCTGATCGGTGAAGGATATTGCCCGGGCTCTGTCACCTGGATTTCGGCGTCGTGTCGGCAGGGCCATGCAGGATTATGCCATGCTTGCCGACGGCGATCGGGTTCTGGTTGCTGTTTCCGGCGGTCTTGACTCGCTGGTGCTTGCCGAGGTGCTTGTTTTTTGGCGCAGCAGGGCACCCATTGATTTTCACCTCCAGGCCATGCACGTGGATATGGCCCCGCAGGGTGGCGGCCCGGGACCACAGGCCGTGCAATTGAGCCAGATCCTTGCAGGGATAGGGCTGGAGGTGAAGGTGCTTCCTGCAGACTGGCAGATCCCCGATGCTGCAGAGAATACCGGAGGTATCTGCTATCAGTGCGCCCGGAATCGTCGGAGGCTGCTGTTCAGCTATGCCCGGGAGCATGGCTTCACCAAGCTGGCTTTGGGGCATCATATGGATGATCTGCTCGAAACCTTTCTTCTTAACCTCACCTGCAGCGGCAATCTCAGCACCATGCTCCCCCGCCAGGAGCTGTTTTCCGGCAGACTGGCCATTATCCGTCCGCTCAGTTACCTGGAAAAGGCCCACGTGGATGCGGTGGCCATGGCTTTGGGGCGAGAAGCGGTCGATTCTCCCTGTCCGATGGACGAGCAGACCCGGCGTCATGACATGCGTGAACTGGCGACATTGATCTATCAACGAATTCCTGGGGCCAAGAGCAATATGTTTGCCGCCCTGGGAAATGTCCGTGCTGAGTACCTGCTCAAGCCCGCCCAGCAGCGGTCTGGGGCTGCCGTTGGCTGAAAAGAGCATCTGTTTGGGCAGGCTGATGGTTGTAGTGGTGTGCTAGCGTGAGAGGGCTTTTTTTCTGGTAGCCTGGCAGGAGGTACCAAGGACTCTTTGCCCTTTTATATGGCAGGAGTGAAGAATGAACCGGGAGTGTATGCAGGCCGCAACAATACATTTTCTACTGGTCAGGGCACCGACCCTGGAACAGGCCGTAGGCCAGGTTCGCCGTTTCATGGACAGCACGCAGCTGGTCAGTTATGCTGAATATGTTGTCAACGAGGCAGACGTGTTGTCAGGGACGAATCCCCGGTTTCTCAGCACTGTGGAAGAGGCTGTTGCCGCTAATCATCGCTTTACCGAAAGATTGCTGGCCGACCTTTCCAGGGGTGGAGTTTCCCGGCTTGAAGATCTCGCGACGTTGAAACAGGGGTATCTTAGCAAGACGCTCCATGTCCTGGCACATGTGCTCGATGGCTTTATCGGTACGGATTCACGGTTGTACAGTCTGGTGGAGGATTCCCATTGGATAAGCCCGCAGTTGGTCGAGGAGATGGCTGACACCCCCGAACAGTTCTGGCTGGTGCCGGTCGATTCGGGTGAGGTGACCACAACCCTGCTCAATTTTTGAGAGGCAACCTACCCCCTGTTTGATCCTGCGGCAAGACGTACATTGGTGGTTACCTTGTGGAGGATGCAGGTATGGTGGTAAAAGCAGTTTTTTGTAAAGAGGCCGTGCAGGCCTCTTGTCTTTAAGGCGATGGTGTTCTGCGGCCAGGATGTCACCAGTTGACACCACCGGGTAAATCCCGTACAGTTTAGTTTCTTAGCTGTTCCGCCTGTATCGGCAACAATCTCGCAACCAGGAATTTCATACCTTGTAAGGCGCTCCATGTTTGGCATCGGTTTCCCAGAGATGATAGTGATTTGTGCTGTGGCACTGATCGTTGTTGGCCCGGATAAGCTCCCTGACCTTGCTCGGTCTCTGGCCAAAGGAGTCATGGAGATGAAGAAAGCCATGCATCAGCTGAAAGAGAACTTTGCTGAAGAAAACGAGGCACTGCATGAGTTACAGCAGGAGTTGACCGATGCCTCCAGAGATTTACGACAGCATATGCTGGACAGTGAGACCAGACAAAGCCCCTTATCGCGACAGCCACAGGTTGCTGGCTCTTCCTCGGCGCTGGAAACAACTTCTCAAGAAGAGGTGATCGAACTTCGCCCTTGGGAAGAGGATGCTTATTCCCGGTCTGGCCAACAGGAGGGCGAAGATACTGACAAAATATCCCAAGAAAGCTTTTCTCGGCTCGAGCAACCACCAGGGTCGTCCAGCAGGCCAAAAAAAGACGGGATTAGGCAAGACGAGAATCAATGATTACTGCAGCCTTCGAGCATTTCGCCCCGCACCATGCGGAATTGCGAACCAGGCTCATTCGGGTCTTCATTGCCGTGGCATTGACCAGTACGCTCGCCTATCTGTTCATCGACCAGATCGCAGGTGTCTGCACCAGACCACTTTTTATTGCCTATCCTGAACTGGAACGTCTCGTCTACACCAAGCTGACCGAGGCTTTTATCTCCTATATCAAACTGGCGATTCTGGCAGGACTTGGCATCAGCTTCCCGTACATCATCTATCAGGCCTGGTCGTTTATCTCCCCAGGTCTGTTGGACCATGAACAACAACTGGCCAGAGTGGTCCTGTGCGTGGCAAGCGTCCTCTTTATCAGTGGCGCTGCTTTTGCCTTCTTTGTCGTGCTGCCAAGGGTACTTGTCTTTTTCATGAGCTATGCCGGAGAGACCTTGCACCCCATGCCCAAGCTTGGCCTCTACCTTACCTTTATCGCCCGGCTGGTGCTGACCTTTGGTATTGCCTTTCAAATTCCCTTTCTCATGGTGGCCGCGCAAAAGGCTGGGCTGGTCCAGTCGGGGTACTTCCGTAAAAGACGCAACGCCTTCTACCTGGTGATTATTCTCCTGGCATTTTTCCTTACTGCTGGAGAACCTGTAGCCACGGTGCTGCTCAGTCTTCCCTTGTTCGGCTTGTATGAGGCCGGTGGCCTGGTCACCAGGATGTTCAACGGGAAAAGGCCACAGGCAGCAGCCTAGAATGGCAGATCTCAGTTGGTTGCTAAGCGGTTAGAGCCATGTCTAACCAGTGGTCATGCCCTGTGAACACAGGAAAAGATGATCTCCCTGGGTAAGATCGTGTGTCTTTTGCTCCGCCCTTTTCACAACTGACGCCTGGGCGCGTTGTCTCAGGGTGGACGAACTCTCGTCCGCCCTGGTAGTGCTCTTTGTTCGCCTGCGTGAAAAATCTCTGTAAACCGGCTGGGTAAATCGGCTGGATATGGTAAAGGTACTGGTACAGGTTACCGAGATCTCTTTTCCCCCAACGAGTCGAGACCATGACACCTTCTTTGCTCCGTCAGATTTTCTCCCCCCGTATGCTGGTCAGTTTTCTTATGGGCTTCAGTTGCGGTGTCCCGTTGTTGCTCACCCTGTCGGTCCTCCAGGCCTGGATGAAAGAGGAGGGCGTCGATCTCTCGGTTATCGGCCTGTTTTCCCTGGTGGGCTTACCCTATACCCTCAAGTTCTTTTGGGCGCCGTTGCTGGACCGCTTCACCCTGCCGTTTTTCGGGCGGCGCCGTGGCTGGCTGCTGTGTACCCAGGTCCTGCTGATGGTCGCCCTTGTCGGCCTTGCCCTGACAAGTCCGGGCAGAACTCCCTGGCTGGTGGCCTTGGCGGCCCTGCTCGTCACCTTTTTCTCTGCCTCTCAGGATATTGTTGTCGATGCCTATCGCCGTGAAGATCTCAGTGACAATGAGCTGGGGCTGGGGTCTTCGCTATACGTCAACGGCTACCGGGTGGGTATGCTGCTGGCTGGTAGTGGTGGACTCATCCTTGCCGATCATTTCAGCTTTGCCCAGGTCTATCTGTGCATGGCCTTGAGCCTGCTTGTCGGCGTGGCCACCACGCTGGTCTGCCGGGAACCCGAGGTCCACGAAGGGACACCGCAGAGCTTCTTCGAGGCGGTTGTCAAGCCCTTTACCGAGTACTTTTCCCGTGACGGGGCCCTGCTGCTGCTCCTCTTTATCCTCCTCTACAAGATCGGTGATCAGATGGCATCCACCATGACCACGCCGTTCTACCTGGACATCGGGTATACCAAGACCCAGATTGGTACGATCGTCAAACTGTTTGGGTTCTGGGCGACCATAGCCGGCGGCCTGCTGGGGGGCATCTTTATGCTACGGGCCGGAATTATAGTCTCGCTCTGGCTGTTCGGCATCCTCCAGGCCGTCTCCACCGCAGGTTTTTCCCTGCTGGCGGTCGTCGGTGTCAACACCGGGTGGCTCGCCGGAGTGATTGCCTTTGAAAACCTCTCAAGTGGCATGGGGACCGCCGCCTACGTCGCCTTTATGGCCTCGCTCACCAACAGACGGTTTACTGCCACCCAGTACGCGCTGCTCTCCAGCCTCATGGGCGTGCCCCGGGTCTTTGCTTCGGCGCCCACCGGGTTTATGGCTGAACGGTTTGGCTGGCCTGCCTTTTTCCTGCTCTGCGCGGTGGTTGCCATTTTTGGCCTGATTCTGTTACACTGGGTGGCGAAATATTACCGGCGTTGCCAGTGAATCCCTTTTTCTCTTTGCACAGATCAGGCACACCATGACCATCCGTATCTACAACACCCTGACCAGAAAGAAAGAAGCCCTGCAGACCCTGGAGCCGGGGCATGTCAAGCTCTACGTCTGTGGTATCACCAGTTACGATTACTGCCATATTGGCCATGCTCGGTCTGTACTGGTCTTTGATATGGTGGTCCGCTACCTGCGCTATCGCGGCTGGAAGGTTACCTTTGTGCGTAATTTTACAGATATAGATGATAAAATTATCCGGAGGGCCGAGGAGCAGAATATCGATGCCCAGGAGCTTGCCGAGCGTTTCATCCATGAGTTTTTCCTTGACATGGAGGCCCTGGACATCACCGCACCGGACCTGGAACCCAGGGCCACCGAGCATATTGCCGAGATGATTGAACTGATAGACGAGCTGGTCGAGCAAGGACTGGCCTATGCCAGTGACGGTGACGTCTATTTCCGGGTGAACCGTTTTCCCGAGTACGGCAGGCTGTCCGGCCGCAGCCTCGAGGACATGCAAGCCGGAGCCCGTATCCAGGTGAACCACAAAAAAGAGCACCCCATGGACTTCACCTTGTGGAAGGCGGCCAAACCGGGTGAGCCCAAATGGTCGAGTCCCTGGGGAGAAGGGCGGCCCGGCTGGCATATCGAGTGCTCGGCCATGAGCAGGCGCTACCTAGGGACAACCTTTGATATCCATGGCGGCGGCAAGGACCTGATCTTTCCTCACCATGAGAATGAGATTGCCCAAAGCTGTGGGGTTAGCGGTGCAGCCTTTGCCCGTTACTGGATGCATCATGGTTTTGTCACCATCGCTGACGAGAAGATGTCGAAATCCCTGGGGAACTTCCGTACCATCCGCGAGGTATTGGCTGCGCACGAACCCGAGGTGCTGCGCCTGTTTATCTTTTCCACGCAGTACCGCAATCCGCTTGACTTCACGCCGGCGGCTCTTCAGGATGCCTTGACCGGTCTTGTCCGTATGTACGAATGCCTGGCCGCGGTGCAGCAGCTGCAGCCAGCAGGCGATGATCAGCCTGTTTTTCGGATATCCGTGAAGGACCGGACCGCGCTTGAGGCGGTGCGCGACCGTTTCGAGCAGGCCATGAATAACGACTTCAACACCGCACAGGCCATAGGGCATCTGTTCAATGCCCTCAAGGTGATGAACAAACAGCTGCAGGCCTTGAATGGGCAAGCAGTCGAGGAGGATCTGCAGCTCCTGCGGAAAACCGCAGTACTCTTTGTTGAGCTGGGCGCTGTGTTGGGCATTCTTCAGCAAGACCCCGAACAGGTGATAACTGCGAGGCGCGAGGCAATGCTTGCCGAGGCCGGTATCGATGAGGGCGAGATCCTCGCCCTCATCGACGAGCGTGCTGCTGCCCGTGCCCGAAAAGACTGGGCAGCCAGCGATGCTGTTCGTGACAGGCTGCTTGCCATGAATATCGTCCTCAAGGATGGCCCCGGGGGCACCACCTGGGAGGTGGCCCGCTAGCCCCCCCCCCAGGAGATGGCTTGAACGTTTTTTTAAGGATGGAAGGAGGTGTGCCGTGGTGCGCCAGCCGGCAGTCGCTGATCGATTCTACCCTGCAGATCCGGAGATCCTCACCAGCACCCTCAGAAAGCTTCTGCCAGTGCAGCCGGGAAAAAAGCGTAAGGCCATTGCAGCCATTGTCCCCCATGCTGGCTATGTGTATTCAGGATCGACTGCCGGTGCAACTCTGGCAGGCCTTGATATTCCCGAGACAGTCATGCTCCTCGGTCCCAACCATTACGGTCAGGGGGCAACCCTTGGGCTAGGCATACAGCCCTGGCGCACGCCACTGGGCGAGGTTCAGGTGGATACCGGCCTTGCCGACCTGGTACTGGCAGGGGCACCGCTGGTGACCGTTGACGAGACAGCCCACCACCGGGAACACTCCCTTGAGGTGCAGATCCCCTTTCTCCAGCTGCTGCGGCCGGAGGTAAAGATCCTTCCCCTGGTGGTGTCCTCTCTGACCTATGGCAGCTGCCATGAGGTCGGTCGTCAACTTGCCCGGGCCATCCGTGGTCACAACCGGGAGGTGCTGGTGCTGGCCTCAACAGACATGACCCACTACGAGCCCCGGGCCCAGGCGCAGCACAAGGATCAAGCTGCCCTTAAATATATCTTGCGCCTTGATGCCAGCGGCCTGTTTGCCACGGTACATGCCGACCATATCTCCATGTGCGGGGTCATCCCCGCGACCATTACCCTGGACGCCGCCATTGCCCTGGGGGCGACCGGGGCTGAGCTTGTCCGCTATACCGATTCCGGTGAGATCAGCGGTGATACTGCGCGCGTGGTCGGCTATGCGGGCCTGGTGATCACATAAGGTGGTAGCGGGTGTCGGGAACTCTTTGGCAAGCTCCTCGCACATGGCGATTTTTCTTGACAGTGACCCTCCTTTTTTCTACCATGGCTCGATCTTCGCGGGTATACTGGGGGATGGTCTAATGGCAAGACAGCAGACTCTGACTCTGCCTATCGGGGTTCGAATCCCTGTCCCCCAGCCACTTTCTTTTTTTCCTTGTTGTTTCAGACTGTTTTACTGGTCCTTGCCTGTGCTGCGATTTCCGCGCCGGTAGAGGGTGTTATGTGTCGGGTTGGGGCCGGCTGTCACCGGTGCTTGTGGTGTTTTTCGCGGTCTGGCGAATGGTGTAATAGGTATAGGCCCCGTTGGAAAAGCGTTCTTCCAGGTACTGCTCGAAAAAATCGTGGAACGCTTTTTTTTGCGGGCCAGGAAGGGCAGCAAACCCCTGTTGGGTGAGATCGCCTCTGAGCAGTACCGAAAAAATACCACGAGTCTCCAAGTTTTTCCTGAGTGCTTCTCCTGTCAGCGGGGACTGGAGATCTTTGAAGAGGATGGAGCCCGGCCTCAGCCTATCAAAGACAGGGGTGAACCCCATATAATAGCCTCTGTTACCCAGAAAGAGGCAGAGGACTTTTTCCCGGGGTGTGAGGGTATTGTTGATGAAACGCACGACCGGGTATTCGCTTCGGTGTGCGGCTATGTAGTCGTTCCTGCTGGTTTTTCCAGTGATATAGCTGAGTGGATCGATCTTTTTGTACAGCTCATAGGTGTAGGTTGTATTGTAGCTGAAGATCAACAGGGCAGGGACTATCAGGGCCAGTTGGCTGAACTGCTGGCGATAGGCAAAGGACCCGGAGGTCTGCAGGCGCGTTGCGAGACTGTGGACAGCGGTCATGGCGAGAATGACCAGTGCCGGTAATATAGGGGAAATGTAGCGTATCCGCATGACCTGTTGGAAGAAGGTGTAAAAGAAGAAGAAAAAGGCAAAGGCGGCAAGGATGTACTGTTCCCTGGCTAACTTGCGATCTTTTGGGGGAAGAAATAGGAGCAGGACCGGGAGCAGCAGGAGTAGCGGATTGAGTTTGCCGTCAAAGAGACGGGGATTATCATCCTCGCCCTCGAAGAAGAAGCGTAAGGGGAGTAACAGGGTCTGCCACCAGGTCTCGTTCCAGAGCCGTTTTCTGGTGAGAAAGACATTGCTCTTTGACGAATGCTGCTGGCGGTTTTTCTTTTCCAGGTTTGGCATGTGTGCTGGCTGGTCACCAAGAATTTTCTGGATGCTGGTGTTGTGCAGGGGATAGATGGGATTACTGGTCCAGAGGTAGTTTCTGATCAGCCAGGGAGAAGAGGCTGTCAGGGCAGCAAGGGCAAAGATCATCGCAAAGAGCAGGGCCCTGCCGCTGGAAGGCTTTGTGGTGGCGCAGCGCAGGTAGAGAAGAGGGACCATGAGGGTGAGCAGGACAAAGGCGACAAGACCGTTATACTTGGTCCCCATGGCGAGCCCGCAGAAAAGGCCCGCCCCGACAAGGCGGCGCAGGGGAAAGTTGTTGTCAATCCAGGTCAACAGCCACAGCAGCGACGCTGTGGTAAAGAAAATGAGGCCAAGGTCCACATAGACTGTAACCGATAATTTGGTGATGATCGGGGTGGAGAGGAAGGTCACACAGCCGAGTAGCGCAATGTTTGTACCGACCCTGTCGTGCAGATGCCTGTAGATGAGGAGACAGGTGAGCAGGGCAAAGAAAAAGTGGATATATTTTGCGAGGATATCGTTGCCCAGGTAGAGCGGCAGCAGGTAGAGCAGGTCGAGATTCATGGGGTAGTAGGAAAAGGCAATGGCAGGAATCTCGTGGATGCCGCCCTGCTCCAGGTATAGCCGGGGCACAAAGAGATGGTGGGTCAGGGCATCACGACTGACCGGGGGAACCCAGGCAAGAACAGCAATGGCAAGGACCTGGGCTCCGAGAGCCGTCCAGAGAAAACCGCGGATGAGGCTGTCTGCGGTGCCCTTTCTCACTTGATAACTCCTTTCAACGTTTCAGGCGGCAGACTGCCGGTGTAGACCTTGCCATCGATGACATAGGTCGGTGTTGCCGTTATGCTGTGTTGTAGCCCTTCGTTGATATCTGCTTGCAGCTGCCGCACGAGAAGCGGTGTAAAGATGGTCTGCTTGAAGGTCGTTGTGTCGATGCCCAGTTGTTCAGCCAGCTCGACAACGTCAATACTGTCGACACCTGCCTGCATGGCCCTGTACAGGGCGTCATTCATCTCCCAGAATTTTCCTTGTTCTCCGGCGGCCAGGGCAGCCAGCGACATTCTGCCGGAACCTGTATGGTGCGGCTGACTGACGATAACCTTGTTGAACTCCTGATCAAGGGGGTAATGGCGATGGACCAGCCTGATCTTTTGTGGATGCTCAGCGATGATTTTTCGGAGCAGCCAGTAATTCCTGCGACAGGCGGCACATTGATAATCGGTGTACTCTTCGATAATCAGTTGTGGATGTTCCGCTCCGATCCAGTAGTGACCATCTTCGTCTCTGCCGCTCTGCAGTTCAGAGGTGATACCTGGCTGGTCGTACTGCCAGTACCGGGGAAGCCAGAGCCATGTGGCAATGGTCAGCGTCGCCAACACAAGGAGAAAAGGGAAAAAAACAGCGTTTCGCCATGTACGGCTGCTGCGGGGTGCTGTTGTTTTTGTAAAGCGCTTGAGGGTCAGCCAGGAGGTGTACAAGAGAAACAGGGTTATCGCGTAGTTTACCAGACATAAGGGGCAAAAGGCGTGGATTTTGAAATATGCTATCGACGCGAAATAGACAGAGGAGCAGACAAAGACCACGTTTACCCCAAAAACAACTTTCCACTTTGTATATTCAAAGGACCTGTAGTGCAGATTGAAAACAAAGAAGGCGAGTAGAAAAATATATGCCAGCAGGCCCCAGAGGGCTATGGGCAGGTTGAGGAGTATCGAAAAACGACTCTGCGCAACGGTATCGCAGTTCAGGGCGGTGGTGATCGCACAGAAGCTGCTGTACGAGATATCCGTATAATTTTTATAATGGGCAAAGAGGAGATAACCGGCATTGATGAGACCAGCTATTATCAGGGCCAGAGATACCAGGTAAAAGAAGGGGTAAGGGAGATTTTTTTTGTTTCTTGTCATTGAACGCTGATTATTTAATTTTTTCGAGATTATTCTTTGCTGCCGTAAAGGACGGGTCACGTCGAAGAGCTTCAGTGAACATTGCCAGGGCCTTGGCTCGGTTGCCGGTACGTGCATGGGCGACACCCAGGCTGTTGATGGCCTCGACGCTGGAGGGATTGAGGGCGACACCTTTTTCAAGAACCAGGACTGCTTCCTGGTATTTTTTTTCGAAGAGTAATGCTTCTCCCAGTTCAACATGCGGTCTGGCCTTGGCCGGAGATTTTTTTACGCAGTCCAACAGGAATGCAAGTTTGTTTGTCCACAGGCTGTTGCGTTCGTAGGTTCCCCACGACAGGAGAAGCGTCAGGACTACTGCGACTGGCAGCAATGTTCGTGACGAGAGGGAGCGAACCAGCAAGAGCGCTGTGAGCAGCGCCAGTGCCATGGAGGGCAGATACATGCGGTGCTCAAAGATCATCTCCAAGGGAATGATGCTTGATTCAAGAGCGAGATTACCGAGGAGCCAGAGGAGGGCAAAGCAAAGTAAGCGGTGTCTGGCAAAGAGCAGGAGCGGCAGAATCGTTGCCAGGAGCAGGAGCAGCAGCGCCGGCAGGGTAGAAAACGGTTCAAGGATGGCCGTGGAGATCTCTGGGTCATGCTCCAGATTGAGCCGGTTCGGGTGTGGGTAGAAAAACAGTGACAGGTAGAAGAGGATAATCCGAGGCTGGGTAAGCAGGCGCTCTGCAAGGGTGAAGTCACGTGGCGCATACATGGCCCTGAATGTATCGCTGAGGTGAACACCGAATTTCCAGAAGCAGACTCCTGCCGCAAAGAGCAACAGGCAAACAATGAGCGGCATGTTCTTTTTAAGACATGCCAGGGTGAGATGCTGAAAGAAAAAAAGATCATAAAGCAGGATAAACAGCGGCAGGGTGATGCTGTTTTCTTTGCTGCCAAAGGCAAGAATCGCGGCAAGGAGGCAGAGGCCGGAGAGTGCATATCGTTTACCGGGGCGGGTCGATGTCCGGGCCAGGATGTACGCGATGAAGGCCAGCAGATAAAACAGGGTTGCCAGACTGTTCATGCGCTGTACGATGTACGTGACGGATTGGATCTGCAGGGGGTTTATCGCCCAGAGCACTGCTGTTATTGCAGCAGTGAGGTGAGCGTTCCTGGCATAGTCGGCTTTGAGTACCGGCGTCCTTGTCAGGGTCAGCACAATAAATGCGTAGAGGAAAATACCGTTAAGAAGATGAATGACAATATTTGTCAGATGGAGAGAGACTGGGTTGAGTTGTTGCTGAAAATAATAATCCAGGGCAAAGCTGATGTTGGCTATTGGCCGTGATTTGACAGGAGGGGCAAAGGCTGCTTCACGGAGGGCATCCAGAGAGAGTGTCTTGATTTGCAGTTGTTGATTGTACTGGATACAGGCGATATCATCGAGATAGAAGGGGGCGCGAAGTGTCTGCGAGTAGAGTGCCAGGACAAGGCTACACAGGAACAGGGAGAAAAGGAGGTGAAAAGCTATGTTCCCTGTTGCAAACCGTTGAAGCGAGGTGAATGGCATGAATGATCTGTGTGACAAGGTTTGAGGGGGTTGATAGTGGATCAATCACGACGTGATCTGACAACTGCCAGTTTAGACAGGGTGCTTGTCAGGTCAAATCGAAACTATCTCTCTTTATACTACGTTATTTTTTCTCAGACACTACTTCTTTTTTGTTCAGGAGATGCAGGTTGTACTGTGCGTTCCTGTTGGCCGGATCAAGGGCCAGGGTGCGCTGAAAAAGCTCTTTTGCTCTGCTTTTTTGGTCGAGCATCAGGCAGGCAACACCCGCATTGTTGAGCAGGTCTGGAGAGTCGGCCAGGTCTGGCGGCAGGCCGTCAAAAAAGGCGAGGGCCTCGGCTGGTTGGTTGAGGGCAAGCTGTGATTCGATGATCTTTGCCGTGCTTTGCGCCGCCAGCGAGGGCGTTTGTCTGGAAAGGGTAAAATGGTCAATTGCCTGGGTGTACTGTCCCTGCTGGGTGAGGGCTATACCAAGCTGGAAATGTGCCATGGCAAAGTCAGGATGGTGATCAAGGGCTATGGTAAAGTGCTTGATGGCCGTCTCCAGATGACCAATTCGCATCAGCTCGATGCCCAGATTGGTATGGACCGATGAAGAGTTTGGTAGTCCCTTCAAGGCCTGTCGATAGTACTTGATGGCCAGTTCGGCGTTTCCCTGCTGTCCGTAAACATTGCCCAGGTTGTAGTTTGGCCGGGGTTTTTCAGGAGATTTACTGACACAGTCTTCCAGAAGGGTTTGTTCGTCGCGCCATGTATGGTTTCGCTCAATGGTGGCCAGGCTGAGCAGCAGGACAAGGAGTGCTGCCGCTGGAAAAAGGGTACGCCTGGGAACCTTCTGGACAGCAAGGACGGCCAGGAGGAGCATCAGCATCATTGAGGGAAGATAGGTCCGGTGTTCGAAGATGATTTCCAGGGGAATAATCGTCGACTCAATGACAAGATTGCCCATTAACCAGAGGAGGGTAAACGCCTCTAACCGATATCTTTTGGTAAGGATAAGGGCCAGTAGTAGCAGCATTCCCCAGAACAGCAGGGCCGGTAGAGTTGTCCAGGGGGAAACCAGGTTGGTGGACAGGGGAAAATCATGTTCCAGGTTCATTCGGGAGGGCAACGGCCAGAGAAGCAGACTGACATAAAAGAGAACGACTCTGGGTTCGGTGAGGAGGCGTTCTTCGAGGGTAAAGTCTCTTGCAGCGTACATGGCTGTAAAGGTTTTGGTGAACTTCACCCCGAACTTCCAGACAAAAAGTGCAACCACACCGACGAACAAGAGAAAGAGAATACCTGCCTTGCGCCTGAGCCAGGAGAGCGAGCAGTCCTGGAAAAAGAACCATTCATACAGGAGGATGCAGCAGGGGAGGGTGGCGCTTATCTCCTTGGAGCCGAAGGAGAGCAGTGCTGACAACAGGCCACCGATGACGAGCATGCATGTCTTTCCTGGGGAAGAGGAAAATCGGGCAAGAATATAGCAGATGAACGCCAGCAGGAAGAAGAGCACTGCCATGCTGTTCATGCGTTGGACAAGATAGGTGACAGACTGGGTATGCAGTGGATGAACCACCCAGGTGAGCGCGGCAAGAGCGGCGGTCCACCAGGCCTTGTCTGCATAACGTTGTACCAGCACCGGCGTCTTGAAGGTGAGCAGGATAAAGGAAAAGAGCAGCAGGCCATTGATGGTGTGGATGGCGATATTGGTCAAATGCAGGGTAACGAGATTAAGCCGCTGATTGACAAGATAATCCAGGGCAAAGCTGATGTTTGCCACCGGTCGTGCTCGACAGGCACCGGAGAAGCCGGCCTTTACCAGGGTACTTGGCGCCAGGTCCGAGATCCTGATATTTGGGTTATCCCTGATGGCATGGGAATCATCAAAGATAAAGGGGGAATGGAGTGTGTTAAGGTAAAGACACAGGGGCAACGTACAGAGAAGGAGGAGAAAAGCGACTCTGCCTGTCATGGTTGTTGGTGGGGATGAGCAAGAAAGGCAAGCCAGACCATGGAGGCCTGGCTTGCCTGAAGAGGTGATATTTCGAAGATTACAGAACTTCGCTTACGGTGTCAAAGTTCGGGCAACGATTCGTTGCATCGGTGACCGTTACCCTGTACCCAGGATTTGTACCTCCTGTCGCGGTAAGGGTGTAGGTATTGTCATTGGAAAGTGAACCACCTGAGCCGTCTGTGAATCCTTTTTGAGCGTTAAGACTAGCCTTGCTGACAGTAACATTTTCGGGATCGGCAAAGTAATCAGCAATGGCGCCCATGACGGTCTGGACATCAGACTGAGCTGCCGAGCAGTAGGCCTTGTCACGGTAAGAGATGAAGTTGGGGATGGCGATGGCCGCCAGGATACCGATGATGGCGATGACGATCATCAGCTCGATCAGGGTAAAGCCTTTTTGGTTGTTGAGTCGCATTTTTTTCAGCATGGTCATTTCTCCTGTTACATATGTTGTTGGTAAATTGTTAGGCAAAAATTGCCGTAGCAGTCATGCCGCTATTGTTGCACTCACCGTACCAATTTGTTTGCCTGTCATTTTTTTTTATGCTAACCTTTGAACATAAAAAGGTTTTTTTGTTTTCTTTTTTTTGACCCACAAAGATAGCCCGGCAGGAAGAGCTTGCTTGCCAGCCATGAGGTGACATTTTTAGGGAACTGGTTGACAAATTTTGTCACCTGCTGGCTTTCGGGTCCTCACCTCACCGGGGCATAGACTATGGTGTATCGCGGAAAACTGCAGGCCTCTTTGATGCTGGCCACCCTCCTCCTGCTGGCAACAGCGCTGACCTTTGCCGTCTTGGTGGTCTTCTGGCAGCGCAGTCTGGTGCAGCTCCATGCTGACAGGCTCAGCGGGATCGTCCATGTCCAGGGAGCAGGTAGCGCCGAAGAAGAGCTTGCCCGGCTGCTCGGCGAGGTGCTCCATGAGGGGGACTGCGCTGTGCAGTACGTTGAGAATCAGCCGGCCCGCTTGCTGTTCGGCACCACAGCTGCATGTCGTAGCTTGCTCAAGGCCGCCCCCTTGGCCACTGAAGAACGACGACAGGTTGTTGGGCATCAATGGCTGGGGCTACTGCCGGTGGGCCGCGAGGTTCAGCTTGTCGTTCCCGTTGTTGACCGTACGGGCACACCTGCACCTGTTCGTCTCCAGAGTGGACTTGGCCCGGTGTATGCACCGGTGCAGCAGGTGCTGCCGTACCTGTTGACCCTGGCCCTGGTCAACGTGCTGGTGCTTACGATCATTGGGTTTCTTCGCCTCTACCATCTGCTGTTCCGCCCTCTGGAGCAGATGGTTACCATGGCCGGCGCCTACAGTGACCGGTATGGTGTGCCGTTTTTACCCCTGCACAGTGGGGGCGAACTCGATCAGCTCGAGGAGTCTGTCACCCAGATGCTCGACAGGGTGAAAAAGGACAGGCAGGAGCTGGAAGCACAGCTGAAACGGCTGGAAACAGCCAATCAGGAACTGGTGGATACCCGGGCTCAGATGATCCGCGCCGAGAAACTGGCCTCAGTGGGGCGGCTCGCCTCCGGGCTTGCCCATGAGATCGGCAACCCGGTGGGTATTGTTCAGGGGTATGTGGGGCTGTTGCAACAAACCGATGTTTCTGCAGATGAACGGGCCGACTTTCTTGCCCGTATGCAGCAGGAACTGGACAGGATCGGCGGGCTGCTCCGGGAACTCCTCGATTTTGCCCGGGTCAGGGCGGGGCAGCAGACCCCGCTTTCCCTGGGCGAGGTCGTCAGGGCAGCAATTTCCCTGTTGGCACCGCAACCTGTCATGAGGGCAATTGACATCGACATGCACCTGGAATCCGGACCTGACCTGGTGATCGGCGATGCTGAGCAGCTGCGGCAGGTTCTCCTGAACGTCCTGCTTAATGCCGCAGATGCGATTCAGGACATGTATCCCCAGGGTGGTGGTAGAATAGTTATACACAGCTCACGCATGGATGGGCAGGAACCGGCAAGGCTGCTGCTGCAGATCCGGGACAACGGGCCGGGTATCGATGATGAAGACCTGGACAACCTGTTTGATCCGTTTTTTACCACCAAGGAGCCGGGGCGCGGCACAGGCCTTGGCCTGTCCATTTCCCTGTCAATGCTTGAGTCCATGGGTGGCGACCTGGCCATCGCTAACCACCGCGATGGCGGTGCTGAGGTCAGCATCACCCTGCAGTGTGCTCCATCATCGGCTCCAGCTGCCAGCAATGCCTCGGCGTCAACCCTGGCGGCTACCAGATGATGGGGATCTCTTTTCAATCTTTTGACGTTTGCAACCCCAGGCCATGAACGAGAAAAAACGGGTCCTTGTTATTGACGACGAAGAGAACATGCGGCACATGCTCTGCGCCATGCTTGAGGGGTTTGGCTACCAGGCCGAGGCCCTGCCGGACGGGCGTGCTGCCCTCGCAGCCCTGGAGCATGACTATCACTTTATCCTCTGTGACATCCGCATGCCCGGTATGGACGGGTTGACCTTTCTCGAAGAGGCTGTGGCCCGGGAGTGCGGTGCCACCATTATCATGATGTCGGCCTTTGGCTCGGTGGATATCGCCCTCCAGGCCATGAAGAGTGGTGCCTATGACTATATTTCCAAGCCATTCAAGCCTGATGAGATTCTGCTGACCCTGAAAAAGGCAGAGGAGCGCGAGGAGCTGCGGCGTAACGTTCGCACCCTCAGGAATCGTCTGGCCGACCTGGAGGGCAGGTCTGGGTTGGGCGGCATGGTCGGCGCCAGCAAGGCCATGCAGGAGATCTTCACCCTTGCCGGTAAGGCAGCGCCGCACCCGGCTACTGTCCTGATTACCGGGGAGAGCGGCACCGGCAAGGAGCTGGTGGCCAGGGGCATTCACCAGCTGAGTCCGCGCAGCTCCGGCCCCTTTGTCGCGGTCAACTGCGGCAGTCTGCCGGAGACCCTTATCGAGAGTGAGCTGTTTGGGTATGTCAAGGGCGCCTTTACCGGGGCTGACCGGGATAAAGCCGGGCTGTTCCGGGAGGCCCACGGTGGCACCCTCCTGCTTGACGAGATAGGTGAACTGCCGCCTGCCATGCAGGTGAAACTGCTGCGTGTTCTTCAGGAAAACGAAATACAGCCTGTTGGCGCAGGTACTCCCGAAGGTGTGGATATCCGGGTTTTGGCAGCCACCTCCGTGAACTTGGAGCAGGCCGTGAAAGACCGCTCTTTCCGTGAGGACCTGTTTTACCGGCTCAATGTCATCCGTCTGCACCTGCCGCCGCTGCGTGAGCGTGATGGCGATATTTCCCTGCTTGCCGAGCATTTTCTCCAGCGCTTTGCCGCCCGCATGGATATCTCTGTCACCGGGATTGCACCGGCAGCCATGGCCAGGCTGACAGGTTACCACTGGCCAGGCAATGTCCGTGAATTGGAAAACGTCATGGAGCGGGCCGTGATCATGGCTGAAAAGGGGGTCATCCTCCCGGAAAACCTGCCCAAGACCCTGGGCGGCGGGCACGAAGGGCGCCGCCTCGACGACATCCTTGGCGGCTATTCCATCAAGAAGGCGCGGCAGGTCGTTGAACGGCGCTTGATCACCCGGGCCCTTGAGGCCACTGGTAACAATAAAAAACGGGCCTCTGAGTTACTGGAGTTGAGCTACCCCTCTCTGTTGTCCAAGATCAGGGAGTATGGCATCGGTGGCCAAGATGAATCGTGAGGTGTTAACTTTTTTAATAGTTGCCGCTGGCCATAGTAACTTTTTTTAGTTTTTACGGCAGCAGGGGCCTTGTCCTGGAAAAGTCCCGCTTTTATTCTTTGGTGTATTCCCCTGAAATTCATGGATTTTTAAGGTAAAAAGGCCAGAGAGGCTTATCAGGCGCGATATTTGCTTGAGCAAAGAGAGATGCGATGTCGCTGAGGAGGAATGTGTATGAAGACAAACAGACAGGCGGGTTTCAGCCTTGTAGAGCTCTTGATTGCCGTGGCCATTGTTGGGGTGATGACAGCCATTGCCATCCCCGCCTATCTCCAGTGGAAAAGTGGCTATGTCGTGCGCGAGGTCGTTTCCCAACTGCAGCGGGATCTGAATATGGCAAAGATGCGGGCCACAGAGACTCGGCGACAGTGCCGGGTAACCATCACCGGGATTGACAGTTATATCATTGAGGATGGCGACCAGGTGATGAACTCGGCCAACTGGGTTGTGCATCGCAGCCGCGATTTTGAAGACAGCCGCCGCGTAACCCTGAGCTCCAGCGTAGCCAATTTCACCTTTTCTCCCCGAGGGCCCGGCTCCCCGGGAACGCTTTCCGTCAGGCATCCTGACAAACCGGGTGCTGATATTGTTATGAATATTGTTGGTCGTGTCGATGTGAGGTGGCTATGAGAACTGTACAGCAGCAGGGCGGCTTTACTCTGATTGAGGTGATGATTGCCATGGCCGTCCTCGGCATGGTGCTGACGGGTGTCGTCCAGATGTTTACGGCAACGAACCGCAGCGCCACGATCCAGGAGCAGATGATGTCACTGAACCAGGACATGCGGGCCGTCAAGAATCTGCTCGTCGATGAACTCCGCTCTGCAGGGACAAATCCGCACAATCTGCAGCGCATCGGTTTTCAGACCGACAGCGCCGATGAGTTGAACACGGATGCCAACTCCATCCATTTCACCCGTGATATCGACGGTATTGATACCGATGGGGACGGAACAGATGATGACGCCCTGTTTATGCCCGATGGGGATGCCGATGATGCCAACGAGAGCATTGCCTATTACCGGACCAATGACGACTGCCTTTCTGGCGGAGTTGGAGCGGTCCTCAATTCCGGGGACACGACGCTCGGCTGCCTGCGCCGCGATACCGGTGGCGGTGGTCAGCCGCTTCTCGCCAATGTCACAGAGTTGCAGTTCAGGTATTTTGATGCCAGTGATAACGAGCTGTTACCGGCAACCCTGAATGCCACCCCTGTCCTTGACCGTATCAGCTATGTGGATGTGCGCCTCAGGGCCAGGGTAGAGAACCCTGCGAGAATAGATGCAGGTGCCCAGGTCCAGGAACAGACCTTTCGGGTGTTCATTCGTAACTCCTGATCCTTAAAGGGAAACGTTATGTCTAGAGGAAACAAGAGGCTGCACGGCGCTGGCACCAGGGGAAACCAGGCAGGGTTTACCCTTATCGAGGTGGCGATAGCCATGGCCATTTTTGGGATCGGTATTATTGCTATTGTTGGCCTGCAGACCAGGGATGCGGTGCGCAACAACGATTCGAAACGAACGACAGCCTCCTATGTTTGGGCCATGGATCAGGTGGAGCGGCTTTTGTCTGCCGACTACACCGCCGCTGACATGACTGTTCAGGGAGATCCGACCGTCACAGGAGATGGTCACCTCGTCACCCAGGGGCCCTACACCGTTGAGTGGGATGTCGTCGATAATACCGCAGCCATCCGCAATACCAGACTGGTCCACGTGTTTGTCCGCTGGGGCAATGACGAACTGGCCCGGGTTGATTTCACCAGGGCGCAAGACGTTTTCTGAGGTATATCTATGAGACTGTATAGCCAGGCATTGCAGCATATGGGTAACGAGGAGGGCGCGGCTCTTGTCTCTGCCCTGTTGATCCTGATGCTCCTCACCTTTGTGGCGCTGATGGCCACGCACACCACCAACTCCGAGAAGACCATGGTGCGCAGTGAGGCCATTTTTCAAAAGGACTTCTTTCTTGCCGAATCCGGAGCAGTTGAGGCCGTGCAGATCATGCATAATACCTGCACCTCAGCTGATCCTGACCCGGCAGACTGTCTCGCAGGGCTGGTCCCTTCGGGAACCAGTCCCACCGTCAATCTGCTCAAGCCTGCCGACTCTACGGACCCGGACAATGATCTCCTCAATATTGACGGTAGTGGCGGCGGCGCCACAGATAACACTGTTGACGGGGCCGATTTTGCTGCTACTTCGGCCGTTGATGGAACGGGTAACACGTACCGGCTGGTGTCTCAGAAGCCGATCTCCAGTGGTGACTCCCTGGCCCTCGGCGCGAGCAGGGTCTACGATTACGGGATATACGGGTTTTCAGAGGCTCATGCTGGCCGATCCCTGATTAAAATGGGCTACAGGCTGCGATTTTAGCTGCGCTGATGTCTCTTTTTCAAGAACGTTGAACATCTTTTCCTTTTACCGGAGTTGTACGATGAAGGTACATACACTGCGTCAATACAAGGCTTTTTTCGCTGGATTTGCCAGCCTCTTCTTGCTGCTGATGTCCGTGACCACTGCCTCAGGCGCCGACCTGACAATGAGCACCAATCCACTTACGGTGCAAGAAGGAGGCCAAGTAGAGGTAGAGGTGACCTTGGGCACCTTTCCAGGAGGAGGGAGCACCGGAGACATTACGGTGCAGATTGCTGCCCGCTCGGACTCGACCCTCTCACCAGCAGAATATGACAATAGGCTGCCCTATGTACTGACCTTACCGGCATCAGACGGGTCGGCTCCCGTAACCGGGCAGTTTACCATCCCTATCCTTTCAGATGGCCTGGGCGAGGGCGATGAAACGCTGGTCCTGGAGATTGTAGGTGTTACGGCGTCGTCAGGCACTGAGCCGGTAAATTACGATGGCACCCCCCTGGTGATCACTGTCCGGGACCAGGACACCGCAACTGTCTCCCTTGTTTACGCTGGCAATCTTGCTGAACCAGACCAGTTTCCCGAAGACATGGGCCCCTGCACGATCCTTGTAACGCTTGATAACCCCGTGCTAGTACCGGGCGGGTTCGATGTCGAGCTCGAGCTTATCGAGGGTACAGCCGGGGCTGGGGACTATCTCCCTGTAACTTCTGTCCACCACCCGGGAACGGCTGGTTCGGTTGTGGTGGAGATCCCGCTGGTAGATGATGATGCGGTCGAGGGAGACGAAACCTTTCAAGTGCGCCTGGGGAGTATTACAGGACTCCCTTCTGGTACCTTCTTACATGTGGACTCCACGCCAAAGGAGTTTACCATCCTCAATGACGATCAGGCTTCTCTTACCCTCACTGGACCACCCAGCGTCCTGGAAAACCTTGGTGCCGCAGTCTATGAACTTTCTACCGATGCCGTTGTCGAACCTTCGGCAAACCTGGTGGTGGATGTCAAGGCGGAGGCCCTCGCTGGAGATACTGCCACAGCGGGTGATGATTTCATGCCGATTACCACGGTGAACTATTCCGGTAACAGCATGACATTGACTGTCCCCATTATAGACGACACGGCTGTTGAACCAGAGGAAACGTATACGGTGAAGCTTTACTTTACTTCACCTCCAAACCTGGTGATATTTAACCCTGATGACGCTTTTTCGAATGTCCAGACCACCATCGTCGATAACGACACCGCTACTATTACCTTAAGTGACGCCACCGCCCTTGAAGGTGAAGATCTCGAGTTTACCGCAACTCTTGACCATGAGGTTCCCGGGGGGGTTACGGTTGGTATTCAGTTTACTGATGGTACAGCCACCGGCGGTACAGATTACGAGAATACGCCACAGGTACTTACCTTCAGCACTGGTGCACCCGGTTCTGTCACGTTTTCCGTGCCAACGATAGCGGATGCCATACATGAGGATCCGCCCGAGACCTTTACCGTTTCCATGAACAATCTGGGCCTTTCCCCGGGGGTGTCAGCAGATAAGGTGGATATTACCGATACCGGTATCGGCACCATTGAAAACGGTGACCATGAGATCACCATGACAGCGACCATCCACGGCATGATCTCCACGGAGGATCATTTCGGGGCAACCATTACCGCGACCGATGGTACCGCCACTGTCGAGGTGGAACGCAATGCCACGCCAACCTTTGTCGTCCAGGCTGATCCGGGCTACCATATCAGCTCGTTGCGGGTGAACGGCATAGATATAGGCCTTGCCAACGGGCAGGAGTATTACGCGTACACCCTGCCCAGTCCAGGCGTTGTCGTTGATTTCCTGGTGGAGGCCACTTTCACCTCGAGGATCAGGGTGATTGAGGCTTCACCCTTTGGTACCATCTATCCTCACCCGGCAGATGAGTATGTGGAGGTGGAATACGGGAGTGGTACGGTCTTTCAGATTACCGCCCACGCCCATGAGGACATAGGCAGCCAGGTGCCCCATAACGGTAAAGTACATCATATCTCGAAGGTCCTTGTTGACGATGCTGTCCTGCCGAATATCCAGGGAGAAAACCTGACAACCTATGAGTATCCCTTCAGTAATGTTCTAGCAGACCACACCATTGAGGCCCTGTTTACCAGCTATGTCAATGTTGAGGTCACTGGCCCCGGAAAGGTGGCGTATGGAACACAGGTGGTGGAAAATACCGCTGCAGGGGCGGTGGTAGAGGACTCCATCGAGGTGGAGGCCGGAGATAATGCTGCCTTTGTCTTCACTCCCGCTGACGGGTATCATGTGAGCGCTGTCGAGGTCGACAGCGCTGAGGCAGGCCGTCCCTACGGGTACACCTTTGAAAACATGCATGACAAGGATCATCAGCTGAAGGTGGCGTTTGCCATTAACTCCTATGCGGTTGAACCGGTGTCCACCTATGGAACCATCTATTCGGATGCAGGCGAAACCACACCGGCAACAGTGCAACACCCGGAGTTCGGCGGCACGGTCACCTTTTATGTGGATATCAACCATACCGAGCATCAAGTACGGGGGATTGTCATTGACGGCTTAAGTGTAGCCCTGCCCACAGTCGGCAATACCACTACTGCTGACGAGTACACCGTAAAAAATGTTGACAACAATTACCTCGAGGTACAGTTCGCCAATATCCGCTTCAGCCACCGGCTTGTCGCCCTGGACGGTGATGAGCAGTTCATCTCGGATGTGCCCTTGGCAGCCACCACTGTCGCTGCCCCGTCAAATGTCATGTTCGTCTTTGACGATTCCGGCTCCATGAACTGGGATGTCATGATCCCTGGTAGCACCAATCAGGGGCTTTATGATGGATACTCTGGTATATTTGATGGATATAAAATCCCCGATGCTCGCCGTATGGAGTGGAAGTCCCAGTGGTTCGGATATAACGCCCTTTATTACAACCCGACAGTGGCGTACGAGCCGTGGCCCAGGGTGGTGGAGATATCCGAACAGTTGGCTGCCAATGGTTATGGACACGAACGTCTTGTTGCAAATGCTGATCTGACGTTCCCCCGCTACCACCCGATCAAGGGGACATCCGTGTTTAACCTGGATGGTAAATTCTTCGATCTGGGCGCAAGTCAAGGTGCTATCATCCTTGATGATCGTGATCCAGGGTACAGCGACTGTGGGGTAACATATGATAGCTCTGGGAATGGAAGTTTTGGCGATGACTATACCCAGCTCAGAATCGGCCAAGGTTGTACTGCGACAGCGGATGGAGCATACGCTACTTGGGAACATACTTTTACCGCCAGTGAAGCAGGCGACAACCACGTTTATATCCGCTGGGCAAGAAACTCGGACAGTTATCAGAATGTCTGCTACCGGGTTCGTCATGCTGGCGGTGACACAGAAATTTGCGGTTTTGACCACACCAAAAGCTGTAGAGACTGGGTTGACCTGGGCGTGTATACCTTTGCCGCCGGAACCACCGGCAGTGTCAGTATTATAGGAGCGACCGATCCTTCTGAACCGGAATCTGAAGCTCAGGCAGACGCGGTGATGTTCTCCCCCGGCGGTGGTCTCATCCCCAATGCCCACTACTATGTCTGGTCCAACAATGACACTGAAGGTGATACCAGTGATGATGGGCCGTTTCTTGTCGTGTTTAATAACGCTCTTAAGCAGATGAACTATTATCGTGCTACTGGTACCAATGTGGATAATGGTATCAGTGAGCATAACGATGTTATCACCACGCTGGAATATGTGGCCACTCCTCCTGCCGATGTAAAAATCCCTGATGGGGATACAGTTGCAGGCTACACTGCGGCACGGCAAAACTTTGCCAACTGGTTTACCTATTACCGTGAACGGCGCCTGTCCGCCATCTCGGCGGTCTCCCGTGCTATGGTTCGCATGGAGAATGTCCGAGCAGGGCTGTTGGCCTTGAATGATTCGTCTGTGGCTACCCCGGTCAAGCCAATCAAGGTGAACAGTGAGGACAGGACCGACGAGCTTCTCTATAAACTGTATCAGATGAAGGCCAGCGGTGGCACGCCGTTACGGCGGGCACTTGACTATGCTGGTCAGTATTACGATGACGGCTATGCAGGCACGGGTAGCAATCCTTTGCGCAACAAGGATTCTGTCTGGGATTCTGCCGATGAGGGCGGGGAATGCCAGCAGTCCTTTGCCATTCTCATGACCGACGGCTACTGGAACAGCAGCAATGCCGAGCGATCAGCCGCGCGAACCGCTGATAATGACAATAATGAGCATGGCGGTGTCTATAAGAGTACACAGGGTGATACCCTGGCTGACATTGCCATGTATTACTACGAACGGGATCTGCAGACCTCGCTCGCCAACAAGGTGCCGACCAGTCCGTCGTTGACCTTCACCAATGATGACCCTGCCAGCTGGCAGCACATGGTCACCTTTGGTATCAGTTACGGTTTGAATGGTACCCTCAATCCCGATGACTATGATATGAATGTCAACAGGGTGCCCACTGATTACCCGACCTGGCCGACAGTGTCTGCTAACGGCCAGACGACCATTGACGACATGTTTCATGCCGCCGTCAACGGTCGTGGTGACTTTATTGCCGCCACCAATCCCGATGAACTGGTCAGGGCGCTGGTAGCGATCGTCGATAACATCAGTGACCGGAACGGTTCCGAGGCCTCGGTAGCCATCAACGGTGATGAGCTGTATGAGATCATCGGTGATGATATTCGCATGTTCCAGACCGAGTACAATACAGAGGAATGGTGGGGTGACGTCAAGGCCTATCAACTGGACACCGATCTGACCAGTTCCTCCTATGGACAGGTGCAGACCCCACATCTCTGGTCTGCCGCTGACACCATGGAGAGTCGTCTTGGCAGTGACGGTGCCGGCCATACCGGACGCACAATACTCACCTACAATGGCTCCACAGGTGTGACGTTCGACCATGCCAACCTGTCTACAGTACAACAGCAGCATCTCGTCCCGTACTTTGCCCATGAGAGAAGTGGTGAGGATGTGGTCAACTATATCCGGGGCGACAAACAGTACGAAGGCACAGATTTTCGTACCCGCAAGAAACCCTTTGGAGACTTTGTCCACTCCCGGGCGAGAAACCAGAGGTATCCCCAATATGATCTTTCGGGAAATTCGGTGGTTGATGCAGACGGCGAGCATATCGTCGACAGCTACCTTTTTGTTGGCGGCAATGATGGTATGCTGCATGCCTTTTCTGCTCAGGATGCCGATAATGGTAAAGAGGTCTTTGCCTATGTCCCCTCCTTTGTCTATCCGCACCTGCGCGAATACGCAGATCCGGCCTATCGTCACAAGTACTACGTGGATGCGACGGCCTATACCACCAAGATCAGAGGTGCAAGCAGGGTAGATGACAAGGTGTTGCTGATTGGCAGCCTGGGGAAAGGCGGCAAGGGAATTTTTGCCCTTGACGTTACCCATCCAGAAGCCCTTGAAGCTGCTGACGTGTTATGGGAGTATCCGAAGCCGTCGACAGTTCAGGTGAGTGGTAGTGCCACCGATGTAATCACCTTTCATGATACTGGCACCGAACTTCCCGATGAGATCCACGGACCTCCCGGAGCCTTTTTGAACACCTTTTTTACTGGTGACCATATCTCGGTGGCTGGCGCCAACTGCGGGGATGGCACGGTTGGTAGTACTACCGGCAGTAATGATGGCGTCTACGAGGTACTTACGGTTCTCAGTGCCGGTGCCTATGACGTGATAAAGATCCCCACCGGCAGCTTGCTCCACTCCTGCGGAGACGGAAAAGACCTGACCGTCTACCGGACCACCACGGAGCCCTTCATGGGGTACACCTTTGGTCAGCCCCTTCTGGTAAACACCAATGATGAGCAGATCAACAATGGTGAGAGCCTGAAGGGATATGCAGTGATCCTGGCCAATGGGTATGAGAGTGAGGACGGGACCGCCGCGCTTGTCATTCTTGATCCCAAGACTGGCGGGGTATTGCGCAAAATTGATACCGGTGTTGGCCCCATGAACGGATTGTCGCAGCCCAGAGTCATTGATGTCAACAATGACCTGCGCGCTGACTATGTCTACGCCGGTGATCTGTTGGGCAATATGTGGAAATTTGATCTAACGGCAACGAACTATACCGAGTGGCAGGTGGCCTACTGCGATGAGCCGACGGGCAGCACTATTACCAGCTGCAATCAACCTGGCGCCGTGCCCCAGCCGCTGTTTTCTGGTAACAGTCTGCAGCCGATTACCGCAGCACCGGATATCATGTTTCATCCGAAGCAGCCCGGGTACATGGTGATTTTCGGCACCGGTAGATATCTGAGTGAGTCGGATATCAGTAACAAGGATGTGCAATCCATGTATGGCATCTGGGACTGGGCGCCAGACACCTGGAACCAGGGATACCTTGGTGCGCGTATTGACGACCTTACTGATCCCAGCAATCCGGTGATCACCCTCAGCCATGCCCCGCAGGAGTATGCTGCCAATAATCCGGTGAACAGCCTGCTCCGTCAGGTGGTCTGGGTGGAAGGTGAATTGACCGAGGATGCCAATGGTGATGGCGTTCTTAATGAGGGTGAGGATATTGATGGCGATGGCAGTCTGGATACCTATTCCTACTACCGTATCCCCTCGAACTATGAGCCCGACTGGACAATGGTGCAGGCTACCGAGGATATCAACGGTGATACGGTGCTTGACGACAAAGACCTGGTGCCTGCGGTCAGCCTTGGCTGGTGCTTTGACCTGCCCGGTAAACTTGCCGGAGCCGACAACATTGATAATGACGGTGATGGCGATGTTGATGAGGACGGCGAGCGTGCCCTGGGTGAACGGATCACCAATGATGCCATCATTCGTGACGGTAAGGCCATCCTGATCTCTTTCGGCCTGACCGGAGCCACCTGTAATGCCGGTGCCTACTCCTTTGTCAATGAACGCAGTGCCGCTACCGGCGGGATGCTCAACTCGCCAGCCTTTGACCTTAATGGTGACGGTGAGGTCAATGACGAGGATATGGTCATGATTGATGCCCCCATTGACACGGATGGTGATGGGATTCCTGACCGGATTCCTGGCATCCCCACCGACAAGGCCTATGATGGCCACCTGTATAACCCGGCCATTCTCGTTGAGGGTGGTGAAGACAACGATCCGGAGGAGATCAAGTACCTTAGTTCTTCGGAAGGGACCATTGAGACGATGGTGGAAGAGGCTGAACGCCATGGTGTCTACTACTGGCAGCAGGCAGAATAATCGCCCCAGACAAACACAGAGGAAATGAACATGCATAAGGTATTACCAACATACACTGCCGCGTTGTTGACCGGACTCCTGCTGACTGCCCCGGTCACGGGTGTAACAGCAGAAAACAGCACGCCAACCTATCGTGAGGTTGAAGGCCCGGTGATGACCGTTGATTGGATAGAGGGAAAAGAGCTGGTCATCGGGGATACCGTATACCAGTTTACCCCGACAACCCGATTTTTTGATCTGAAGGGCGTGCCTGTAGGAATCAGCAGTTTTCAGGTCGGTGACTATGTCAAGGTTGTGGCTGATGAGGAGTTTCACCTGCAGAACCTCTATCAGGCGGTGAAGGATGAAGAGCGAGAAGAACCAGGAGGGCAGGAAGAGCAGCCGCTTGAAGGGCAGCGCCCGGTTTCCCCGCCTGAGCAGCCCGAAGAACCTTCTCCCTCTGAGCCAGCAGGTGCTGCCCCGGCTGACCCCGGCATTCACCAGAACGAGCAGGGCGTGTGGACCAACTGACCTGGCAATCCTGATTGAGGACACGGTTTTTTTCCAGGCTCCGACCAGCAAGGTTGGAGCCTGTCGTGTTTGAAGCCGCCATTCACCGGGAGTATCATTTTTATTGAACAGAATCATGCATTTTTTCTTGACTTATCCTGTCAGGAAGTCTAGATAGCTGTAGTTTTATAGGTATCCGGGTATTCTTTTTCCGCGATATTTTTTTCAGGGTATCTTGCTGAAATTTCGTGGAGAATTTATTGAAGACGAATTCAAACAGAGAGGAAGACTATGAGTTCGAAGCTGGTACCGCCCCATGGCGGAAAAGGTCTTGTCTGCGCCTTGCTTGAAGGTGCCGAGCGTGAAGCAGAGCTGAAAAAGGCTGCCGGTCTCAAGCAGATCGAGGTTTCCGCCCGCGCCAAGGGTGATCTAATCATGATGGGCATCGGTGGTTTTTCCCCATTGACCGGATTTATGAGCAAGGCTGACTGGAAGGGTGTCTGCGAAAACTTTCAGATGGCTGACGGTACCTTCTGGCCCGTGCCGATTACCCTTGATGTCAGTGCTGCTGATGCTGCTGATATCAGGGAAGGCGACGAGATAGCCCTGGTACGTGCCGGTGAGACCTATGCCACCATGAAGGTCACCGAGAAGTACGAGATGACCGAGGCTGACAAGAAGTGGGAGTGCGAAAAGGTCTTCAAGGGTGAAGGTGAGGAGTCGGTCGGTGATAATTTCTGGAAAATCGCCCCTGATGATCATCCTGGTGTTATCATGGTCATGAACCAGAAAGAGTTTAATCTTGCTGGTCCGGTCAAGGTCCTCTCCGAGGGCAGCTATCCGAAGGAGTACCCTGGCGTCTACCTGAAACCGGCAGAGACCCGTGCCAAGTTTGATGAGCTGGGCTGGGCAAATGTAGCTGCTCTTCAGCTGCGCAACCCCATGCATCGCTCGCACGAGTTCCTCGCCAAGATCGCGGTTGAGGTCTGCGACGGCGTCCTGATTCACAGCCTTATCGGTAACCTGAAACCTGGTGATATCCCGGCGGATACCCGGGTCAAGGCTATCCAGGTCCTCATTGACAACTACTTTGTCAAGGAGAACGTCATCAACGCCGGGTATCCGCTGGACATGCGGTATGCCGGTCCCCGTGAGGGTCTGCTGCATGCCACCTTCCGGCAGAACTACGGGGTCAATAACATGCTGATCGGCCGCGATCATGCAGGCGTTGGCGACTTCTACGGTCTGTTCGAGGCACAGGAGATCTTCGACCGTATCCCCGTGACCGGCAATCCTGACAAGGATCTGCTCTGCAAGCCCATGAAGATCGACTGGACCTTCTACTGCCATAAGTGCGACGGCATGGCCTCTCTGCGTACCTGCCCGCACAGCAAAGAAGACCGGGTTATCCTCTCGGGTACCAAGCTGCGCAAGGCCCTTTCCGAGGGTGCCGATATTCCTGATCACTTTGGTCGCGACGAGGTGCTCGCCCTGCTGCGCGAGTACTATGAAGGGCTGACCGAGAAGGTCGAAGTCAAGATGCAGGGTGCGGCCTCTGGTGACGCCATGTAATCTCAGACACCAGCTGGTCTTGAATTGGTTTTTTTTGATCAGGACAATGCGAAAAAACTTACCACAAGCTTAAGGCGCATGCCTTGGGCAGAGAGTTGAGCGCATACGACTGAAAGAAAAAACTAGCGTTCAGGACTTCCTGAAGTATTATCGGGAGATACCGGCAGACGGTATCTCCCTTTTTTATGGACCACACGTAGTTGGAAAAGATGACATGCAGACACAACTGACCGTTGGCCTGGGCGAACGAGCATATCCGATTCACCTTCAACACGGGCTGCTCCACGAGGTTGGCCCCGTGCTGGCAACAATGAACCTCGCAACTCGCTGGGGGGTTATCAGTGATGATCGGGTCGCAGGTCTTTACGGCAAGTCGCTCTTGGCGAGTCTGCAACGGGCAGGTGTGGATGCCTGTCTCTTCACTTTTTCCCGGGGAGAAGCGTCAAAGAATCTTGGCACTGTGGGGCGGCTTGCCAGTCAACTGGCAGCGAGCCGATTTGATCGCAAGGATGGGCTGATCGCTCTTGGCGGCGGCGTCCCCGGTGATATTACCGGATTTGTCGCCTCGCTCTACATGCGGGGGATCCCTTTTGTCCAGGTCCCCACCTCCCTGCTGGCCCAGGTGGATTCCAGCGTTGGCGGCAAGACCGGTGTGGATCTTCCCGAAGGCAAAAACTTGGTGGGGACCTTTTATCAGCCCAGTGCAGTTTTTCTTGATCCCCAGCTCCTGGGTACGCTTGATCCCCAGGAGCTGCGAGGCGGTCTGGCTGAGGTGATCAAGCACGCGGTGATTGCCGATGAGGCCTATTTTGCTTTTATGGAAGACCATCGTAAGGCGGTGCTGCAGCTTGAGGAGAAGACGATCGGGGCCATGATTCGGCGCTCTTGTGAGATCAAGGCCGAGGTGGTTGGCCGTGATGAACGGGAAGGTGGATTGCGGCGGATGCTCAATTTTGGTCATACCATCGGTCATGCCGTGGAGGCGGCATCAAATTTCTCGATTATCCATGGTCTGGCCGTGGCCATTGGCATGCGCTGCGCTGCCGATCTGGCGGTACGCGGCGGTCTCCTCGACCCGGACGCTGCGATTCGTATCCGGCAGCTGCTCTGTGCCTATGGTCTGCCCGTGACTGTTCCCCAGGCCTTGGACCGCGAACAGATCAAGGGCTTTTTACGAACAGATAAAAAAACCGTGGGCGGCAGGGTCTTTTTTGTGTTGCCCACGGCGGTGGGAAGGGTGGCCATCACCGATGAGGTCAAGGAATCGGATATTGACGCAGTTCTTGCTGATGGTTAATGCTCTTTCCAGGTTTTTTCAACCTGCCCTTTCTTTGATCTGGAGCTGCAGCTATGCCCATCTATGAGTTTTTCTGTGAAAAATGCAATACGATCTTTAATTTTTTCTCCCGGCGTGTCACCACTGATCGACGTCCTTCCTGCCCACAATGCGGGAAGCCTGAGCTTGACAAGATGATGTCAACCTTTGCTGCCATTGGCAGGGCCAGGGAAGCAGATGATGATCCCCTTGCCGGGATGGACGAGACCAGGATGGAACAGGCCCTTGCCGGACTGATGCGGGAGGCTGAACACCTCAAGGAAGAGGATCCCCGGCAGATGGCCAGTCTTATGCGAAAGTTTTCCGATCAGACAGGTATGCAGTTGGGAGAGCAGATGGAAGAGGCCCTCTCACGCATGGAGCGGGGCGAAGATCCTGCTCAGATCGAGGAGGAGATGGGGGAGCTCATGGATGGTGACGATGCCTTCAGCTTTGCGGCCATAAAGAAGAAGGCTGGTGCAGGGCCGCCCCCCCCCAGACGTGACGAGCATCTCTACGAATTGTAGCAGATATAGGGGAAATACCGGCGGGGAGTTGTCTGTTGAGCTGGCAGACAGGGCGCAGATCCTGCCGGGTATTTCTCTTGACAACATACCATGACAACGGAGTGTTGATGAAGGGAAAATTGCTGATTGTCCTCGTGGGGTTGCCTGCCCGCGGCAAGTCGACCATGGCACGCAAACTACGTCGGACACTTGATCTTGACGGCGTCAAGGTGCGCATTTTCAACAACGGTGAACTCAGACGCAAGATGAGCGGTGAGGAAACATCAGCGGCTGAATTCTTTAACCCCGTTAACCCTGAAGGGGTCGCGTTTCGCAAGAAAATAGCCCTTGTCAACCTGGAGCGGGCCCGCGCCTTTTTTGCAGAAAGTGACGGCGATGTGGCGATTCTCGATGCCAGTAATGTTACCCGGGAACGGCGGCAGCTGATTACCCGGCGTTTCAGTGGCATCCCCATCCTCTTTATCGAGTGCCTCAACGCAGACGAAGAGGCCCTGGAAGTCAACCTTCAGCGAAAAAGCAATCTTAAGGAGTTTGCCCGGTTCAGTCAGGCCGAGGCCCTGGAAAATTTCAGGCAGCGCATTTACTTTTACGAGTCCATCTATGAACCGCTCGATGTGGAACCGAACCGGCTGCTCGTTGATTCTTTCGACTCCTGCATCCTCCAGGAACAGATCTCCAGCGTGCTGCCCTATTACGACCGAATTCGCGATATTGTGACGACGCGGGTGGTGCGCAACCTTTTTTTGGTGCGCCACGGCCAGACCTTTTTCAACCTGGAGGATCGCATTGGCGGCGACTCTGGTCTTACAAACAGGGGACAGATCCAAGCTGAATCCCTGGCTGAACACTTTGCCGTGCACCGTGTTCCCATCATCTTTACCAGCAACCACCAGCGCACTTTACAGACTGCTGCACCCATTGCCGAGAAACAGGAACCCTGTTCCATTATCCGGCTGCCCGAGTTTAACGAGATTCATGCCGGGGTGTGCGAAGGCATGACATACGAAGAGATTCGTCGTCACATGCCCGCTGTTGCAGAGGCGAGACGCCTCAACAAGTATCGGTATGTTTATCCCGATGGTGAGGGGTATTGCACCATGAAGGAGCGCGTCCAGCGCGGCCTCAAAAAGGTCTTCTATCTCAACGACTACGATGAGAATATCATGATCGTTGGCCATCGCGCCGTAAATCGGGTGATTCTTTCGCTTTTTCTCCAGCGCCGCGAGGAGGAGATTCCCTATATCTACATGCCCCAGGATCGCTACTATCACATCCAGATCGACCCCCATAAGCGAATTTTTGAACTGCGTCCCTATCTTCTTACAGGTTGACGCCCTGTCTGTCCGGTGTTTGCCCACGCATCGCTGACAGGATTTGGCCTTCATTCCAGAGGCGATGAGGGTGTTTGTTGAGGATTTTCAGTAAAAATACAGAGGAAGAGATGCCATGGTGAACATAGAGGTATATACGACGAGTCGCTGCCCGTACTGTATACGGGCAAAAAAATTGCTGGACAGCAAAGGGGTGACCTACCATGAAATTGATGTCACTGACGATGGCCGTGCCGACCTTGTCGAACGGGCTGGTGGTCTGCGAACAGTCCCGCAAGTTTTCATCAACGGAAAACATCTTGGTGGCTGTGATGATCTGTACGAGCTTGACAAGAGCGGAGAACTCGATCTCCTCCTGAAATAAGGGAGGGGTGGGAGCATCAACGTCAGGCGTTAGCCTGGAGGAGCAAGGTAAGGTCAGTTGCTGGCGGATGATCCCCCGCCCATCTGCTCCTGAAGAGGAGGGCTGGCCTATTCTCGCTGCCAGTTACCAGGACACCGCCCAACTGGAGGATATCGCCCTGCAGCATGCCGGGACGGTATCCTTTTTTCAGGGCCTGGAATGCACTCTGCACTGCCCTGGGGGCGAGCATTCCCGGCCAGCTCCGGATAAATCCGAGCATGGTATATATCTCCAGGCCGGGATTGGTGTACAGTTGGCCTGTATAGCCGCTGGCCTGACGAAAGCTGCCGAGGTGTTCCGAGGTACCGCAGCCAATGACCGCCAGCCCACCGCCCATAGCCCGGGCAGCTTCCTCGAGGAGGTGGGCTTCGCCTGCCTGCTGCCTGCAAAACAGACAGCCGAAATGACGGACAAAAACAAAGACCTGCGGGGTCTTTGCCAGCAATGTGTTCAGGGGGTGACTGGTGCCGTGTTCATCAAGAACGTCGAGATTCTGTACCCCTTGCCACAATTCTTGTGCTTTTTCCCAGTTGGGCAGCATGAAAGGCAACTCCGGTGAAGGTGTCACGTCTGTTGAAGGTTACAGGAGTATTGTCTGGCAGACAAGCAAAATAGACGCTATTGTCGCTGCTGATCTGCTTGGTGATCCCCATTCGCTTGGCTCCACAAAAGAAAACGGCCGCGTCGGCAAGGCGTTCGTCATTGCGGCGTTTGCCGGCAATGACGAACGTCCCGTCTGCCAACTCTTTTTGTCCTCTACCGTTTGCTATCAAAGCGGTCGGCGTTCATCACCTTTGTCCAGGCAGCGACAAAGTCGCGCACAAATTTTTCCTTGTTGTCATCCTGGGCGTAGACCTCTGCATATGCTCGCAGAATCGAGTTTGAGCCAAAGACAAGGTCAACCCTTGTCGCTGTCCATTTCACCTGGGCTGTTTTACGATCCCGAATCTCGTAAAGATTTTCCCCTGTCGCTACCCAGGAGTACCGCATATCGGTGAGGTTGACAAAGAAATCATTGGTGAGGACGCCTTTTCGTTCGGTAAAGACGCCATGTGCTGTCCCGCCGTGATTGGTGTCGAGCACCCGCATCCCGCCGATAAGAACGGTCATCTCTGGGGCGGTCAGTCCCATCAGCTGGGTGCGATCAAGCAGCATCTCTTCCGGGGTGACCGCATAGTTTTTCTTCAGCCAGTTGCGATATCCGTCATGCACCGGTTCAAGGACCGCAAAGGAGGTGTTGTCGGTCATCTCTTCGGTGGCGTCGCCACGGCCGGGAAGAAAGGGTACGCGAATATCAACACCCGCAGCCTTTGCCGCCTGCTCGATCCCAAGGTTTCCCGCAAGTACTATGACATCGGCAAGGCTTGCGCCGCTTTGCCGGGCAATGGGCTGCAATACAGCGAGTACCCTGTGCAGCCGCTCTGGTTCATTGCCTTCCCAGTCTTTTTGTGGGGCCAGACGGATGCGCGCGCCATTGGCACCACCACGCATATCCGAACCTCGATACGTTCTTGCACTGTCCCAGGCGGTGGCGACCATGTCGCTGATGCTCAGGCCACTGGCAGCAATGGTGTCTTTGATTGCTTCAACCGCATAGTCGCTTGCTCCGGCAGGCACCGGATCCTGCCAGAGCAGGTCTTCCTTGGGAACATCTGGGCCGATATAGCGGGCTTTCGGGCCCATGTCACGATGGGTGAGTTTGAACCAGGCTCTGGCAAACACTTTTGAAAAATATTCAGGGTCCTTATAAAAACGCTCGGAAATTTTCCGGTAGGCAGGATCCATTTTCATGGCCATGTCTGCGTCGGTCATAATGAGGTTACGGCGAATAGATGCATCTTCAACATCAGCGGGCTTATCTTCATCCCTGATATCCACCGCCTCCCATTGCCAGGCACCGGCTGGGCTTTTCTTTAACTCCCATTCATAGTTGAGCAGGAGGGCAAAGTATTCATTGTCCCATCTTGTGGGGTTGGTTGTCCAGGAGCCCTCAAGGCCGCTTGAAACTGTATCCCGGCCAATGCCCCGTTTTTCTTTGTTCATCCAGCCAAAGCCTTGATCTTCGATGCCTGCGCCTTCGGGTTCTGCTCCCAACAGTTCGGCATTGCCGTTGCCATGGGCCTTGCCCACGGTATGCCCGCCGGCGGTCAGGGCGACGGTTTCCTCATCGTTCATGGCCATACGGCCAAAGGTGATGCGGACGTCACGGGCTGTTTTAAGGGGATCAGGCTTGCCATCCACACCTTCAGGGTTGACATAGATCAATCCCATCATCACCGAAGCCAGTGGGTTCTCGAGGTTACGCTCGCCAGAATAGCGGCTGCCTTCACTGCCGCTGGGGGCGAGCCACTCCCGCTCCGAACCCCAGTAGGTATCTTTTTCAGGATGCCAGATGTCTTCACGGCCAAAACCAAAACCAAAGGTTTTCAGCCCCATGGATTCATAGGCGATGGTTCCTGCATAGGCGATCAGGTCTGCCCAGCTGAGCCGGTTACCGTATTTTTTCTTGATCGGCCAGAGCAGGCGGCGGGCCTTGTCAAGGTTGACGTTATCCGGCCAGGAATTAAGCGGGGCAAAGCGTTGATTGCCGGTGTTGGCTCCGCCCCGGCCATCGGCGATACGGTAGGTCCCGGCTGCGTGCCAGGTCATGCGGATCATCAAACCACCATAATGACCCCAGTCTGCCGGCCACCACTCCTGGCTGTCGGTCATCAGGTGGTGCAGATCTTCCTTGAGTGCCTTGAAATCAAGCTTTTTTACCTCTTCCTGGTAATTGAACTCTTCTCCCATGGGGTTGGTTTTGCGGTCGTGCTGATGAAGAATGTCAAGATTCAGTGAGTTGGGCCACCATTTTTCATTGCCCATGGTACTCGTCGTTGGTGCTCCATGGGAAAACGGACATTTACTTTCACTCATGGGTATACCTCCCCTGTGTTTGTCTCGTTGACGGTAAAGGGCCTTCCTCTGCCTGCAGCGACAGAGGAAGGTGTTGCTTGCAGAGCTGCCTCTCCAGGATCTTAGAGCTCCCTGTGGCAAAACCGCCAGTCATAGCCCTCATACTGATCCAGTCGCTTCTGGGCCTCTTCCATGGACTGAGGAGGAGGAACAATGACCCGATCACCGATGAGTTGGTTGGCAGGCCAGTCGGCAGGTGTCGCTACCTTGTTGGTATCAGAGGTGATAAGCGCCCTTGTTGCCCGGACAATCTCATCCATATTACGGCCAATCTCCTGGGGATAATAGACAACCAGACGGACCTTGCCTTCAGGATCAACGATAAAGACCGCACGTACGGTATTGGCTCCCTTGCCAGGGTGCAGCATACCAAGTCTACTTGCCACGGCATCATTGGCGGCGATAACCGGGAAGGTGATCTCCACGCCGAGTTTTTCCTTGATCCACTCTATCCACTTAATGTGACTGAAAACCTGATCAACAGACATCCCGATCAGCTGGGCTCCCATCTCTTCAAACTGGGCGAGGCGATGTTGAAAACCAACAAATTCGGTGGTGCACACCGGGGTAAAGTCCGCTGGATGACTGAACAAGACAAACCACCTGCCCTTCATGTCGCCGGGCAGATTCATGGGGCCTTGGGTGGTCGCTACAGCCAGTTCAGGAAATTGGTCACCAAGAAGGGGCATGTTCACTTGTTGTTCCATTTTTTTTCTCCTGTATATATTTTTGGTAAAGGGCGCAGTGCGCTTTTTTATTTCTTTGCACTATCTATGCTAGAAAAGTCGGAAAAAAAGAATTGCTGCCAACTTATTGATATTAAAAAAAATGTAGGCCTGTTTTTTTATGATTCTTTTGCCAGATCTAAAAAAGACTGGCGGAAAACCGAAATAGCAGTACTATAAAAACGATATTTCGTTACACCGGTAAATCGGTACAATGACCAACGCTGAGGCTGGTATACGTATGCTTTATCCATCTCCTTTTGCCATTGATCCAGAACAGATACTCCACCTTATTCTCGAAGCCCTTGACAATGTCGTCGAGTACGATCTGGCTGTTATCCTTAAACTTCTGGACAAGAACACCCTTGCCGTGGAACAGGCCAGGGGCCCGCTCTCTTCTCCTGCGCTGCAGAACCACCGGATTGATCTGAGAAAACGACATGATCTCAATGAGATGATTCATCGGCAGCAGCCCTTTCTTTTCTCCAGGGAAGTGGAGCATGTCGACACCTATGATGGTGTACTTGATCTGCCCTCTGACCACTCCTGTATGCTTGCGCCGTTGCATATTCAGGGAACGCCTCTGGGCATACTGACCCTGGATCACCAGGTCTGTGATATGTATTCAGCCGGTACCGTACGCTTTATTGATACGGTCGCCAGGCTTATCTCGATCATTGTCGCCCAGAGCCAGAGCTCCAAAGAGCTGCTCTCTGCCCAGCAACGCCTGACCCAGGAGCGGAACCTGCTTCTCCCTTCAAAATCACAGCATTTTCAAGACGTTATTGGCGATTCGGCGGCCTGGCAGAATGTTGTTGACGCGGCTCGTCTCGTCGCCGTTTCAGACCTTTCTGTACTTATTCAGGGCGAAACAGGTACCGGCAAGGAACAGATTGCCCGCCTTATTCATCGACTCAGCCCGCGTGCTGACCAGCAGTTTGTCGCCCTGAACTGCTCGGTGCTCAATCCGCAGCTTGCCGAGAGTGAACTCTTTGGCCATGAGAAGGGTGCCTTTACCTCGGCGTATTCAGCCAGAAAGGGGCGCTTCGAACTGGCCAATGGCGGCACTCTGTTCCTCGATGAGATTGGTGATCTGCCCGCAGAGTTACAGCCCAAACTGCTGCGCGCGCTCCAGGAGAAAAAATTTGAGCGGGTTGGCGGAGAGAAAACGCTGTACAGTAATGTACGGGTGATTGCTGCCAGTCATGTCAACCTTGAGCAGGCTGTCCAGGAAAAAAGGTTTCGTGAGGATCTCTATTATCGATTGAATGTCTTTCCCATAGTTCTGCCACCGCTACGGGAACGCAAAGATGATGTCCTGCTGCTGGCGGAATATTTTCTGAGCCAGCTGCGCCAGCAGGACTACTATGCGGATGTCCATTTAAGCAGCCAGGCAGTGGACAGCCTGCAGCGGTATCAGTGGCCCGGTAATGTTCGCGAAGTGCAAAATGTTGTCCGACGTTCAGCCCTGGTGGCTGGAGGTAAATGTATTGAACCGAGGCACCTGGCCTTGAAGGCATCACCTGACTGGCAAGCGGGGAGGGCAGAACAGGTCCCCTTGGCTGGAAGGGAAAGGCCCAGCCCGGAAGAGGAGGCAGAGAGCCTGCCGTCGCTGGAGATGGTGATTCGTGCACATATCAGCAAAGCGCTGCACCTTTGCAACGGCAGAATATACGGGGAAAAAGGAGCGGCAGCCCTCCTGGACCTCAAGCCGACCACCCTGCAGAGCCGTATGAAAAAACTGGGAATACGTCGATTCGTGTAGTACCCAGGTGCACATCGTCTAATGTCTGCTGATTCCCGACCGCTCTACCCTGAGACCATGGACCCCGCAACACTTATTGCCGGCAAGGGCAAACATGCTGATCGATACGCATTGCCATATTGACGCCGCTGCCTTTGCCGCTGATTACCCTGCTGTGCTCGCCAGGGCTAGGGCTGCAGGTGTTTGTCGGCTGGTGGTGCCTGCTGTGGCAAGGGCTGGCTGGCCGCGTCTTCTCGACCTGTGTCAACGAGAACCAGGCTGTTATCCGGCCCTGGGACTGCATCCACTCTACAGCGATGTTCACCGGGATGCCGATCTTGACGACCTGCAACAGCGCAGTGGTGCAGGTCTTGTCGCCATTGGCGAGATCGGTCTGGACGAGTATGTGCGCGTAAGTGCAGAGGAGCGGCAGTGGCAGCGCTACCTCTTTGAAGAACAGCTGCGTATCGCTGCCGCTGCGGGGCTGCCTGTCCTCCTGCATGTGCGTAAGGCCCATGATCAGGTCCTGGCGACGCTGCGCCGCCTGGCCTTTCCCTGTGGCGGCCTGGTCCATGCCTTCAACGGAAGTCTGCAACAGGCCCTGCAGTATGTGGCGTTGAACTTCAGGATTGGCCTGGGTGGAACCCTGACCTTTGCACGATCCCGAAAGATTCGTGCTGTTGCTGCTGCCCTGCCGCTGTCGGCACTGGTCCTGGAAACTGATGCACCTGATCTACCGCCGGCCGCACATCGGGGCGAGCGGAACAGTCCTGAATACCTGCCAGAGGTGCTGGCGGCACTGGCAGGACTCAGGGCTGAGTCTGCTGAGACGCTCGCAAGGCAGACCACGGCAAACGCCATGGCAACCCTGTCACTTCAGAGGTGTTGATCCGGGATCTCACCCTGGCCCTGCCACCTTCCAGGGGTGGAAGCAGAGGTGCCTTAGTCTTCCTGGAGGGGAAACACGCTCACCCGTTCCCTGAGCAGGCTGTCTGGGGAGTGCCCTGGCGGTTCGTTGCCGGGATAGCCCACGGCAACTATCGCTTCCACCCGCAGGTCCTGACGCAGGCCAAGGAGTTTGGCAACATAGGCCTCGGCGGAAAGGTCGTTATCATGGGGGCGCTTGCGGATTTGCACCCAGCAGCTCCCGAGTCCCAGATCAGCGGCTTCCAGATGCACGAGCAGGGCGGCAATGGAGGCATCTTCCACCCAGACATCACTTACGGTGGCATCCGCACAGATCACCAGGGCCACAGGGGCATGTTGCATGAAGGCTGAGCCGTGTGTCTTGGCTGCAGCCAGAGCGCTGATGCTGGCGGCATCACGAACGAGCACGAACTCCAAGGGGTGAAGGCTCCTTGACGAGGGAGCGCGGAGTGCCGCCTCGATGAGCAGGTCTATTTTTTCCTGCTCCACCGGTTGAGCAGTAAAGGTGCGGATGCTTCTGCGTTTTCGTAACAGCTCTATGAGCATGAGAACCTCCTTGGAACAGGGCTCAGCAGGATGACAGTACCGCTTGTACTGTACAGTGACTGGCAGATGGCACAAGGAAAAAGCCTACCCCATATCCGTGCTTGCCTGTGCTGCCAGGAAAAAATATTGCAGCCTGAAAATGGCATAGCTGTTCCTCTTTCGGCAATATTTTTTCTTCTTCGCGGTTTTTTGCTGGTTGTCCAGGCAGTAATTTTGTTACTATCTTTTTCTCTTGCGGCAAAGCGTATCCATGCCGTTGTGCTGCCATCAGCGGTAACCGACAAGGGCCAAGCACTGGTGATCCGGCTAGGATGTATGTCGCAACAGGATTTTTTCGATCCGTGTCTCAGCACAAGGTGTTGGTTGAGGCATGGCGTGGTAGTGCGTTGTGTGTTTTGTGAATAATTTCAGGAAAGGAGTCAACAGATGGCGCGAACATTACCCGAAGCCTTTGTCAGAAATTTTCTCGGCAATGCCCCTAATTGGTACAAGCTTATCCTTGTCAACTTTCTTATCATCAATCCTCTGTTGTTGATTTTTGCCGGTCCCTTTGTCACCGGCTGGGTACTCATTGGCGAGTTTATCTTTACGCTTGCCATGGCGCTGAAATGTTACCCCCTTCCTGCTGGCGGCCTGCTCGCCCTGGAAGCAGTGGCCCTTGGTATGACCCACCCCGAGTCGGTGTACCATGAGGCCCTTAACAACTTTGAGGTCATCCTTCTGTTGATCTTTATGGTTGCAGGTATTTTTTTCATGAAAGATTTCCTGCAGTTCGCCTTTACCCGCATCCTGGTTCGCGTTCAGTCTAAATACACCATCTCGTTGCTGTTCTGCTTTCTCGGCGCCTTCCTCTCCGCCTTTCTTGATGCGCTCACCGTCACCGCTGTCATTATCGCCGTGGCTTATGGTTTTTATGATGTCTACCATCGGTATGCCTCCGGCGCCGACAAGGAAGGCTCCCATGACCTGACCCATGATCAGTCGCTCAAGGATGTTCAGCGTCAGGAGTTACAGCAGTTCAGGGCCTTTCTCCGCAATCTCATGATGCACGGTGCTGTCGGAACAGCTCTGGGCGGGGTCTGCACCCTGGTGGGTGAGCCCCAGAATCTGCTTGTCGCCAGTGAGATGGGCTGGCATTTTCTTCCTTTCTTTGTCAAGGTCGCCCCTGTTTCCATGCCGGTACTCGTTGTTGGCCTGGCGACCTGTTACCTGGTGGAGAGGTACAAGCTCGTCGGGTACGGGGCCAAACTGCCGGGGAACATTCGCTCCCATCTGCTGGAAACCGAGATGAAGATGGAGCAAAAGCGCGGCACGTCTGGTCGTGCCAAGCTCATTGTCCAGGGGCTGGTGGGCCTCTGGCTGATTGTTGCCCTGGCCCTCCATCTGGCTGCTGTGGGTCTCATAGGGCTGTCGGTTATCGTCCTTTTGACCTCGTTTAACGGTTTTATCGAGGAACATCAGCTGGGCCATGCCTTTGAGGAGGCCCTGCCGTTTACTGCCCTTTTGGTCGTCTTTTTTGCGATTGTCGCAGTGATCCATGACCAGCACCTGTTTGCACCTGTCATCAACTATGTGCTCAGTCTAAAAGGGCAGGCGCAGCTGGCGGCCTACTATATCGCCAATGGTATCCTCTCGATGATCTCGGACAATGTCTTCGTGGCCACGGTATACATCTCCGAGACCAAGATGCACATCACCGAGGCACTCGCACAGATACAGGGCATCGGCATGAGCGGCGACCAGCTCATGGACAAGCTTACTGATCCCCACGTGCACAGGGCAGATGTCCTTGCCACTCTGCCAGCAGGGGCTGCCGCCCAGGCCAAGGCCATTATGGATCAGTTTGACAAGCTGGCAGTGGCAATCAACACCGGCACCAATATTCCCAGCGTCGCCACACCCAACGGCCAGGCCGCTTTTCTCTTTCTGTTGACCTCGGCGCTGGCTCCGGTTATCCGTCTCAGCTACGGGCGCATGGTCATACTGGCGCTGCCCTACACCGTTACCATGTCGCTGGCAGGCCTGTTAGCCACCTATTTTTTTCTTTAGTACTAAGTGGTTATGTGTTAAGCGTAGGCGTCAGCTCGCTGTTGCCTTGAGAAACGCAGCCACACGGCGCTTCATACAAAGCACTGTGTGGCTGCGTTTTGCTGTTTAACGTGGGAGGAGGCACCACCCTGGTGGGGCCGCCCGGTGGTGTGCGTGGGGAAGCTGTTGGTATCAGGGCTCGATGGTTGTCCCCAGCAGCTCAAGGAACTTGCGGATCCATTCCGGATGAGCCGGCCAGGCCGGGCCTGTAACCAGGTTACCGTCCACGTGGGCGTTACTGAAGGTCTCATTCACCTCGCACCAGGTACCGCCGGCGCCTTCGATGTCCGGTTTGACCGCCGGGTAGGCGGTGCAGGTTTTGCCGTTAACGATACCGGCGGCGACCAGCACCTGTTGGCCATGGCAGACTGCGGCTATGGGCTTGTTGGCAGCGTTCATTGCCTGAACCAGGGCAATGACAGCTGGATTGAGCCTGATGTATTCAGGGGCGCGTCCACCTGGAATGACCAGGGCATCGTACTGGTCAGCTGTTACTGAGGCGAAATCTGCGGTTATGGCAAAGTTATGGCCAGGTTTTTCGGTGTAGGTCTGATCACCTTCGAAGTCGTGGATCGCCGTCTTTACCGTATCACCTGCCTTTTTATCCGGGCAGACCGTATCCACCTGATGCCCAACCATGAGGAGCATCTGGTAGGGGACCATTGCCTCGTAATCTTCAACAAAATCACCAACGAGCAGACAAATCTTTTTCGCAGCCATATTCTGTGCCTCCATGTGTTCTGAGGGGTGAGAAGGGTGTGGTTTTTACACACAACCCGGGTTCGTATGTTGCGGTTTTCTGTTGAGCAGCTTGGTCTACCCACGCACCAGGGTGTAGCAGGGAACGTACTCGGTACCGGGCAGACGCATGCGCTGCTGGCTGATGAAACTCTCTAGCAGGGTCTCCAGCGGCTCGATGATGGCTGCCTCCCCATGGAGTTCAAACAGTCCGTGTTTTTCTATACGGCTGATGCCGCTCTCCTTGACGTTGCCGGAGACAATCCCAGAGAAGGCCTTGCGCAGGGTTGCGGCAAGGAGATCAGGGGGCTGATCCCGGTAAAGATGCAGGTTGCGCATGTCCTCGTGGGTCGCGGCAAAGGGTTGCTGCAGGTCGTGGCGGATATGGAGCAGCCAGTTGAAGTAAAAGGCATCACCGTGCTCGCGGCGAAAGTTATGGACCTTGTCGCGCCCGTTCACGACTTCGCGGGCCACAGTTGCCGGATCATCAAGGATGATCCGGTATTTTTGCTGTGCCTCTATGCCCAAGGTTTCGCCGATGAATTCGTTGACCCCGGTGAAGTAGGCTTCGGCACTGCGTGGCCCGGAAAATATCAGGGGAAAGGGGATGCGGGCATTTTCCGGAGTCAGCAGGATAGAAAGCAGGTAGAGAATTTCCTCAAGGGTGCCGGCACCGCCGGGAAAGACGACAACAGCATGACCGGAACGGACAAAGGCCTCCAGCCGTTTCTCGATGTCTGGCATGATGACCAGATCGTTGACAATCGGGTTGGGTGATTCTGCGGCGATAATTCCAGGTTCGGTAATTCCCAGGTATTGCCCGGTGTAGTTGCGCTGCTTGGCGTGGCCGACAGCGGCTCCCTTCATCGGCCCCTTCATGGCACCGGGGCCACATCCCGTGCAGATGTCCATGCCGCGCAGGCCAAGCTCGTAGCCAACCTCCTTGGAGTAGTCGTATTCCTCCTGATTGATGGCGTGGCCACCCCAGCAGACCGCCAGGTTGGTGCCGGCACCCGGCCGGAGCACGTTGGCATTGCGCAGGATATGAAAGACCGCGTCGGTGATCCCGTCGCTGCTCTGGAGGTCAAAGCGGGTACTGTTGTGCAGCTCGCCGTTAATGAAGACCACATCCCTGAGGACCGAGAACAGGTGCTCCCTGATGCCCTTGATCATGACACCGTCGACAAAGGCATTTTCCGGGGCACCGCAGAGTTGCAGCCTGATACCGCCCTCTTCCTGAATAAGTCTGATGTCAAAGTTCTGATATCTGGCAAGCAGTTCCTTGCCGTCGTCGAGGTGGTCGCCGTTATTGAGGACCGCCAACGAACAGCTGCGAAAGATCTGGTACAGACCGCCGCAGGTGGTATCGTGGAGTTTGGCTACCTCATTTCTCGAGAGTACCTTGAGGTGGCGTTCAGGTTCGATGACAGCGTCGCAGGTGGGGATGGTCGTGTGCATGGCAAAGCCACTAGGCAGGTTGATGGATCGCTGGAGCCCGAACCTGCCTCGTCAGAGGTGCGGTTCGGGAGTGTTTGCAAAAAGCCTCAGGCCGGTTTTCTCGAAAGTGTAGATTCCAGGCACTCCTCGATATGCTGGCGTACCTGATCCTTGAGACTCTCGTACGTGTGGCCTTCAGGAAACACCGGTTGCTGGAAGGTCACGCGAATTTTCTTGAAAGGCCTGGGAATGAGGCGGCCCGTGGGCATGGCCTCAAAGGCACCTTTAATGGTCACCGGCACCACCGGTACATTCATCTCCTTGGCGAGGATGGCAAAACTTTTTTTGAAGTCGCCGAGGCGGCCGTCGCTGCTGCGTGTACCTTCAGGAAAGATCATGACGTTTTTGCCGTTGCTGAGGAGTGTTGCCAGTTTCTGAATGGACTCCTTGACATCGGTGTTGATATCCATGATCACCACATTGTTACGATTGGCCAGGTAACTGAGAAACCGGTTTTTCACGTGCTTCTTTTTGGCATAGAAGTAGGTGTTCTTCATGATGTGGTCTTTGAGCTGGGAGGCCACCAGCAGGGCATCGACAAAGCTCTGGTGGTTGGGAGCGATGATGCAGGGAGTCTTGGGGAGATTTTCCCGGCCCTCACTTTTGAAGCGGAAATAGACGTTCAGGAAGGCATTGGCCATATTCTTGAAGAGTGTCGTTGTAAAACGGGTCTCTGGCAGTTTGAACTCGGTTTTTTCCCTGAGAATATCACGCCAGTTGATCATTTCCACGGAAATGCGTTCCTTTTTTTCTCGGACAAAGTCGCTGAGCCTGCGCACGGTCTGGTGGGTAAACAGTCCTTCTTCACCGATTTCGACGCCAAAGGTGTTGTTAAGAAACTCCAACAGGCCGATCTTGTCGAGACTGTCCATGGCGATATCGATCTCCAGGTGGTCATCGGGGTGGACGGTCCGGCTGGTCAGGTCTTCGATAAACTGTTTGATAATGAGGTACTCTTCAAAGGTGGGCGGCTCTGCATAGTTGCGGATATCCTGCTCCCGGGAGACCATCTGGGGCAAGAGGAAGCGCTTGATCTTGGCCAGCCTGGTTCTGGGCAGCTCTTCATCAACCAGCGTGAACTGCAAGATTTTTTTGTAGGGGCTTACGGCCTGGTTAAAGGGGGCCAGTACCTTCCAGCGGAAATAGTCTTCAATGTCAGTGATACTGTCCTCACGCATCCGGGCAAGATTGGGGCGGATGACTGCCTGGAGAATGTCGTTGTCGACAAAGACCCCCACTTCGTTGATGTAGGGGGTGATCGCCTCCAGTCCATTCTCGAGTTCCGCCGGGTTGATGTTCTTGCCATTGGAGAGGACCAGCAGCTCTTTTTTGCGGCCGGTAATGAACAGACGCTGCTGGTCATCCAGATAGCCCAGGTCACCGGTGTGGAACCAGCCGTCTTTAAGGGCCTCGGCCGTCTCTTCGGGACGGTTGAGATACCCCTGCATGACATTGTTGCCGCGGACCAGAAGTTCATCATCGTCAAAGCGCACGTCGATACCGGTGAGCAGGCCGCCGGCCGAGCCGATGTGGACCTTGCCGGGACGAGTGAAGCTGATCATCGGCGCGGTTTCGGTCGTACCAAATCCTTCCAGGACCTCAAAGCCGAGGGTGGTTAACTGACGTCCTACCTCCAGATCCAGGGCTGCACCACCGCTGATCATGAATCTGACCGCACCTCCAAACCGGCGGTGTACCGAGGCAAACAATATTCTGGAAAGGTGCTTTGACTGCACCTTTTCAGCGGCAAAATAGAGCAGGGTGGCAAGCTTGCTGGCCTTGATCTTGCTCATGATGCCGGCGGCAATCGTCTTCCATAACCGGGGTACACCGATGATTACCGTGATGGCATTTTCCTGGAGGGTCGTCAGGATATCCTCTGCCCCCATGGAGGGGCAGATGGCAATGGTGCCGCCAGTATAAATGGGGGCAATCACCGTGCCCATCAGGGGAAAGATGTGATGCAGGGGTAACAGCACCAGGGAACGTTCTTCGGAGTTGTAAATAGGGACTTCCTGGGAAACCGCCTCGATATTGGCGAGGAGGTTACGGTAGCTGAGCATAACCCCCTTGGGTGCACCTGTGGTGCCTGAGGTGTAGATGATCAGTGCAGTTTCGTCTTGTGCCGGCTCAGGAAAGGGTTGTGGGGCAGCTTCCACCTCGCCGATTTCTTCAAAGATCAGGATGGCAGGCTGGTGGGCAATGGTTGCGAGGGCGGCTTGCAGCACCGGTAATCGTTGCGCCGAACAGAAGACCACCTCAGGGGTACAGTCGGCAAGCACATGGGCTACCTCCTCGGCCGTACTGAGAAAATCGACGGGCACGGTGACCGCTCTTCGCGCCCAGTTGGCGTAATGTGCAAAAATCCATTCAGGACGATTTTCCGAGAAAATGGCTACCCGTTTCAGGTGGTCCGGAAGGAGGCTGGCGTATCCCCACGCCGACCTAATGAGCTGGCGGTAGCTGATCGCTCCCTGGCTGTGTCGTATGGCTGTCTTGTTATGATCTTTGAGGAACATGCAATCTCTTGGCTGGGGCCGGTTCCGGCCGGTTTTCTGGGTGATGTCAGCCCGAAGGACGCCAAGGATTCACAGGGTATCCGGTCGTCGCTGACAAAACATACAAGGAGCTAGAATACGCCAGTGGCAAAGAAGATTCAAGGAGAACTGTGGCAAAAAGCAGGTCGTGGCTGCTTCATCCCTTTTCTTTGTTTATCGGGTGAAACTCTGGATCATGGCGCAATGATTCACCTGTGAACAGGGCAAGTGCTACCCATATCAGGGAGAACCCCATAAGCCGGCTTGCCGGAAAGGGCTCTGCATAGATGAAAACGCCGATAAACAGCTGCAGGGTAGGAGCCACATACTGGAGCATGCCAACCAGGGAGAGGGCGAGACGTTGGGTGCCGGCGACAAAGAGCAGCAGTGGTAAAGCAGTGATCAGCCCTGTACCGGCAAGCAGAAATGGTTGCCAGAAGTCTCCGGCGAGGAAATGGCTGCAGCCCCTGGTGGCCAGGGCCGCGATCATCAGACCGCCAGGCAACGCCAGTATGAGCATGTCGAGAAACAAGCCCTCCAGAGATTGCAGGGCTGCGGTTTTACGCAGTAAACTGTAGCTGGAAAAAGAGAGGGCCAGGCAGAGGGCGATCCAGGGAAATCTGCCGTAGGCAAAGGTGAGACAGAGTACGCCACAGAGAGCCAGAACCATGGCAAACCACTGGCCGGGCCGTATCTGCTCTTTGAGGACAAGCACGCCCAGCAGCACCGTGACCAGCGGATTGATGAAATATCCGAGGCTGGCCTCGACCACATGATCGGCATTGACCGCCCAGACATAGGTTAGCCAGTTAGCCCCTAAAAGGGTGGACGTACAGAGGGTGCGCAGCAAGAGAGGAGGTGAGCACAGGGATCGGAGCAGTAGGGAGAGTTTACCGCCCGGTAGCAACAGTACGGAGGTGATCAGCAGACACCACAGCACGCGGTGACAGGTGATCTCCAGAGCTGGAACCGCAAGGAGCTGCTTCCAGTAAAGGGGCAGTATTCCCCACAGCAGGCAGGCCGACAGGGTGAGCAACAGCCCTTGCCAGGAAGAGGCGTTTCTGTAAGGAGTACTGGTCAACGGTGCAGAAGGAAGTGGGGAGAATATCTGGAAGTTAGAAGGTAAACCATTTTTTTTTCTTGCTGTTGTGCATGACGCTGTCCGGTTGCGCTCTTTGTTTATAATAGACAGTTCCTTGCCTGTTATTCAAGTAAAACCATTGCCGGTGGTAATGGTTAGGGGAGATCATCCAGGGTATTGGGATAGCGGCACGGCCTGCCCTGATAGGTGTTGAAGAGCAGGGGGGAGCCACTGTCGGTAATGTACTCTGGGGTCAAGGGAATCTTGCCACCACCACCCGGAGCATCCAGGGCATAGGTGGGAATCGCCATACCTGTGACCGGACCGATAAGCTCGCGCATAATTGCCAGACCGTGGTCGACGGTGGTGCGGAAGTGCGAGGTCCCTCGGGTCTGATCGGCCTGGAACAGGTAATAGGGGCGCACCCGCAGCCGAAGCAGTCCTTTGAAGAGGGCCGCCAGGGTTGGGGCATGATCGTTGACTCCTCGTAAGAGGACGGTCTGACAGCCCAGCGGGATCCCGGCATCAGCGAGTAGACCGCAGGCCTGGGCTGCTGCTTCGGTGAGTTCGCGTGGATGGTTGAAATGGGTATTGATGAAAAGGGGATGGTAACGGCCAAGCATTGCTGCCAGCCCGGGAGTGACCCGTTGGGGCAGGGTACATGGAACCCGGGTGCCGATACGGATCGTTTCCACAGAGCGGATGTTTCGCAACCGGGCGAGAATATATTCGAGGAACTCCGGAGGCAGGAGCAGGGGATCGCCCCCTGAGAGGAGGACATCGGTGATGGCAGGAGTCTGCTGCAGGTAATAGAGACCGTTGGTTATCGTGGCTTCATTGATCACCATCTGGTCTGTGCCTACCTTGCGTTTACGGGTACAGAACCGGCAGTAGACAGGGCAGCGCGAGGCGATTAGAAAGAGTGCCCGGTCTGGATATTTGTGCACCAGGTTGGGTACAGGGCTCAAATTTTCTTCATCCAGGGGATCGATAAGTCCCTGCGGATCGTTGAGTTCGCGCAGGTCAGGGACGGCCTGCCGCCACACAGGGTCGCCGGGCTCGTCGATGAGCTCGAGATAGTAGGAACTGATCCGGCAGGGGTAGGTGGCCGTCACCTGGAAGGCCTCTGTCAGGTCGAGGTTGAAGCGGTCCTCAAGCAGGGTACGGGCCTCTTCGGCGGAGAGAATGGTGTCGGGAGGGGAGATGTTCATGGGGTACTCCTTCGGCCTTGCTTTACCCTGTTTCTCGCCTTCTGCCAAGGGCGGAAAAAAGCAGATCAGCGGTTCTCGGACTTTCCTCGGGATCAGTCACTGTGTATACTGGGATGCCGGCAGGTGCCCTCATGTTTCATTGATAACTGTTCTATGCGAAGATATCTCTTTATTTTTCCTGTATTTTTATTGTTGCTTTTGCTTGTGCTGTGGGGGGCTGGGCAGGTCAGCTACCACAGGGGACTCGAAAGCCTTGCCCGACAGAGTGGTAATCAACTGGACCTGTATATCGCCTATCTGCAGGGGGTGCTGGAAAAATATGAAGGGCTGCCTGAGCTGCTGGCGACAAACAGGCAGCTGGTCAGCCTCCTGCAAAATCCCGGTAGCCGTGAGCGTATAGACGCTTTGAATCGTTATCTGGAAACCATCAACAACATCTCCGATGCCAGTGATACCTACTTGATGGATCGCGAAGGTTTGACCATCGCCGCTTCCAACTGGAACAAGCCCAAGCCATTTGTGGGACGAAATTTCAGTTATCGACCGTACTTTCGGCAGGCCATGGAGGGACGGCTCGGCAGGTACTTTGCCCTGGGAACCGCTTCAAGTGCCCGGGGCTACTACTTTGCCTACCCCGTGATTCAGGAGAAGACCATCCTGGGGGCAGTGGTCATCAAGATTGATATCGATGCCGTCGAGGAAAACTGGGGACGTCAGGACGATATTTTTTACGTGACCGATCCAGACGGCGTTATCTTTATTACTAACAGGGAAGACTGGCGTTTTCGTACATTGAAGCCGTTGCCTGCGGAGATCAGGGAACGGCTTGCCTCGAGCAGACGCTATCCTGATGCCCGGCTTGAGCCTCTGGGGGTACTTGAAGAGAAGCCAGTGAAGCAGGGTGCCATCGTCAGCCTCCGTCTAACACCTGACGGTCCTGCTGAAACCTTTCTTCAGCAGATGACAGTGATGGAGCAGGCCGACTGGAAGGTGTTTATCCTCACAAGGCTCACCGATGTCCAGCGGGACGTGGTATATACTGTGTCAGAGCTGTTTGTTGCCAGCGCTTTGGCGGTCACCCTTGGCTTACTGCTCTGGCAGCGACGCCTGCGGCTCACAGAGCGTCAGCGGTTTGCTGAAGAGCACCGCCGTGTGCTTGAGGAGACCAATGAGATGCTCGAGTCAAGGGTGACCGAGCGCACTGCCGCATTGACCGAGATTAACCGGAAGATGCGTGGTGAAATCCAGGAGCGAAAGCGGGCCGAGGAAGAGTTGCACAAAACCAGAGGTGAATTGGTGCATGCCGCAAAGCTGGCGGCTCTGGGACAGATGTCTGCCGGAGTGACCCATGAGCTCAATCAACCCCTTGCCGCCATCCGCTCCTATACAGACAATGCCTGCAAGCTTCTGGCAAACAACCGCAGTGATGATGTACTGTGGAATCTTGCCCAGATTAATGAGCTCACTGACCGTATGGCCAGTTTGAGCCTGCAGCTGAAGACCTTTGCCCGTAAGAGCAGCGGCAAGATAAGCGCTGTGCCGCTTCACGGTGTTATTGACGGTGCCCTGGAGATGTTGGCACCGGTTATTTCCAGGGCAGGGACAGCGGTGGAGATCCAGCTGGAGCCCGATGTCGTCGCTGTTCGCGCCAACAATGTCCTGCTTCAGCAGGTGCTGGTAAACCTGCTGGCCAATGCCCTGCAGGCGATGGAAGGACAGGAAACCAAACGCGTGGAGATCAGTGCCCGTCTGCAGGGTGATTTGACCGTGCTTCGCGTTATCGACTCCGGCCCTGGTATTCGTTCTCTGCACATGGAACAGGTGTTTGAACCCTTCTTCACCACCAAGGAGTCAGGCAAGGGACTGGGGCTGGGGTTGACTATTTCGGCCCGGATTATCGAAGAGATGGGAGGCTCTATCAGGGTTGCTGACTCCGGCCCTGGTGCCTGCTTTGAGATGACCCTGCATACCGCCACAACTTACAGCAGAGAAGACGATGCAACAGTTGACCAAGGTTCTGTTTATCGATGACGAGAAGCATATCCGCCAGGCCAACCGCCAGACCCTGGAACTGGCTGATTTTGAGGTAACCTGTCTGGGGTGCGCCGAGGATGCATTGGCGGTCATCACCGATGACTGGCCAGGGGTGGTCGTCTGCGATATCCGCCTTCCTGGCATGAGCGGTATGGAATTACAGCAGCGCCTGCACACGGTGGATCGTGACCTGCCGGTGATCATGATAACCGGCCATGGTGATGTCTCCACCGCAGTGACAGCCATGCGTAACGGTGCCTATGATTTTCTCGAAAAACCTTACTCCTCGGACCGCCTGGTCAAGACTGTAACCCGGGCCTTGGAGAAACGGATGCTCACCCTGGAAAACCGGGCGCTGCGTGTGGAGCTCGAAGCCCACAGTGCTCCTGGGCCCAGGTTTATCGGTCTCACCTCGGCAACCTTGCAGCTGCGCGCCACTATCGGCCAGATAGCTGATACCAACGCCGATGTCTTGGTGATGGGGGAAACAGGCACCGGCAAGGAACTGGTGGCCCGGCTGCTGCACGAACACAGCAGCCGGCGCACCCATAATTTTGTTGCCGTCAACTGCGGGGCCGTGGCCGAGAACCTCATCGAATCAGAGCTGTTCGGCCACGAGGCCGGGGCGTTCACCGATGCTCGCTCCATGCGTATCGGTAAGTTCGAGCACGCCAATGGCGGCACCCTGTTACTCGACGAGATTGAATCCATGCCCGCCCAGGTACAGGTGCATCTCCTGCGGGTGTTGCAGGAGCGTAGTGTCGAACGGTTGGGCTCCAATGTCCTTATTCCCTTGGATATTCGTATTGTCGCGGCCACAAAGGTTGATCTGCTCGAGGCCTCGCAGCGGGGAGATTTCCGTGAGGATCTCTACTACCGGCTCAACGTGGTCTGCCTGGAGATTCCGCCACTGAGGAATCGGCGAGAAGATATTCCCCTGTTGTTTCATCACTATCTCTTGGTTGCCGGACATCGCTACCAGAAAGAGGTTCCTGTGCCCGAACCAGCCCAGATAAACATGCTCATGGCCTATGACTGGCCGGGTAATGTCCGTGAGCTACGCAACCTGGCCGAACGCTATGTCCTGCTGGGGGCCCAGTTTGGCTGGTCCCTGGAGCGGATGATGAGCGGTGAAGCCGGAGAGGCCGCCAACAGTCTGCCCCAGCAGGTGGAAGCCTTTGAGCGTGCCATCCTTGAGCAGTCGTTGAATGCCCACAGCGGCAGGCTTAAGGATGTTATGGAGACCCTCTCCATTCCTCGAAAAACCCTGTACGACAAGCTGCGCAAGTACGGTCTTGACAAAAACGATTATAAGTAGCTGCCAGGAGCGCACCAGAGTTACTGCCCGCCGGGTCATGGCAGGTTTCAGTGGTCACAGTTCCTTGGTTGCACCCCTGGCAGGCGGCCAGCAGCGTTTATCGCTGCACAGGCCATTCTTGCTGAAAACCTTGCCGTCCTCTTTGGGTGGTTTCTCCACGGTGTGAGGTGGAAAATGTGTGGGGTTCCGCCCGTGGTCTTTGGGGTGTTTCTCTTAACGTTTTGTTTTTATTGAATGTCGTAAAATGAAGAGCTGCTGGCCCTGTTTTTGCATTTCGAAAAGTAAGCCAACTGAGGCTCGGTTCTCTTCGAAGCAGGAGGGATTCAGTGGGTTCGGGACGTTACCGGACGAACCATTATTTCCACGTAACGGAGGAGTTATGTTTACACAGATTACAAAGGTACTTGTAGCACTTGCTGTTTCCATGGCGATGACAGCTGGCATGGCCATGGGCGGTCCTCTGGTTATCAAATTTTCCCATGTTGTTGCGGAAAACACCCCTAAGGGACAGATGGCCAACAAGTTTCGGGATTTGGTCGCTGAAAAAATGGGGGACAAGGTTGTCGTCGAGGTATATCCGAACTCACAGCTCTTTGGTGATAACAAGGTGCTGGAGGCCATGCTCCTGGGAGACGTGCAACTGGCCGCTCCAAGCCTCTCCAAGTTTGACCGTTTTACCAAAAAACTGCAGATCTATGACCTGCCGTTTCTGTTCAAGGATATGGCTGCCGTTGATAAGTTCCAGCAGAGCGAGGCTGGGCAGAAACTCCTGACAAGCCTGGAGAAAAAAGGCCTTGTTGGGCTGGGATACCTGCATAACGGTCTGAAGCAGCTTTCTGCCTCGAAACCGCTTAAAGTGCCGGCCGATGCTGCTGGCCTCAAGTTCCGCATTATGGCTTCAGATGTGCTTGCTGCCCAGTTTCAGGCCGTTGATGCTACTCCGTTGAAAAAACCATTTTCCGAAGTGTTCACCCTGCTGCAGACCAAGGCTATTGATGGTCAGGAGAATACCTGGTCAAACATTTATTCCAAAAAGTTTTTCGAGGTCCAGCCGTACATCACCGAATCCAATCATGGCCTGCTGGATTACATGGTGGTCACCTCTGCAGAATTCTGGAATAAAAAAATCCCTGCTGACCTGCGCCCCGAGTTGAAGAAACTGCTGGACGAGGCCATTGCCTATGGTAACCAGGTTGCCGGCCAGAAGGCCAATGAAGACAAGCAGAAGATCATCGACTCCAAACGCAGCGAGATCATCATCCTGACCCCGGAAGAGCGTGCGCAGTGGGTTGAGGTCATGAAGCCGGTATGGAAGGAGTTTGAGGGTGAGATAGGTAAGGATCTTATCGACGCAGCTTACGGCGCCAACAACTGATCTTCCCGGTTTTCCCTGGTTGACAGCAAGCACCAGCGGGGCCCCGTTCAGGGGTCCCGTTTTCAGCTCCTGAATGAGGATATTTTATGATCCTGCGTGTACTCAATACCGTTGAGGAGGCGATCATCAGCCTCCTGCTCGTTTTTACCACTCTGCTTGTGTTCCTGGATGTTATCATGCGCTTCATCTTTAACACCGGATTCCTCTGGTCCCAGGAGTTAACCCTGCACCTCTCCGCCTGGTTTGTCCTGTTTGGCGCTTCCTATGGCATAAAAGTGGGGACCCACATCGGTGTCGACGCCTTTGTCAAACTGTTCCCGCTGGTGGGTAGACGGATCTTTACCTTCCTGGCCTGTGTGCTGGCGCTGGTCTATTGCTACCTTGTGCTGACCGGCAGCTGGATCTACCTGGCAAAGGTCAAGATGATCGGCATCGAACTCGAAGACTTACCGATCCAAGCCTGGATTGCCCACAGCATTCTGCTTATTGGCTTTTCCCTGATTTCCCTGCGTATATTGCTGCTCTTGTGGAATGTGATAACCGGCAAGGCAGATACCTTCAAGCAGGTGGATGAGGCGAAAGAGTCCATGGAACTTTTTGAAGAACTGCAGCAAGATAAAGAACTGCAGCAAAAGGAGGAAGCCGCATGACGACCGCTGCCCTGTTTATCCTGCTGTTCGGGTGTATGCTGCTGGGGATGCCCATCGCATTTGCCCTTGGATTGTCCAGCATAGGGACTATCCTGTTTTTTTCTGATGACTCGTTGGCATCCATAGCCTTAAAACTGTTTGAGGCTCTTTCCGAGCACTATACCCTGCTGGCAATTCCCTTTTTCATTCTCAGCTCATCGTTTTTGTCGACCGGTGGCGTTGCCAAACGAATCATCCGTTTTGCCATCAGCCTGGTTGGACATATTCGCGGGGGCATGGCCATGGCCTCGGTTATGGCGTGTATGATCTTTGCCGCGGTTTCTGGCTCTTCGCCAGCGACAGTTGCGGCTATTGGCTCTATTGTCATCGTTGGCATGGTCCGTGCCGGTTATCCAGAGAGTTTTGCCGCCGGGGTCATCACCAATGCGGGCACACTTGGCATCCTTATTCCACCATCGATTGTCATGCTGGTGTACGCGGCGGCCACCGAGGAATCAGCGGCCCGCATGTTTATGGCAGGCTTTATCCCCGGATTGATGATGGGCGGCCTGCTGATGCTCGCTATTTACATTGTTGCCCGTATCCGTAAAATTCCGGCCCAACCGTGGAGCGGGTTCGGTGAACTGTTCTCCTCGGGTATGGCCGCTTTTGGCGGGCTTATGCTGATTGTCATCGTCCTGGGTTCAATTTATGGCGGCATTGCCAGCCCCACAGAGGCGGCGGCAGTCTCTGCTGTTTATGCCTTTCTCGTGTCTATTTTTGGCTACCGGGACATGGGGCCTTTACGAGGAGTCCGTTGGCGTAATCAGGATGAAAGCACCGGAGCTGCAGTTATTCGCAATCTTTATCAGTCTGCGATCGCCTTACCCCGATGCGTCATTGACAAGGATGTGCGCAAGGTGGTACTGGACGCCTCCAAGGTCAGCATCATGCTGTTGTTTATTATTTCCAATGCCATGCTGTTTGCCCACGTGCTCACCACCGAGCGTATTCCCCACTATCTGGCGGAATTGATTGTTCAGTGGGGGCTTTCACCGTGGATGTTTCTTGTTGTCGTCAACATTCTTCTGTTGATGGCGGGTAACTTTATGGAGCCCTCGGCTATTCTTCTGATCATGGCTCCTATTCTTTTCCCGATTGCCGTGCAGATGGGGATTGATCCCATTCATCTGGGTATTATCATGGTGGTGAATATGGAGATCGGTATGCTGACGCCGCCTGTGGGGCTGAATCTGTTTGTTACGGCGGGTATCACTGGTAACAGTATCGGCTGGGTCATCCGGGCATCTTTCCCGTGGCTGCTGCTCCTGCTGTTCTTCCTCGTACTGATTACGTATATCCCCCAGATTTCCTTGTTTCTCCCCGAGTTTATTGATAAGCTTCAGGGATACAATTGAGCCGTTCTCCTGGGTGCATCTCCTGCCCCAGGAGGGCTGTTCTTTTCCGTTACTTTGATACAGGAGTACAGTGGATATGGTAGCACGACCAGATATTCGTACAATTCTCTATGCCTCTGATCTGGGGAAACAGACGAGGCCGGTCTTCCGTTTGGCTGTTAGCCAGGCCAGGCGTTATAATGCCCAACTGTTGCTGCTCCATGTGGTCGCGCCGCTAGGCGTGACCGGGCAGGCCATTGTTGATACCTATCTGTCCCCAAGTGAAAGCAAAAAAGTCCAGCGCGATGGCATGGAACGTATTCTCGAGGTCATCAAGGAGCGGCTGGACAAGTTTTGCAAGGACGAATATGAGGCCTATCAGCTCAATCGTACACCGGTAACCGAGATTATGGTGGTCAGCGGTAGCTTGCCCAGCCATGAGATTTTGCGTGTGGCTGATGAGCATGACGCAGACATGATTGTCATGGGGAAATCCACGCACGGCTTTTTTGGCGGTACGCTTATGGGGACCACTGCTCGCCGAGTAACTCGTCACAGCAATATCCCTGTACTTCTGGTGCCTAACAGCCCGGAGAAATAGCCTCAGGTCTTTTGTGGCCGTTTCAACCGCTGTTGAACGTTAATGGGGCTGGAGGGAAGAGTAACCCGACGATTTTGCCTGGTCGAGTGCAACGCCTCGGCCAGGCCTAGGTCCTGATCGTAAATATCTTTGTGAAACGATAATTGACCGCTTGCTGGATCAGCCTCAACGGTCTGGTAGGTGAGGTGAACCGGGACAGGTGTGTCAAGATGCACTACCCGCCGTTCACCACTGGCGATGATCTGCTGCAGGGCCGATTCGTCAAGAGGACGGCGGTTGTCCTGTAAGAGATACGCAGCCAGGGAAACCGGTTTACTCAGGCGGATGCAGCCGTGACTGAAGGTCCGGGTGGACCTGGTGAAAAGGTCATGGGCAGGCGTGTCGTGCAGGTAGATGTTCTTTTTGTTGGGAAACATGAACTTGACTTGTCCCAGGGTGTTATTTGGGCCAGGATCCTGGCGCAGGCGAAAGTAACGTATGCCGGCTCCCAGCCTTTTCCAGTCGATAAACTCCGGTTCCAGTTCTTCGGCCTCTGCTTGCCAGCTTTCAAAGACCCTGATGTTGTTGGTGCGAAGATAATTGGGGTCAGCCAGCTGGCATGGTAAAGTCTCGCGCTCGGCAATATCCGGGGGGATCGTCCAGAAGGGATTAAGGACAATGTAGCGAACTCGGTCGCTGAGCACTGGTGTGGCATTTTCCAGCTCGCCAACTATCACCGGCATGGTCATTTGCACTGTTTCGTCTTCGGTGACTGTCAACTTGAACCCGGTAATATTGACAAGGATTCTTCTGCCATCCATTTTTCTTGGCAACCAGCGCCATCGCTCCATGTTTACCAGGATTCGCCTGATAATTTCAGGTGCAGGCAGATTCATGGCGGTGAGGGTCGCGTCATCGACCACTCCAGTAATGGCGAGGTTATGGCGCATCTGAAAATGCTTGACTGCCATCACTAATGCGGGGCCGTATGTCAGGGTGGAGATTGGTGTTTCGCTGCGCAGATCACCGGTCAGGATAAGCCGCCTGGCAATGTCGGCAAGCCTCGGATCCTGATGCCCCGGTTTAAGGGGTGGTCCCGGGGCGATTGGTTCCCAGCCGCCCTGATCGTTGAGGTTCCTGTAGGTGGCAAGCGCTTTTTTCAGTCCAATGTAGGCCTTGTGCTGCGGAGATTGCTGTTTGAGGAACGCCGTAATATCTTCTGCTGTGAGTCCTTCGCGTAGTAGTGCTGTTAGCTCTTTTTCTCTGTTATTTTCAGGGTCAGAAGGGGCGGCACCGCTGATACCGCGATGCTGGTCAATGACATAGCGGACCAGTGCCTGGCTGAGGAGAACTTCCAGGCGGGCCAGACCTTTCATACTGTGGTCTTGCCACAGGGCTGTCAGCGCGGTTACCCGGTAATCAGCCGGGTTTAGGCCCTCGAGATCTGCGGCTTTCAGGGTTTGCAGGAGCACCTCGGCCCTGGCTGTCGGCCCCTTGAGATTGACCCAGAGAGGTTCTCGTTCCCGTTCATCGTATATCTGCAGCAGTAACTCCTCAATGGTCTGATGTTGAGCACGCTGCACTGTCCCTGGGTTCTGCCTTGCTGCAGCGGTTGTGACCGTCAACTGTAACAGAAAAAAATGTAACAGCAGAAAGATAAAGGAGAAGGTGCATCGGGCCATGGAACGGGAAAGTGATTTGAGGTTGAGTTTTACTGGAGTCTTTTTGGTGCTGTCGTTAGCTCCTTGCCAGTGCTGTGACCTTTCCCGCAAGGGGCAGTGAATTGTTGCCGCTGATGCCATTGGCGAATATTTTGACGTCGTCCATCAGTCGTCTGCTGACAAAAGACCAGCGTAGCGCAACGGCTGGAAAAAGTAAAAAGAATTCAAAATCGCCGGGTGGTTTTCTGTCCTGTTGTACCGGAAGACAGGCGAACTGTCGCTGATGCAGATGATAAAAAAGACGTAGAGTGAGGTTACCAGAGGTAGAGGAACAACAAAAAAGGGGGCTGCGCGTCCCCTGTTACCGCAGAAAAGACAGGCCGCTTGCCAAATGAAGCGGCCTGTCAGGGAAAATCTTTACCGGACAGAGTTATTCGTCAGCAGTCAGACTGGCAAACATGTACTCTCGGTTGAGTCGGGCAATATTGCGAATGGAAATCCCTTTGGGGCAGACATTTTCGCATTCGCGTTCATTGCCGCAGTTACCAAATCCTTCCTGATCCATGGCACGGACCATGGAGAGTGCCCGCCGTTTACGTTCAGGCTGTCCCTGCGGAAGAAGGGCGTACTGAGAGACCTTGGCGCTGACAAAGAGCATGGCCGAGGCATTGGGGCAGGCTGCCACGCAGGCACCGCAGCCGATGCAGGCTGCCGCGTCCATGGCCAGTTCAGCGTTACGTTGGGCAACGGGAAGGCAGTTGGCATCCTGGGGGGAGCCGGAGTTAACAGAGACGAATCCTCCAGCCTGCATGACCCGGTCAAGGGCAGAGCGATCAACTGCAAGGTCTTTGATAATGGGAAAGGCTCTGGCCCTAAAAGGTTCGATAAAGATAGCATCGCCACTTTCGAATTTTCGCATGTGCAGCTGGCACAGGGTTGTCTCCTTTTCCGGACCATGAGCAACACCGTTGATTACAGCTCCACAGTTTCCGCAGATACCCTCACGACAGTCGTGGTCAAAGGCCACGGGTTCAGCACCCTCGAGGGTGAGCTTGTCGTTGAGGACATCTAGCATTTCCAGAAAAGACATATCAGTGCTGATGTCACTGAGGTCGTGCTCTTCCAGGTATCCTTGGGCGTAGGGGCCTTTTTGTCGCCAGACCTTTACGGTAATGTTGATTTTTTTGTCAGCCATATTCTCGTGCTCTGGTTGAAATGAACGTCATTCCTGGTGCAATACACCTTGGGCCGGAATTCGTCCGGGTTACTTGTAGCTCCGCTGTGAAGGGGTAACATTATCGAAGACAAGCGGCTCCTTGTGCAGTTTTGCCGGGGCACCTTCACCCTGGTATTCCCAGACAGACACATGGGAAAAATTCGCGTCATCACGCTTGGCTTCATTTTCTTCGGTTTGACTTTCCTCGCGCAAGTGACAGCCGCAGGACTCCTCTCTGGCCAGGGCGTCCTGTACCATGATCTCGGCAAATTCCAAGTAGTCCGCAACCCTCCCGGCGCGTTCAAGTGACTGGTTAAACTCGTTTTTGCCGCCAGGAACGATCACGTTTTTCCAGAACTCCTCACGAATTTCCGGAATTTTTTTCAGGGTTTGGGTCAAGCCTTCCTTGTTGCGGGCCATACCGCAGTTGTCCCACATCAGTTTCCCTAGCTGGCGGTGATAGTGCGCCAGCGTATTACGTCCATCAGCACCGGTACCCGTGTTTTTGAGGAGCTTGTCTGTACGCTCTTTAACCTCGTTTTCCACCTGATCGTATTCGGGACCCTCGGCAACGGTGGGACCGCTGGCCACTCCGGCCAGGTAGTTGCCGATGGTGTAGGGCAGAATAAAGTAGCCGTCGGCAAGCCCCTGCATCAGCGCTGAAGCACCGAGCCGGTTGGCACCGTGGTCGGAGAAGTTCGCCTCTCCCAGGACAAAGAGTCCGGGAATATTGCTCATCAGATGATAATCCACCCAGAGGCCGCCCATGGAGTAATGGACAGCTGGATAGATCATCATCGGCTCCTTGCTGGGATCGACGTCAGTGATCTTCTCGTACATATGAAAGAGGTTGCCATACTTTTTGAGGATCACGTCAAGACCATCACGTTGGATGGCCTCTTCAAAGTCCAGGTAGACGGCAAGTTTGGTCTCACCAACCCCTTTACCCTCGTCACAGGCCTCTTTGGCGTTGCGGCTGGCCACATCCCTGGGGACGAGGTTGCCGAAGCTCGGATATTTGCGTTCCAGGTAGTAATCACGTTCCTCTTCGGGAATATCGGCGGGTCGGCGGGTATCTTTGGGATCCTTGGGAACCCATACCCGCCCGTCATTGCGCAGACTCTCGCTCATAAGGGTCAATTTGGACTGATAGTCGCCGTGAACCGGGATACAGGTGGGGTGAATCTGGACGAAACTTGGATTGGCAAAGCCGGCACCTCGTTTGTAGGCCCTGAAGGCAGCCGTGACATTGGAAGCGATGGCATTGGTGGAGAGATAGAAGACATTGCCATACCCCCCGGTAGCCAGTACCACCGCATGGGCAGAGTAGCGTTCCATCTTGCCGGTGATCAGGTTTCGACAGATGATCCCCTTGGCCACCCCGTCCACCAGTACCAGGTCGAGCATCTCCCGGCGAGGATACATGGTGATCTTTCCGGTTGCAACCTGGCGCATCATTGCTGAATAGGCACCGAGTAGGAGCTGCTGGCCTGTCTGGCCGCGGGCATAGAAGGTTCTACTGACCTGGGCACCGCCAAATGAACGGTTGGCGAGCGTGCCGCCATATTCACGGGCAAAGGGGATGCCCTGCGCCACACACTGGTCAATAATATCACGGCTGACCTGTGCCAGGCGGTAGACATTGGCTTCACGGGCACGGAAATCTCCACCCTTGATGGTGTCATAAAAGAGACGAAAGATCGAGTCACCATCCCCCTGGTAATTCTTTGCTGCATTTATACCGCCTTGAGCCGCGATGGAATGCGCCCGGCGGGGGGTGTCGTGAATACAGAAACTCTTGACGTTGTAGCCCAGCTCCGCAAGGGTGGCGGCAGCTGATCCTCCGGCAAGCCCCGTGCCTACGACGATTACTTCGTATTTCCGTTTATTTGCCGGGTTGACCAGTTTGTTGGCAAAGCGGCAGTTGTCCCATTTTTCGGCAAGCGGTCCTTCGGGTATTCTGGCGTCGAGCTGCATATTCATTTTTTCCGGCTATAAGTAAAAGGATGTCGACATTTCATAGAGAATTGCCGATGCGTCTTTGGTAACAGCGCCTGTCACATCAGGTGATCCTGCGAAAACAGCAACAGCAGGGTAATGAGTAAAAACACACCGCAGATAATGCCTGCCAGGGCACGGGTTGCCACGCGAATCAAACCGTCATATTTGGGGTGACTGATACCAAGAGTCTGAAAAAGTGACCAACACCCATGACTGATGTGCAGTAACAGTAAGGCCATTGCCGCGCCGTACACCAGCGTGTACCCCGGATGATTGAGGATGGAGGTGACGATATCAGAGATTGCGATGGAATGGTCGGTGAAGTGAACATTCCCCAGGTGGATGAGGATGAAGACGAGAATGGCGGCTCCGGTGTAAGGCATTGTCGAAGAGCCCCAGGTACGTCCACCGGCCTCTTTGTTTATCTCGTAACGATTTCCCCTGGCTTGAAGGTTTTGTATAAACAGGGTAATGCCGGTAATAACGTGTAAGAGAAAAATGGAGAGCAGGGCGAGCTCAAACAGCGGTACGAAGATGCCGAGGGAATGGAGATGGTGTGCATATGAATTGAACGCCCCCCTTCCCCAGAATATCGTAGAGTTACCGATTGTATGCACCACAAGAAAACCTATGAGCATCAAGCCGGTAATGGCCATGATGTACTTCTTTCCAAGCGACGAACGACACATTTCAATAAACCAGTACATATGCTCCAGCTCCTGAAACAAAATTTTACAGTGTAACTATATCTTAAAAGATTCAGGTGAGAAAACAATAAAAAAATGAGTAAGATTAGTTTCAAGTAATTTTATTAGCTATTACTAATAACCCTTTATTTTTTTGACTATAACGATGTAGACTAATAACAATTTTATTGTCGATATATAGCTATCATTCTTTGAATGCCCTTGTCTTTAAAGGTAAGTTTTTTCATAATATGTCGTTATTTTAAGTGATTAATTGAATGGATGAATGGCTTTTTAGATTTATGCACTCGTATGATAATAAATGACAGGGATCGCTAAGTTGAACTGTTAATAATTTATTAATAGTTACAATAAATTATCTATGATGAATAAAAACCATTCTTTATGATGACCTGGTAGTCGGAAGTTCAAAGAATATATTTAAAAAAGAAGGTAATATTTTTTATCATCTGCGATTATCGTTTTTATTGCTATGCTGTATAAATAATATTCTCTGGCAAATAAAAAAGTATCTGATAATCTATGTTGTTTTTTCTCTTATGGTTAACTTGTTAGGGATTGTGTCAACATATTGATTTTTAAGATTTTTTGAGATTGTTATGAGTAATAATTGCCTTTAGGTGGTCTTATGATTAGACAAAACATATACATAAGCTGCAGCAGATCGATGTCCATTTATTTTTATTTGACGGTGACCAATTCTTGCAGCGAGGATTTTTCGAGCTCCTCTTGAATATGGATGAAGTAGAGGATCTCCACATATAATATTCTTCAATGGCTTTTTTACTTAAAATTCTTTCTCTGTAGAGCTTCTATCCAAGGATAAAAAGTTTTTTTTTCTGGTACCGTCTCGGTCTACTCTTTCAATGGAAAAGGCTGATCCTTTCTCAATTAAGGATGTAGAGGTACATTTTGTTTGTGTGGGAGTCAATTTCACAGTACTATTGGTGCTGGCTGGTATAAAATTTCATGAAAAGGTTTGCTCGGTTTGAGTTCGTTAAGGGGTTCTTTGGCTTATGGTCAAATTTGTCTGCCGGAAGGGAGACGACCTTTTCGTGTATGGAATTCTTTTATTGGCAACCTCCTTGATAAGCTGTCATTTTTGTGGGATGTTCGCCCGTTGCCGGATCCCCATACCCGCTTATGGAAGCTCGATAAGGGCCTGATAACTCCTGAGACATGGACAAATACTTTGCCGATATAGCTGCTGCCTGCCCGTACGGGTTTGAGGAACGCGCCGTATACCATCAGGGGGTGTTCGGGGCGATAGAGGATAAGCTCATGGCCCATTTCTTGGCCACAGGTTATCGTCGTAATGGCAACTGTATGTATACCATGCACTGTCCAACCTGCAGTCGCTGTATACCTATCAGGGTAAACCCACAGACGTTCAAGCCCAATCGGAATCAGCGGCGAGTACTCAAGAAAAACAGTGACGTTTGGGCTGGGGTCGCTCCGCTGGCAATGAATCGGGAAAACCTCAATGTGCTGGATCGGTTTCTTGACACTCGTTTTCCCGGGGGAAAGAGCGATGGTGTCGGATATTATAGCGGTTTTTTTCTCACCAGCATGACCCAGTGTTTCGAGATCCGTTATCGCCTAGGTGAGCAACTCCTTGGAGTAGCAATCATTGATTGTGGAGACAGTTGGGTCAATGCCGTATATTTCTATTTTGATCCTCAATTCGAGCAACGTAGTCCCGGAACACTGAATATATTGTCTTTAATCGATTTTTCATGCAGGAACGGATTTGAGTATCTGTACCTGGGATACTGGATTGAAGGACTCAGGGGGATGAGTTACAAGTCTGCATTTCGTCCCCATGAGCTTTTGCTGGGAGATAGATGGCAACTGGTGGCATAAACTCTTCGCCAAGTTTTGGCTGGTATTCGTTGTTGCTGTTGCTCGTGAGCGGGTTATCGACAGGGCAGCCCCTGATGGCGGAAACTACGGAGAAATCCATCTTGTTGTTTGTCCCTGCCTTTGTCAGCAGGCTGACGACGGAACCGGGTGAACTGGTGGTTGCGGCGAACGGTTCGGGAAGTCGGTGTGTAGCCGCTTATCCCTGTTCATTGGCAAAGGCCATGGAAAAGATACGAGCGCTCAACAGGGCGGGTGGTTTGACCAGGGACATGACCGTCTCCTTTAAGGGTGGTCTCTATGCGCTTAAGGCACCGTTGACCCTGACCCCCTTTGATTCAGGCACCAATGGCTATACCATTACCTGGGCACCGTATAGGGGACAGCGGGTGGTGTTGAGCGGCGGGTTTACCGTTGATAATTGGATCCTGCACGATGCTGCCAGAGGGATCTATCGGGCCAGGGTTCCGGCGTGGGCTGATTTTCGTCAGCTCTGGGTTAACGGTCGGCGGGCAATCCGTGCCAGGGGACTTGAGGGGGCGACCTTCCTGCGGACCGCAACCGGGTTCATGAGTAGCGCTAGCGGCCTGGAGCACTTCAGCTCACTTGATGGTGTTGAACTTGTCGGGTTCAATGAGTGGCGAAGCTTCCGCTGTGGAGTCGATGTGCTGTCTGGCGCTTCGATTATCCTGGAGCAGCCGTGCTGGGAAAATGCCACGGGCCCGGTGCAGCCCGATGACGGCTTCACGACAGTGGCCAGGGTGGAGAACGCTTACGAACTCCTGGACGAGCCAGGTGAATGGTACCTGGACAGGGGTAGGCATGTTGTCTATTACATGCCAAGACCTGGGGAAGACATGACCGGGCTGTCAGTGATTGCTCCACGATTGCAAACCTTGCTGGCGGTGAACGGAACTGCGCATGCCCCTGTACAAAATTTGATTTTTTCCGGGCTGATATTCTCCCATGCCAACTGGAGCGCGCCCTCTGGTCGGCACGGATACGCCCCTCTTCAGGCTGGATTTCATTACACCGGGGCCGGACAGCTTACCCGTACACCAGCTGCGGTAACCTTTCGCAGAGCCCGTCATCTCCGTGTGCAAGGAAATACTTTTAGCCACCTCGGAGGTGCCGGGTTGAGCGTGCGTGACGGCAGTCAACAGGTATATATTTCAGGGAACCGTTTTGAGGATATCGCCTCCAGCGCCTTGCAGATAGGAGATATTGACGATGCCAGTGCTCCTGCAGCTCGACAGAATCGCAATATCAGCGTGATCGGTAACAGCATCACGGCTCCTGGCCAGGACTACCATGATGGTGTGGGGATCTTTGCCGGTTATGTCCGGGATACTGTTATTGAAAACAATGAGCTGTCTGATCTGCCTTACACCGGCATTAGTGTCGGCTGGGGATGGGGAGTGCACAGCTATGCCGCCAACAACCGCATCATTGACAACTGGATCGAGAATGCCGTGTCAATGCTCGAGGATGGTGGCGCTATTTATACTCTGGGGCCGCAGCCCAATTCCGAGATCAGCGGCAATTATATCTGTATGCAGCGGGGGCGCTATGGCACCCTGTATCTGGATCAGGGCAGCTCCGGCTTTTCCATATACCGCAACGTTTTCTCCCATGTCGGCGATACCTGGCTTTATCTCTGGTATCATGATATTCACGACAACCATGCCTGGTGTAATTTTACCGACAATATGTCCTGTCGCGATGACGGCTTTGCCAATAGTATTGAGACGACAACGCTGGTAAAGGCCGGGAGCTGGCCTGCCGAAGCCGTGGCTATCATGGATGAAGCCGGAACAGGTGCAGGGCGCAGCCGTTCGTCATTCTGCCGTCAGGTGCCGGAGGTGTTGCTGGTGGAGGACGATACCGCGAAAGATGAGAGTGGCAGTCGCCGGCAGATGGCCGCTGCCCTGTACACAGGCGGTATACCCTTTGTCAACTGGGATACAGAAGGGGGGTATAACGAACCGGGGCGATTGGATTTGCACCCCTTTACTACGGTGGTGTGGGATGCTGGCCAGGGGGAAGCATGGGAAGCGGGGCCGGCAGATGACGCCGCCCTTACCTCCTGGCTTGAAAGTGGTGGAAAAAAGCTGTTCATGGCCAGCAAAACCTATCATCATCTTGTAAGCGGCGCCTTGCGCGCCGAATATTTCAACCTGCATCAGTCCATCGGCTACAGCAGCGCGTCCCGGCTTGAAGTCATCAACTGGCTTGGTTCCGGAGAGATCGCCTTGCAAGGCGCAGTAAATACCCTGCCGATATCTGGTGGTTCAGACAACCAGACTGTTTTCAGGGATGGTCTTTTGTCACTGGGGACAAGCTACGATGCCGAGGGGTACAAGACGGTGTACTGGGCCTTTCCCTTCGATCAGCTTGCAGATCCCGCTGAACAGGCACTGTTCATGGATCGAATCCTGTCCTGGTAAGGTAAACGCACCTGCTGTAGGGGAACAATACTCTTGCCTTATCGATCAGCATCAGCGAGCCGGAGCGATTTCAGGAAAAACCATGCGTGTAACCATTGATGTCTCGGTCATTGGCCTGGCCCGGCTCTATCAAACGGCCAGGACAGGTATATATAGAGTTATCAGTAGCTTAGCTCCAGAATTGCTGCGCCTCAATGACGATATGGAGGTGCAGGTGACCTCGCTTTCTTCAACCCGGGTGAACAGGCTGACCCGGCAGTTTTTTGAGGAACTGCATGAGGCAGACCGGTTTGTCGGGGTCAGGCACCTGGAGGAACGCCTTTTTGATGTTGCCTCTGCTGTAGGGCCTGTGGATCGATGGCAACTGGCTGAACGTCTGGTGGCCCGCTTGTTCAGGAAGATGCGCCGACAAGATATCGGCAGGGGATGTGATGTGTTCCACTCCACCTTTGCGGCCTTGCCCGGCTACTCGGCGCCGGTCCTGAGTTTTCTCAGCATCTATGATATTATTCCGGTGTTGCATCCCCAGTATTTCTGGAAGGATTTTGATAAAGAGTTTCGAGAAATCCTCGCTTCAGTACGGCCTGAACAGGATTTTGTCCTGACCATTTCGGAAAGCTCTAAAAACGACATCTGTGAATACCTTGGCATGGCCGAAGAGCGGGTTTTTGTGACCTACCCTGCGGCTGCCGCTGATCTCTACCACCCCGAACCCGACAGAGTAAAAATACGCCGGGTCCTTGATCGCTACGGTATTGCCGAGGCAGGGTATGTCCTTTCGTTGGCGACCCTGGAGCATCGTAAAAACCTGCGAGCCACCATTGAGGGATACCGCCGCCTGGTGGCTGAACATCCACAGGATGCTCGCTCCTTAGTGCTGGTCGGTGCCAGAGGCTGGAAGGTGGAGAGGGTACTCACGCAGATTCAGGAGGATGAAATGTTGCGTGACAGGGTGGTGATGACCGGCTATGTCCGTGACGAGGATCTGAGCAGTCTCTATAGCGGTGCCGCAGTGTTCGTCTATCCGTCGTTGTATGAGGGGTTTGGGCTGCCACCGCTTGAGGCCATGTGCTGTGGTGTCCCGGTAATTACCTCCAATACCAGTTCACTGCCGGAGGTGGTAGGCAGCGCTGGTATAACTGTGGCGCCTGATGATATGGATGCCTTGGCTGATGCTTTGCTCCGGGTTTTAGGGGAGAGTGATGTTGCCCAAGAGCTTGCTGCAAGAGGGCTTGAGCGGGCCCGTCAATTTTCCTGGGAACAGTGTGCCAAGGCAACGATGGCAGCCTATCAGCAGGCCTGGAATGACAGGGGATAACCATGCGCATCGCCTTTGATCACTGCATCTTCTCCCAGCAGGAGCGTGGGGGCATCAGCCGCTATTTCCTGGAGTTGGCAGCAGGATTACACCGGCTACCAGGTGTGGAGACGCGAGTTGTTGCGCCGTTGCATATGAGCGAGATTCTGGGTGATATAGGGGTGCCGGTTTCAGGCTGGAGAGTGCCGCGCATCGCCAGAACTCACAGGCTGCGGCAGCGACTCAACGATCTGTTTACCCCGCTTCTGTGTAGTCGATTCACGCCTGATATCGAGCATCGGACCTACTATACAGCCCGTCGCCACGACAAGATACCTGTGGTGCTCACGGTTTTTGATATGATCCATGAGCGCTATCCCCGATTATTTTCGCAACGAGAACAGACAGTCATTGAACTGAAACGCCAGGCAATCGAAAATGCCGACCAGGTGATCTGTATTTCACAGGCAACCAGAGATGACCTTCTTAATCTCCTTAATGTTCCTGACGAACGGGTGAGTGTCGTACACCTGGGAAATTCCATCAGGGCGGAAAATTCCTGTGGTACGCCTCCTGTGACAGGGCCGTATCTCCTGTATGTTGGCCGGCGGCAGGGGCCAAAAAATTTTGTCATGCTGCTGCGGGCTATGGCTGCCAGGCAGGCAGAGCTTAAGGAGGTGTCCCTGGTATGTTTTGGTGGCGGTCCCCTGAACAGGGAAGAACTTCAGCTGGCCCATCAACTGGGTATAGGGCCGGCTCGGCTCCATCAGCTGGAAGGTGATGATACCCGGCTTGCCTGCTTGTACCGTCATGCCCAGGCCCTGGTATATCCTTCCGTATATGAGGGCTTTGGCTTGCCGCTGGTCGAGGCCATGGCCAGCGGGTGTCCGGTCGTCTGTTCGCGTGCGGGATCAATGCCGGAGATTGCAGGTGAGGCCGCCTGCTACTTTGATCCCGCAGATCAGGATGCCATTGCCGGGCAGCTGGTGGCTGTGATTACAGATAGTGAGCTGCGTCACCGATTGATCGAGGATGGCCGTGAACGGGCGCAGCGGTTTACCTGGGAGCGCTGCGTTCGGCAAACGCTGGAGGTCTATAAACGATGTCTCCACTGACAGAGATTCACCCTGTGCAGCGATTACCTCCTCATCCAGGGCGGCTGGGTGAGGGAGGTCTGCGCCTCAACACTGCAGATACGGGGAAACCCTGGCTGAGCGTGGTCACCATTGCCCTGAATCCGGGTGATCTCCTTTTGCCCACCATGAAATCGGTATTTCGCTGGCCTGCTACAGAGGTCGAGTATATTGTGGTGGACGGCGGTTCTACTGATGCAACCCGCGAGATCCTGCGGGAGAATGCCCAACGCCTTGAATACTGGGTTTCCGAGCCGGATCATGGGATCAGTGATGCCTTTAACAAGGGAGTATCACTTTGTCGTGGAGAGGTGATTGGCCTGATCAATGCCGGTGACTGGTACGAAGCGGACGCCCTCGAGCGTATCCGCGGGCTGTTTCAAGAACACCCGGATACAGGGATCGTCTGTGGAGGCCTGCAGTTCTGGGATGGCAACACACCGGCCTATCGCTGTGACTCAGAACCAGCCCTGTTGCATCGGGAAATGAGTGTCACCCACCCAACCTGCTTTGTCCGTCGTCAGCTGTACCTTGAGTATGGAGGTTTTTCTCGGGAGTACCGGCTGGCCATGGATTATGAACTATTGTTGAGGTTGCGAAAAGAGGGGGTCACCTTTGTCTCCACCCGTGCAGTGCTCGCCAACATGATACATGACGGCCTCGCCGAACAGAACTGGCAGGCAGCGCTTAAAGAAACGCATCAGGCCCGGCAGCAATATCTGCCAGGCTCTGTTTATGCCAGCCCCGTGTATCTTGCCTGGCTGATTGGCCGCAAGCGTATCCGATTCATCCTGGAATCCCTCGGGCTTGAGGCGGTGGTGCGGCTGTACAGGGAGCGTTTCGCCGCTGTCCAGAAGGTCAGGGCAGAAGAATGAACGGTGTACTTTCTGTGCTTATCCCTGTAGTAAACTGGGATCTCGAAGCGTTGCTCAGCTGTCTTGAAGCTGAGATCGAATCAAGAGGGCTTGCTGATCAGGTCGAGGTGATCATCGGTGATGACGGCTCAGAGAGTGGCTATCTGGAGGGTAATCGCAGGCTTGCTGGAGAACGTGCTTGGGTAGAGTATCACGCCGGTGGGAAGAATATTGGTCGGGGCCCCATGCGTAACCTGCTTGCCAGCCGTGCAAAAGGGGAGTATCTGTTGCTGCTGGACGCTGATATGCTTCCAGATGAAGAGGATTTTCTCTCACAGTATCTGGAGTGGATAGACGCCTCAGTGCAGCGGCCGGTCTGTGGGGGAATCAGTTATCGACAGCGGTGTCTGCACGGTCGCCAGTATGATTTTTACACCCACAAAGGTGTCAAGACCGAAGCTCTGCCTGCCGCCCTGCGTAACCGCCAGCCCTGGCGGTATTTTTTTACCGGTAATGTCATGGTGAAGCGGGAGATATTTACCACGCAGGGTATAGATGAGCAGTTTCAAGGGTATGGGTACGAAGACGTGGAATGGGGGATTCGGCTACAGCAACGCTACGGCATCATACACATTGACAACACCTGCTCCCACCTGGGGTTGATAAACAGGGAGAGAGCGTTTCTGCGAATGCGCGCTTCCGTGGATAATTTTCACCTGTTGCAAACCCTGCATCCCGAGTATTTCCAGACCGCCCGCATCGGGATGGTCACAGGTGTCCTCAGTGTCCTGCCTGCACCGGTCCTGCGCCTGGCAGACAGGGTGCTCTGTGCCCTTTTTCGCATGAATCCCGGCAGGTCTTTGAGTCTGCTGTTTTTCCAGCTGGATAAGGCTGTGCTGCTTGTTCTGGCCGCCCGGAAAAAGCAGCAATGAAGATCTCTATCATTATTCCCACCCTCAACGCCGAGAAGTTTCTGGCGAAACTCTTGAACAGTCTCCAGGCCCAGCGAGGGATCGGTGCGTATGAGCTGCTTGTCGTGGACTCCTCGTCAACTGATCGTTCCTGTGAGATTGCCCGTACCTACGGAGCGCACCTGAAAAGCATCGCCCGGGAACAGTTTGACCATGGCGGTACCCGCACCATGGCTGCCCGGCTGGCCCAGGGTGACCTGCTGGTCTTTTTCACCCAGGACGCCCTGCCTGTCGGGACCGGAGATCTGCAACGTCTGCTCGCTGTTTTTCGCGAAGATGAGCGTATTGGTGTGGCGTACGGCCGGCAGCTGGCCAGAGTGGACGCCACACCGTTCAGCGAGCATTTACGCCAGTTCAACTATCCGGAAACCGGGTATGTCCGCCGCTGGGAAGATCGCTTCACCCATGGCTTCAAGACTATCTTCATCTCCAATTCGTTTGCAGCCTATCGTCGGGAGGCACTGGCTGCGGTAAATTATTTCCCTGAGCACCTGCTGTTTGGGGAGGATACCCGTACGGTGGCTAACATCCTGGAGGCGGGATGGTCGGTCTGTTATGTTCCGGAGGCCCGGGTGTATCATTCCCATAATTACACGATTGCAGAGGAGTTCAGACGTTATTTCGATATTGGAGCCTTTCATGTGCTCGAGAAGGATCTGCTCGACAAGTTTGGCACACCCACTGGTACCGGCAAGAGATTTGTCCGTTCGGAGATCTCCTTTCTTTTCCATCGCAAACAGTATATGTTGGTGCCGCTGAGTCTGATTCGTAGCTCGGCCAAGTTTATCGCCTATGCCCTCGGCAAAAGATACCGTTTGTTGCCGCAGAATATGGCGCAACTGTTAAGTATGCACCGTCACTGGTGGATGAAGCCGGATTAATCACCACATGTCGCCTCTTATCAACTGGAACCTGCGTGAACGCAGTTCGATTATCTATCGCCTTCTCCATTTCATCGACTGCGGGCTTGCCTGTCTGTTTCTCTGGATCTACACCCACCTGTACAAGGTCCCCTGGAATTTTTATTACACACGCTTGGAGATCATAACCTTTACGGCCTGTTTCATCAGCTTCCATATTTTTCAGATGTACCGATCCTGGAGAGGGTGGAAATTCTACCGGGAGTTTCTGGTGATCACCCAGGCATGGAGTGCGGTGGTTGGCCTGCTGTTGTTTTACTTTTTTATCTTCAAAAACCAGGAGGCTTACTCCCGTTTTGTTTTCATGATCTGGGTGCTGACCACGCCGTTACTGATATTCTGCGCCCATCTGTTGGTGCGTTATCTGCTGCGTCGTCTTCGTGCACAGGGAAGGAATATCCGCCATGCGATCGTCTGCGGTGCTGGTGAACTGGGAGAACGTATGGTGCGCCAGCTTGAGGAAATTCCCTGGGCTGGCATAGAGGTCGTGGGTTTTTTTGATGACAAGACAGCGCTCAATGCCTCGGCCAGTGTTATGGGTAAACCGATTATCGGTCGCATTGACCAGGTGGAGGAGTACCTTCGCTGCCACGACATTGACTATGTCTACATTGCCCTGCCCATGCGTGCTGAGTACAAGGTTTTGCGTTTGCTCAGGAACTGCCGAGACCTGGGTGCACAGATTTTTCTTGTCCCGGATCTCTATGTCTACGGGGTGCATCATGCCGAAATCCAGTCCATGGGCGAGATGCTGGTGCTCAACTTCAACCCGGATGCCAGCTGGAAACGGACCTTTGACGTGGTATTCTCAAGTGTGGTGCTGGCCTGTATCTGGCCGCTGTTTTTGCTGATCGGTCTGTTGATCAAGCTCGATAGCCCCGGACCGGTGTTATACCGTCACCGTCGCCTTACCACTGCTGGCAGGGAGTTTGACTGCCTCAAATTCAGATCGATGATCAATGGTGCCGAGGAGATGCTGGAGCCGCTTTTGCAGGAAAACCCTGAGCGCAGGGAAGAGTGGGAACGCTATTACAAGCTGAAAGACGACCCTCGGGTAACGCGCATCGGCAGGTTTTTGCGAAAAAGGAGCCTGGATGAGTTGCCGCAGTTTATTAACGTCCTCAAAGGGGACATGAGTGTGGTGGGTGCCCGGCCCATTATCGGACCGGAGCTCGAGGAGTATTATAAATCCGGCAGCAAGAATAGCGCCGGTCTTTACTGTTCAATGAAACCAGGTATCACCGGCCTTTGGCAGATGCTTCGCCGCAGTGATATCGATAACTATGATGAACGGGTGGAACTGGACGACTACTATGTGCTCAACCACAGCCTTCGTCAGGATCTGGTGATCATCGGCAAGACCATTATGTCGGTGTTGAACGGCAAGGGGGCTTATTGACCAGGCATCCTTGTGTTTGTCTGGAGAGTGGTTATTTTTTTGCTGAAAAGGGAACGATTCGGCAAAAACTTGACCATTTTTTTACCCGTACAATAAAGAGGAACGTATGAATCGCATCGAAACAGAGCAGTATACATCCCGAGCAGTGAGCGTTGACCAGGCAAGACAGGAGGCCTCCACGGTCTTTCTTGCCAAGGTGTTTACCTGGATGGCCATTGGCCTTGGAGTGACCGGGCTAGTCGCCTTTGCTACCGCCCAGAGTGGTCTGGCAATAGCGCTGGCGAGCAGCCCGCTTTTTTTCGTCCTGATGCTGGTTGAGCTGGGACTGGTCTTTTATCTCTCTGCACGGGTCGACAAGATGCAGCCGACAACGGCCACTGGACTGTTTATGGGGTACTCCTTTCTAAACGGTTTGGTGTTGTCGATGATATTTCTGGCCTATACAGGTGGGTCCATCGCCGGTACCTTTGCCATCGCTGCAGGAATGTTTGGCGCAATGGCCCTTTATGGTATGGTCACCAAACGTGATCTTTCCGGCCTGGGATCCTTCATGTTCATGGGGCTGGTGGGGATCATTATCGCCTCGGTGGTCAATATCTTTCTGCGCAGCTCCAGCCTCGACTGGGCAATATCAGGAATCGGTGTTGTGGTCTTTGTCGGCTTGACCGCCTATGATGTTCAAAAAATAAAGAATATGGGAGAGCAGGGGATCATGCAGCAGGGTGAGGCTGCCATTCAGAAGGGGGCTATCATTGGCGCCCTGGCCCTGTACCTTGACTTTATCAATCTCTTTTTGATGCTGCTGAGATTTTTTGGCGGTAGCCGCGACTAAAAAAAGAGTACAGAAGATAAAAAAGGGGGCTGTTTCGGCAGCCCCCTTTTTTATCCGGCCTGGGGAAAGCCGTCCATGATGGCGTTTAAGCGTTCGAGGTAATGTTCTTTGTAGATCAACTGGTTAGACCCTTCAATTTCGTTGATGAGCAGGGGGATAGTTTCACGGAGATCAATGCCGTGTCGGTTCAACCCCTCGCGGTTTGCCTGTTCAACCAGAAGTACCGAGTAGAAGTTTACCAGGAGTCGGGAGCGTGAATCCCTACGGAACAGGTACGAGCGGCCGCCCAGAGTATTAAGGAAAAAGCCTGCATATTCATAGACCTGCTCAAGGCTGGGGCGAAATTCAAAGTGCTCGTTAGTGCAATCCGTTAAAATTGTCCACTGGTATAGGTCCGCAGCTATGTCTTCAATTTTTTCCCGTTCTCGATCAAGGATAGTCTTGAACAGAAGGATATTGTCCTTGCCGATGATGTGAAAAAAGTGCGCCGTATTCCTGAGGATGGTGTAGAGGTCATCGACTTCTCGGGAAACAACAGGAGGATTGGTGAGGAGATGTTGAGCGAGGCTAAGAAAATGTTGCCGTGGGGCTCCATCAAGTTCAAATGAGGCAATATAGTCACGTTGTTCTAGAAGAGCGAGAAAGTCGGCCAGGTGACTGGTAATTCTTTGGCACTGTTCAAGAGCAGGTGTAGTCCCTGGGCTCCAGGGTCCTTGAGATTCGAGAGCTGGTGGTCCAGGAGCTGGACTGATGGATTCTGTAAGCGCCTCAGGCGGCGGTAAGGAACTACCCTCTGCGGATGATGTATCAAGTTTTGGGGCGCGCGTCTGGGGAGGCACCACTGACTTTTGGTCGGATTTCCTGGAAATTTCCTGGTCGGCTGCAGTAGCCGGAGAATGGTGGGTGGTGAACAGGTACCAACCAAGGCCGATGCCGCTCAGCAGAAAAAGGCTGATACATACAATGGCCAGATTCTGGCCACCTGAGCTTCGGGGCTTTTTTGCGGTCTTTTTTTCTTCGCTCATCAGTTTTCGGATCCGAGAATGGCGTCAACTGACCTACAGGGGGAGGTGCCGTTTTTGCTCGCTGTCATCGGTGTTTCGTTTCCTCTATTTTCGTCACTCTATCAGAACGGCTCGGAAATGGAAGAAAAATCACTGTGAGCCTACATTTTCCTTGCGGCTGGGTCTCTTTTTGCTGCTAATGATTTTTCCTCTTGACGCTTATAAGTTGACGTTATAATATCCTTCAATTTTACTGTTGGTGTCGTTTTCTTTGGGAGACGGGAATGTTGCGAAAGCTTCGTCTACTCACGACAGATGAGTACTGTAGTGGCGTGGTAACATTTTGTTACCGCTATTTTTTTTGCTGATGGTTCTGCTTCTCCTCTTGAGCCCAAGAGCTGTATAGAGCATCGGCGTTAATTTTTTAACAAGGAGTGATAAAATGGACTACAATGCGATTCTAACACCTTACTCAGAAGGGCAAACGATTAATGTTGTCATCGAGATCCCCATGGGGTCTTCCCACAAGGTTGAATTTGACCGTAAACGAAAAATAATGGTTCTCGACAGGGTTGAGCCGGCAATATTTGCCAAGCCCGTGAACTATGGATTTATTCCAGCAACACTCGATGATGACGGTGATGAACTTGACGTCCTCTTTATCACGGATGAACCGATGCCCACCGGTGTCGTCGCTGAAGCTACCGTTCTCGGAGTTCTTGAATTCGAGGATGATAATGAAATGGACCATAAGGTTATTTGTGTACCGTCAGACGATCGAAATACCGGCAACCGCATAGCTTCGCTGGCTGACCTGGGTGAACAGTGGAAAAATAAGATTGCTCATCATTTTTCTCACTATAAAGATCTCAAGAAGCCAGGAACCACCAAAGTGCTGGGATTTGGAGATGTTGCCAAGGCCCATGAGGTCATCAAGGAGTGCATTGAGCGCTGGGAAAAAGAGAAGTAACAACCGATAGTTCGGGGCGCTTTGAGGTACTGCCCTCTTGGCGGGCAGCCAGGCCGGAAGGGTTGTTCCTGAAACTCAGGAGCTTTTTTTGCCCTTGTTGACGCGAAACGTTGACGCCGACCTTAAAGCGCCTCTTTTTTTTGGGGAGACTGTTGGCTGCTGAGATATTGTTGGTCACAGCCGGGAGGGTCGCAACGACTCTTTCTGTTTGTGAGTGGGTTTCCCTCTTGGTTAGTTTGTCACCCGCCTGAGGCGTCTTTGCGCCTCCTGAACAATGGCCCGTACCTGCGGGTCCTCTTTAATCGATTGGTCAAGGGGAATAAAGGTATTGGTGTAGGTACACCACTCCTTGCCGTTTTTATCTTGTCGTCTCTGCTGCTGAAGTTGAGTAGCCTGGCGGTTCCTTCCAGGCTGCCATCGGGCAGCTGTTTGCCAGTTAATGTCAAGAAGGGCGAGATACTTGCCCCGGGCACCTCCCTGACAAAGCAGCGTGTTGTTGATCAACTCTGGTGGGTGATTGCCGGTGGGTTGTCCTGCTTGAATAAGGATGTGGATTTTGGCATACAGCTCCGCTATTTTACGGTTTGTTGACTGTGGCAGTGAAGAGAGCAGGACGATCAGATCGGCTGATCCTGCAAGTTCTTCCATCTGTCTGGCGAGAATGGGTTTCCAGGCGATACGTTGTATTGCCGCCCCTGGGTGAGGATCACCGGCTCCACTGAGGCCAAGGAGCGCCACCCGTGTTTTTCCTGCATGCACGAGGTGATGCGTGTTGAATATGGGATCCCCCTTGGTGTCCACGAGGTTCATGGCCAGCCAGGCTGGCTGGTGATGTTTTCTGGGGGCCTGTGCCAGCAGATAGGAGGGGTCACCACCAATATCCAGAGGGCCTATACCGGCAGCGATGAGCCCCATCTGCGTGAACGCCTGGAGGATGGCGTCTGCTTGAACTCGTTGGCTCTCTTGATGATGATCGGGAAAATTTGATGTGGAAAAGAGTAGATTGCCGCTGTCGACAACCAGCAGCGGTATATGTCTTGCCCGTAGTTGCTTGAGCTGAAAGGCACGTCTGGGCAGACCGCCCAGCTTGGATTTGCCTCAGCTGCCGCAAGGGTTGAGTTTGGCTCTCAGGTCATTGCTGTAGACCAGCCGGAGCTGCGCCGCCTCGAGCGTTGAGGCAGCTGCCAGCGTCAAGGCCGTCAGGGCGAGCAACAGGATGCCGATGCTGTGCCGGCACTTATTTGTCTTGTGCTTGATTTTCAGTGAGTTGTTCATGATGTTGGCGTTGTCGCAGGATCTGTTTCCACTTGGTGAGGCGATCGAGGATGACCGCCTCATAGCCTCTGTTGGTGGGGTGGTAGAAGGTGGCGCCCTTGAGTTCATCAGGCATGTGCTCCTGCAGAACAATACCATCTTTGAAGTCATGGGCATAGCGATATCCTTTGCCGTAGCCAATCTCCTGCATCAGTGGGGTAGGGGCATTACGCAGATGCAGAGGAACCGGGAGCGTGCCGCTTTTTTTGATTTCGGCACGCAGGCTTTTGTAGGCAGCATATACGGCGTTGCTCTTGGGTGCGGTGGCCAGATAGGCGGCGCATTGCACCAGTGCCAGTTCCCCTTCAGGAGAGCCGAGTATGTGATAGGCCTCACGGCTGTTGAGTGCAACGTGCAGGGCCTGTGGATCGGCATTGCCGATATCTTCGGAGGCAAAACGGATCATTCGTCGGGCCAGATACAGCGGATCTTCGCCGCTTTCAAGCATGCGTACCAGCCAGTAGAGGGCGCCGTCTGGATCGCTGTCCCGCAGACTCTTGTGCAGGGCCGAGATCAGGGTATAATGTTCCTCGCCATCGGCATCGTAACGGAGCGTCCGCTGCTGGGCTGCCTCCCGTAACAGGTCGCGATCAATGGTGCCCTGGTTGGTTGCTGTGTCCCGGCCTTCCGCCAAGTTGGCTGCCGTCTCCAGAAGATTGAGAGCGCGGCGGCAGTCACCGTCTACCATGGTGGACAACTCTACGAGCGCCTCATCGGTAATGGCAATCCCCCTGCCTCCGAGGCCGCGTTGCCTGTCTTCAAGGGCTCGCAGAACAATGGTTTGCACAACCTCAGCCGACAGGGGGTGGAGAACGAGCACCTGCGAACGGGAGAGGAGCGGTGCTATGACCTGGAAGGAAGGGTTTTCTGTTGTCGCGCCAATCAACGTGAAAAGACCATTTTCCACATGAGGGAGAAGGGCATCCTGTTGTCCCTTGTTGAACCGGTGAATTTCGTCAACAAAGAGGATGGTGGCAGTTTTGGAGATCTGTTGTTGCTCTCTGGCCTCGTCGACGATTCGCCGGATATCTTTGACTCCAGAAAGGACTGCCGAGAAGAAGACAAAACGTGCTGACAGGGTGCGGGCGAGAATGGTGGCCAGCGTGGTTTTGCCGGAACCCGGTGGTCCCCAGAGGAGCAATGAGGGGATACGTCCTTTGGTCAACAGCCGTGTGAGTAGTTTTCCTTCGCCAACCAGATGTTCTTGGCCGCCAAATTCAGCGAGACTGGTCGGTCGCATGCGCTCTGCAAGGGGGGCAGTGATATCCATGAGAGTCGTCTATGAGGTTTGGTTGGTGCCTCTCTCAGGCATGAATGGCGCAGGGGCTCAACCTTTCCTTGTCGAGCAGAGGGGCATGTGTTGGTGAAAAAAGAAATGCCATGGGGCTGCAAATGTCGATGACCTGCTCTATTAACATTTTGAATTAACTCAAATAAAGTAAGAAATGTCAAGAGGGGTGCTTACCTTTTGTCGTCGTGGAATTGATTTGGACAAAGTTGGCATTGGAGTTCCACCAGGCGCTACGGTGCTGCTGATTTCTTTCTATAACCTTAAACAGTTGTTTTATCTTTTTACTCTCCGAGCTGGGTATAAATTCTATCCCCATCATGAAGGCGGTAATTCTCTCATTTCGACACAGGTCAAACCAGACAGGCACGGCCCTGATGATAGAGCCAATGATCTCCGGAGGCTCCTCAAAAATGAGCTGCAACAGGTGGGCGTCATTCTCTCTGGTGGAGTAAAAGATATGGTGGTTTTCCTGCATTACCTGTGTCAGCAGCAGACGGGCGCCGTGTCTGGACAGATCAATGATTCGCCCCGAGTAAGGTCCGGCGAGTTGATTACCTGTAGCGCTGTCGACGACATGGATCTCAAGGGGCAGGTAGTCAGGATGACGTGTTGAACGACGGAGTTCTGTGAGCATGAGAATACTTTCCCGTTGCTGGCAAAGAAAAAAATGCCTCATATGGGGCGGCCAGACAGACCTGTAAAAAAAAATACAGATAGTCGTTTTTTTGGGGGAGCGCTAGGAGAAATGCAGGGCCGCCCGCTGAATGCTAGAGTTTTTTGCCTCCAGTTTTCCTGTGGTCGATCAATCCAGTTGATCATCGCTGTCTACGAGGGCGTAGGCACTGTGCTTATGGATCGATTCAAAGCTCTCAACACCGACGCTGAACCAGTTTATCCCCGGGTGTTTGCTGGCACGGCTGGCGATCATTCGTGCAACATCTTCCACAAACATCGGGTTGGCATAGGCGGCCTCGGTAACATACTTTTCATCAGGTCGTTTCAGCAGGGAAAAGAGTTCACAGGAGCTGCATTCCTCGACGAGACGGATAAGGTCTTCCAGCCAGATGAAACAGGAGGGTTGAACCTGCAGGGTAACCTCGGCCCGCTGATTGTGGGCGCCAGCCTCGCTGATCTCTTTGGAGCAAGGACAGAGGGTAGTTACCGGGACCTCGACTGTCAGCATCAACTGCTCACCAGCTCCTTTTTTCTGGCTGGTGCCACGGAAGGTGCACTGGTATTCCATCAGGCTTTTGGTTTTGGAGACAGGCGCCTCTTTGGTGATAAAGTAGGGAAAGCGCATAGCAAGACGTGCCCTTTCGGCTGAGAGGGCTTGGCGAACCCTTGCCAGCAGCTCCGGAAATACACCCGAGTGCATGTCATTGCGATAGGTTCGCAGGATACTCTTCAGCACGGCGACGCAGGAACTCTGGCGGTCGTGGCCGATGTCGGCCTGGAGGTCGAGCTCGGCAATGGTCTGTTGCCGGTCACCAGCCTTGGTGCGAAGACTGACCGGACAGTTGTACTTTTTGATACCCACAGACTGTACGAGCATAGTGTTCCCGTTGTGTAAACGATTCCCTTAGGGCCTGATAGTTACCTGATGATAGCCTATTACCCGGAAAAAGGGAAAGCGTCGAGGGGAAAAGTCAGCGTGCAGGTTTATTTGATGGCAGGGTGATATTATGGTAGGTAATTGAAGGGGCAGCGTATGATGATGAAAGATGCAGGAGAAGTTCGCCTAGACAAGTGGCTCTGGGCCGCCAGATTTTTTAAGACCAGATCACTTGCCTCCAAGGCTGTAGGCGGCGGTCATGTTCATGTGAATGGTCAGCGGGTAAAGCCATCGCGAACCATACATGTAGGTGACCGGCTGCTCATTACCCGTGGACATGAGGAGTTCAGTGTTACTGTACTGGGACTCAGTGATCGACGTGGTCCGGCGGCAGTGGCCAGGACACTTTACGAAGAATCGGAAGATTCGCTGCATCGGCGGCTGCAGCGGCGTGAGGAACGTCGGCTTTTCATGGCGGCAACGGCGGGGCCTGAGCGACGTCCTGACAAACGCGATCGGCGAAAAATCAGGCAGTTTAAGCGAAAAGACTGACGCCAGTGTCAGTCTCCCACAGGGAGGAGAACCAGCATGAGAAAGGTGGAGCGGGCACTGATCAGCCTGACTGATAAATCAGGAATCGAGATGTTTGCCGAGGCGCTGGCAGCAATGGGGATTGAGATCCTGTCCACAGGGGGGACCGCCAGAAAGATCCGTGAGCATGGCGTTCCTGTGGTCGATGTGGCAGCGTTTACCGGCTTTCCCGAGATGCTTGATGGCCGGGTGAAAACCCTGCATCCCCTTGTCCATGGGGGAATATTACACCAGCGGCAGAATGCTGAACATCAGCGGCAGTGCGAAGAGCACGGTATCCGATCCATTGACATCATCGCCGTCAATCTCTACGCCTTTGAGAAGGCGGTCAGCGATCCCGGGTGTACCCTGGGTGAAGCCGTTGAACATATCGATATTGGTGGTCCGACGCTGTTACGTGCTGCTGCTAAAAACTATCAGGATGTCACGGTTATTGTCGATCCGGCAGACTATGCGACGGTGTTGCGTGAGTTACAAGCTGACGGTAACACCACTCTGGAAACCCGGTTTCGTTTGGCTGTCAAGGTTTTTGCCCTGACCAGTCGCTATGACAGGGCAATAGCCGAATGGCTGGGCAAGGTCGACACTCCTGACCCATCCAGCATAAGAGGAGCCTGATATGTGGAAGATGGCGGTGTTACTTTCGGGCAGTGGCAGGACCCTGGATAATTTTCACCGGTGTATACAGGCGGGAACGTTGCGGGCCTCTATCCAGGTGGTGATTGCTGATGTCTCCTCGGCGCTGGGCCTGGAAAAGGCCAGGAGATACGGGTATCCGGCCTTCCATGCCAAAGATATTGATACAACGAACCAGGTGATTGCTGATCATGATGTGGACCTGATCGCCCTGGCTGGATATCTGAAGCTGTATCGACCGCCGGTCGGTCTTGAGCGCAACGTCCTCAATATCCATCCCTCGCTGATTCCTCTTTTTTGCGGCAAAGGGTTTTATGGCCATCATGTCCATGAGGCGGTGAAACGGCGAGGTTGTCTGATAAGTGGTTGCACTGTGCATTTTGCCAACAGTCAGTACGACGAGGGGCCCATTGTCGTCCAGCGCTGCGTTTGCCTGGAACGCGAAGATACCGTCGAGATTATTGCTGCCAAGGTGTTTGCTGAAGAGTGCGAGGCCTTTCCAGAGGCCATTAATCTAGTGGCAGAGAAGGGGGTCGAGTATTTTTGGAGGAACATCGAGCAATGAAGCCCAGAAACGTCATGTCCTCTCTTGATATGGATCGCAGCCTTGACCGTATTAGTCTGGAGATTATCGAGCGTAATCATGGAGTGGAACAGGTTGCCATTATCGGTATTCACACCGGCGGTGTGATTCTGGCCCAGCGCATGAGGGACAAACTGTGGGAGAGTGAAGGAGTGGATGTGCCCCTGGGGCATCTTGACATCACCCTGTACCGGGATGACTGGAGCCTGATCTCGCAAAATCCCGTTGTCAGGAAGACTGATATCGCTTTCTCCCTTGAGGATCGCCATGTGGTGCTTGTCGATGATGTTATCTTCACTGGTCGTACTATCCGCGCAGCCATGGATGCTGTTATGGACTACGGTCGCCCTCGCTCCATGCAGCTTGCGGTGCTTGTCGACCGTGGTGGTAGAGAGCTGCCTATCCAGCCCGATTACCAGGGTATGGTAGTTCGGGCCGGGCAGGGAGAGCGTGTTGATGTGGTGCTTGCCTCGGATTCCGCTGAAGACAGGGTCGTTGTTGCACCTCGCTGAGGCTGGCACCTGTTAAGATTTATCAGCTGTTTGGAGAGGTCGTAGCGGGGAGTAACATGGAAGGGGTACTTCTATGAACTCGCAGTATGTTCCCAAAGATCTTGTCGCTGTCTGCGCTCGGGTCCGGCAGAAATCAGAGAGCTACGAAGAGTATAACTTTTCCGGCCGTTTCAACGATTTTCTTAAGGCTTTCTTTGACCTTGCCCAGGAGTACGATTCCCTGGATGACTTTTATCGTATCTGCGTCGCTGTACCTCTAGAACTTGTTGGTGTGACCAGTGCGTTGTATCTGTGCACGGAAACCGATGGAGATCTGCGCCTGGTCTGCAGCAGCGACGAGGGCGTAGTAACTGAACCCGTCCCGGCACAGTATCCGGTCCAGTTGCACCACAATGCCTACGCGGTTGACGATGCGTATATCGTCCCCATTTCCAGTAAGCAGCGATATAGCCGGGATGCCCTTGAAAAAATAAAGGCTGCCACTCCCGTGGGGGATGATGGACATGGCCCGTACCAGGGGCGAATCATGGGCATGTATGAGGTGCGTCCCTTGGCTGACCTCTCTACCACAGACAAGTTTTTTTTCGTCAAGTATGCCAACCGAATCGGGTATAATCTTGAGAATCGTTTGATGGCACTGCAAAATATCGACCATCTCAAGTTTATCAGCACACTGGTGATGGACATTGAGCATAATATCATTGTGCCCAACATCTATTTTCGCCACCTGTTTAATCAGCTCAAAAAAAAGTTGCAAAGACTTGCTGATTTCAAAGTCCAGCTTGGCCAACTGGTCAGTGATATCCCGGATCGGAGTGAGGTGTTGCTGGAAACATTTGAAGAGCTGGAAAGCGAACTGTTTCACTGTCATCAGGAACTGGTCAAACACCATACCAATACCAGTCTTTTCATTGAGAGCCTTTTTCGAAGAGAGCATTTTGAGCGGGGACATCTGGTGCTGCATCCCCGCCGTTGTTATGTGGAGAAAGAGGTGATCCAGCCCCAACTGGAGCATTACAACCGCAGGTTTGAAGCTGCTGGTATTGCCGTAGAACGTCCAATGAACATGTATGACGAGGAGTTTCAGCTCATGGTTGATGTCGGTTTGCTGGCGCAGGTGTATGCCAATCTGTTCTCCAATGCGGCAAAGTACACCAAGGAGGTTGTTGATCACCGGGGGAAACCAAGGAAAGCGGTTGCCTATGGAAGAGAAATTATCAATAATCTCGGACCACAGCGACGTCCGGGCATAAAATTTAATGTCTTCTCCACCGGACCTCATCTTGTCGATACGGATCGCTACAGTTTGTTTCAGGAGGGGATTCGTGGAGATGATAGCAAAGAAATCCCCGGCACAGGGCATGGTTTGAGTTTCATTCGTCATGTTGTTGAGATGCATGGGGGAGAGGTCGGTTACGAGCCGGTCGCTGAGGGCAATAATTTTTATTTCATCCTGCCGCTGCCAAGCCCGGAACATCCTCCCGCACTGGTGCCTGACAGGCAGCCGTAACCGAGCAGATTCCACAAAAGAATAGGTCCTGTGATGGCGAGAAGCTATAGTCTGTTTGTTTTGTCGTGGTCCGTGAATGGGGCTGGAGGTACAGGGTGAGTTCTGCTACTACTGATGTTCAACCAACGGCGGAGCTGCTTGCCCCGGCCGGTTCCATCGCGGCATTTACCGCTGCCATGGAGGAAGGTGCAGATGCGGTCTATGCGGGAGCTCCTGGTTTCAATGCTCGTTCCCTTTCCCGTGAGCTCAGTTTTGATGATCTTGCTGCCATGACAGCGGAAGCACGTTCCCGTGGTCGAAAACTGTACGTGGCCATGAACAGTCTTGTCAGGGAAGATGAGTTGGCGGCAGCGGTGCAAACCCTGGCTATGCTTGTAGCCATCGGTCCCCACGGCTTGATAGTTCAGGATTTTGGTGTGGCACTCCTTGCTAGGCGTTACTTTCCGGAACTGGAACTGCATGCCTCAACCTTGATGTCCATCAATACCCTGGCAGCAGTCAACGGCCTGGCAAAGATGGGGTTTACCAGGGCCGTACTGGCGAGGGAGTTAACCGTCGAGGAGATTCGCGGGATCGCCCGGCACAGTCCTCTTGAACTGGAAGTCTTTATTCATGGGGCCATGTGTTTCAGTTACTCTGGATACTGTTTGTTCTCCAGCATGCACGGAGGGCGTTCAAGTTTGCGAGGACAGTGCGTACAGCCCTGTCGACGCCGTTATGCCATGGACAGCAGGCGCCAGCAGTTTGGCAAGAGGTCGAAGGGGGATGCCAGCGGCTACTTTTTTTCAATGAATGATCTCGGTGGCCTCGCTGTCGTTGACCAGTTGGTGGCTGCCGGAGTCAAGAGCCTTAAGGTCGAAGGACGATTGAAACCTGCCGAATATGTCCGTTCTGTTGTGGCGGCGTATCGTATGGTGCTCGATAGTATAAGCGAACCCCAGGAAAGGCGGGGGAAGATATTACGTCAGGCCGGATCGCTGCTTGACCGGACAGCTGGTCGTAGACGAAGCAGCGGTTTTTTGGTTCCGGAACAACAGGCAGCGATGATAACACCAGGCTCCTCGGGCAGCACCGGTGTGCGCATCGGTCAGGTGCGCAGGGTCGTACGGTCGGCGCCCCGGATGAGGCGGCAAACGTTGAAGCTTGAGGTGAAACTGAGCCAAACAGTGCGGGTGGGTGACCGGCTGCGACTGTTGTATGAACGAAGTGATTCACGCTGGAATATGAACCTGCGCGATCTTTTCTTGGGTGATCGAAAGATTACCTGTGCGGCCTCGGGGCAACAGGTCCGTATAGGACTACCACCTGATGTTCGTCTGCCAGGAGGGCGTTTGTCGGCCAGAGATTTTCATCTTTATCTGGTAAACAGTCGGGACGCACGAAAACAGGAGCAAGGGGTCACCCTTACTCCGGTCGCCGGGATGACGGAAGAGACTAAGAGGACCAGTCAGGTGCTTCGGAAAACTGGTCTCTCCCGGATATCGGAGCCCAGGTACCAGGAGAAATCAGGAAGAAGCAGGGGAAAGGGCCAACCTGTGTGGTGGCTGCGCAGCAGTACGCTTCATGTGCTGAGAGCGAGTCTGCCGGTGCGGCCTCAACGGTTTGTCGTGCACCTGAATGAGGCAAATTTTGCCCTGGTGACGAGCGAACGAGGGGGCGCTGGTTGCCGAAACCTTGAGCACCTCATCTGGGCCTTGCCGCCGTTGATTCAGCCGGGGGAGGAGAAGATCCTGTGCCGGCAGGTACGCTTCCTGTATGAACAGGGATACAGGCAGTTTATGGTCGCAACCCTTGCCCAGGCGGCAATCTTTGACTACCTGCGGGGGGCAAAAGAGATTGCCCTTATCGGCGACTATACCTGTAACGCGCTGAACAGCATGACTCTGGACGCTGCCACCACCGTGAATTTCAAGGAAATACTGTTCTCTCTGGAAACCGACCGACAGAACCTTCAGGAGTCAATGGGTGGACTACAGCGTCTTCGTCAGCAACAGTCGATGACGTTGCGGGTGGGAATCACGGTCTATGGCCGCCCACCGCTTTTTATCTCACGATCGTCCAGCCGGCATTTTCGCAAAGGGAAGATGTTGGTAAGTCCGAGACAGGAACAGTTTGTTCTGCATCGCGAACGGGAACTGCTACAGGTACGTGCCGATAAACCTTTTTCCCTGCTGGCTCATCTTGGCGAGATTGGGCAGTCAGGAGTCGATTTTTTTGTGCTGGACATCAGCGGTGGTCCCATGAAATCTGAGCTTGGCCACATTCGGCGGCTACTGCGAGAGCGAGGAGCTGGCTCCGATGTGATCACAGGAAATTTTCTGGGAACGTTGCACTGATGAACGGTGACACTTGTTTGTCCGTGGGCCGTCGACGGCCGCGATTGGCTGTTCTTGGTGGCCAGGGGTTGGGAGACAATCTCATTGAGATGGTGCTCGCCGAAAATGCACGCAGGTGTGGATGGAAAACCACGTTTTACGGCAGTGGCTTGCTGTCTCTTGCCTCCTGGTTTCCGGGACATTGCCTGGAAAAAACCCTCCCGACCCGAGCGTATAACGCCACCCTTTCGCGTTTTGAACGTATCTTGAGTCCATTGCCACCACCCTCGGGGCTCGACCATGAGCTGCAGCAACGGTGGATGAACTACAACGATGAGATGTCACCTGTCACCACCCGGGTTGACAATCTTGCGACATTGAGCAGGCGTTTGTTTGCAACAGGCGATATCGGCACGGGTAACGGTATAGTTCCTCCTGAGGAGTTGGTGCCTCGTCGTTTTCTTCACCGGGTATGCCTACACCCCACCAGTGCTGAGCTTTCCAAGAACTGGTTGCCGGCAAGATTTTTTGCGCTAGGGCAACGTCTTGAAGCCCAAGGGTTCGAGGTGGCAATCATCATGGCCAGGGATGAATACCTGGAGTGGAAACCGTTGGTCAACGGGCGTTTCCCCCTGCACGGGTTTGCGACGGTTGCGGATTGTGCTGCTTTTGTGTATGAATCTGGCTACTTTATCGGCAATGATTCTGGCGGTGGCCATTTGGCCTCTTGTCTTGGCGTACCGACGCTTAGCATTCATGGACGAAGGGGCAAGGCCATGGCTTGGCGTCCCGGCTGGGGAACCGTTGAGGTCGTGACCCCGCCGTTTAATCTGGTGGGGAGTCGCCTGCGTCAGTGTGCCTGGAAGTACCTGCTTTCGGTGAGGGAGGTCGAGCGGCGATTCTTTCGGCTGGTCAGGGCAACAAAAATGGAGTGACATGCGGAACAAAGAGTTACTGGTCAGGTTAAACCTGGTGCTGCATCCCTATAAAAACAGACTTTTTATCGCCATGGTGGCAATGGTTGTGGTTGCCGGCTTCAATGCCACCCAGGCATATATGGTCAAGCCGCTACTGGATGAGATTTTTTACAACAAAGACACAACGCTGCTGCATATTCTTCCCCTGCTCCTCCTGGCAGTCTTTTTTGTCAAGGGAGTCTTTTATTTTGTCTATTCTTTCCTGCTGGAATGGGTAGGGCAGAGCGTTATCCGTGATATGCGTGTTGCTATTTATAACCATCTCAACGGGTTACCGCTCAGTTTTTTTCAGAAAACACCCACCGGTGAGATGGTCTCCCGGGTTATCAACGATGTTGGCCTACTGCAGGGGGCGGTCACCCATGCGCTTATTCATATTCTTCGTGATTTTTTTACGGTGCTTGGGCTGTTGGCCGTTATTTTTTATATGGACTGGCGGCTCGCAACGGTCTCATTGCTGTTTATTCCCATGGCAGCCGGGCCCATTGTCATTTTCGGTAAAAAGTTTCGGCGCATCAGTACCACTTACCAGACCAGGGTCGCCGAGGCGACCAGCATGTTGCATGAAACCATTGCCGGGGTACGTATCGTCAAGGCCTTTTGTATGGAAGCCTATGAAAAGAGCCGCTTTGCCAGCAAGATGCAGGGGATAATGGATGTCCTGATGTGGGAAACCCGGTTTCGTTGCCTTTCTCATCCTTTGGTTGAGCTACTCGGCGGCATCGGTATTGCGCTTATTATCTGGTTTGGTGGAACCCAGGTATTGAAAGGAAACTCCACTCCGGGAGCGTTCATGAGCTTTCTCACCGCCTTGATTATGTTGTACGAACCGATCAAAGGCGTGAGCAAGATCAACTCGACTATTCAGTCAGGAATGGCTGCAGCCACCCGTATTTTTAGTCTGCTCGATGTTGCTCCGGATATCCGTGAATCCCCCGACGCAGTGGCGCTGCCGCCTTTTTCCCAGGCCATTGAATTTGAAGAGGTCTCCTTTGCGTATGAGCCAGGGCAGGATGTTCTCAAACGGGTCTGTTTACGGGTGGAACATGGTGAGGTGCTAGCTCTAGTCGGTTCCAGCGGCGGCGGCAAAACCACGCTGACAAATCTGATCCCCCGGTTTTATGATATCAGTAGCGGACGTCTTGCCATTGATGGCCATGATGTCCGTACGGTTAACATCCATTCCCTGCGACAGCAGATTGCCCTGGTGACCCAGCAGACCATTCTCTTTAACGATACGGTACGCAACAATATTGCCTATGGTCGTGAAGACTGTCCCATGGATGAGATTATTGACGCTGCCCGCGCCGCTCATGCCTTGGAGTTCATCGAAGAGCTCCCCCAGGGGTTTGACACCATTATTGGCGAATCTGGCACCCGACTGTCCGGGGGCCAGCAGCAACGGTTGTCCATTGCCCGGGCCATACTCAAGGATACTCCTATCCTGATCCTCGATGAGGCAACCTCTTCGTTGGATACCGAATCCGAACGCGAGGTGCAGCGTGCCCTAGAAAATTTGATGGCGAACCGGACCACCATCGTCATCGCCCATAGACTTTCCACGATCAAGAATGCTGACCGTATCGTGGTATTGAAGGCCGGAGAATTGGTCGAGGAAGGTACCCATGAGCGGCTCCTGGCCGCTGACGGCGAGTATGCTACACTCTATCGGATTCAGTATGCAGAGTAAGTTTGGAGTCTTGGTGCGGCAAAGGGCGGACCAGGCTGCCCAGTTGTTCCTGGTGGTTCTTGCCTTCAGTGTGGCGACTTCGACATCGCTGTTGTCCGTCTCGGCAATCCTTGTGGTGTTGTGCTGGTCTGTGAGTGGCCGTTTGAGGGAGTCAGGTCGTGAAATTGTTGCCAATCCGGTCAGCAGGGCAATCCTTGTGTATGTGCTGCTGCTGGTGGTTGGGCTTTTCTGGACAGAAAATCTGGAAAATGGCCTGGAAGTTATCAAAGACCGCTGGAAAATCATGCTGATGCCGATCTTTCTGACGGTGGTGTCATCAAGGCGGCGGCACTGGTATGCGATCGCCTTTGTTGCAGGGATCTGTGCCGCTATGGGTATCGGCTATCTCGCCTTTTTCGACCTGTTGCACTATCAGGATATGGGCCCGGAACATCTTACCCGACGAACCTTTCACGTTGTCTACAATCCATTGTTGGCCTTTGCCATCTATCTGGTAGCGCATGCTGCGATCTGGGGGAGACAGCGTCCGGTATGTCGCGGTTTCCTCGGTGTGTTGGTCGTGGTAATGGTGGTCAACATGTTTATAACCGAGGGCCGCATTGGCCAGTTGGCCTTTTTTGTGTTGAGTACACTTCTTCTTCTGCAGTTTTTTCGTCGCCGGCTGGCAGGGGTGTTGCTCAGTATTGTCCTGGTACCGTTGTTGTTTTTTATGGGCTACCAGTTGAGTCCAGTCTTCAAGGCGCGCGTTGATCTCGCCTGCCAGGAGATACAGCAGTTTGACGTCAACCCGGCAACCTCTGTCGGGTACCGTTTACTGTACTGGAAAAATTCGCTGCAGATTATTCGGCAGGCCCCGTTTTTTGGGGTGGGGACAGGGGATTTCATTGATGCCTATGCCGACGTTAATCGCCAGGAGTCTCCTGATATTGCTCCGACAGACAACCCGCATAACCAGTATTTACTGGTGCTGAGTCAGTTCGGTCTGCTCGGGGCCCTTGTCTTTGCCAGCCTCTTTTTTGTTCTGTTCCGGCAGGCAGTTGTCCTGCCCCATGATGGCTGGCAGCGGATACGGTTCGCCTTTCCCGTGTTGTTTCTCACTATCATGCTCACAGAGTCGTACCTCGTCGTCTATGAGACCGGGTTTCTCTTTTCCTTGTTTGCAGCCATTCTTTACAAGATGCCCGAGGATGTCTCGGTTTTTCCCGGGAATCCACGGAAATGAGCAAGGGAAAATGATGGTATGACGAGTCAACGCCGCAAAAAGCGAACCTCAGCTGCAGTGAACCAGGATCCCTCAGAATGGCACTGGTTGATTTTTGCCTATTTTTTTAATAACGATGGTAAGGCAGCGAGCCAGACGATTACCGATCGTTTACCGTTGTTGCTTGAGGCCGGCGTAAAACCGACGGTGCTCAGCGGGCCTACAGGTAAGCGAGCCTATGCTTTCCCTCATCATCGGGTATTTTCTCCGATGCCCTCAGGGCTCCGCTACGAGTTACGTTTCATCATGAAACGGTGGGAAGTGGCGCTGTGGCTCAAGGAAACACTTCGAACTGTGGTCTCTGTTGTGTTGCTGTTGCCGTATCTTGCTGAGCGAATGGTGGTGCATCTGGACACACACTGGTCCTGGAGCATCAGTGGTTTTTTTCGCGGACTTTACTGTCTGGTGGCTCGTCGCCCCCAGTTACTGTATTCCACTGCAGGTCCGTCTTCCACCCACGTGGCCGCCTATTTTTTACACAGGATATCCGGAATCCCCTGGATTGCTGAACTGCATGACCCTCTCCTCTATGACGATGAAACAAGACGCTGGCGTCAACACTATCTCTTCCACAGGTGGCTGGAATCGAAAATCTGCAGGCATGCGTCTGTTGTAATTTTTTTTACCGAACATGCACTCAATTCGGCTGATCAGCGCCATCCTGTTATTGGCATGAAAATGGTCCTGCGACCTGGAGCGAACCCTCCTCCGATTACCGGTATGACCTACGCTGTTCGGCAGCGTTTTCATCTTGGCCACTTCGGCTCTCTTGCGAGCACCCGCAGTTTGGCGCGTTGTGTTGAAGCGCTGCATAGGTTGTTGGAAATGCATCCGACCTTGCGTTCATACTTCGTCCTCGATATTTATGGTGCGGTACTTGACGAGTCGACCCGGAGAGCTTTAGCACGTTTCCCCCTGGATGGGGTGCTCCGCGAGCATGGCCGGCTTGAGTACGATGCAAAAACCGGAAAATCGGGACGGCAACAGGCTTATGAAGCTATGCATCTCTCCGATGTTTTGTTGATCCTGCATGGTAGTGGACAGGTCTGTGACGAGTATATTCCCTCGAAACTTTACGAGTATCTCCTTACCGGTCGACCGATTCTTGGCCTTACCGGCAAGGAAACGGAATTGGGAGGTATCCTTGTGGACAACGGCCATACAGTTGCTGACCCTGAAGAGGTAGGGGCGATCACTTCGGCAGTGTTACAGCTTTTCCAGCGTTGGCAGGCCGGCACCCTTGACAATGGTGTCAAGGATTCACCTTTTGACATTGAATTGAGCGTAAACAGCCTGTTGGATGCTGCTCGTCAGGTGAGCAGAGCCTGAGAGGGCAACACGAGAAGGTAGATCTTACAAGGGAGGAGCAACCGTGGATAGCCCCCTAAAGTACCACAGGGATCGACTTGATGTCAGTGTTCTTACGCCTAATAATATTGACCGCCTTCAGCTGGAGATGATTCCTCGGCAAAGCCGGGTACTGGAAGTTGGGTGTGCTACTGGGTATATGTCGGAATACCTGGAGAGTGAAAAAGGGTGTGAGGTCTATGGGGTGGAGCTCGACGCCGGGCAGGCTGGGCGTGCCCGGGAAAGAGGTCTGGACGTTTTGACTGGCTCCATCGATGATCCGGAGGTTCAGGAAAAACTCGGGGCCCACGTTCGGGAAAAGGGACCGTTCGACGTGGTGTTTATGTCCCAGGTGATTGAGCATCTGGCCCGACCCGAAGATGTTTTGCTGGAGGCTCGGGAATGGCTGGGTTCTTCCGGCCTGCTGGTAATCTCAACCTGCAATGTCGCTCACTGGCGAGTTCGATTTGCTCTGCTGCGTGGACGCTGGCAGTACACGGATTTTGGTATCCTGGACCGGGACCACCTGCGGTTTTTCACCATGAAGAGCTTTGCCCGGCTCCTGGAGGAGTGTGGGTATGAACCCGTTGATTTTGCTTTTAGCTTTGAAGATTTTTGTCCTTTTAAGCTGCTCTTTGATTTTCGTCTGCTGGCACCCTCGGATGTCTTTCGTTGTCTGCCTGGTATTGGCATGCCGCTTCGTCGCAGGTATCTGCAGCTGACCAAGGGGCTGGTTGCCACCCAGTTCGTTTATGCAGCGAGGCCAAAGTGATCGCAAACACCGGTACTGGAAACCCGGGACATCACCGACAGCCCCTGTTGAGTGTCATTATTCTCAGCTATAACGACTATGCAGGTACGACGGGCCCATGTCTTGAGAGTTTGCGGCGTGCTCAGACACCGGCGATGGAGTTGATCGTCGTCGATAACGGTTCGGAGCGTGACACCCTATCCCAGCTTGAGCAAGCTGCCAGGCGGGATTCGCGGATCAGGCTCATCTGCAACGCCACGAACAGGGGGTATGCTGGAGGCAACAATGACGGAGTACAGGCGGCAACAGGGGAATTTATCGTTCTGCTTAACAGTGACACCGTTGTTTTGCCGGAGTCTCTGGTAGTACTCTGGCAAGGATTAGATCGTGCTCCAGCTCCTGTCATTATTGGCCCGGTGACAAATGCTGCCGGCACCGAACAGCAGATTCATTGCGTGGGTGAGCAGGTAGAAGATATTCTTGCCGAGGGCCTTTTCTGGAGCCGCCATGGACATGGCAGCTTGCTGACAACGGATCGCCTCACCTTTTTTTGCGTTGCCATGCACAGAACCACGTACCAGGCGTTGTCTGGTTTGGATGAATCTTTTGGTCAGGGATTTTACGAAGATACCGATTTTTGTCTGCGGGCAAGAGCCCAGGGGATAGCCTTGCAGATCATGGAAGAGGCCTTTGTCTATCATCAGGGGTCAGCGAGTTTTTCCAAGGACCCAGAGATGGTTCAGGTGTTGTTGAAAAAAAACAAGCAGCGGCTCAGGCAAAAGCATGGACGGGTGCGGGAAAAGCATACCCGGTTGAAAAACCTCGATGTACTGACCGGTTATCTGGCGCAAAAAGACACGGGAGAGGCTGATCGCCCTGCGATTGCCTACAGGTTTGCCAATCGGATGCTGCGTGCTGAAGCCCTTGCCCCAAGGAACCTATTGAAGCGCTGGTTCTATGCAAGGCAATTGGCGAGATTGCGCAGGGGAGCTGTCGGGCAAGAGGTGAGATAGGGGAGCAGAGTGATAATGTTGCAAAGACATCAGGCTCCATCAGCGTTTCACGATGCCCGGCGGATATTGCTTGTCAAGCAGAGTTCGCTTGGAGATGTGATCCATACCCTGCCGCTGGTGCACGCGCTCAAGCGCTGCCGGCCAGAGGTCTCCATTGGCTGGATAGTGCAGGAGGGATACCGGGGTCTCCTCGAAGGGGACAAGGCCGTGGATACGGTATATTCCATACGCATACCTTCAACAAGTGAGCCAGCGGCTGGCCGTGGCGTGTATTTCAGGGCGTTTACCTCCACATATCGAACCTGGAGACAGTTGCGGCAACAATGTGTTCAAAAACCCTATGATGTGGTTCTCGATCTTCATGCCTCTTTCCGTAGCGCTCTGTTGGCCCTTGCCAATCCCGGTGGTGTACGTCTGGGCTTTGAAGATGCCCGTGAGCTGAATCCATGGTTTATGCATTATCATGTCAGCAATCCGAAAGGCTGTGAGCATGCCCTGGAGAAAAATTTGCTATTTGCTGATGTGCTCAACTGCCCGGCAATAGAGGAAGATTTCTATATTCCTGTAACTGAAGCTGCTGAACTCGAAGCACAGCACCTACTGGCAGGAGAAACGGGAAAGAATTTTTCTGGATTTATTTATCTGCACACCACTGCCCGCTGGGCCTCGAAATACTGGCAGATAAATAAATGGATTGCTCTGGCAAAGCTACTCGGTTCAGCTGGATATGTGCCACTTTTTGGCGGCAGCAAGAACGACCTCTCCTATATCCAGAAAATTTGCGATCAGTTACCAGCTGACTCCTGGATAGTTTCAGCGGGAAAAGTGAGTCTTCTGGGAACGGTTGCCTTACTCAAGTGCTGTCGCGCCTATATTGGCCTGGATTCTGGTCCCATGCACATGGCAGCCATGGTCGGGGTCCCCGTGGTGGCCCTGTTTGGTCCGACTCACCCCCGGCGAGTGGGGCCTTATGGTGTCTCCAGCGTGATCGTTCGTGCCAGTGGCCTTGATTGTTTGTGTTGCAGACAGCGTAGTTGCAGTCATAGCACCTGCATGCGAGTTATCTCCGCAGAGCAGGTTTTTGATGCCCTTGAAGTGTTACTGCAGAAAAAACGAGTATGAATATGCGCCTGACATTGATTGTCACCACCTATAACTGGAAAGAGGCCTTGAAGGTCTGCTTGCAGTCCGCGATTTCTCAGGCCGTATTGCCTGATGAGATCATTGTCGCCGATGATGGCTCCGGAGAGGACACAGCAAGAGTCGTCGAGGAGATACAAGAGGTCTCTCCTGTTCCGCTGCTTCACTCCTGGCAGAAAGATAAGGGTTTCAGGCTGGCCAGGAGTCGGAACAGGGCCATCGCCAAAGCGTCGGGAGACTATATCGTACTGATTGATGGCGATATCTTGCTTCACAGAGATTTTATCGGAGACCACCGGTACTTTGCAGCAAGGTCGTGCTTTTCCCAGGGGACTCGGGTATTGCTCAATGAAAATTTTACCAAGCAGGTTTTACGAAATGGAACTGCTGGGGAGATCAGCGCCTTCTCTCCAGGTTTGGGGAACCGGAAAAATTGCATCCGAATAGAGAGCAGGCTGGCAAGATATGTTTCAAGAAAAAACAAGAAACTCAGCGGAATAAGAACCTGTAATTTTGCTTTTTGGCGAGAAGACGCGATCATGGTCAACGGCTTTAATGAAGAATTTATCGGCTGGGGGCGAGAAGATTCAGAGTTCACCGCACGGTTGATGAATAGCGGTGTCTGTCGACAGAATATCCGTTTCAACGCCGTAGTCTATCATCTTTTTCATCCCATGAACAACAGGGAGCGGCTGGAGAACAATAATGCCATCCTCCGCAGGACCGTTGAAGGGAGACATTGCTGGTGCCGTCATGGATTGCGGCAGCACCTTTAATGACGCCGAGAAAGCGGCGGTGATTCGGGGGGCTGCCATCTTTCGGAAAGTTCGTACAGTTTTGCGTATTTATAGAAGGTTCCTTCGAAATTCCCCAGGGCGATAAGAAAGCCGGGCCATCCATCAAGGATGCCGCGTTTCAGGATATACATATGCATGAACGACCAGATACCGTGAAGAAGTGCCATGAACATGTTTGTCTTTTTTCCTCGCTGGTGTAACTTCTTGGCCCCGAGGCTTGAATATTTGTTGGCTTTATGAACTACTTCCCGGAGATCTTTGAAGGGAATCTGCCAGATGGGGTTTTGTAGATATGCCGGCGGATTGGCTGAACGAATGGAATATGCTTCATGAACCGGATCATTGGCAAAGTGGAGCGTCCCTTTTTTGAAAAGCTGAGGTTGACGGTAATCAGGATAGAACCCCGAATATTTCATCCAGCGCCCCATGAAGAAATTACGACGGGGAATATAGTAGGCTTCGGCACTGGGATTTTGGACTGTCGAGAGGATCTCATCACGCGCCTCTGGAGTGCATCGCTCATCTGCATCAAGGGAAAATATCCACTCATGATTGCAAAGGGCCATGGCGCGGTTACGTAACTCGCCAAATCCAGTGAAATCAACCTGAACGACGTTGGCACCCAGTTGTCGAGCAATGGTGGCCGTTTCATCCTGACTGTGGGAGTCGACGACGATAACCTCATCTGCCCACAGCACTGAATTGATGGCCGCACCTATCTTTTCCGCCTCGTTGTAGGCGATGATGTAGACCGATATGGAAGGCGTCATGCGCGACGACGGACAACTTGAGGTCTGGGTTTGCCACCACCGGCAAGCTGTACGACAATACGGTTGGCTTTTTTCAGGCGTTCAACCATGGTTTTGAACAGGTGGCTCGAGACGTCCGGGTACTTTTCAATGAGTTCCCCAAGTTTTTCACCGGGGTAGCGTTTGATGGTACAGCGGCCGGAAGAGACGATTGTTGCCGAGCGAGGCTCCATGAGGATAGGAGCCATCTCGCCAAAGTATTCGCCCGGCTCAGTGATTTCAGCTATTTTTTTGCCGCCACGGAGTACGGCGACTTTCCCTCTGACCAGTTTGAAAAAATCGCGATCTTTGTTCCCTTCCTGGATGATTACGTCGTTATTCTGGTATTCCTCAACATCGGGGTTGAGGAGATAGGCTGGCAGGCTCTCCTCATGAGCGACGGTGCGGCGCAACACCTCTTCAAGGCTGGTGATACCCTCACGGGCTTTTTGTAATGCTGCTTCACGAAGTGGGTGCATACCGTTTTGGATTGCCACCTTACGCAGCTGCTCTTCGGGTACTTCGGCCTGAATCGCCTGGGCCACCTCGTCGGTGACCTCCATGAGTTCAAAAAAACCGACCCTTCCCTTGTATCCCAGACCGTTGCACTCGGCGCATCCCTTGTTGGTATAGAGGTTGAGGTCGTCAAGTTCGCTCTCTTTGAAACCTGCACTGAGCAGCGTTTTTTTGTCGTAAGATGCCTTGACCTTGCACTTGTTACAAAGCCTTCGCCCCAAGCGCTGGGAGAGGACCATGGTGAGTGATGAGGCCAGAATATAAGATGGTATGCCGATGTCCACCATACGGGAAACCGTAGCCGGCGAATCGTTGGTGTGCAGGGTGGAAAAAACAAGATGGCCTGTCATGGCCGCCTTCATGGCAATCTCGGCGGTGTCAATATCACGGATCTCGCCCACCATGATGATGTCAGGGTCCTGACGGAGAAAGGCCTTAAGCGCAGCCGCAAAGGTCATCCCCACTTCAGTGTTGACGTTGACCTGATTGATCCCCTTGAAATTAAATTCTACCGGATCTTCAGCTGTGAGTATTTTGATATCCTCGCTGTTCAGGGAGTTCAGTGCCGAATAGAGGGTAACTGTCTTACCACTACCTGTGGGGCCGGTAACGAGAAGCAGTCCTTGAGGGCTGGAAAGACAACGCTTAAGGGTATCGAAAGTGTCCTGGGTAAATCCCAGTTTCGTCAGATTGACGTTCAGGGAAGTCTTGTCGAGGATTCGCAGGACAATACCCTCTCCGTGGAGGGTAGGCAGGGTGGAAACCCGGAAATCCACAGCCCGGTTACGTCCAACCCGAATCTTGATACGACCATCCTGGGGGACTCGGCGTTCCGTGATGTTTAGGTCTGCAAGAATTTTGATACGGGCGACCAGGGCATTGCGGATGGTCAGGGGCAGGTTCATGGACTTGAACAACGAGCCATCTTTGCGATACCTGACCTGCATGTTTTTTTCAAAGGGCTCTATGTGAATATCGCTGACGCCCTCCTGTACTGCCCGTACAAGAATGCCATTGACCAGTTTGATAATGGGGGCATCTGAGGCAGAGAACTGCTCGAAGACACCTTCTTCAGTTGCAGTACTTTCAATCTCGAAATCTTCGGCTGCATCTGCAACAAGGGCACCAAAGTCTTCAACTTGAGTGACATCATCTTCTTCTGTCTGATCGACATTAAAGAAAGAATTGTACTCTTCGTCGCTTATTTTGTAATACTTTCGATAGGCATCTATGATATCGCGGGCTGTGGAGACGCAAACATTGAGTCCTTTACCTGTCTCATCCTGGAGCTGTTCAACCTCAATATCATCGGTTGGCTCAGCCATGGTGATCTGGAGAGTATTGCCGACCACCCGTAAGGGGAAGGCCAGATATTTTTTCACCACTTCATAGGTAACCAGTTCCAGGGCCTCGGGACTTGGAGGCTCATTCTCTATATTGACCAGCGGGTAATTGTGTTGTCGGCTGAGAAAATTGGGAATGGTATCCCGTTCGATAGAGCCGTTTTCCAGGAGAATCTTACCAAGACGTTCGCCGGTCTTTCTGTGAACAGCCTTCGCTTCCTCGAACTGAGTGGCGGTGATATACCCCGCCTTGCTGAGCAATTCACCAATTTTGAGCTTACCCGCACCGGTCTGGTCTTTTACCGTCCTTTTGGTGGCGGTTTTTTGAAGAGGTTTTGCCATAATGTCCTAGAATAGATGGAGGTTCGATTGCCCCAAAAAACACTATAATGGGGATTCACACGGTTAGATTTTACCGTAAAAAACAGGGATGGTCAAAAAGAGCTGGTAAAAAAGCAGAAAAAAACAATTAGCCTCAAGAAATTATAGTGACGCCACCAGTGGATAAGGGTGGCGCTGCCAGCTTCTCTCTTGAAAGACCTGTTGTGTGGGGGATACTGTAGATTTCCCTATCTGCCTGTAGCTGAATTTTTTTAGCTAGTCATCTCCTGGCCAGAAAGGAGAGAGCTGCCGTAATCCGCTGATGATGGCGGGCATGGTTTGTAACACGAAATCGACCTCTTCCTCGGTGTTGTATACGGACAGGCTAAAACGAATTGAGCCATGTGCTGCCGTAAACGGTACTCCCATGGCGCGTAGGACATGAGAAGGTTCGAGGGATCCCGAAGTGCAGGCTGACCCTGAGGAGGCACAGATACCAACGCGATCCATGTGCAGCAGGACAGCTTCGCCCTCCACATACTCAAAGCTGATATTGGTCGTGTTGGGTAGTCGTTCGTCGCGATGCCCGTTAAGCATGGCTCGGGGAATAGAGTTTAACAGACCGGTTTCGAGGCGGTCTCGCAAGGCCTTGACCCGACTGTTTTCTTCGCCCATTTTTTGTTTGGCCAACTCACAGGCTTTGCCAAGGGCGATAATGGAAGAGGTGTTTTCTGTACCGCCCCGGCGTCCATGCTCCTGGTGTCCTCCCTTGAGAAAGGGAACAAAGGGCGAACCTTTCCTGATATACAGCACTCCAATACCTTTAGGGGCGTGGAGCTTATGGCCGGAAAGTGACAGGAAGTTAATGTCGGTTTCCTGTAGATTCATGGGAATCTTGCCCACCGCCTGCACTGCATCCGTGTGAAAGAGGATGCCCCTTTGGGCAGCCATTTGCGCCATCTTTTCAACGGGAAAGAGTACGCCTGTCTCGTTGTTGGCCCACATTACGCTGACAATGGCCGTATCTTCAGTAAGGCTTTCTTTGTAGGCCTCCAGGTCAAGTTGTCCTTTTTCATTGACCATCAGTCGGGTGACCCTGTACTTGCGCCCGGTCATCTGCTCCAGGTTTTCGCAAAGGCTCTTCACCGCAGGGTGTTCGACACGGGTGGTGATGATGTGTCGTTTTTCTGGGAACGTCTGCAGGGCGGAGAAGATGGCTGCGGAGTCGCTTTCCGTGCCACAGCTGGTAAAAACGATTTCTTCTATGCTTGCCCCGAGGAGAGCGGCTACTCTTTCTCTTGCCTGTATGATCTTTTTCTCCACCTGCCCACCAAAACTGTGCATGGAGGAGGGGTTCCCGTACATTTCCGAGAGATAGGGCATCATCTCTTCCACCACCTCAGGGGCAACCCGGGTGGTGGCATTGTTGTCCATATAGACGGGCTTGGCGCTCATACTTGTTCCTCCTCGACAACCAGGGTGTCGAGGACCTGCTCTTTGAGTTTTTTCTCGACGTGTTCTTTGAGGGTGAGTTTTGAAGAATGGCAGCCGGAGCAGGATCCTCTGAGCGAGACCGTAACGACATCGCCATCTACATCGATCAGTTCGATATCACCCCCATCGGTGCGTAGGGTGGGCTTGATCTCTCTTGCGAACACCTCTTCGATTCGCTTGATTTTCTGTAGGGTCGTCATCTTTTTGCGTTTAGGTGGAGCAGGCTGTGCCTCATTCGACCCGGGAGCGGTTGCCGTCAACAGTGTCTGCAGTTGTGGAAGGCACCTGCCGCAACCGCCACCCGCTTTGGTGAAGTTGGTGATATCTTCCACCGATTGCAGGTGGTTCTCGGTAATGGCCCTGGTAATTTCAAGGTCGGTTACTCCGAAGCAATCGCAGATCACCTCCCCCTGGGCCATGGGCAGGGCAATACCGGTAAGATCGGCAATCGCGGCTTCCAGTGCTTCCCGCCCCATAACCGAGCAGTGCATCTTCTCTTTAGGGAGCCCACCCAGGGCCTCGGCAATGTCATCGTTGGTGATTTTTTTGGCTTCTTCCACGCTCTTACCGATGATTATCTCTGTGAGCATAGAGCTTGAGGCTATGGCCGACGCGCAACCAAAGGTTTTGAATTTGGCATCGGTAATAATACCGTCTTCCACCTTAATTGTCAGTTTGAGGGCATCTCCGCAGGCAAGTGAGCCAACCTCACCTGTCCCATCGGCATTGGCCAGTTCGCCGACGTTTTTTGGGTTAATGAAATGTTCCTGTACGCTATCAGTATATTCCCACATTGCGGTATCCTATGTATTGCTGAACCAGGGGCCGAGGAGGTCTCTGGTTCACGAGGGTTGTAAGGTTTTTTGCCACTGCTGTCCACCTGTGACGATGGTCAACAAAGAAACATTATGGCAGGAGGCCGATTTCGGCAAGCATGGATTTTGCAGTTTTCACCAGCAGGAGGGTATCGTCGCGATTGCGGGCTTCCACATAGAAGCGGACCTTAGGCTCAGTTCCGGATGGGCGGATCATGATCCAGGAGCCGTCATCAAAGATCATTTTGCGGCCGTCAATGTCAATAATCTCGGCGATGGTCCGGATGGTCCCGCCGACGTTGACGTCGACCCCTTCGCTATATTTGCTAAGTTTTTCAAGGGATTGTGCAAGCTCTCTTCCCTGCTGCGAGACGAGGACGCCGTCACGGTCTGGAAAGTAATGTCCGAACTTTTCCTCTATTTCGGTGAGGTAGACGCCCAGAGGTTTATCAAGGGAAAGAACCATGTCCAGTGCCAGGATCAAGCCAATGTAGGCATCCTTTTCCGGAGTGTGCCCAATGATGGAGATCCCGTCCGATTCTTCGAAGGTGACGAGCGCCTTGCCGATCACCGGTTTAAATTCCTTGAATCCGACCCGGGGTTCGAAGATCTCCTCATGCATCTGCCGGGCCAGGGCATTGGCGAGGTTTGAGCTGGCGACAGTTTTGGCGACAATCCCTTGTTTTCCTTTGACTTCATGCAGAAAATGGTACGCCATGGCGCCAAATTGATTCATGGAGATCTCCACCTCACCATCGGTAAAGCGGATGCGGTCACCATCGGGGTCAATGACTGCGCCAATCTTGAGCGGTTCTTTCCGTGTAGCCAGTGCCTGGAGGACGGGTTGCAGGTTGTTACTGGACGGCTCTGGTGCTACGCCACCAAAGGTTGGATCAGCAGTATCCCGCAGCAGGAGCAGACGATCTGCAGGCGGGTTGGCGAGCAACCGGCGAATATGGGAACGGGAGGCCCCGTGAACGCAGTCGACACAGAGAACCACTTCGTCTCTTTTTGCCAATTGCTCCAGGAGACGATCGTAGGCAATACCGTGATAGTGGTGGTTTGCCCTGACCAGCTCCTGCCAGCTGGTCAGGGCATCTTCGGGCTCAACTTCCGGCAGATCTGCAATCTCCCCGGAGAGGGTATCGGGGATAAGTGGACTCGTGCCGCTGGCGACAAGTTCCCGGGCTAGGCGGGTGATGGTTTCGGTGAGAATAGCCTCGGCTGGTCCGGCATCGGCAGCGTTATATTTGACACCGCCGTACTCGAGAGGGTTGTGGCTCGGGGTCATGTTAAGGGAGCAGGCAGCGTTTCGTCTGAGCACCGATGCGGACAGGGCACCGGTGGTTGCCTCGCCGGCGTAAAAGAGACGGATACCATTTTTTGCCAGCACCCGCATTGCCGCCATGGCCAGCTGAGGGCCTCCGAACCGATTATCGAAGCCCACCACGCATCCTCGCTGCTGCAGTTGGGAGAAGGTTTTCACCCCAAGTGCCTGCTGGATGCTCGGGGTATTTTCGGCCTCCATGTACATCTGTACAATGGCGGCGGTTACAAACGCCACTGAGGAGCAGGAGATATCTTTGCCCAGCTTACCGCGCCATCCTGATGTACCAAATTTGATCTCGGATTGCGGCGGTCGGGTGCTCGTTGTTATTTCATCAAAAAGCAGTGTGTAGACATTATCAATGGCTTCTTGCCAGGTTGGGCGGTCCTCTTCTGCAGCGGCGTTTCGTTCATTGACCAGAGTCCGGATGGCTTGAAAGTAGTCACTGCTTTGATGGCTGCCAACGGTGATTGCCGCTGAACAGATCGTGCTGATTTTATCCTGGATACCCATGGCTTGCTCCCCTGTTGGATATTTTGCTCTTGTCGGGCAGGATGCCGGTTAAGTACCTGATCGCTGATGCGGCCTTTATCTTCATCCTTGGCCACTCCATGGTAACGTATTACAGATATGTACACGGCTGAAGCTGAAACAGCAAGGGGCAGGTGCGTTATCTGCGCTCGCTGTTACGGCATACGCAGCACGTCGGAATAATCTATGGGAAATGCTATGAAAAAAAGGATTGGGGGGTGCGTTGGAATAGAACGGGTACAGGGACAAAAAACAGAGGAAAGCCTGGGTGGTATAGGGATGTTTCTGTTTTTTATTGGAAAAGTATGGGAGATAAAAGCGTAGGGTGAGGCTACTCTTTTATAAGTGGTTTGGCTTCCTCGACGAGCATTACTGGAATGCCGTCACGGATTTGATAGATCAGGCGGCAGGGATGACAGGTCAGCTCGGTCTGCTTGAGGTTGACAGTCAGTGCCCCTTTGCATTTGGGACAGGCAAGAAGGTCCAGCAATTCTGGTTTGATCATACTCTCGGTACTTGGCAGTTATATTCAGGTTGACTTCCGGTTTATTTTTCACGGCTGGGAGACGTAAATTTTTCAAGATATCTCCATATAGTTATCGAGCACAATGGCAGTGTCAATATTAATGGGCAGTGTTTGTAAAAATTGTTCAGACAGCGCAGGCTCTCGAAGTGTTCGGCGTCTTGTCAAAGAGCCGATTGACGCTTAGTCTTAGGCTAATTAACATTGTGGCCCGGAGTTAGCGGCTTGATTTGAGGCATACATGGTGGTATATGACCCCAGTTGACCTTTTAGGCGCTGTGATCTGTCTTTGCCACAGGGCCTTATCGGCTTGTCCCGGAGTTGATTGATCAGTTGACAACGGTACTAGATATCCATATCCCGAAGTGAGTTTGCCTGATTCGGGATAATCTGCTAAAATTACTCAGGACATGTGTTCGAAATCTCCTGAAGAGTTCTCCATTTTTTGAGGCAATACGATGCACGGGAACAGCGTTCGAGTACGAAGGTGGCTGTATTCCTTTCTCCTGATGACTGGTCTTTTTTTCATCCCGGATGGTCAAGCGCAACAGCTTGATGCTGCTTTCGGTGTAGATGGCCGGATTGCCGTTGATCTCGGCCCACTGAGTGATCGCGCTCATGCGGTCGTTGTTCAGCCGGACGGGAAGATTATTGTCGCCGGATCCTCGCAGACCAATGCCAACCTCGACTTCGCCTTGATTCGTTTTAATGCTGATGGCACGCTCGATACCTCCTTTAACCGTGATGGTACGGTGACTACGCCGGTGGGCAGTGGTGATGATGAAATTTTAGCAGTGGCACTGTTGGATGATGGAGGGATCATTGCCGCTGGGTACACGGAAAACGGTCAGGATCGTGATTTTGCCCTGGTACGTTATCTGAGTGACGGAAGCCTGGATGACAGTTTCGGGACCGATGGTATTGTCGTGACCTCTGTCGGGAACCGCCATGAGGAAATCACCTCACTTTTGGTCGAAGACGATAATGCTGTCCTGGTTGCCGGGGTGGTCGAGGGTACATCCAGCCATGTTATGGCACTGGGAAGGTATCTGGTCGATGGTAGTCTCGACCCAGGCTTTGCAGATGACGGCCTGGCCTTGGTGGGGCTGGGAGGAGATGTCTTGGCTCAAGGCATTGGTGTGCAGACAAACGGGCGTATTGTCGTTGCCGGCGCCTATGGTGGGGAGACGTTGCCGAAACTCATGCTGGCCGGTTTTACCAGACAAGGGGAGCTTGACGACACGTTTGGTACCGATGGTATCGCTGTACCGTCTGCGCAGGAAAGAGGGAGTGAGGGCTACGCCGTATATGTCGACGAAAATGACGAACTTTTTGTTGCCGGCTCTGTCGGCACACCCTCCGAGAAAGATGCGGCGCTGTTCAGGTTTACCCGGGACGGTGCTCCAGAGGTGGAATTTGGTGATAATGGTGTGTTGATTAAAGAGGTTGGCAACGGAGATGACGTCCTCTTTTCTCTGACGGCCAGTGGTGAATCGTTGGTCGCCTCAGGGTATACCACAGATGATAAAAGTCGGCGGTTTCTTCTTCTCACCTATACAGAGGGAGCTGTTCCGAGGGTAGCCGGGGAGACAAACCCGAATGTTGGCCAACTCGGTGTGCAGAAGCCATCCACCACTCTGGCTGTTGGTAATTTACAGATTGAAAACTCCATGTCTGCGTATGCACCTGACGTCCAGGAGCATACACCGGGGAAGAGGGCCGGGCAGGCCGGGAGTGTGACCGTCACCGATTTTGGCGGAGCAGATGCTGTGAGTTACGCTCTGGCACCCATAGAAGAAAACAGGATAGTGGCCGTAGGCACCAGTACCGGTGCCGGGAAGGAGAGTAGTATGGCTGTGGCTGTCTACAAAAATACAGAAAAGGCTGTCAAGGCGTCAGAGTCTTCTCCCCTTGTTGCGAAGAACGGTATTGAGGGGCAGAGCAGTTCCTGTCTCCGGACAAAAGAGGTCTCAAATATAACGCGAACCGGTGCCTTTTCTGGTGGAGAGGTGTATGCCTGCCTCAGCGGAGTCGTTAAGCGGGGGGTCGTTTTCAGTATTGCTCCGGATCCTGTGTATAAAGAGGTGTCAGGAGGCAGCGATGACCTGAAATTGGCGGCAAACATTACCGCCTCAGCAGTGGCGTCAACGACAAGTCTTCCCAAGAGAGTACCCTCCTGGATGAAACCAGTGAGTGCTTTGGGTGAGTTCTTTCTGCCTGATGCAATAGCCGACGATGACAGTATCGGTGCCGAGGATGTTTTTAACACCAAGGCCGATGACGAGAATTATCGTGAAGAAGGGTATACTGAAGACGGCAAAGGATTGGGATGTTACAGCTCGATTATAAAAAAGCTCCGGCCGGGGACGACGTATTACATTCGGGCATATGCCATCGTTGGAAACAGCGGGGATGCACAGGTCTATTACGGTAACGAGATATCCATGCGTACCGCAGATGCCTGTTTTGTCGCCACTGCGGCCTTTGGCTCGCTGTTCCATCCACAAGTGCGATTGCTTCGCGACTTCAGGGACCGGTTTCTCCTGAGCGGTGATCTTGGCAGCAGGTTTGTCGATTTTTACTATCAGACTTCGCCGCCTGTTGCCGAGTACATCGCTAACAATCCTCTGTTGAGAGGGCTGGTCCGAGTGCTGTTGATGCCGCTGATCGGCTTGAGCTGGCTCTGTCTGCATGCCGGATATTTTTTTGTGGGGTTCGGTGGAGTGATGACGGTGTGCATCTGGAGCGTCAGGCGACGTATGGCCGGCATGGAATCAGGCCCATCTCTTTCTTAATCACATATCACCGCACAGAAGATAATGAAGGTAACTGCACATTGCAGATGTTTCGCCAGCACGGCTGGTTTTACGCTGATCGAATTGATGGTTGTCATGGTGATCCTTGGTATTTTGGCTGGGCTCATTGTGCCGAGAATCATGGATAGGCCGGAGGAGGCCCGCAGGACCAAGGCAGCTGTCCAGATCCAGTCTCTGGAACAGTCCCTGAAATTGTACAAACTTGATAATGGCCTCTACCCTTCCACCGAGCAGGGATTGCAGGCATTGGTCGAGGCTCCGTCAGTGGGAAGACTGCCAAAGAGGTGGCGTAATGGCGGGTATCTTGAGAAGGGTAAAATACCCCGTGATCCCTGGGGCGGTGATTTTATCTATATCAGTCCTGGCATTCACGGCGATTTTGATTTGATTTCGTATGGACCGGACGGTGAACCTGGTGGAGAGGGGAACGACGCTGATATTAATAACTGGGAGCTGGAGTAAGCGTATTTTGACCTGATGAGTTCTGAACATGCATCGTCACCGTTTGCATAACGGCAAGGGGTTCACCTTATTTGAACTCTTGGTGGTGATGGTACTTATCAGCCTCACCGTTACCTTTGCTGTGCCAAGTCTGCGTACTGCTTTGTACACTGATGAGCTCAAAGAAACGGCTCGTAAGATAATCGGGCTGGTAGAACAGACCAGTCAACGGGCCTTTCGTGAGCAACGTTCGTATCTCCTCTCTTATGATCAGGGGAAGGAGACCCTCACCGCTCGTCCCCAAAATATTCCCATGGAGCAGGAGCAGCGAATATGGCCTGCGATCAGGTTGCCTTCCGGAGTCCACTTGGCATCTATCCTCTCCTATCATGGAGGTAATCTCTCTTTGACCACTGGGGGCCTGCTCTTCACCCGTCAGGGATACGTGGACTTTGCCCTCATTCATCTGGCAGATACCAATGGACGAGGATTGACCGTCATGCTCTCTCCCTTTTTGGGCGTTTCTCGTACGTATGAAGGGCTCCTGGAGTTGGATGATGAAACACTCCCGTTGCTCAGCAATGACTAAAGAAAGGAAAACTGCAGCAGGGTTTACTCTGCTGGAGGTGATGATCGCTGTGGCCATTATCGCCCTGGCCCTGGTTACTGTAATGGGCAGCCAGTCCCAGAGTGTAGATATTGCCGCTGAGGCCCGATTTGATACAGATGCAGCTCTGCTGGCCCGGCAAAAGCTCACGGAGTTGATGGTGGAGGCAGAGAATGAACTGATAAGCGAACAAGGCGACTTTGGTGAAGCCTATCCGGCCTGGACGTGGAAAACTGAGGTGGCAGAGCTTTCCGAAGAAGAGGCAGGAGTTACAGGCGCCGAGGAACTACTGGTGATGGTTGACCTTACCGTCTCGCTCAAGGAAGGTGAGGGCAGGGATTTTACCCTGCGGCGAATCGTCTACCTGCCGGAGAAGGGGTTGTGAGTGAGCGGGGGTTTACCTTGCTTGAGATTTTGTTGGCCATCTCCCTCCTTGGTCTGGTGGTCGCCATGATCTCTTTGGCATTGGCCGGATCCGTACGGGTGGTGGAGGTCACCGATGCCCAGGGTGATGCCTACTTTCAGGCGCGTGTTGTACTTCAGCGTATCAGTGATGACTTGAGTGGCGCGGTACTTCTTCAGCACGCAGCGTTTGTTGGCGACGACAAGACGTTGTCCGGCCAGCAGGCAGACGAGTTGAGTTTTACCAGCCATGCCCACCTGGTCTTTGACCCTGAACATCAGCGGCCAGGGGTGGCCCAGGTACGTTATACCGTAAAAGAAGGTGAAGAACAGCCCGGCGTGTTGCAGCTTTTCAGGTCAGACACCTTACTCCTGCCCAAGGTCGATGACGTTGAGCTTGTCCCTGATGTCGGATTTTTGCTGGCGGATAAGGTACGCAATGTTTCGTTTACGTACTTCTCCAGGGAAGGAGAAGAGTTAACAAGCTGGGATACCTCCGGCACCAAGAGGAGGTTACCTGCTGCTGTTCGTATCGATCTTTCTCTGTGGATGGGAGAGGAGGAGTGGCTTGACTTTCAGACAACGGTGCCGGTGATGACCGGTCTCTATGCCGAGCCTGATAACTCGTGAGGTGGCTGGCTCCGAGCGGGGCATGGCACTTGTCCTGGCCTTGGCGATGGTGGCTTTTCTGGTCGCCGTTGCCGTGCAGCTGGTGGGAAAAGTGGATCGACAGCTGGAGGCTGCGGTCAATCTCAGGGATACGGTACGTCTGGATGCGTTGGTGGAATCTGGCCTTGATTTAGCCTTGGCAAGGTTGGACGCCGATGCTGCTGCAAATGCTTACGACAGCCTGCACGACAGCTGGAACACGTTTGAAAACCTCGCCGAATTAGCCGGTGGTGCTGCTCTTGATGTTGAGGTGATCGACCTATCTGGGCGGCTTCAGGTAAACGCCCTTGTCAAGGAGGCAAAGCAGCGCACCCTCTGGTTGCGACTGTTGACATCGGGGAGGTTGGCTATCGACGATGAGGATCAGGCCGTTTCCCTGCTCGACGCCCTTATGGACTGGCTGGATAAGGATGATTCCACCAGGGATCAGGGGGCTGAAACCGGGTATTATAAGGGACTTTCCCCCCCGTATGTAAGCCCTAACAGCAGTATTCAACGTCTTGATGAGCTACTCCTTATCAAAGGGTTTTCGCGAGATATTCTTTATGGAAATGACACCGCTGAAGGGCTTGTCGATTATATCTCCGAGATTGACAGCAAGGGCAAAATTAATATCAATACTGCTCCGGCGAGGGTCCTGCAGTTGCTGGCAGATGACCTTGACGAGGAGGCTGTTGGGGAACTTGTTGATTTTCGTAAAGAAAAAGAGAATATTAAGCTGTTGGCTTCGCCGTCATGGTATCGCCAGGTAGGAGGCTTCCCTGATGATATCATCCTTGATAGAGGTCTGCTGACAACAGAGAGCCAGGGTTTTCGTGTGACCGTGACAGCTGAGAGCAATGGACTGCGACGATCTGGTATGGGACTGGTGCTGCGAAAAGATAATCAGCTGCACCTGAAGTGGTGGCAAGTAGAGTAATGACAGCGGGTGTATCAGACATATGAGCAAGCTGACCCTAGGCCTCGATATCTCGGATGAGCGACTGATTGCCGTGCAGACCGAGCAGAAAGGCAAGGTTACCTCCGTGGTCGATTTTGTCAGCGTTCCCCTTTACCATGGCAGTGACTTCGCTTCTTCCCTCGAGTTACTGCTCCAGCATTTTCCCGATTTCAAAGGATCGGTCGTGTGCGGGGTGTCTCTGCAAAAAATAAGCGTTCGTAACCTGTTTCTTCCCTTTCGTGACAGCAAGCGGCTCGATCAGACGTTGCCCATGGAAATGAGTGAACAGCTGCTTGGCCCAGCAGAAGATTATCTGATCGACTATCTTGTGGCCCGCCGCACCCAGGAAGGCTCCCATCTTCTCGTGTTCAGTATGAGCATTGAGCATCTTGCCGGCCTCTTCCAATTCCTCAATCAGGCGGGACTTGATCCAGAAGTTATCCAGCCCAGCGTGGTCGCCTATGGCGGATGCTGTGCAAAGGCACGCCCTGGCACGTCCTGTCTGATTGTACATGTTGAAATGCACTGCACCACTGTCTCTGTGCTGCAGGAGGCAAATCTACTTTTTTCCAGGCGTCTGCCACATCCCGAGCAGGTGCTCGTTCATCCCCCCATTTCAGAAGATGAGGGAAGGTTGGTTGTTCGTGATATAGATACCCTGAACGCCGCCGTGGAATTGATCTGCAGCAAGGTTGAGCGAGCTGTCGATTTTTTTAGAATTCGTGAGGGGATACCTCTTGAGTTTGCAGACGCGACGCTTTGTGGACCTTTGGCTGAACGTGCCGAGCTGAAAGAGGCGTTTGCGCAGCGACTGGCCATGCCGGTGAAAAGCAGCAATCTGTTGACGCAAACAGGATGCATCATTGGATCTCACCAGAAAAACAGCTATATCCCGGCCCTGTTTGATACTGCCCTAGCCCTGGCCCTGGAGGGGGGACAACGCAGACCTGAGGTCAATTTTCGTCGGGGAGCGTTTGCCCGCAAGCAATCCCTGCTCGAAATGAGTGGTCAGTTGGGACTTGCAGCTGGTGCTCTTGCCCTGATACTGGTTAGTGTGCTGGGGTATTTACTCTATGATCAACGGCAGTTGCAGTCACGTCATGACAGATTGAAACAGCAAATGGTTGAGATGTATCAGGAGGCCTTTCCCGATGATGTCCGGGTGTTTGATCCTCTTGCACAAATGCGCTCGAAGATGCAGGAGATCCGGGTTCCTGCTGTTTCTTTGCCGATTTTTACCCAGGAGCGACGAGTCCTGGGACTGTTGACTGACATCTCCGCCCGGATCTCTCCACAAATGACGATCAAGGTTTCCCGGCTGGTCGTTGATCAGGAGGGAGTGAGTATCAAAGGAACCACCAATGCCTTTAACAATGTTGACACTATCAAGAATCAACTGCGCGAGTCTGGTTACTACAGTGAGGTACAGATTGTGTCTGCAACTGCAGAAAAGGGAGAGAATCTGGTGCGGTTCGAAATGAAGCTGCAGACTGCGGAGATCATTTGATGGAGCTCACCAGTCGTGATAAGAGTGCTCTTTTGGTGGGAGGTGGGTGCTTGGTGATCTTTTGCCTTCTTCAATTTGTCCTTTTTCCAGTACTGGACAAACGCGAAAGACTGCAACGTGCGATTAATCGGGATAGTGAAGGTGTTGCCACGATGAAGACGCTCAGTGTAGAGCTACAAAGTCTGAGCAGCCAAAATTCAGCACTCGTTGCACGTCTTGGTAAAAGGAATCCGAACTTTAGCCTGTTTTCGTTTCTTGAGAAAAGTGCAGGGAGCTCAGGTGTAAAGGCTCATATCGACTACATGAAACCCTCAGAAGTTTCCGGTGATGAACGTCTCGAGCAGAGTCTGGTGGAGATGAAACTCAAAGCTATCGGACTGGGACAGTTGGTAACGTTTTTACAGCATATCGAGTCTCCTGAAAACCTGGTGGGGATCAAACGGATAGCTATCCAGGAAAATTCACGTGAAACTGGAGCACTGGACGTGATCCTTCAGGTTGTCAGTGTAGAGCGCCTGACCACTGAAGAGGAATAAAGCTGGTATGATAAGGAAAAGAGATTCCAATACCACTGGTTATCAGTTTTGGTCGTTGTTTTTGCAACTGGGAGGCTATCTTGTTTTCAGTTTTGTCGTTTTGGTGGGCTTGCTGTGGCTGCTTTTTCCTGGTGAACAGATACGGGACTGGCTGAATGCCAGGTTGAATGCCGAGGTTACCTCTGCTGAGATCCGGATACAGGGAGTGGGGCTGGTTTTCCCGCCGGCCTTTGCATTGAAGCCGATCCAGATCAATCTCAAGCAGCAGGATGGGGCGATTCCTTTGCGACTGGACTATGTTGTTCTTCGTCCCAGGCTGTTGCCCTGGCTGCAAGGCGGACGACCTGTTTTTGATGTTACGGGTCGAGGGGTACAGGGTATGTTCCGAGTGGTGGCTACCCTGGTGAATGATAATCAGGTGGAGATAAAAGACGGTACTGTCGAGGGAATACAGTTACGTGATCCTGGATTGAGACAATACCTGGGGCGCACCATGGCAGGCAGTGTTTCGGGTGAGTTTTCAGGTGTTCTGGCTGCTGCGGGTGGACATTCACAAGTGATGGTGAGCTTGCATATGGGGCAGGGAAAAATTGGCCTGCAACAACCAGTTTTTGGCCTTGATGCCTTGGCAATAGAGCGGGCCGATCTGCAGATGCTTGTTGGCGGGGAGGGGGTTCGAATAACCGCAGGAAAAATGGATTCCTCTCTCTTGTCGAGTAATTTTGCCGGTGAGATGTACTGGTCTGTCACCGGGAAGGGCAACCAGTTAAGTATTGCCGGCCAGATATCACCGCACTCCACCTTTTTTGTTCAGCTGGGTGATGATCCACTCGCCGAGGTGTTGAAGAAAGCTTTGAATAAGGGGCAGTTGCCTTTTACCATATCAGGGACGATACAGAAACCAGGCATTAGTTTTGGGGACCTGGACAACGTTTTAAGCTCTTCTTCTTTGCCTGGCAGGAGATAATTATCGTGCTGCGTACCATCTGCATACTGGGCTTGCTGACCCTGGTACTGTTTGGGGGCGTAAAACTTTGGTACGGGAGAGTTGTCAAAGGGCTTAAGGCTCCAGAAGTGATTGCGCAAAACGAAAAGATTGCAAGGCACGCCTCCAGTTTGCGATCATCGACAGAGACAGGTGTGGACTACCAGATTATTCTGGACAGAAATATCTTTGACGCAACCCTTGTGGTGGCAGGTGAAACCAAGCCACAACCAGGGGCGAAGGTAGAACCCGAGCCAGAATCCTTGCAGGAGACCACCTTGCAGCTGGTGTTGTTAGGCACGGTTGCCGGCTCGACCCGTGATGCGAGGGCGATCATTGTCGACAAGAAAGAAAATCGACAGGAGATTTATCAGATAGGTGACGCGATTCAGGGGGCATATGTAACAGCTGTTGACCGTGGTCAGGTGGTACTGGAGGTTAACGGACGCAATGAGGTCCTGACGATCAAAGATCGTGAAGGAGGGGGACCTGGGGCTCCAGGCTTCAGTTTTGGTCCTGGCCCTCCGATAGAGGAGGCATCACCGGCGCCCCAGGTGAACCCGGCTCCTCGTCAGGATGTGCCTGTGCCCCATCCTCGCAGGAGAGTGAATTTTCGTCAGGAGGTACCCGAGGAGCAAAACGTCAACGATGGCGTTCAAGATCAGGGCCTTCTCCATGAAGAAGAGTCTGGTGAGCATGGTGAATTTGCTCAGGAAATCGAAGTGCAGCCGTGAAGTCAGGGTGTGCCTGTTTATACATCGGAACACCGTGAATAGGCAGGTAATGTATTCCATCGTATTTACAAAAACAGGCCTGTGATGATGAGCAACCCTTTGGTGTTTTTTAGGAAACAGACAGATTTCCCCGTGGCCTACAGGCGGTGTACGGCAGCCAGTGGCTTTGGCTTACTGGTACGAGTGCTGGTGCTGCTGTTCCTGGTTGGGCAACCGGTTTTTGCCGCAGATCAGAAAGGTGCGCAACGCTACGTCACTATTGATTTTAACGACGTTGATATCAACGTTTTTATTAAATATATCAGTGACTTGACAAAAAAGAATTTTATTGTTGACCGATCCGTGAAAGGCAAGGTGACGATTATCTCGCCGACTCGAATTTCAGTGGATGATGCTAGCCGGGTCTTTGAATCTGTGCTGGAGGTGCATGGCTACACCACTGTTCCCGCTGGAGCTGTCATCAAGATTATCCCCGCAGTACAGGCCAGGGCCAAAAGTATTGCCACCATCCGCCAGGGAGAGATCAAGGATCCTGAAGACAAGGTGGTTACCCAGATAATTTCGCTCAAACATACCAGTGCCAATGAGATAAAAAGAATCATAACCCCCTTGATCTCCAAGACCAGTGTACTTATCGCCCATGACCAGTCTGGAATTCTCATTCTCACGGATTTCCAGTCCAATATCGCTCGACTGATGGAGATCATCAACGAGATGGATGTCCCCTCCATTGGCGAAGAGATGGTGATTATCCCCTTGAAGCATGCGTCGGCACAGGCGGTGTCCAAATCGGTCGGGCAGTTGTTTGTCCAGCGCCGGGTTAAAGGAAAGGCCATTCCCTCCACTATCAAGGTAATTCCTTATGAGCGAACCAACGCCCTTATCGTTTTTGCTGATCGCGGCGAAGTGGAAAAAATTCGAGGCCTTATCGCGCAACTGGATATTGAGGTGCCACGGGGTGAGGGGAACATACAGGTCTATTATCTGCAGCATGCCAGTGCTGAAGAGTTGGTGAAAGTCCTGACCAGTCTGCCTGCCCAGCAGCCCACAGGGGGAGCTAAAGGTGCTCCTCCTGTAAAGGCACCGGCTATATCCAAGGATATGAAGATTACTGCAGACGTGGAAACCAACTCGCTTATCATTACGGCCCCGCGTGAGGAATATCTTGTTCTGGAGGATGTAATCAAGAAACTCGATATTCCCAGACGTATGGTGTACATGGAAGCGCTTATCATGGAAGTCCAGGTGACCAAGGATTTCCAGATTGGTGTACAGTGGGGTGGTTCAGGGCATTTTGCTGATGAAACCGGCAAGCTTGCTGGGGGCTTCAGCGGTAGCGCAGGCAATCCGTACGATATTCTCCGTGGGATTGGCACTGACCCAGCAGTCCTGCCAGCGGGTTTTACATTGGGGGTCTTGCAGTCGGGAATCGAGATTGGCGGGATTCGTTTTCCTGATCTGGGTTCCGTGCTCAATGCCTATCAGGATGACTCTGACATCAATGTCATCTCTGCGCCCCAGATCCTAACCACTGATAACAAGGAAGCCCAGATCAAGGTTGGTGAGAATGTTCCCTATATAACCAGCCAGAATACCACAAGTGCTGAACAGGATTACACCAATTACGAGTACAAGGATGTTGCAACAACCTTGAAAATAACTCCGCAGATCAATCATGCGGATGTGGTTCGCATGGATATTGACGTGGAAGTCGTTCGCTTGCAGTCGGCAGGTACCTTGACACCGTCTACGTTCACCCGGACAGCGAAGACCACGGTGATCATGCGCAACGAAGAAACCGTGGTTATTGGCGGAATTATCGGTCAGGATACCGATGGCGGCGAGTACAAGGTCCCTTTGCTGGGGGATATTCCTTTGCTGGGTTGGTTGTTCAAGACCAAGGGTGAACGTGAGGCCAAGACCAATCTGTTTATCTTCATTACGCCACATATTGTTGAAAATCCTGCTGAGTTAGCTGAACTTTATTACAGTAAAAGAGATGCGATGGAGGAGGTTCAGCCGAGACCAAGCAAAATTGTCAATGAGTTTTTCTACAACGAGACGAAGCCTTCCTACGCTGTCTCCTTGGCTGATGTGGGGTTTGCAAAATTGCGACAGGGAGATCTGGAGACAGCTTCGCAGTATTTTCGGCAGGCCCTGAAAATTGATCCGGACAATCCGTACGCATTAATCAATATGGGGGTTATCCACGAGCGACAAGGGCAGGCCGAGGAGGCAAGACAGATGTATCAGCAAGTACTTGATCAGGATTTTGATACGATCATCGAGGGCCAGAAAGAAGAGGCAATTGAGGCGTTGCGTGACATGGCACGGGAGAATCTCAAACATTTGGAGAATCATTAGGAGATGCGTGTAGGCCTCGTACCGTAGTAAAAATTTTCTTGAATTAGTGAAATGGTCTCTTGAGACGTATGGCAGACGCGTGGAGGAAGGTGAGTAAGAGATGCGGCTCCTGGGTGAAATTTTAACAGAGCAGATAGATCTTTCCGAGGAGATCCTGGATGCAGCTTTGGACGTGCAACGGGAAAAAGGAGGAAAACTCGGAGAGATCTTGCTCCAGCAGAAAAAGATTTCTGAGGAGGATTTGCTGAGGGCGAGAAGTACCCAGTATGGCCTGGGACTCATCTTCAATCTACCTGTGGATTTAAATCCCTTTTTCACGCAGCAGGTTCCTATCCATTTTCTTAAAAAATACAAAATGATACCTGTGGCAACGCCGGAGCAGTCCTATATCGCCGCAGCAGAGCCCATGCATTATCAGCAGCTTGATGATCTGCGACAAACCCTGGACTGGGAAGGCATACCCGTTATCCTCGCTCCTCAAAATGAAATTTTTGTTGCCATCAACGCTGCCTATGATCAGAGCAGTAAAGATGCTGCCGAACAGGTGGTGCAGGGGATGGACGAAGATGATCCGGAGTCCATCTTCAATGAGATTGAGGAGACCGCTGACCTTCTCGATGACACCAGCGATGAACCTGTCATACGCCTGGTGAATTTGGTGCTCTCCCAAGGGGTTCGTGATAATGCCAGTGATATTCATATCGAGCCATATAAAGACCGGGTTAAGATTCGCAAGCGGGTCGATGGCATTCTCTATGATATGTACACACCACCTAAGCATGTACAATCCAAGTTGATCAGCCGTGTTAAAATCATGGCGAAAATGGATATTGCTGAAAAGCGTCTCCCCCAGGACGGTCGTATAGAGATCCGTATAGCCGATAAGAATATTGATATCCGTGTATCGACACTCCCCACAAGTTTTGGTGAACGAGTGGTGATGCGGTTGCTGGATAAGTCGAGCGTGCTGCTGCCACTTTCTTCCTTAGGGATGGCAAAGAACGATCTTGAACGTTTTACTCGTCTCATAAAGGCGCCATACGGTATTATCTTGGTCACAGGACCAACAGGGAGCGGAAAAACCACAACGTTGTACTCTGCCTTAAGTATGCTGAACCAGCCGGACCTCAATATTATTACCGTTGAGGATCCAGTGGAATATCAACTCCCTGGTATCAGCCAGGTGCAGGTGAACGCGAAGATAGGATTGGATTTTGCGAAGGGCTTGAGGACTATTGTCCGCCAGGACCCAGATGTTATTTTGGTCGGGGAAATCCGTGATCTGGAGACAGCAGAGATTGCAATTCAGTCCGCTTTGACCGGGCACCTCGTCTTTTCGACCTTACATACTAACGATTCAGCGAGCGCCATTACCAGGCTGGTAGATATGGGAGTTGAGCCTTTTCTCGTGTCATCGGCAGTGAATGCTATTTTGGCACAGCGTTTAGTAAGAAAAGTGTGTGTCGATTGTCGTACGTCTTTTAAGCCATCAAAAGAGTATTTAACAAAACTAGGATTGTCGCCAGTGAAGTTTGGTGAACATTCTTTTTATTATGGAAAGGGATGTGCTAAGTGCTTTAATACTGGATACTTAGGCCGAATAGGTATTTTTGAATTGATGATTTTGACAGATGAGTTAAAATTATGCATGCTCAATACGTCTGATGCCGGGCAGCTAAAAAAGGAGGCGCAGTCTTCGGCTGCAAGTGAAATGTTTACACTTCGTCAAGATGGATTGAAGAAAGTTTTGCAAGGTTTAACAACCCTTGAAGAAATTTATAGGGTTAGCTAACGAGGCATACTAATGAAAAATATTTTTATAATTTTCCTTCTTTGTTCTTTGCCAATTCAGTCTGCTGCTGTTACGCAACAATCATCGGTATCCGTATCGGGGACGTATGCTGGGGCTGAGTTGATCAATGTTTTAGACGACTTACATAAAAAAACCAATTATACTTTTATAATACCAGACGAGTGGCGCACGTTTCAGGTCAACGGAAAATATACCGATATTGACTTGGAAACTTTTTTTCATCGAGTTTTTAAGAGGGTAAATTTTTCACTGCTCATTGATGAGAAAGAGCGATTGGTCACTGTCCAGCTTTATGGGAAAAAAGAGGGGGCTTTTTCACAGATTGGTGGGGGGGAGAATGTCACTGACCTGGATCCAGAATTAGAAATTCCCCGGAAAGAGCTAGCCGAACGGCATAAAAGACAGCTTGAAATGTTTGAAAAGAGCAAAAAAGACCCGGAGGCTATTGACCCGGAATTCGGTGTCCCTTATGTGGAGTTAGCCAAACGCCATAAAAAGCAGCTTGAACGTTTTGAAAAGAGCAAAAAAGATCCGGAGGCCATTGACCCGGAATTCGGTGTCTCTTATGTAGAGTTAGCCAAGCGCCATAAAAAGCAACTTGAAATGTTTAAAAATGGCAAAAAGGATCTAAAAAACTATTGACTCCGGGTGAGAAGTCCAATAGAGTAAAATTGGTAAGGATAAAAATAGTTTTTCTTTGACCTTCGGACGTAAGGTCTCGCTACCTGCCTTTTCGTCATAAGAATAGGCCGAATCAAATGAAAAAGGAGAAAATAAAATGAAAGCTTTGTCAAAATCGTTGATGGTGGCAGGTGCTCTGTTTTTGTTCGGTGCAAGCCTTCCCGCTGACGCAGCTGCTTGGGTTTGTGGCTCCATGGATGTGACGTTTGTCAGCGAAAACGCCGTTAGGGTAAAAAATATTACGGGAAATGCTTGCGGATCTCTGGCCCCAAATGCGCAAGTGCGGCTTTCATTCCCGGATACTGATTCTAAGGAGAGGATGCTTGCCTTGGCACTGACTGCCTTGAGCTTGGAGAAATCCGTATGGATTAAAGCGGCAGGCGCTGAAGATGGTGATCTGCTTCAAGTAATTTCTATTGCGAAGTAGCAGCAAAAGATTACGAAAATAGTTGTTTGTTATCTCAGTGGTTATGTTAAAATTATCTGAGATTTATCTTCATATCTGGGCGTTTGTCAGGGCGAAAAACACGTAGGCTTACGAATTCTACGATTGGGTAGAGTTTGTATTTATTACCCCAGTTACCAAGAGTTAAGGGTGGCTGGGGTAAATTTTATGGTTCCTCGCTATTTCATATGGGTAGGCAGTTGATTAATTTGCCCGATTAGTGATAACGACTACCCCCTATGAAAAACACAGAACTTCTGCAAATGGCACTTGGCTTGATGCCGCCCTCGGCAGGTTTTTTCAGCAGAATTCATCCCTGATGAAAAGGGCCTGGACATCCAGCTTGATTTTCCCAAAGCAAGAAATTCCTTTTCTTGCCCAAAGTACGGCCTGTCTGGTGCCAAGGCTCACGATACGATCAAGAAAACATGGCGTCATCTGAACTTCTTTGAGCATAAACATGCCCGACCGCCAGGATCGCAAGAGTCGACCGTGAAAAGTGCGGTTCTTGCTGATGTACCTTGGGCCAGGCCCGGCCGCAAACTGACCGTCGTCAGGTCTCAAACAAGTGGGCGAAGATGAAACCTTCCGCCGTCGCGGCCATACCTCTGTGAGTTTGTTGGTGGACCTTGACCAATCCAGCGTGTTGTTCGCCACTGATGGCAAGGACGCATCTACGGTCCACCGGTTTAAACACGACCTGATCGAACACGGTGGCAATCCTGGTGTCATTGAAGAGATGTGTTGTGCCATGTCACCTGCATTCATCAGCGGTGTTGAAAAGCACTTTCCAGAAGCGCACCTGACGTTCGACAGGTTCCATGTGATAAAGATTCTCAACGACGCCGTCGATCAGGGCAGCAGCTATATCTGCTTGAAGAACCAATCCAATCTCAAGGCTTCACAAAGCGACCTGCTGGATCAATTGACAAGCAAAAAACGCAATCTGGGAACCAGCCGGGCCTATCATATCAAACTCAATTTCCAGGAAGTGTACCAGCAACCAGCCGATTTAGCCGAGACCTTTTTAAAGAAATGGTACTTCTGGGCAACTCACAGCCGCCTGAAACCAATCATTGATGCGGCCTACACGATTAAAAGGCATTGGGACGGTGTTCTGCGCCGGGTTACATCAAAAATCAACAACGGTATCCTGGAAGGAATCAATAGCCTTATACAGGCTGCCAAGGCCAGAGCACGCGGTTACCGAACCAAACGAAATCTTATCACGATGATTTATCTTGTTGCGGGCAAACTGTAGTTCGATTTACCCACATAAAACAGCGAGCAGCCATAAATCCTGATAGTGTGTTATGTCCTGACGAACAAACTGCTTATAATGCTTTGGATGTCTCTGAATTTTCACATTATAGGATAAATCATAGTAAAGAGTTTTCTGCTTTATATAACTATATAAATGGCATTGAGAACTTTTGGAATCAAGCCAAAAGACGCATGAGAAAATACAATCGAATGCCCAGGCAGCACTTTGAACTTTTCCTTAAAGAGTGTGAATGGAAATTCAATGGAGGAACTCCAAAAAAACTTCTTGACAACCTGAAAACACTCTTGAAACGAAAATATTAGGTGTTAGCCCCAAAATTATGTTGAACTGCCAAGGGCAGCTCGACTCAGGTCAGTTCTGCCAGGAGCTGTAATGCGAAGCTCCGCCAAGATTAATGAAAGACAAAAAATTATCTTTTGATGGAGAGGGCCGGGAAATTCGCTCTTCACGCACGAATGACCTTCTTTGTTGAAAATCTGCGTCGTGCCGAAGAGTTGTATCCGCAGCTGAAAAAGGTGCGGCAACGCTAGAGGGCGTTGTGGGCAGGGTGTTTTGCGCTCACCGGATGATGAGGTTGTGGAGCTCGTCGCGGTCGGCGTCACCGATGGGGAAATGATGCTTGAGAATTTCACCGACTGCGGTAACGGCCTGACACAGAGCCTCTGCCTGCTGGCCGGCGCGGATGCCGGCTGACAGCTCATCAACAATCTCCTGCCATTTGTCTGCGGAAATCCTGGCGTTGATCCCTCGATCCCCGAGAATCCAGGCCTTTTTTTCTAGCACCGAGATGAACAGGAGAATACCGTTTTCCTCGCTGGTTTTGTAGAGGCCTTCTGTGTAGAAGGCGGTAAGTGCGGCCTCGCCAACCTCCTCCTCCACCTGATGCCGCAGCAGAAACAGTCGCTTCAGAAAGATCGAGGTGTCCACCAGTTTGTACAGGGGAAAGCAGAAAAGAGCTGTAAACAGCAGAAAAAGCCACATATTGTCAGGGCCAAGCCAGAGCAGGGAGCCGCTCAGCCGGGTGAGTACCAGGGCCAAAGGCAGGGTCAGAAAGGCGCTGCCAAGCATTGCTGCGACCGGGTAGGTATGGCTTGCCGAGACCACCATCGGCACAATCTCGCCGCTGGTTGTTCGCTCTGCCGCCTGTACCGCGGCAGTGACTGCCTGCTCCTCTTCCTTGCTGAGAAACCTCGATGATAATTTTTTCATCTACCAGCCTCCCGAGGCACCGCCGCCACCAAAGCCACCACCGCCGCCGCTGAAGCCACCACCACCAAAGCCACCGCCAAAGCCGCCACCACCGAAGTGGCCTCCCGAAGATCCCCAGCCGGAGCGGGTTGAACGACTTCGCCCCGAGCCCGAAGAAGCAGCTGTGATACTGGCCGCAATGATGGTGCCAATGGCCCCCACTGGAAAGAGCAGCATCGGGATGGTCCAGCCCGGTCCCAGGGCTATGATGCCGAAAAGGGAAGCAACTGTTCCGCCAAGGAGCGCGGCAAAGATTTTATGTCTGGCGAGCGCTCTGCCCACGAAAAAGAGCAGCATCAGCAGCACCATGAAAAAGTTACCGACATTCTTTTCTGGTCGTTGTTCCTTGGAGGCGGCACTGAACTCACCGGTGACCGCGTTCATCATCGCAGAGGTCCCGGCCAGCACCCCGGCATCGAAATCGCCTCGCTTGAAATGGGGCCGGATGACAGTACGGATGATCCGCCCGGCGACCAGGTCGGTCAGCGAACCCTCCAGGCCGTAGCCCACTTCGATGCGAATCTTTCGCTCGTTACGGGCTATGATAAGGATGGCCCCGTTATCCAGGCCTTGCTGACCGATCTGCCACTGCTCGGCAAGGCGTATGGCAAAATCTTCGAGGTTGTCGCCGTCAAGGGAAGTGATGGTCAGGATGACGATCTGTGTCGACTGCTCCCGCTCAAACGAGGCCAGCGAGCCTTCCAGCTGCTGAACAGTACCCGGAGAGAGGAGCCCGGCAAGATCGTTGACCCGGGCCGTCAGTTTGGGAATATCACGGGCCTGCACATTGACAGCCATGAAGACCAGCAGCAGGCTGCAGTAGATGAGTGGCCATGGAATACCCGGCTTCCCCTTACGGCGGAGCATCTGTGCGCGTTTGCTAGAATTTTACCTGGGGTGTTGCCTTGGCCGCCTCGTCAGCGGTGAAGTATTCCTTGCTGTCAAGATGGAGAAGGAACTTGTTTGTCAGGTTCTGCGGGAATTTTCTGATGGCGGCATTAAAGTCGTTGACCGCCTGGTTATAGCGCTGCCGGGCTACATTGATGCGGTTCTCTGTGCCTTCCAGTTGACTCTGCAGATCAAGGAAGTTCTGATTTGCCTTGAGATCCGGATAGTTTTCCACCACTACCATCAGGCGGGAAAGTGTTGACGCAAGTCCACCCTGGGCGGCTTGAAACTGGCTCATCTTGGTGGCATCTCCGAGATCGTCGAGCTTGATCTGTGTTGAAGTCGCCTTGGCCCGGGCATTGATCACCGCTTCCAAGGTCTCTTTCTCATGTGCGGCATAGCCCTTCACCGTTGCCACCAGGTTGGGGATCAGATCATTGCGGCGCTGGAGAGCGGCTTCAATGTTGGCCCATGCCTTGAAAACGCCTTCCTCTTTGACTTGCAGCGAGTTGTAGCCGCATCCCGAGAGCAGGGTCAGGGAAAACAGTAAGAGCAGCAGGTTGGCACGGTGTCTCATGGGGATCTCCTGGCAGAGTGGCTGGCATGCGGTGAAATTTTCTCTTCAAGGTATGTAGCCATAAAATGGACGAAAAGCAAAAGATTTTCTGTGGCTGCAGGGGATAAGGCTGACATCCTTCTGCCAGGGAGGCTCATGGTTCTCTGCCACCACGCAGATTTCCCCTGAACCAGCTAAAGGAGATACCTGCGGTGCACAGCAGGGCCGAGCAGGCGAAGATCGTTCGTACGGCAACAAGGAAGCGGTCGTGGTGCTCCTCACCAATGGTGACCGGCCCCATAATCCAGGCGAGAACAAGGGTGGCAATGGCCATGCTGGTCATCTGGCCCAGCAGCCGCATGGTGGCCACCGTACCCGAGGCAGCCGTGTAATGACGAAGGTCAACCGATCCCATGATGGTGCTCATGTTGGGTGAGGAGAAGAGGGCAAAGGCAAAGCCCAACAGTACCAGGTTGGCGAGGATCAGGCCAAGCGGGGTCTCTGCGGTGAGACCAGTGAAGAACAGTACCCCCAGGAGGGTACAAAACATGCCGCCCGTGGCCAGCAGTCTCGGGTCAATCCGATCGGAGAGTCTTCCGGCCAGCGGCGAAAAGAGCGCCATCAGCAACGGCTGGCTCATGAGGACGAGGCCCGCATCCCGAGGGCTCATTCCTTTGATGTACTGCAGGTACAGACTCATGAGGAAGGTGACCGCGTAGGTAGCCGAGTAGTTGAGCAGGGCTGCCAGGCTTGAAAAGGTAAAGGTTTTGTTTTTCTTGAACAGTGTTACCTCCATGACCGGAAAGGCCACGCGCTGCTGGTGACGATAAAAGAGGACGAGCCCTGCGAGTCCGACAGCCCCTGACAGTATGCCGGTGCTCGAGGGTATCTGGGTCGCCCCCCAGACCAGTGCCATAATGGCTGTCCCGTAAAGGCAGCTCCCCATTATATCCAGGGCACCGATCTTTTCGTCTTTCCACTCCTGCTTGAGAAAACGCAGGGTAAGCGCAACCGCGGCCAGTCCCATGGGGACCAGGAGCACGAAGATGCTCCGCCAGCCCAGGTGCTGGGTCATGATGCCGCCGACCAATGGTCCGGCACTCAGCCCGATATAGACTGCGGCAACGTAGATTCCTATGACCCGGCCGCGTTCCTGGGGCGGGAAGACAGAGGTGAGGATGGCCATGCCGGTGGTAACCGACATGGCCGCACCCGCTCCCTGGAGGATCCTCGAGAGCATGAGAAGGAAGATGCCCTTTGAGAGCGCTGCCAGCAGACTGGCAAGGCTGAGTGTCAGGAGGCCGGTGACGAACACCCGTTTTCGTCCATAGATATCTCCGATCTTACCTGCTGGCACAAGAACGACGGCAACGCTGAGCAGGTAAGCGGTGGCGATCCAGCTCAGCAGAACCGCATCGATACCGAGCTCCTTCTGGATGGCAGGCAAGGCCACATTCACCGAAGAAATCATAAAGGGGCCGATAAAGGAGGTGAGCGAGGTCACAAACAGGGTCGATCGCTCCAGGGCACGTTTTTCGGGATGTTGAGGCATCGGGGCTTACGCTCTTGAGGAGGAGTTGACGGTACAGCTTACAGCTGTGGACCGCTTTTTTTTCCTGTATACGCGTTAGGGCAAAGGGGAGGCAAGTCCTTTTTGTGCGGATGCGGGGGCAGCAGGTCCAAGGCCACTTTGGTCTCGCCCTGCTGAGACCTCCTATGCTATGATTACCGGCAGTTGCGCTCAAATGCTCCACTGGGTCGGTCCTGGTGCAAACCTGCCTGCTGAGGGATATGCTTCAGGCCTGCTGCCGGCCAACCTGCACGGGAAAATCCGGCCAAGGGCTTCAGGCCTTTTTGGCGCTATGTCGAAGTGTTCCTGAGCCGCATGGCAGCCTTCAGGATATGGGGCTCCAGCCCCTTGGTATTGGTTCCTGCACGCCGAGGTCTTTCTGGAAAATGAGGCCCTCAAAGGCCTACCACCCAGAGAAGGCTTGTGTTCGTTCATCTTTTGCACGTAAAGGAGAATCCATGTTGTGGAAACAGTTTTTTACCCCAGCAGCTACCATCGACTGGCCGCAGGCCGAGGCACTGGTAAAGGAACAGGGGGCCCTCTTGCTCGATGTGCGACAGCCTCGGGAGTACGAGGCTGAGCATCTGCCCGGGACCAACCTGCTCATACCGTTAGGGGACCTGGGGAATCGGCTCCAGGAGCTGGATCCGGAGAGGACTGTTATCGTCTACTGACGATCCGGTGGCCGCAGCCGTGTAGCTGCGCAGGTGCTCAGTTCCAGAGGGTTCAGGGAGGCCTATACCCTTACCGGCGGGATCCTTGCGGCCAGAGGGCCGAAGGCGACAGGGCCGCCGGAGCTGGGATTGGAGCTGTTCAGCGGTCAGGAGTCAGTCGAGGAGACCATCGTTGTCGGTTTCGCTCTGGAGCAGGGGCTGCAGGAGTTTTACCTGGAAATGCAGGCCAGGGTAACAGGACAAAAGCCTGCTGATCTCTTTGGTGTGTTAGCCAGGGTGGAGACGCTTCATCAGCAACGGCTTGTGGCCTTATACGAGGAGGTGACCGGCAACAGCCTTTCCCTGGAAGAAATGGCGGCAAAGGTTGTCAGGCCGGCCATGGAGGGCGGCCTTTCCACTGAAGACTATCTGAAGCTCCATGCGCCTGACCTTGAGTCGGTGCTTGATATCCTTTCTCTGGCCATGTCCATAGAAGCCCAGGCGCTGGACCTGTACCAGCGGGCCGCAGACCGGGCCACAGACCGGCGGACCGCTGAGGCACTGACACAGATGGCCAATGAAGAGCGCGAGCACCTTGTCCATCTTGGCCGCTATATAGACTCGCCAGACCAGAGATAATGAGTGCATGAATTATCAGATGTCTACTACCCCGCCGCTTACAGTGGGGTGGTTTGTTTTCAGAACAGTTCCGTTAACATCTTTGTTGCAATGGCAAACAGCAGCACCGCGAAGAACTTTTTAAGCTGTGAGACGGGCAGGTTGTGGGCGAGGCGGGCCCCTAATGGTGCTGTTATGCTGCTGACCGTTGCGATACCAAGAAGTGCCGGTAAATAGACATAGCCAAGGGCCAGGGGGGGAAGGTTGGCAACCCTGAGGCCACCAGTAATATAGCCGGCAGTGCCAGCGAGAGCAATTGGCAGGCCGATGGCCGCAGAGGTGCCGATTGCGTGGTGGAGGGGGACATTGCAATAGGTCATAAAGGGCACTGACATGGTACCGCCGCCAATGCCAACCAGGCTTGAAATCACCCCAATGAGTGAACCTGTACCTGTCATTGTGATCCTGCCAGGGAGTTCGCGGGAAGGATTGGGGCGAAGGTCAAGCAGCATCTGCGAGGCAACCGTGTACAAAAAGAGAATAAAGATGACCTTGAGGGATCTGGTGGACACCAGCGCGGTAAAGTATGAGCCGCAGAATGTCCCCACAAGAATACCCGGAGTTATACGTCGTACCACGTCCCAGCGGACGGCTTTACGTTTGTGGTGGGCACGAAAGCTTGATGTTGCGGTGAAGATAATCGAAGCCATTGAGGTGGCCAGGGCGAGATGCATGGTCACATCGCCAGGAATGTGCTGCAGATGAAAAGCAAAAACCAGCATGGGGACGATGACAAGACCGCCGCCAATACCGAGTAGCCCGGCTAAAATACCGGCAACAGCACCGACAGAGCAGTAGATGATATACAGCTGTAGCATTGGGGGGGCCTGTAGTTCTCTCTTCCTTGTCTTTGTCGTTCTTCAGGCACTATTCGCTGGAGTATCGCCACGAACGGGAAGATTTTCGCTGGCTTTGATAGATCTTGTTACGTCGACGTCGCTCTTTGACCGCCCTTCCCGGTTTTGTCGGCACTCGACGAGTGCGAACGGTAAGCGCCTGTGCCAGCAGACACTGAAAACGTCGGAGAGCCAGCTGACGGTTGCTGTGCTGTGTACGTGCCTCTCCAGCGATAATTCGCAGCACCCCTTCATGGTTGATTCTGCCCGCAAGGCGGCTACGCAGCAGCTGTTGCTGCCTTGCGCTCAGGCTCTGACTTTGCGTAAGGTCAAAGAGCAGGGTCACCCTCGTGTTTACCTTGTTGACATTCTGTCCACCCCTGCCACTGCTGCGAGAAAAACTCCAGTTCACCTCACGAAGAGGGATAGAGAGGTTCGGCAGGATCTGGAGAAAGCCGTCCATGGTGATCGAATCAGAGAATTTGCTCGAGAAAGAGCCGAGATCTTGGATTCTTAGGAGCCTCGAAAAAGATCTCCGGGCTGGCCTTCTCCATAATTTTCCCCTGATCCATGAAGACTATCTCGTCGGCCACTTCCCGGGCAAAACCCATTTCGTGGCTGACCACTACCATGGTCATACCTTCCCGGGCAAGGGTGACCATGACGTCCAATACTTCATTGATCATCTCTGGGTCCAGGGCTGACGTTGGCTCGTCAAACAGCATGATTTTGGGCTCCATGGCTAATGCCCGGGCAATCGCCACCCGTTGCTGCTGTCCCCCTGACAACTGTACAGGGTAGCTGTCCGCCTTGTCCCGAATGCCCACCTTGTCCAGCAGAGATAAGGCCAGCTCCTCGGCATCGGCCTGCTGCATTTTTTTCAATTTCATGGGGGCCAGGGTGAGGTTACCCAGTACCGTGTGATGGCGGAACAGATTGAAACTCTGAAAGACCATGCCCAGCTCCATACGGATCTGGTTAATATCCTGCTGTGCATCGTAAAGGTCGCGGCCATCGATGACAATGCTGCCTGAATCAATGGTTTCCAGGCGGTTCATGGTGCGCAGTAGTGTCGATTTTCCCGAGCCAGAAGGGCCGAGCACCACCACCTTCTCCCCCTGATTGACCTGCAGGCTGACATCGGTGAGGGCCTGGAAGGAACCATAGAACTTGTTGATGGATGTAATGTTGATAATGGGGTCAGCGTCGTTCATAATGACTCAGTCGGTGTTCCATGACACTGACCAGTTTGGAAAGTATCAGGGTTATCAGCAGATAGATGAGGGCAATCAGGGTGTACGTTTCGAAATAATTGAAGCTTTCCGCTGCATATTCCCGACCTCGTCGGAGAATATCAGAGACAGCGAGGATTGATACCAGAGAGGTGTCTTTGAGCAGGGCAATGAATTCATTGCCGACCGGTGGCAGGATCGTGCGCCATGCCTGGGGCAGGATCACATAGAACATGGTCTGGTGCTGATTGAAACCGAGGGAAAGAGACGCTTCAGTCTGGCCCCAGTCAACGGCCTTGATACCGGCACGGAAGACCTCTCCCATGTAGGCACCATAGCAGACAGCCATGGCGATGATCGCCGCAACAATGTCAGGCACCCGGACAATGTGCCCCAGGGCAAAGTAAATGTAGAAGAGCTGTACCAGTAACGGGATGCCGCGGACAACCTCGACGTACAACGAGGCCAGCAGATTAAAAAAATAGTTTTTCGATATCCTCCCCAGGCCAGTGACAAGTCCTATGACCAAGGCCAGAGAGATGGACGCCACCGTCACCTCGAAGGTTACCAGGATACCGTCTGGAACGAAACGGATGATCTTGGCATAGGGGTCGGGTTTGACCAGGGGCAGCAGCACCAGGAGAAAAATTGTCCCACAGAGGGCTGTCCACCAGGCAGCTGTCAGACCACGATCTTCAGGCGTAGGGATGGCGGCACCATCGCCAACCTCGATAGTTTTTCGCGTGCTATCAGTCATTTTTTCAGAAACGGACAGAGAAAAAAACACCGATGACCGGCAAGCAGGCCAGTCATCGGCACAAAAAGAGACGGTTTACTGACCGATCCACTTCTTTTGGAGCTCTTTATCGATCCCCTTGGCCTTGACTGCAGCAACCCCCTTGTTGATCAGATCTAGGGTCTCCTTGTCTCCTTTTTTCACAGGAAAACCGTAGCTTTCCACCTCTCCTGCCTGCATGACACCGGCAATTTTGAGGGTGTCCTTATACTTGTTCAGCGCATAGTCAGCGGCAACCGGGTCGTCGCAGACAACGGCGGCAATACGTCCAACGTTCAGGTCTTCCATGGCGAGGCCTATTTCATCATAGCTTTTAGCCTCGACCCCTTCGGTGGCCTTGATAGTAAAGTAGCCGGTGGTGCCGATCTGGGCACCAACCTTTTTCCCCTGGAGTTCCTCGAGATTTTTAACTGTGCTGTCTTTGCTAACAATTAGCGCCTGGCGGACCGTGAAGTACGGTTCGCTGAAGTCCATGGCTTTTTTGCGCTGCTCAGTGATGGAAACAGAGCTGGTGATGGAGTCATATTTACCGGCGGCAAGTCCAGCGAAAATTCCATCCCAGGCGGTATTTTTAAATACCGGGGTAAAGCCGGCCTCTTTGCCGGCTGCCTTGACAAAGTCAATGGAGTACCCGACTATCTCCTTGTCTGCATTGACAAATTCCATGGGAGGCCAGGTGGCATCCGTGGCGAAAACAATTTCTTTGGCCCATGCCGAATGACAGAACATAACCAGGGTAACCAGGGCGATAATAATTCTCTGTGACATCCGTTATTCCTCCAATTGCAAATAAGAGCTGGGAAAACTGCGTAACCTCCAGGCTCTTCATGTACCATCCCTGCCGGTTGTCAGCAAGAAAAACGATGCGCCTTTTCAGGCTTTCTTGTGCAAAAGGCGCAAATTCATACCATCCCAAAAGGGAGGTGCTCTTCTTGCGCCCAGGCAATATGGGGCCTGTAAATCAGTAGCTGTGATCGGCAAATTTTGCTTAATCGTCCGAGATGGCTGGTGTTGAACGTGAACAGTTGATTTCTTGGAAAAGAATGGCACCGATGATGAGGCCCAGGCCGATGAAGGTCGCCGGGTGGATGGCTTCGTCGATGACCAGCCAGAGAGAGACAGGTGAGAGCAAAGACATTGGCAAGATGGCCTGTTCTGACGGCACTGAAGGTGAGCTGCAGGGCGGTAAGACACTCTCGTTTGCCGAGAGGTGCAGGCTTAAGCAAGCAACGGGAGAGCTGAATCGGCCAGACAAGAGAAACAGCTATAAAAAAAGCTTTATCTCCTTGAAAAAAAGAGATAAAGCTTTTTTTATTCATTGGTGCCGAAGAGAAGACTCGAACTTCCACGGGGATACCCCCACTAGACCCTGAACCTAGCGCGTCTACCAATTCCGCCACTTCGGCTGAAGTTTTGGCAAATATGCTTGTAAACGAGGTCTTTGTCAAGCATTTCTTTCCGGGTGGCCAACCAGGCAAGACTGTCGGTGTCGAGGGCCAGAAAAAAGAGTGATAGTAAGGCGTGGTCAAGCTGTCGTGCTTGCGTTCAGGACAGCTCTTGCCGTCTTTGTCCATGAACTGTTTGCGAGTTTCGTCCATCTGGAGTACATATCCTCGTTCCTGCGGCATGGTCTGGGAGAGGATGGAACAACTGAGACCGCCTCATGTAAAAACTGTGATAAACGTTGTGAAACCCGCATCCCCTGCCGGGATGATTCATGCAGATACTACGAAGCCTTGATGACATAGCCGCGCCATTTGAGCAGGCCTGTGTAACCATCGGAAATTTTGACGGAGTTCACCTGGGCCATCAGCGGCTTTTTGAAGAGGTGGTCTCCCGCGCCCATCAGATGGGGGGCACCAGCGTGGCTGTTACCTTTGCCCCTCACCCGCTCAAGATCTTGCGTCCTGGTGGTGTCCGTCTGATATCGTCCACCAGCCAGAAAATAGAACTGATCAGGCGGGCTGGCCTGGATGTCCTGGTAATTATACCTTTTAACAGGATATTTGCGGAGATGCCAGCGGCGCAGTTTGTTGACGAGGTGCTGTTACGGCGTCTTGGTATCCGTCACCTGGTTGTTGGATTTGATTATGCCTTTGGCAGGGAGCGGGAAGGAGATATTGATTTTCTTGTGCAGCAGGGGGCAGCAAAGGGGTTTCCTGTCACGGTTATTCATGCCCATGTTGTTGAGGGAACGCTGGTGTCCTCGACCAAGATACGGGAGCTGGTCGTTGCCGGCAGAATGCGGGACGTACGCCGATTGCTGGGACGCTGGTACCAGATCCGGGGGGTCGTCAGCCGTGGAAAACAACGGGGTGGCAGGATGCTCGGGTTCCCGACAGCCAACCTGCAGCTTTCCGAAGAAGATCTTTGTCCAAAGACCGGGGTGTACGTTACCCAGGTTATCTATGATGGTCGGCAGTACGGAGGTGTCGCCAATATTGGTTACAACCCCACCTTTGCTGATACTGCCCTGGTCGCGGAGACACATATTTTCGATTTTAATCGAGATATCTACGGGAAATCGCTACATATAGACCTGCTCCGTCATCTGCGTTCAGAGACCGTGTTTGCAAGTACTGAGGACCTGGTTGTTCAGATTCGTAAAGATATCGAAGTGGCACACAAGGTACTTGAAGAGGCGCGGCAGAGGCAGCTCCTCGACTATCATCCTGAAAACCTGTCCGACGACGCTTGATGGCGATCAGGGGTTGAAAGGCGAGGGAATGTGCCTATAGTGTTGGGGAAATCAGCAGGGTTGAAGTTTGAAAAAAACGATACATTAACAGGAAAAGGTAAATGACAGACGTGCAGAAGACTGCCGACATGGCGGAGGTCATCGCGGACCTGGAAAAAGTTGTGGAGGAGAAGCCGGAGAATGTCATGGCCCGGCACCATCTTGGCCTGGTTTATCGTCAGGCTGGACGGATTGAGGATGCTATTCGTGAGCTTGAAAAAGCCATTGAGTTGGATAATCACTCGGTGGAATCCATGATTAATCTGGGTGCCATTCATTTTGACAGAGGGGACGTTGCCAGGGCTCTGGAGTTGAATGAGCGGGCGTTGACCATCACGCCAAAAATGGCTGAGGCGCATGTCAATATCGGTCTTATCCGTCAGCATCAGAATCGCGTTGAAGAGGCAATTGCGTGCTATGACAAGGCCGTGGAGATTGACCCGAACCTCCTTACTGCCTGGATTAATCTGACGTCAGCCTATACCATGCATGAAGAGGACGAAAAAGCGGTAGAAGCAGCGCGGCAGGCCGTGACCATCGAACCCGACTCTCCCATGGCGCATAATAATCTTGCTGTGGCGCTGTACTTTTCCGGAGAGTATGGTGCTGCCGAGCAGAGTATGAAGAAGGCTGAAAAGCTTGGGTACGCCGTGGATTCGAGGTTTGCCGAAGCCCTTGCCACTAAACTGGCTGAAGGGGAATGAGTGGCAAGAAGCTTCCGGAAATAACCGTACCCTGGTGCCCCTTCTGTGGCCTGGAAGTAGCCAGACCGGATTTTGCGAAGGAGCGCAAACTCAACGAGTTCCCCTTTGGAACCTGCGAGTGTGGTGCGGTCTATGTGAGTGAGGCCACCGGACACAATATTGGTGCGGCCCTGGTGGAGTGCCTGGTGGCGGCCTGCCATCAGGAATCGGACCTTGCCTGGGAACTGGTCCCGGAGGAAGATTATCTTACCGGGCGGGTCGAGGACTACGATGAGCAGACACATCAGGTGATCGCTAAACGTAACCTGGATGGCCGCGAGATTCGCGGTGTACTGTATTTTGTTCGTCTACATAAGGATATAGCAGAAATAGCTGAGCGGTTTAAGGAAAAGCTTGCCCTGGAAAAATCTGTTCTGCACAAGAGTGACAGACAACGAGACGCTGGTCCAGCGGTCGAACCTGAGCGTAATCCCAAGCGGTCGCGCCGGCGCGCTGACAAAAGTACGGTGCGCGAGCTGGTTTTTGCCGGAGATGAAGACCAGCTGGTTGATCTTGCCTTTGACGACAAACGAAGCCTACGTTTTTTACAGCGGCTGCTGTACACCCCGGTAGAGGATGAACGTTTTGCTGTTGCCTGGATGCTGGGCAGGGTCTGCGCGCGGCTGTCGACGCGTGAACCAGGGCCGGTCGCGGATCTGTTGCACCGTCTGTTTGATTCCAGTGCTGACTCGGCCGCATCGAGCTGGGGAATGGTTGAAGGCATTGGTGCTGTTGTCGCCAACCGCAGTGATATTTTTGGCGCGTTTACCCGGCATATCTTTCAATTCCTCGGTGATCAACAGCTCCGGTTTGCCGCCCTCTGGGGATTGACCGAGATCGCTGAGCGTCGTCCAGATCTGGTTCGGGCCACACCCTTTTACGGGCTGTTGAAGTTGTTGAACCACCCGGACGGCCGGGTGCGCGGGATGACTGCACGACTGCTGGGACGTATCAGTGCGCGGGAAGCGGCCTTCCAGGTCATGGGACTGGAGGGTGATACAACGGAAATACGAATCTATGCGCAGGGAGATGGCCTCGACACTACTGTCGGGGCTCAGGCCTTTGAAGCCGGGCAGCGCATGCATCAGGGAGAAACACATGGCAAGTGAGCAGTTACAGCCTTTAAGCTCTATCCGAAAAATGGAAGATATGGAAAAGGAAGGGGGCGAGGAAAGCCAGGCACGTCAGGATTATCGCGCCGGCCGTAAGGCCCTTGATAAGGATGATTACACCATGGCTGTCATTTCTTTTCATAACGCGCTCAAGGGCTTTGAAGAGGAAGGGGATCTGGCCGGCGTAGCCAATGCCTCGGACCGGATCGGTGACTGCTGCATGAAGCGCGAAGATTTCACAACGGCCCTGGTTCACTTTAGCCGTGCCCTGGAGATCTGTGTCGACAATGATGATTCCTTTTCCGAGGCTGCGCTGCATAAGAAGATGGCCGCCTGTTACCGCCAGCTTGGTGACTACGACAAGACCCTGGAGCTGATGTTTGATCTGACCAAACATTATCAGCTCCTGAATGACCCTAAAGGGACAGTTGAAGTGCTGATCGTGATCGCCGAGACCTACGTGGAGATGGGCGAGAAGGGCAAGGCCGCAGATACGTATCGCACTGTGGCCTCCATTCATGCCAACTTCAAACACAGTAAGATTGCCGCTGCATTTGAAAAACGAGCGGCAGATCTGGCCGCAGATTAACCAATGTTCACCGGGATCGTTCAGGGACTGGGAACTGTTATTGAATCGCGATCTTCTGGACGTGGCAGGGTGCTGAGTTTTGCTACGGCATTTACTCTGGAACAGCCAGAAGAAGGGGAGTCCATTGCCTGCAATGGTGCCTGCCTGACTGCACGGGAGATAGCGGCCCATTCCTTTGTTGCTGATGTTTCCCCGGAAACCCTTGATCGTACCTGCCTGGGAGCCCTGCGCCCGGGGAGCCGGGTGAACCTGGAGCGGGCCTTGCGTCTTGGCGACCGCCTCGGCGGGCACATGGTCTCCGGACATATCGACTGTGTTGGCGAAGTGAAGGAGCGGCGGCAATTGGGAGAGTTCACCCTGTTCACTTTTTCTCTGGCAGCGGGCTTGAGTCGGTATGTGATCAGCAAGGGTTCTGTGGCGGTCAATGGCGTGAGCCTGACGGTGAACAGTTGTCATGATGGCGAATTCACGCTGTCGATCATCCCGCATACCCTGGCGATGACCACCCTGGGTCAGTTGCGCAGCGGTGACCGGGTGAATATAGAGGTAGATATTATTGGCAAGTATGTGGAAAAATTGCTGACGCTCCGGGAAGGGGTAACTCGGCCTACCGAGGGCGTCAGTGCCGCTTTTCTTGCTGAGCACGGTTTTCTCAAGTGAGCGGGAGAGCCGCCAGGAACGGGTTCTGTGAGAGGATTCCGGGGAGCAAAGGACATGCCGGTTTGTACCATTGAAGAGGCGGTAGAAGATATCCGCGCGGGAAAAATGGTGATCTTGGTCGATGATGAGGACCGGGAGAATGAAGGGGACCTCTGCATGGCTGGTGAGGCAGTTACGCCCGAGGCGATTAACTTCATGGCCACCCATGGCCGGGGATTGATCTGTCTGGCCATGAGTCCGGCGATCATTGAACAGCTGGGCCTGCCGATGATGGTGCCCAACAATCAGTCACCGTTTCAGACAGGATTTACCATCAGTATTGAGGCCCGTACCGGTGTCAGTACCGGTATCTCTGCCGCTGATCGTGCCCGCACTATCGAGGCTGCGGTTGCTGCCGATGCCAGCCCGAGGGATATCATAAGTCCGGGGCATATCTTCCCCCTGAAGGCACGGGAGGGAGGAGTGCTCGTTCGCACCGGCCAGACCGAAGGCTCGGTGGAGCTGGCACGTATGGCTGGTATGCGTCATGCCGGAATTATCTGCGAGATCATGAACGAGGACGGCAGCATGGCGCGGATGCCTGACCTGGAAAAGTTCGCCGCACGCCATGATCTTAAGATCTGCACCATTGCCGATCTGGTCGCCTATCGGCTGCGCAAAGATCTTCTTGTGCACCGTGCTGCCGAGGCACGCCTGCCTACCCTCCATGCCGGTGAATTCAAGGTGATCGCCTATTCGAACCGTGTCGATAATATGGAGCATGTGGCCCTTATCAAAGGGGACATTGAATCCGATCAACCAGTGATGGTACGGGTACATTCTGAATGCATGACCGGCGATATCTTTGGGTCGGCGAGATGTGACTGCGGCTCGCAGCTGCATGCAGCCATGCGGATGATTGATCAGGAGGGGGCAGGGCTTATTCTGTACATGCGGCAGGAGGGCCGGGGTATCGGTCTGGTGAACAAGCTGAAGGCCTACTGCCTTCAGGATGACCAGGGGCTTGACACCGTGGAGGCCAATGTACGTCTTGGATTTAAACCTGATCTGCGCGATTATGGTATTGGTGCACAGATCCTCAGGGATCTCGGGGTAAGCAAGATGCGACTTTTGACCAATAACCCCAAGAAGATCGTGGGACTCGAAGGATATGGCCTGGAAGTGGTTGAGCGTCTGCCCATTGAGATTCCGGCTGAGTCGGAAAACAGGAAATATTTAAAGACCAAGAAAGACAAAATGGGGCATATGCTGGAACTGTATGGCGAGAACCCCGAAAACTGCGGCTCCCGTGAATTGTGAGCCGTTGAAAACATCGAACAGAGAACGCACGACAACGTACAGGAACGATCATGGTCAAGTATCTTGAAGGCGGCTTACAGGGAAATGGCAGAAAAATTGGTATCGTCGTCTCCCGTTTCAACTCATTTATCTCCGACAAGCTTCTCGAAGGAGCCCTGGATTCCCTGCTACGCTCCGGTGTCAATGAGGAGGATGTAGTGGTCGCCCGTGTCCCCGGGGCCTTTGAGATTCCCTTGGCAGCGCAGCGAATGGCAAGGTCGGCCAAATACGATGCAGTGATTTGTCTGGGAGCGGTCATCCGTGGCGCGACCCCTCATTTCGAGTATGTTGCCGCAGAGGCGGCCAAGGGGACCGCTCAGGTTATGCTGGCCGCTGACGTGCCGGTGATTTTTGGTGTCCTCACCACCGAGAGCATTGAGCAGGCCATAGAGAGGGCGGGAACCAAGGCTGGGAACAAAGGCGCCGAGGTGGCAGTGGCTGCCCTGGAAATGGCCAATCTTCTCGATTCCCTTACTTAACCCCCTGCAGTCCAGGCGGTCCCCGTTGGCTGGTGTACCGCACCGGGCTTTTTTTGATTCCTTTTTTGTTACGGTACAGCATGGGGCTTCGTCGTAAATCCAGAGAGCTGGCACTGCAGTTCCTGTTCAGCCACGATTTTTATGGGCACGGAGGGCCGGGAACCCTGGGGCCTCTGCTTGATACTGATCTTGCTCGTTTTTCCGAGCTTGTCGAACTGGAAAACAGTGCTGAAAAGGCGATGCCTTACGCCCATCGTTTGATCAAGGGCATCTGCTCAGGTGTCGAAGGGATAGATACCCGATTACGGGCCCACTCTCATAACTGGCGTCTTGAGCGCATGTCCGGGGTGGATCGGAATATATTACGCATAGCCGTCTACGAGATGCAATGTGTTGATGACGTTCCCCCTCAGGTGGCGATCAACGAAGCGCTGGAAATAGCCAAACGCTATTCCATTAACGATTCTGTTGCCTTTATCAATGGTATCCTTGATGCGGTCCGGTCAGCGCTAAAATGACCCGTTCCTGCCGGCAGCCGGCATTGCCACCATTTGTAGGCCCCGGGGAGCCTCCCCTTTGTTTTTTCAGTGAAGATAATGTACAACCATCTGGTTTTTAACTCTTTCTGCGGTGCATCATGGTGGTTCAGAACCCTTCTGCTCGACGTTTGCGTAATGAACTTGCAGCAATTGCCCTGATTTTCACAGCGCTTTTTCTGCTGCTCTGCCTGATCAGCTACGCACGTCCCCTGTTGGCTGATCCTCCCGGGCTACAAGAGCCCGCCGCCAATGCCTGTGGAGTGTTTGGCTTTTTCCTTGCGCATTATCTCTACTCATTTCTCGGACTCAGCGCCTTTGTCCCTGTCCTGATTATCCTGTATGCGGGCTGCACCTCTTTTTTGCCCTGGGGGCGGTTGACCGGGCTTCCTGCTTCGATGGCTGGTATCACTGGACTGATGTTCTCGATTGCCGCCTTGCTGGCGAGCACTGGTGAGCTGTTGCTGCCGTCACGTTTTATTCAGCCCGGCGGTCATCTCGGCGCCCTGCTCTGGGAAGGGCTCTGTGCAGCGCTGGGGAGTATCGGTTCAGTGTTGGTCCTGGTCCTGGTGCTTATCTGTTCACTGATGGCAGCGGTTCGTTTCTCTCCCTTGGCCAGTGTCCATTGGTTCTGGCGCCTGGTAACAAAGCTTTTTCTCAAGGTTAAGCATCTCTTGTCTGTACTTGTCCCGGCAGGGACACCAGATAGTCAAACACCTGCCCCGTTGCGAGCTGCAAGGCTCGAGGGACGGGCAGAGGCAGAGGACACTTTGCCCCGTCAGCTGCCAGCTGTGCACGAACCTGTCCCGCAGCCGCCGCAAAAGACAGGAAACGAGGAAGAGTTCAAGGCACAGCTGTTGAAAAGCGGCGACTATCAGTTGCCGTCGCTCACCCTTTTGGATGAAAACCGGACCGCAGAGATCAAGGTGGATCGGGAGCATTACTATACGGTGAGTACCATCCTGGTGAACAAGCTCAAGGATTTCGGGGTAGAAGGGACGGTTGAGGGCATTTCCCCGGGGCCGGTGGTGACGACCTACGAGTTTGCTCCAGCGCCAGGGGTCAAGATCAATAAGGTTGCTAGCCTTGCCGATGACCTGGCCATGGTGCTCAAGGTGAACCGGGTACGCATTGTCGGCTCAATCCCCGGTAAGGCAGCGCTCGGCATTGAAATCCCTAATCCGGAGCGGCAGACCGTGTTTCTTCGTGATATTCTCTATTCCCCGGATTACCAGAAGGCCAAGACACAGTTGACCCTGGGACTTGGTTTTGATGTCATTGGCAGACCAGTCGTTGCCGATCTTGCGAAAATGCCCCATTTGCTTATTGCCGGGGCCACCGGTGCGGGCAAATCCGTGGCCATCAACGCCTTTATAGCCTCAATCCTCTTTAAGGCCACTCCTGATGAGGTCCGGCTGCTGATGATTGATCCCAAGAGGATTGAGCTGTCCGTGTATGAAGACATTCCCCATCTGCTCCATCCAGTGGTGGTGGAGCCGAAGATGGCCTCCCGGGCATTGCTCTGGGCAGTGCGTGAAATGGAGCGTCGCTACAGACTTCTCGAAGAAAAGCGGGTTAAATCATTTGCCTCCTACAATCAGATTGCTGAGGAGAAATTACCGTATGTGGTGATTATTGTCGATGAACTGGCCGATCTGATGATGGTGGCATCCAAAGACGTTGAAACCTCAATTGCCCGTCTGGCACAGATGGCGAGAGCTGCCGGCATGCATATTATCCTGGCGACGCAGCGGCCTTCAGTGGATGTGCTCACCGGCCTAATCAAGGCAAATTTTCCAACCAGGATCAGCTTCAAGGTCTCCTCCAAAATAGATTCACGAACCATCCTTGATGGTTCCGGTGCTGAACACCTGCTGGGGATGGGGGATATGCTGTTCCTTCCCCCGGGAGCGGCCAAGCTTCAGCGAATCCATGGTGCTTATATCTCCGAGCAGGAAACCGAGCGGATCGTCACCTTTCTCAAGGAACAGGGAAACGCAGAGTATGATACAACGGTACTGGAGCAGGTGGAAACCGAGGGCCCGACCGATGACGGTGATGCTGAGGCCTACGATGAAAAATATGATGAAGCGGTGGCTGTGGTCACCGAGACGGGTCAGGCCTCTATTTCCATGGTACAGCGGCGGTTACGCGTGGGGTATAACCGGGCTGCCCGCATGATTGAACTGATGGAAAAAGAGGGCATTGTCGGACCGGCCGATGGTGCCCGACCACGAGAAGTGCTGGTGCGCGGCGCCTATGACGAGTAATTTGCGTTGTTACGTAATCTTGAATACACCTCGTTTTGCAGTCCTTGAACAGGTGTTGTGTGGCTTCACCAAGTCTTTTGTAGTTTTTTGTGCTTCTTAAACGTAAAGAGGCCAAGCCGTTTCTGACCTGATGGTTTCTTGCCTGTTTTATCCGGCAACCTTGCCCTGAGCTTATTTTTTTTACGTGTCAGTTTTTTCTTCTTTGCGTGCATAATTGTCGGCAACAATATGCGGTTGTTGCCTTTTCGGTTGCTATTATCGGATATGGAAAACGCAGTAGAAAAAGATGGTTTTTCTCCTTTTATTTGAAATACTGATGTTTTCGTTAAATTTTGCTGTTCAGCCCTGATTTGTCGATTTTTCTTGACTTTGGGGAGGCAACAAATTAAAAATCACGCAAGACCTTAAATGAGTGAGCGTTCATTTTTTTACGGGGACTATCTCTTCGGAAAAACTAACAATGTTTGTTTACTCGTGAAGGTTCCCAGGAAAAAGACGGTGATTGCGGTGCAATCGCCTGTTTTTGAAACGAGTCTGCTGACAAAGAAGTTTTGGCGGTCTTTTACAGGCGGTCAAAAAGAGACAATCCAAGTGAGGAGGTAGTTTAATGCCAAGTTACGTAGATCCTGAAAAATGTGATGGTTGCAAGGGTGGTGACAAGACTGCCTGTATGTACATCTGCCCCAACGACCTGATGGTTCTGAACGTGGCAGAGATGAGGGCATACAACCAGGAGCCGGATGGATGCTGGGAGTGCTACTCCTGCGTGAAAATCTGTCCGCAGGGCGCGATTTTTGTGCGCCATTATGACGATATCGTTCCCATGGGCGGGTCAGTGCAACCTATGCGTTCCTCAGACTCCATCATGTGGACGATTAAGTTCCGTAACGGCAATATGAAGCGGTTCAAGTTCCCGATTCGGACCACCGCAGAAGGGGCTGCCAATGAGTATCCTGACGGCAAGGGGAATAATCTCGACGACGAAAACCTTTTTCTGGAAGAGGCGTTACCTGCACCGTCCAAGCTTGCCTGAGAGGCTTCGGCAGCGAGAGTAACAGGCACATTGTATCAACTATCATGAGGAGATAATAATATGGCATTACCGAATAAGCCAAAAGGCGAACTTGCCGCCGTTGCAAATCCGGAAATCGTTGAGCACACCTGTGATGTGCTGATAGTCGGCGGTGGTATGGCCGCGTGCGGAGCCGCCTTTGAGATTGGCAAGTGGGCCCCTGAGGGAATGAAGATTATCCTGTGTGACAAGGCCTCGTTGGAGCGGTCCGGCGCTGTTGCCCAGGGCCTTTCAGCGATCAACACCTATATCGGCGAAAACGCCATTGACGATTATGTCAAGATGGTACGTAATGACCTGATGGGTGTTATCCGCGAAGATCTTGTGTATGACCTTGGCCGGCACGTTGATGAGTCTGTAAAGCTGTTTGAAGAGTGGGGGCTACCCGTATGGAAAAAAGCTGACGACGGTTCCAACCTTGACGGTTCCAAGCCTGCGCCCACCCTGCGCGAGGGTGGAGTGCCCGTGCGTACCGGTAAATGGCAGATCATGATCAACGGTGAGTCCTACAAGTGTATCGTTGCCGAGCCTGCCAAAAAAGCGCTGGGTGAAGAGAACGTCATGGAGCGTGTCTTTATCGTTAAGCTCCTGCTGGACAAGAACCTGGAGAACACCATTGCCGGTGCGGTCGGTTTTTCCACCCGGGAAAACAAGGTGCATGTCTTTACCTGCAAGTCAGCTGTCGTCGCCTGTGGCGGTGCGGTAAATATCTTCCGTCCACGCTCCACGGGTGAAGGCAAGGGGCGGGCCTGGTATCCGATCTGGAATGCTGGCTCCACCTACACCATGTGTGCACAGGTTGGGGCGACGCTCACCATGATGGAAAACCGTTTCACCCCGTCTCGTTTCAAGGATGGTTATGGCCCGGTTGGTGCCTGGTTCCTGCTCTTCAAGGCCAAGGTACAGAACGGCCTGGGCGAGTTCTATGCCAACAGTCCTGAGGTCAAGGAAGAGCTGGCCAAGTACATGCCGTATGGCCAGTCTCCGGTAACCCCGACCTGTCTGCGAAATCACCTGATGCTCAACGAGCTGAAGGCTGGCCGCGGTCCTATTTACATGGCCACGGAGGTCGCCTTGAATGCCTTCCTTGATGAGGCCAGGGCAAGCGGTAAGAGTGACAAGGAGGTCAAGAAGATCTGGAAGCATCTCGAATCTGAGGCCTGGGAAGACTTCCTCGATATGTCGGTCGGCCAGGCTGGATTATGGGCAGGTATGAATGTCGAGCCGGAGAAGGTCGGTTCCGAGATCATGCCCACCGAGCCCTATATGCTCGGATCCCATTCCGGGTGCTGCGGTATCTGGACGTCCGGTCCGGCCGAGGACTGGGTGCCTGAAGTCGATGGCCCGCGTTCGCACCAGTACAAGTGGGGCTATAACCGCATGACCACCGTTAATGGCCTGTTTACTGCCGGTGATGGTGTGGGGGCCTCTGGTCACAAGTTCTCTTCCGGTTCCCATGCTGAAGGCCGGATTTGTGCGAAGCAGATGGTCAAGTACTGCCGTGACAATACCCATACACCGGAATTTGCCGAGACCCCACAGGAGCTGGCCGATGAGATCTATGCCCCGGTTAAGCTCTTCCTTGAGCATGTGGGTGCCTCTACGGCTGCTGACGTCAACCCGAATTACATCAAGCCTGCCGGGTTGATGATGCGGTTGATGAAAGCGACTGACGAGTATGGCGGTGGTGTTGCTACCTACTACATGACCTCTGGTAAGCTCCTGCAGATCTGCATGGATCTGCTCGAGATGCTTCGTGAGGATTCCGAGAGAATGGGTGCTGGCGACCTGCATGAACTGATGCGTGCTTGGGAGAACTATCACCGTATCTGGTGTGTTGAATCTCATATCCGTCACATTCTTTTCCGTGAGGAGTCGCGGTATCCTGGTTTCTATTACCGCTCTGACTTCCCCACCTGTGACGATGAGAATTGGCGCTGCTTTGTAAACTCCACCTATGACCCCAAGGCCAAAGAGTGGAAGGTTGAGAAGGTCCCATGCCTGAATATTATCGAAACCGAACCTTGGATTTGATGATCAGATGGTCTTGAACCTGTAGTTCTGGAATCTCCAGGCTCCACCAGGAGCCTGGAGATTTTTTCATTGCTCGTCGTTGGTCTTCTGTCTGAGTTTGGGCGAAGAATGCGCTGCAAATCTTCGCCCCAATTGAGCCAGAAAACAGATGGATAACTACCAGTAGTTAATGGAGGATTGGCATGAGTAACTCTGCAGGAACTGGTGCAATACTGGTTGTGGGCGGCGGCATAAGTGGCTTGACGGCCGCCCTGGAAGCTGCGGAAGTGGGAAAGGATGTTTTTCTGATAGACAAGAACCCCTACTTCGGCGGACGTGTAGCCCAGTTGAACCAGTATTTTCCGAAACTTTGCCCCCCGACGTGCGGCCTGGAAATCAATTTCAAGCGGATCAGGGACAATCGGCGGATTCGAACATACAGCATGACTACCGTGACATCGATTGCCGGTGAACCTGGGAATTACGAGGTGCAGCTGGAAACTGCACCCCGCTATATCAATTCTAACTGTATGGCCTGCGGCGCCTGCAGTGAAGCGTGTACTGACGAGATCGATGATGTCTTCAATTTCGGAATGCGCAAGATCAAGGCAGCGTATCTCCCCCATGAAATGGCCTTTCCCATGCGCTACGTCCTGGTGAAAGATGCCTGCTCCACCAAATGCCTGCAAGCGATGCAGGCGGCCTGCGAATTTGACGCCATTGATATCGACATGCAGCCCGAGACCTTTACCGTTCATGTCAGTTCGATCATCTGGGCAACGGGGTGGGATCCGTATGATGCCGAAAAAATTGATAATCTAAAGATTACATCGTCGCCCGCCATTATCACCAACATGATGATGGAGCGACTCGCCGCACCCAATGGCCCGACCAAGGGGATAATTCTCAGGCCCGGCGATGACAAGGAACCTGAAAGCTTTGCCTTTGTTCAGTGTGCCGGTTCAAGGGATGAGAATCATCTGGAGCACTGCTCGTATATCTGTTGTCTTGCGACCTTCAAGCAGATCAGCTATATCCGGGCACAGTATCCTGAAGCAAAGATTCATGTCTTCTACATTGATCTGAGGACGCCGGGTAAGTATGAGTCTTTTCGGGCTAAGTACATGGATGATGCCAATACCGTCTTTGTCAAGGGTAAGGTTGCCGACATCCAGGCTGAAGCAGATGGCGGCGTCACCGTCGTCGCTGAGGACGCGATCACTGGTGCCAAGATCAACCAGAAGGTGGATCTCTGCGTGCTAGCCACTGGCATGCAGCCAGCGCTTGGTAAACAGGGAGAACAGCTCGGCGTGACAGTTGACGGCAATGGTTTTGTCGTGTCTGAGCCAGACAGAGCAATGATCTCCGCCGGCTGCGCAAAGGCTGCGGTGGATGTTCATACAAGCGGCCAGTCCTCTACGGCTGCGGCCCTTAAAGCAATTCAGAACGGACGCTAGGAGGCATGTCAATGGATAAGGTATTAGGTGCATATCTCTGTACGGGCTGCGGTATCGGTGATGTTCTTGATGCAGACGGAATAAAAGAGGCCGCCTCTGAGCTCGGCGTTGAGCTGGTAACGAGTGAAAGCTACTGCACCCCTGAGGGACGGGGTATCATCGAAAAAGATGTCAGCGAAAAGGGTGTCAATACCATCGTGATCTGTGGGTGCTCGCCCAGGGTCATGCAGCATGAGTTCGATTTTGGTGCCGAGACCATGACGATTCGCGCAAACCTGCGAGAGCAGGTGGCCTGGACCGCTGACCCCGAAGATGAAGATGACGCTGAGCCCTTGCAGGAGCTGGCAGAAGACAATGTGCGCATGGCCATCACCCGTGCGCAGAAGACCGAGAAGCCCAAACCGTACCACCTGGAGACGCTGAACCGGCGAATCCTCGTGCTGGGCGGCGGTATTGCCGGGTTGACTGCAGCCCTTGAAGCTTCCCGGGCCGGCTACGAGGTTACCCTTGTGGAAAAGGCCGGTGAGCTCGGCGGCAAGGCGCTTGGCTGGCGCAAGATGTTTCCCACCAGATATCCGTATACCACCCTGGAGGAGCCGACCATTGCCCAGCTGATCGCCGAGGTACAGACCGCCACCAATATCACGGTCAAGACGACAACCGAGGTGGCGCGTATATCGGGTGCGCCTGGCGCTTTTTGTGTTACGCTGAAAGACGCCGGTATTAAATCCGAGTGGGACGCCCCGGAAAAGGTTACCGTCGATGAACAAGAGAAGATAGAGAAAGGTGAGCTGGACAATCCCAATGAAGGGCTTATCGACTACACGAAAATGAACCCGGAGGGCGATATCTACGGCGCGGTTGTCGTCGCTACCGGTTGGACGCCTGCGGATGTCTCGGAATATGAGCATCTGGGCTACGGTGTCGTTGATAAGGTCGTCACCAATGCCGAGTTCGAACGGATGGCCAAGACGGGTTCGGTTCCCAAGCGCGTCGCCTTTGTTCTCAGCCCCGGCGGTGAAGAGGATGACAAAGACTTTCCTTACTGCAATTCCGTGACCTCCATGGTCGCTCTCAAGCAGGCCAAGTACGTCCGTGAAGACCATCCTGAGGATGGTCAGGCCTATATTTTTTATCAGCACATGCGCACTCCCGGGCATGCAGAGCTCTTTTACAAGGCCATGCAAAGCGATGATGGGGTTTTTATGACCAAGGGTCAGGTCACGGGCGTCGGTGCCAATGGTGATGGCGTCAATGTTGAGGTAAAAAATACCCTTTTGGGTGATGACCTGAGCCTTGATGTGGATATGGTTGTGCTGTCGGCTGGCCTGGTGCCGACCACGGCAAAAGAGAACACCGTCAATCTGGCGTACCGACAGGGCCCGGCATTGAGCGATCTTGATCTCTATGACGGCTACGCCGATTCTAACTTTGTTTGCTTCCCTTACGAGACGAGGAGAACAGGTATTTACGCCTGTGGTGGTGTTCGCAAAGCGGAAACCATGGAGGAGGCCATTGACGATGCCACGGGCGCCGCGCTCAAGGCCATCCAGTGCATCGAGTCTGCAGATCGTGGTGTTGCCGTCCATCCTCGCTCAGGGGATAAAACCTATCCTGATTTTTTCTTTTCCCGCTGCACCCAGTGCAAGCGTTGCACCGAGGAGTGCCCCTTTGGTGCACTGGATGACGACGAAAAAGGGACACCTTTGCCAAATCCGACCCGTTGCCGTCGGTGCGGTACTTGCATGGGGGCCTGCCCCGAGCGTATCATCAATTTTGCCGATTACTCCATTGATATGATCGGCTCGATGGTCAAGGCCATAGATGTTCCTGATGATGATGATGAGAAGCTGCGTGTTGTCGTCTTTGTCTGTGAAAACGATGCCTATCCTGCCCTGGATATTAGCGGCATGCATCGGAACAAGATCAACCGGCTGGCACGTTTTATCCCGGTCCGTTGCCTGGGTTCCATGAACATGGTCTGGATCAAGGACGCCATGAGTTCAGGTATAGATGGTGCCCTGCTTCTCGGGTGTAAGTACGGCGATGATTATCAGTGCCACTTTGTCAAGGGGTCTGAAATCGCCACCCGGCGAATGGAGAATATCGGTGACACACTGGGAAGCCTGGGGCTGGAGCCGGAACGTTGCGGCGTCCGTGAAGTAGCCATCAGCGACTATGACAAGATCCCTGCCGTCATCGATGAGTTTATCGAGGGGATTGTCGAGATGGGGCCGAACCCGTTCAAGGGTTTCTAATCCCCCTGTTGTTCAGGGCGGTACTGACGACCGCCCTGTCCGCAAGCCAACTCTTTGAATACTATGTTATGAGTTTTCATGACAGGAGGATACAATGTCAATAAACGTACAACCCGATCTTCAGTTTATTCGAGAGATGAAGGAAGCGGGTGGCGATACACTGAAGAGCTGTTTTCAGTGTGCCACCTGCTCTGTTATGTGCCCCCTCTCGACCGAGGAAAACCCCTTCCCCAGACAGGAGATGATCCGTGCCCAATGGGGAATGAAAGAAAAACTGATTGGTGATCCCAACGTCTATCTCTGCCATAACTGCGGGGATTGTTCTTCCTACTGCCCGCGCGGCGCAAAACCAGGAGAGGTGCTCGGAGCCATCAGGGCCTACGCCTACAAGAGCTTTGGCTGGCCGTCTTGCCTGGCCAGACTCTGCTCTTCGGCAAAGAATCTGCCTCTGTTGATCGGCATCCCTGCTGTAGTGATTTTCTTTTTCTGGCTGATTTCCGGTGCCATGGATATCCCCTCCCCTGAACATTTTGCGGTGGCAGGGTATACTCAGTTTTTTGGGCATTGGGATTTTCGGTACCTCTCCCGCAACATTTTGTTCATCTGGTTTATCTTTCTGCCTACAGTCGGACTGGCCGCCTTTTCCATCTTCATGGGGGTGATGACGCAGTGGAAGAAGATGGCGGAATCCATCGGTGCTGACAAGGCATTGTACCGACCCAGTGTCGTTGAGTTTGTTACGGCGTTCCTCTGGCCTTCCCTGGTGGAGATCATGAAGCATAACCGCTTTCACGAGTGTGGGGAAAACCATGTCCGTGTAAAAGGTCACCAGCCCCTGATGTTTGCCTTTATCGGCCTGTTTATTGTGACCTGCTACTCCCTGTTTACCCAGGATGTGATCGGCATCTGGATTCCCTCCATGCATGGACCTATTTCCATGTGGAACCCCATGAAATTCTTGGCCAATATATCTGCGGTGGCTCTGCTCGTCGGTGTTGGTATTCTCTGGAGGAGCAGGCTGAAAACCGAAGAAGAGGGGCAGACCAGCCGTACGTTTTATGACTGGTTTCTGATCTGGATGATCGTGGCCGTTGGTGTTACCGGCCTGGGGGCTCAGGTCCTGCGCCTGCTCGGTGTTGTCGCTGTCGGCTATGTGACCTATTATCTCCATCTGGTCGCCGTTATGATGCTGTTTTTGTACCTGCCCTATACCAAGTTTGCCCATATCGTTTATCGGACGGTTGCCATGTGTTTTGAGAAATATCGCGAATCTGCTTATGTGAAAAATCCGTTGAACGATTAGATCGCACCACTTGCTATCCCCAGGGCCGAAGGCTGCTGCCTTCGGCCCTTTTTTTTGCGAGAAGTTTTGCCGGTCACCGCCCATCAGTGATGGAAAGTCGTGATTGAGGCGAAATCAAGATATTTGTTTGCCGTAGTCAGGAAAAAGATAAAAAAAAGTTGCTTTTTTATACTTTGGGGCTATATTTGCTGGGTTCAAGCTGGCGTAGCTCAATTGGCAGAGCACCTGATTTGTAATCAGGGGGTTGCGGGTTCAAGTCCCATCGCCAGCTCCAGGATTGGTCACAGAGTTCGAAAGCCAGAAGTCAGGCGGTAACAGTCAGTTATGTCTATCAGTTGCCTTCTGTCTTTCGATTTCTGCAGGCATATCGGAGGGGTTCCCGAGCGGCCAAAGGGAACAGACTGTAAATCTGTCGGCGAAGCCTTCGGAGGTTCGAATCCTCCCCCCTCCACCAGAATGAACGCATGGCGTTCTGGGCTTCTAGGTCTGAGGACCGGGTAGAGCGGGAATAGCTCAATTGGTAGAGCATCAGCCTTCCAAGCTGAGGGTTGCGGGTTCGAGTCTCGTTTCCCGCTCCATTCGTCAAGCTGTGACAGTGAAGTCCATGGCACGGGAGAAGTGTTTCTCCCAACAATGAAGGGCCCACGTAACTCAGCGGTAGAGTACCTCCTTGGTAAGGAGGAAGTCACCGGTTCAAGCCCGGTCGTGGGCTCCATCTGTCAGTCGATTGTCGAAGATGTCGGCTGAGTCAAGTTGAACTTTTGTCTGAGGGGAGACTAGCATGGCAAAGGAAAAATTTGAGCGCACGAAGCCGCATGTAAACGTAGGGACAATCGGTCATATTGACCATGGGAAGACGACATTAACGGCAGCGATTAC
>PDTC01000030.1 GCA_002748735.1 Desulfobulbus propionicus | reverse complement strand
GCCACCTTTCCCTCAGGAATCTACGGTATTACCGCCGAGGCCTTTTCCCGTGGCCGCAGCAATCTCGCTGTTGCCAGAGAAATGATCGCTGGAGGCATACGCATTCTTCAGTACCGGGAAAAACGCGATAAAAAAGACTACCAGGATATATATCGAGAATGCCTGGAAATCCGTGAGCTGACCCGAGAGCATGGGGTCCTTTTCATCGTCAACGACTTCGTCGACATTGCCCTATTAGTCGATGCCGATGGTGTTCATCTTGGTCAGGAAGATCTCCCGGTGGCCGCAGCCCGCAAGCTGCTCGGCCCCGAAAAACTCATTGGTCTCTCCACCCATAGTCCCGAACAGGCCAGGGCGGCAGTAGCCGCAGGCGCCGATTATATCGGCGTGGGGCCAATCTACCCGACACAGACCAAGGAAAATGTCTGCGCTGCGGTGGGTATTGGTTATCTGGAATATGTCGCCAAGAATATTGCACTTCCTTTTGTCGCCATTGGCGGCATCAAACAACATAATATTGCCAGAGGGGCGACAACCATCTGCCTGGTCACGGAAATTGTCGGTGCCGAAGATATCGCCGCCACAACCCGACGACTGGCAGCGGCAATCACGGCCCCGTGAGTGCTGCGAGCAGCCACACCATAATTTTATTCCCCTCACTCTATCTGGAGAAAGAACGTGACGTACACAACCCAAATGGATGCAGCCCGTAAGGGTATCATTACCCCGCAGATGAAGCATGTTTTAGAAGATGAACATATCCGCGAAGAAGATCTGCTCGAACGCCTGGCCGCAGGACGAATCGCCCTGCCCGCCAATAAAAACCACCATAGCATACGAGGTTGCGGTGTCGGCGAGGGTCTGCGGACCAAAATCAATGTCAACCTCGGCGTCTCAGAAGACTGCTGCGACGTTAATGCCGAGATCAACAAGGTCAAAAAGGCTATTGCATGGAAGACCGATGCAATCATGGATCTTTCAACCTTTGGCGATACCCGCGCCTTCCGCAAACGAACCGTGGAACTTAGCCCGGCAATGATCGGTACCGTTCCGATGTACGATGCGGTGGCCCGCTATGGAAAGAATGTCGCCGACCTCACCGTGGACGATGTCTTTGATGTGGTC
>PDTC01000008.1 GCA_002748735.1 Desulfobulbus propionicus | reverse complement strand
GTGGTCTTTTCCTCTGGTTGATGGTTTGGGTTTGGCGACTGCCAATTAACCATGTTCAGGCCACCTTTTCATTTAAATGTGCGAAAAATATTATACGTTATCATATCCCAACAGGTTAAACTCTTTTTTTGAGTACAAATCACGTAGACACAAAAACGTACTTACAAAAGTACTGACAAAAAAAGAGGGTTGTCAAGGCAGGAAGTGGGAGTATATGGGGGATAAAAAGACACAAGAAAAGCCGCAAACCCTTATAAGGCTGCGGCGTTATGAACGCTGACGCCAGAGTATGAAAAATCAATATGGTGCCGGAGGTCGGAGTCGAACCGACACGGGGTTGCCCCCGCTGGATTTTGAGTCCAGTGCGTCTACCAGTTTCACCACTCCGGCAAGGTGCTCAGTCTTTTACTGTACCCGGGTTTTCCCTGTCAAGGAGAAAGAAAACGAGCTTGTCACTGTCAGTCAGCTGGAGCGTCGAGTACAATGTTTCTGAGCTTATAAAAATAGTCCAGTCCGGACCACACGGTCAGCCCCAAGGCAACATACATGATCAACAACCCGAGGGTATGTAACTTGGGAATAGGTAAGAGGTTAGCAGGGAAAATCATGACGCCCAGACCGATATACTGCATAACAGATTTATACTTTCCCAGGCCGCTAGCAGCGACGACAACGCCTGATGCCGAAGCCATGCTCCGTAGCCCTGTTACCAACATCTCACGACAGAGTATAACCAAGGCGATCCATGCCGGCAGCTCGCCCAGAGGAATAAGCATAATAAGCGCAGTGGCAACTAAAACCTTGTCAGCAAGTGGGTCCATAAGTTTACCCACCACCGTTACTACCTCGTATTTTCGAGCATAATACCCGTCAACGAAATCTGAAACAGCCGCCACCGTAAAGACCAGACAGGCGGTGAATGCAATGCCGGTGGTCTGTTCCAGAGCAAGCAGGAAGGCCAGCAGCGCAGCAAGCACAAACCGTACGCCTGTTATCAGATTAGGGACGGTGTAGAGCTGCCCTCGGTTCAATTGATTGTCACCATTTCCCGCAGGCTGATACTCGTCTGCGACATGTTATGAGTTCTCTTGTAGGCCCGATAGGCGTTCATTACCTTGGCGACATAGCGGCGAGTTTCTGGAATTGCCGGTAATCCGCAACCCGGTTTTACCCTACCTGGTCCGGCATTATAGGCTGCCAGTCCAAGGGTCACATCGCCGTTATAGGTGTCCATCAATGCACGCAGATACCTGGAGCCGCCATAAATATTCTGCCAGGGATCAAAGGGATCATGCACGTTCAGTTCACGGGCCGTTCCCGGCATGAGCTGCATCAACCCATGGGCGCCCTTGCTGGACACGGCATAGCGGTTGAAGTTCGACTCGGTTTTTATGACCGCACGGATGAGAAGGGGGTCCATACGAAGCTGCCGGGCGGCCCGGTTGATATAGGGCGCAAGTTTTTTCGCTTCATATTGCGACCTGGCTCCCATGTTCCTTTTTCCCCTCCTCACCAGGGCCCGGCCTGACCTCTTCGGTGCCTCTGTGCCGATCGACGGCAGAGGCGGCAACGGCTGATAACGCTGGTCTCCGGGCACATTCGTATAGTGGCGAATCCCATGGCTGTCCACGTAGGAATAGAGATCAGCAAACACAGCCGCTGGCACTGCCAGCAACAGGTACAGACAGATAATCGGCAGGCGAGTACGCATTCTCCCCTCTTTGTCTACTGTGTCCGTTGCTCCCAGTCTGCCAGAAACTTTTCCATGCCGATATCGGTCAGGGGGTGCTTGGCCAGCTGGGCAATGACCTTGTAGGGAATTGTCGCGATATCAGCACCGAGCATGGCCGCGTCAATCACATGCAGAGGATTGCGCACCGAGGCGACAATCACCTCACTGGCAAACCCGTAATTACGAAGAATTGTCATAATATCGGAGATCAGGTCCATCCCGGGAACGGTAATATCATCCAACCTGCCGACAAACGGACTGATATAGGTGGCACCAGCCTTTGCCGCGAGAAGAGCCTGTGCTGAAGAGAACACCAGAGTGACGTTTGTCTTGATACCCTCATCACTGAGCTGCTTCACCGTCTTCAGCCCTTCCTCAATCATCGGCACCTTGATAACGATATTGTCACTGAGCTTCGCCAGTTCCCTGGCCTCCCTAAGCATGCCCTCGCAGTCCAGACTCACGACTTCCGCACTGATGGGGCCATCGACAAGGGTAATGATTTCCTTGAGAATCTCCTCAAAAGGGCGATGCTCCTTGGCCACCAACGAGGGATTTGTGGTGACGCCATCCACCATGCCAATCGCGATCCCTTTTTTGATCTCTTCGATATTGGCGGTATCAATAAAAAATTTCATTGGTCTTTTTCTCCTGATTTACCGATGAACTCGTCACAGCAGGTTTCACTGCAGAAAAAAAAAGTTTTTCCCCCCTGGTGCAGCCGCACTGCATCACTTTTGGGCACCAATCTGCCACACACAGGGTCTTCTACCAGCGTGTCCTGAACCTTAGTCTCTCGCGCCTGTTGGCGCTGCGCTTCAAACTCACGGCGGGCACTGTCCCGGCTCATGCTTCGTAACAGCCGATAGGCGAGATAAAAGAGCACCGCCAGAATGAGCATACGAACAGGCGTCATTGACGGTCTCCATCCCCGGGCAGTTGTTCATTCGTTCCACGCATAGATGTATTATAGCCCCAGCAAAGTAAAAGACGAAATTTTTTCTTGCCCATACCTTGTTACTCACCCTCATCGTTTCTTGCTGAAGAGCCCCAGGTTGTCAGCACAACGTTCTCTTCGGTGTTTTCAAGAGACGCTTCCAGTAATTGCCGTATCGTTTTTCCACAAAGAGGGTGGTGGGTATCACCACTAATATCGGCCAGCGGTTTAAGCACAAACAGGCGCGTGGTCATGTGCGGGTGTGGGAGGGTGAGCGCAGGGCTTTTGATCACGAGCTGATCAAAAAGCAGCAGATCAAGATCCAGTGTCCGATCTTGATAGCCCTTACCTGGAGCTGGGCGTACCCTCCCGAATCGGGATTCAACCTCATGCAATCGTGCCAATAAGGCAGGTGCTTCCAGGGTTGTCTGTAACGTTCCGGCGGCATTGATGAACATGTGGGGACTGTCCATGCCCACTGGCACGCTTGTGTATGGTGGTGACAACTGCAGCCCCCAGATCTCTTCACAGGTGCCAAGCAGTGCCCAGGCGTCTTGTAAGATCTTGCGGGAATTTCCAAGGTTGGAGCCCAGCCCAATACAGGCAACGTGGCTGGGAGTTGCAGTTTTCATGAAAGATTTGGGTACAGTTCTGGACTTTTCTGGCTAGAGACCTTCCAGGCCAAGAACGTCGAACATGGTATACATTCCGTTGGCCTTCCCTGCCACCCAAGCTGCGGCGATCGCAGCTCCCCGGGCAAAATTGTCCCGATTGGTCGCTCGGTGTCCGAGTTCAAGCCGCTCCCCGGCGCCTGCAAAATAGACGGTATGCTCGCCGACGATATCACCACCGCGGATGGTCTGGATACCAATTTCCGTATCTGTTCGCGCACCGATGATACCGTGACGTTCATACACTCCCACCTCGGCAAGATCGCGACCAAGTCCCTGCGCAGCCATTTCTCCCAGTCGCAATGCCGTACCTGAAGGGGCATCCTTCTTCATCCGGTGATGGGCCTCGATGATCTCCACATCATAGGTATTGCCGAGCACCCCGGCGGCCTTCTCCACCAGCTTAAACAAGACGTTGACACCAACGGCCATGTTTGGCGACTGTACACAGGGGAAAGCCCCTTCGGCAAGGGTTCGTATCCGCGCAAGTTCTGCGCGGCCCAAGCCAGTGGTCCCGATAACCATGGCCAAGCCATGCCGGGCGGCGATTTCAGCAAAGGCCACCGTAGCCTCATGAAAGGTAAAATCAATGAGTACCTCTCCCTGTGCGGCCAGAGCTTCCAGGCCTGCCTGAATCTTCACCCCGACAGGACCACATCCTGCCAGTTCACCGATATCCCGGCCCAAATGCGGCGAATCCTCACGGTCAAATGCACCGGTCAGGACAAGGTCGTCATGCTGCTGTACCATGGCAGCTATCCGCTGCCCCATCCTGCCGGCGGCGCCGGCAACAATTACCTTCCGCATTCCCCCTCCGCTAGTGTGGTTTGTCCTTACCGCTTAGAAAAGGCCGACGTCCTGCATACAGGTCTCCAGCAGAGCTTCGGCCTGCTCATCAAGCTGGCAGAGCGGCAATCGGACTTCATCCGAGGGTATCCTGTTCATCATCTGTAGCGCCCTTTTGGCCGGGGCCGGGCTGGGGTAACAGAACATGGCCCCCATCAGGGCAAAGTAACGGTAATGGAGTTCATTGGCCTTGGCCAGGTCACCCCGCAGGGCAGCATCCATCATGCGGGCCATTACGTCGGGCACCAGGTTGGAAATGACTGAAATGACGCCATGCCCACCAATAAACACCGTGGGCATGCAGGTGAAGTCATCTCCTGAAAGAACAATAAAATCCCTGGGACAGAGCCTAATAACCTCGCTCACCTGGTTGAGATTTCCTGTGGCTTCTTTTATACCGATAATACCTGGCAGTTCTGCGAGGCGGGCAACAGTCGGCGGGAGCATATTGGCAACGGTTCGACCAGGAACATTATAGAGGAACATGGGGATATCCACCGCTTCAGCAATGGCCTTGAAATGGCCATACATCCCGTCCTGGCTGGGTTTGTTGTAATAGGGGACCACCGATAGTACCGCATCTGCGCCGCTGTCTTTGGCAGACGCCGTGAGTTCGATGGCTTCCAGTGTATTGTTGCCGCCAGTACCGGCAATGACCGGTACCCTACCGGCCACTGTCTGCACTGTCAGCTCGATTACCCGCTTGTGTTCGGCAAAGTCAAGGGTAGCTGATTCACCGGTCGTTCCACAGGGAACCAATCCGTGAATTCCATGGCTGATCTGAAACTCAATAAAATCGACAAGGGCCTGTTCATCGACCCTGCCATCTCGCATGGGTGTGACCATCGCCGTCAGAGCACCTGTAATTGCTTTCATGGCTGTCCTCCTGAATTGTGCGCGTGACTCAACGCTGTTCACAAGACAAAAAAGGTGTATGGATCTGTAGACTCGCTATTTTCTTACGCGTCAGGGTCTATCAGGGCTTCATCTGTCAGCTCCCCTTTGTAGACAAGGTGAGCTGGCCCCTTGAGGGTAACATTTTCTGCAACCAGGGAGGCCTCTCTCCGCTCAAAGCTGACTTCAAGCGCGACTCCACCGCTGGGAATCACCCGGACCGGTGCCTTGAACTCCAATTTGCAGGCGGCAATCAGGGCTGCCGCCACACAACCCGTTCCGCAGGCGAGGGTCTCTCCTTCTACCCCCCGTTCATAGGTTCGCACCCGCAGGTGATCACGTTCTGCCTGGACAATGTTAACATTGGTGCCAGCGGGTTGAAATGCCTCATGGAAACGGAGAGCCCTGCCGAGAGCCTTGACGTCCACTGCGGCGACATCTTCCACCAGCACCACTACATGGGGGACGCCGGTGTTAACGCCATGGACGATGAACGTGTCGTCGTCGACGCTGAGCTGCTGATCCAACTGCAGGGCCTTGGGAGTACTCATGTTCAGCCTAACCTGTTCACCGCTGACCTCCGCCTCAATCACGCCGGCAAGGGTGGAAAAACGCATGCGCCGAGGTGCAATTCCGTAGGTAAAAGCAAAACGTGCCGCACAACGGGCCCCGTTACCGCACATTTCTGCAACAGAGCCGTCAGCATTGAAAAACTGCCACTTAAAATCCGCTTCGTCACTTTTTTCAATCAGGATAAGACCGTCCGCGCCCACTGAAAACCGCCTGCGGCAGACAAGGCGAGCAAACGTTGCCAGATCACTTCCTTCAAGAAACTCTTCGCGATGATCAATGAGTATAAAGTCATTACCCGCACCGCTCATCTTGACGAATTTCACCCTACCTCCAGGCAGCCGGTTCATGGCTTTGGTTCCATCAGGGTTTCACCACGAATCAGGTCATCATAATCTTCACGTTTTCGCACGATATGATAGCCGCTGCCATCCACCAGCACCTCAGCAACCCTTGGTCTTGAATTGTAATTGCTTGACATGGAAAAGCCGTATGCGCCACAGCTCATTACCGCCAGCAAATCACCCTGAGCCACAGGACCCAGCTGACGTTCTTTGGCAAGAAAATCGCCACTCTCACAGACAGGGCCGACAATATCCACGGTCTGCTTGTCGCCTGTGCCCTGAACAACTGGCAGTATCTCGTGATACGCGCCGTAAAGGGATGGTCGACTCAGGTCATTCATGGCGGCATCAACAATGATAAACCGCTTCTCACCCTGATCTGCCGCGTTGGTCTTTGTATACTGTACCTCGGTGACCAGAATGCCGGCGTTGCCGGTAATAACCCGGCCTGGCTCAAAAATAAGGGTACAGTTCAGTCCATCAAGTCCGGCAGCCAATGCCTGGGCATATTCCCTGGGATGCGGTGGTTCTTCGTTTTCATAGGTGATGCCGACCCCCCCACCCATGTCCAGGTAATCAATGGCAATACCCTCTGCCATTAACTCTTCGATAAACTGTCGCACAAGCCCAAGGGCATCGGCAAAGGGACCCAGCTGTGTAACCTGGGACCCGATATGGCAGGAGATGCCGGCAACTTCAATATTCTTCATCCCAGCAGCACGGCGATACTGCTCCCTGGCCTCAGCAACCGGAAGACCAAACTTGTTTTCGGCAAGCCCCGTGGAGATGTAACGGTGTGTACGGGCATCAATGTCAGGATTGACGCGAAAGGCTATTCTGGCAACAGTGCCGAGCTCTTCGGCAACATTCTGGATGCGGTCCAGCTCCTGGGAGGATTCAACGTTGAACATCAGGATACCGGCGAACAGGGCCTCACGTATCTCCCCACTGGTTTTGCCCACCCCTGAAAAAACAATCTTTCCCGGCTGGATACCCGCCTTAAGCGCCCGGTACAGCTCTCCCCCAGAAACGATATCCGCACCGGCACCCAATCTCGCCAGCAAGTTCAGTATGCCAAGGTTGGAGCAGGCCTTGACCGCAAAACAGACAAGATGCTCCCGTCCTGAAAAACTGGTATCAAACGCCTGAAAATGCCTGGTGAGGGTTGCCGTACTGTACAGATAAAACGGTGTGCCCACTGCAGCGGCAAGCTTCTCCACAGAAACCTCTTCGCAGTGCAACTGTCCGTTCGTATAACTGAAATGATGCATAATAACTGACCAGCCCTTCCTCATTCGGTATGGTTTACTTACCATACCTCACGCTTCAATCTTCTGTTTTTATCCTATCGAGTAATCAGAACCTCTTGAGACCGTTTACTCTCGTTTGCCGGTTTCCTCTTATCCACACTGGAAACCGAGTAGTACAGTCCCCCTGGTACCTCAGGAGCATTCCTGTCCAGGTAAAGGGTGTAAGGTAATGACACCTCACCAACCGGTTGCACCGTTCTCTTGCCGCTGATGCGACGATAGATTCGATACCCGGCCAGATCACTGTCAGTGACAGCGTCCCAAAAAATCTTCACGCCGCTGTCTGTGCGCACAGCCCGGACACCCTGGGGAACAGCTGGGGGGGTCTGGTCTCTGGGGGCAGCTTCAACGCTCGCTGTAAAGCCGCCGCCGACATCACCTTGCTTATAGACGCTTATGGCCTGGATACGGTAAAAATATTTGCGGCCATTGTGCACCCTGGTGTCGGTATACCTGGTTCCAGTCTGCGGCTCACCGAGTTTCACAAAATCTTTGCCACTCGTCGACCGGTACAGCTGATAGACAACCTTTTCGCTAACCGCAGAACCATCGATATGACTATCGGCCGGTTGCCACGATAACTGCACCTGCTTGTCTCCTGCTGAGGCGTTCAGATGTTTTGGCGCCGCCAGCGGTGTTTCCCAAAGAAAACTGACCACATTGGAGTCCTGCGACTCGGCCCACCAGCCGTTTTTGGAACGAACCTTAAAAAAATAGAGGTTGCCAGGGCGCAGAAGGGTCGCCTGATAACTCGCCGTTTTACTTCCGTTTTCCGGCAACGCCCCTCCTGGCAAAATAACCGGCTTACTGTAGGGGACAGGGCAGGTGGCGCAGTACTCATCTTCGGCAGCTACCGCCCGGTATACCTCAAAACTTGAAATATCAGTCAGGGTGCCCCCGGTGACGGTCTCAGTGGGGTAGCTCCAGTAGAGAACAACACCCCTCTCGCTGAGTTGGTAGCGCAGATCAGTTATGGGTTTTGGCACAACCCGCTGCGACGGTACCGGACTGTCTTTATAGCCGCAGCCTCCAAGCATGCTTAGAGAGAACAGCAGGACCAGCAGGGATTTTTTCACGGAGCATCTTCTTTTCAGCAGCATCACTTGATTCCCAGTTGTTGTTCAGCCTGGATCAGGGCCTCGCGAACCCGTTCCAGACCCGTTCCACCGGCAGACAATCGACTGTTTGCCGAGCCCTCCACGTTAAGCACTTCAAAAACATCGGCATCGATCACCGAACTGTACTTCTGCAACTCTTTCATACTCAAATCGACAAGTTCCACACCTCGTTCCTGACAGGCTGCGACAACTCCTCCGACGATACCATGGGCTTGACGAAAGGGGACATGTTTGCGGACCAGATAGTCGGCCAGATCGGTGGCAGTCATGAAACCACCGCGGGTTGCCGCCTGCAGCCGTTCCCGGTTGAAACGGGTTTCAGACCAGAGCTCTGCCGTGATCGCCAGCGTTGACTTGACCGTATCCAGGGCATCGAACAGCGGTTCCTTGTCCTCCTGCAGATCTCGATTGTAGGTAAGCGGCAGTCCCTTCATGGTCACCAGCAGTGACATCAGCGCCCCGGTCACTCGGCCAGTTTTGCCCCGGATCAGTTCCGGAATATCTGGATTTTTCTTTTGCGGCATAATGGAACTGCCGGTGCAGTACCTATCGCCAATACTGATAAAATCAAACTCCTTGCTTGACCAGAGCACCAGCTCCTCAGCCATCCGGCTCAGGTGCAGCTGTACAAGGTTTAAGCAGAACAGCAGTTCCAGGACAAAATCGCGGTCTCCCGAGGTATCCATCGAGTTGGCGGTGACCATGTCAAAGCCCAGTTCGCCGGCCACCCATTGCCGATCAATGGGCAGGCCGGTACCGGCCATGGCCGCCGTACCCAATGGCATGATATTGATGCGGCGGCGGCAGTCGACAAGGCGGTCACGGTCACGACCAAACATTTCGACATAGGCGAGCAGGTGATGAGACAGCAATACCGGCTGAGCCCGCTGCAGGTGGGTATACCCCGGCATGATTACCCCCAGGCCTTCACGGGCCTGGCGGACAAAGGCCTTTTGCACCTCCACCAGTAGCCGGTCCAGCTCGGCAACCTCATCACGCAGATAGAGTCTGAGATCAAGTGATATCTGATCGTTACGGCTTCGGGCGGTGTGCAGCTTGGCACCGGCTGGGCCGATCCTGTCAGTGAGCGCCTTTTCGATGTTCATATGAATATCTTCAAGCTCAGCACGAAACTCGAATCGGCCGTCTTCAATCTCCTCACGGATAGTCTCGAGCCCATCAACAATGGATTGGCATTCCTCATTGGAAATCAGACCTTGCCGGGCCAGCATCCGGGCATGTACTGTCGAGCCGAGAATATCGTGACGATACAGCCGGGCATCATACTGCACGGACGCGGTAAATGCCTCGACCGAAGCGGCAGTACCTGCAGAGAAACGACCGCCCCACAACTTGTCAGAAGTACCTTTGTCGTTACTGTGACCACTGTTCATCGTTTTTTCCGGTGCAGGGATTGAATGCGGAGTCGCAGCGCGTTAAGCCTGATGAATCCAGTCGCATCCCCCTGGTCATAGACGTCGTCCTCTTCAAAGGTTGCGAAAGACTCCGAATACAGTGATACATCAGACCTGCGTCCCACCGCAACAACATTGCCCTTGTACAGCTTGAGCCGGACGACGCCGTTGACCGTCTCCTGGGCAGCATCCATGGTTCGCTGCAGGAGGTCCATCTCGGGGGAGAACCAGAAGCCGTTGTAGATCAGCCGGGCATACTGGGGAACAAGGCTGTCGCGGAGAGCCATAACTTCCCTGTCCAGGGTAATGGTTTCCAGGTCCCGATGGGCAGCCCGCAGGATAGTCCCTCCCGGGGTCTCGTACACGCCTCTGGATTTCATGCCGACAAAACGGTTCTCCACCATGTCCAGTCGGCCGATACCGTTCTCACCGCCCAGTCGGTTCAATCGCTGCATGAGCGCCACTGGCCCCAGATATTCCCCGTCAATGGCCACCGGATCCCCTTTTACAAACTCCATCTCGATATACGTGGGAGTATCCGGGGCTTTTTCCGGGGAGACACTCAACTTGAACATCTCCTCGTCCGGTTCGTTCCAGGGATCTTCGAGGAGACCTCCCTCAAAACTGATATGGAGAAGATTCTCGTCAGAACTGTAGGGGTTCTTTTTGGTCACCGGCACCGGGATGTCATGTTCCTTGGCAAACGCCACCAGTTTGGCCCGGGAGTTGAGGTCCCAGGTGCGCCAGGGTGCAATGATGGTGCACCCGGGGGCAAGGGCCAGGTAGCTGAGCTCGAAACGGACCTGATCATTTCCCTTGCCGGTAGCGCCGTGACTGAGACCGTTGGCGTCCTCTTCTGCGGCGATACGCACCTGCTCCTTGGCGATCAATGGCCGTGCCAGGCTGGTTCCGAGCAGGTAAGATCCTTCATAGATAGCATTGGCCCGGAACGCCGGAAAGATGTAGTCGCGGACAAACTCCTCTTGCAGATCAGCAATCACCACCTTTTCGGCACCGGTGGCCAGGCCTTTCTCACGAACCGCCTCCCAGTTTTCCTGCTGGCCAATATCTGCAGAATAGGCAATCACGGGGCACTCGTATTCCAAGGTCAGCCATTTAAGTATTACCGAGGTATCAAGCCCACCGGAATAGGCCAGCACAATTTTTTTTACGCTCATGGGTATATCCTTTTCCCGTCCAGGGATTTTTTGGCTTCAGCTTGTGGTGTGGCAGCTCCAGGCAACAACGGGGAAGCCGTTACCTGTGTAAGCCTCACCGAGATTCAGTTATTTCTCCATTCATCACCAGGGTCTCAATGATGGCTTTATGGATATGCATCTTGTTTTCAGCCTGATCAAAGATCACGCTCTGTGGCCCCTCAAGAACGTCTTCAGTGATCTCTTCACCGCGATGCGCCGGCAGGCAATGGAGTACGATCGCGCTGTCGGCAGCCCTTTGCAGCAACGCCTTGTTCACCTGGTAGGGGTTGAACACCGCAGCTCTGGTCTCCTGCTCCTCTTCCTGGCCCATGGAGGCCCAGACATCGGTGTTTACCACGTCCGCCCCCTGCACGGCCTCTTGTGGATCGCGGACAATGGTAATCGGCTTTGCAGCCATGGCCTGGGCGCGTTCGAGGACGCCGGCATCAGGGTCATAGCCTTCAGGACAGGCGAGGTTGAGCGAGAAGCCAAAGACCGCCGCCGCCTCAATCCAGCTGTTGGCCATATTGTTACCGTCTCCCACCCAGCAGAAGTTACAGTTTTCCGGAGCCCCTTTGCACTCAATAACGGTCATGATGTCGCTGAGGACCTGGCAGGGGTGATAGAGGTCTGTGAGGGCATTGATCACCGGAACTGTGCTGTACGCGGCCAGTTCTTCGACGATCTCCTGGCCAAAGGTACGAACAACGATACCGTCCACATATCGACTGAGCACTCTGGCTGTGTCCTTCAGAGGTTCACCACGTCCCAGCTGCGAGTCTTTCGACGACATGAAGATCACCGCGCCTCCCAGGCCGTTGATCGCCGCCTCAAAACTGACCCGTGTGCGTGTCGATGGTTTGTCGAAGAGCAGGCAGATCTGCCGGCCAGCCAATTGCTGATGATGTCTTCCTTCCTTGGACTCGTTTTTCAGCATAATGGCACGAACGATCAAGGACTGTAACTGCTGCCTGCTGAAAGCTCCCAGTGACAATAAGTGATTCATATACGTGTACCCAGATTTTTCATAGTAAACATCCGAGGGCGATCAGGGCCTGTCGCGACGGCATGAGTACTGCTGCTCCCCTGCAAAGGGGAAAAGTTCACCTTTACAAAAAAACCGGTCGCCTGCAAAGGAATTTTGGCCATAGCGACACACTTGACCTGAACAGCGGTCGATACTGCTCACCGATACAGGCGGGTACAGCTGATCAGGAAAATTCTTCGAGCACGCCTGTGAGTCGCTCCAGCATCACCTCTATTTCGGCTTCACTGACCGTCAGCGGTGGTGCGAATCGCAAGACCCGGTTACCGGCAAAGTTGATGAGGACTCCCTCTTCAAACATCCGTTGCACCAGGGCCGGTCCGACTTCCACCCCGGCAGGAGTGAGCACCATCCCCAGGAGCAGGCCACGGCCGCGAACGTCCGAGGTCAGGCCTGGGAACCGCCTGGAAAGTTCGCCGAGACGATCGGCCAGGTATTGGCCGCGTCGGCGAACCCCTGCAAAAAAACCGTCAGCCAGCATAGTTCGCAGCACAGCCACTGCAGCGGCAGCAGCCACAGGATTTCCACCAAAGGTCGAAGCGTGTGTTCCCACTCCCAGCGAGGCGGCGATACTCTCCCTGGTCAGCATGGCGCCGATGGGCAGACCATTGCCCAGCGCCTTGGCAGAGGTCATGATATCTGGCACCACCCCAAGCTCCTCATACGCGAACAACCTGCCGGTCCGCCCCATCCCGGTCTGGACCTCATCAAAAATCAGCAACAGCCCATGTCGATCGCAGAGTTCGCGGATGGCGCCCAGGTACTTCTTGTCCAGCGGCAGCACCCCGCTCTCTCCCTGGATGGGTTCACAGAGTACCGCGCAGGTGCGTTTCCCGATACACCGTTCCAGTGCCTGGATATCATTGAAGGGTGCCTGAATAAAGCCATCAGGCAGGGGTTCGAATCCCCGATGAAAACGAGGTTGCCCTGTCGCGGCCACTGTGGCCAGGGTCCTCCCATGAAAACTGCCTTCCAGACTGATGATTTGATAGCGCCCCGGAGCACTGTGAATCCGGGCCAGCTTGATGGCGGCCTCGTTGGCCTCGGCGCCGGAATTTCCCATGAATACCCGGTCTGCAAAGGTATTGGCCACCAGTAGCTCGGCAAGTTCTATCTGAGGTGGGCTGTGAAACAGGTTGGAGATGTGGACCACGCGCCCGGCCTGTTCACGGATCGCCGCGGTAACCGCCGGGTGACAATGGCCCAGCGAGCAGACCGCAATCCCTGCGAGAAAATCGAGGTACTCCCTGCCTTCGGCATCCCAGAGCCGGCAGCCCTCACCCTTGACCATGGCCGCAGGAAATCGGCTATAGGTCTCTATGAACACCTGGTCTCCTCTTGTCTGCCAGTCACTGTTGTTCATGCGATGATCTCCGTACCAATGCCTTCCGGGGTAAAGATTTCGAGCAGGAGAGCATGCTCCTGCCGCCCGTCAATAATATGGGTTTTAGTCACGCCGCCATCCAGGGCTGCACGACAGCAGTTTACCTTGGGAATCATGCCGCCGCTGATCACCCCGGTTTCAATCAGCGTATCGACCGCGGTGTGGCGAATGGTGCCGATACGTTCGCCGGTGCTGTCTTTTACCCCGACGACATCTGTGAGCAGTATCAGCTTTGCCGCGGTCAGCTCGCTGGCGATAGCTCCGGCCACCAGGTCGGCGTTGATGTTGAACGCCTGGCCATCCTCACCGACCCCCACCGGAGCAATAACCGGTATGAAATCCTGCCCCACCATAACAGAGAGGAGCTCGGCGTTCACGCCCGTCACCTCGCCGACTCGTCCCAGGTCAATGAGTTCGGAGGGGCGATTCTCGTTCGTTGCCTCGGTATGAATCGTCATCTTGCGAGCCCGGATCAGGTCACCGTCACGACCGGAAAGTCCAACGGCCTTGCCACCGCAGTGGTTGATCAGGCTGACAATCTCTTTATTCACCTTGCCCACCAGGACCATCTCCACCACATCCATGGTCTCACCGTCTGTCACCCGCATCCCCTGGACATAGCTTGGGGTAATCTGCATTTTTTCCAAAAAGCGATTAATCTGCGGGCCGCCGCCATGAACGATCACCGGGTTGATGCCGATATACTTCATCAGGATAACGTCGAGCGCAACGCTCCGTTTAAGCTCTTCATCGACCATGGCGTGGCCGCCATACTTGATGACCACGGTCTTGTTACTGAACGTTCGTATATACGGCAGGGCTTCGATGAGCACGCCGGCTTTAAACACGTTCTCTTCCATGGGTGTTCCTCCTCTGCCAATCTTCACCATTAGAGCGGATGCCAATGCCTGCTCCCCTTCAAAAAAACCGCTGCACTCAATACGCTCGATAGCAACCCACTTTAGCGCCCTATATCCTCGCTGTAAACAGTTCACTGACTCGTTGCTGGAGGGAAAACAAGAGAGAATCACTTTACTTTTCACTCTCCAGGCAGTAAGATTAGCACTGTATGAATGCAAGAAACAAACCGGATTTCAACTGTTTCCATTTTACTTTTTTACAGGATCATCTCATGGACCGTCTACGCACATTCCTGCTGCGGATCAGCCTCACGGGCTGTACCCTTTTTCTCCTCTGTACGACAGCTTTCTGTAGCGATCAAGGTACCAGGGCTCCGATTCATATCGAAGCAGACAGGATGATCTCCCAGGAAGAAAAAAACTCGGTGGTCTTTATGGGCAATGTCGATGCCCGCCAGGGTGGGGTGACCATTCGTGCCCAGGAGATGACCGTCTACTACGCCAAGAACAAAGACAACAGCAAAAATGACGCCACCCAGGTCAGCAAACTGATCTGCAAAAAAGAGGTGGAGATTGTTCAGGGCGACTGGCTGGGAACAGGAGATCGCATGGATTATCTCGCTGACGAACGCAAGGTCATCCTTTCTGGTCATGCCAGGGCCTGGAAAGGACAGGACATGATCACCGGCAAAACCATCACCTACTACCTGGACGAGGGCCGCTCTATTGTTGAGCAGGATCCTGCCAGTCAGGGCAGGGTCAAGGCTGTCCTGCAGCCAAGTTTAAGCAACTGAACATGAGCCTGCCGTCCCTACTTGAGACCCGGGACCTGATCAAGGAATACCGGGGCCGACGTGTGGTTGACCAGGTGAGTTTACAGGTAGTAGAAAGCTCTGTGGTTGGGCTTCTCGGACCAAATGGTGCCGGCAAAACCACCACCTTTTATTCGATTGTCGGGTTTATCCGTCCCACTCGCGGAGCCATCTTTCTCGACGGTGAAGAGATCAGCGATCTGCCCATCCATAAAAGGGCACACCGGGGCATCACCTATCTGGCACAGGAATCGTCTATCTTTAAAAAGCTCACCGTTGTCGAAAACATTCGCATTGTCCTTGAGCCCCTAGGGCTGCCAAAGAACGAGATCAACAACAGAATTGACGAGCTCATGACAGACCTTAAGATCGAATACCTGGCCGGTAACAAGGGGCATGCCCTGTCCGGCGGTGAGCGGCGCCGGGTGGAAATCATGCGGGCACTGGCAACCAGGCCCCGTTTTATCCTCCTGGATGAACCGTTTGCCGGTGTCGACCCCTTAAGTGTCGCTGACCTGCAGCAGATCATCCGTAATCTCAAGCACAAAGGTATCGGCGTGCTCATCTCCGACCACAATGTCCGGGAAACCCTGCAGGTCTGTGACTTTGCCTATATCATGAACAATGGCCAGGTCCTCACCTCAGGGGTTGCCGAGGATATCATCGAGAGTGAGATTGCCCGTAAAATGTACCTCGGCCAGAACTTCCATATGTGAGGGGAGAAAAAACCACTGACCATGGCGCTTGAACTGCGACAGAGCCTGAAGCTGGCCCAAAAACTGGTGATGACACCACAGCTGCGTCAGGCCATCAAGCTCTTGCAGTTGAGCCGTCTTGAGCTCTCCGACGCCCTCAGGGCAGAAATTGAAAAAAATCCGCTCCTTGAAGAGGCCACCGTTGGCGAAAATCAACAGGTCAACCGGGAAGCCCTGACAGCGGAGGAACAAACAGCAGAGATCGAAAGTACGATCACCGCTCAGGTGGCAGGTGACGATCCCGGGAAAGTGGGAGAAGTCAACTGGGAGGATTATGCCAACAACTTTGATTCCGATTTCAGCTTTGCCCGGGAGACACCGCCGGCGGACGCTCCCACCCAGTTTGACTTCATCTCAGCGGTACCCGGACTGGAAAGTCATCTCCAGTGGCAACTCACCCATTTGCAGATGGATGCTCTTGACCAGCAACTGACCGAGTTCATCATCGGCAACCTGGACAGTCATGGTTTTCTGGAGGCGAGCATTGAAGAAATCTGCAGGGTCAACAGCTGCAGTGAGGCCGAGGCCGAAGGAGCGCTACGCATTGTTCAGAGCCTCGATCCGGCAGGGATCGCCGCCCGGGATATCCGAGAATCCCTCCTCTTGCAGCTCGACCGCGAGGATCTTGGCGAATCCCTGGCATACCAGATTGTCGATGAGTCTATGGCTCTGCTCGAAAGCAGGGATTACAGTGCCATTGCCCGGAAAACCGGGGTGACGGTGCGTAAGGTTACCGAGGCGGTAAATGTTATCCAGGAGATGACCCCGTATCCAGGCAACGAGTTCAGCAATGAACAGATCAATTATATTGCTCCAGATATCTACGTGTTGAAAATCGACGACGACTTTGTCGTCCAGCTCAATGACGACGGCCTCCCCAATCTGCAGATCTCCAAAGACTATCAAAAGATGCTCAGGCAGAAAGGGCTGCTCTCTTCGGAATCTCGGACCTACCTGCGCGAATCCAAGCGAAATGCCGAATGGTTCATCAAGTCCATCCAACAGCGGCAACGCACCATCTGCAAGGTGATGGAGTCCATCCTCAAGTTTCAGCGCGACTTCTTTGAAGAGGGGCCCAAGGCGCTCAAGCCCCTGATCCTCAGGGATGTAGCTGAAGACATTGGCATGCATGAGTCAACGGTGAGCAGGGTCACTTCCAATAAATACGCCCATACTCCCCAGGGCCTCTACGAGCTGAAATACTTTTTTAGCACCGCAGTGGCGACAGTGGATGGGAACTTCATCGCTGCCGAGGCCATCAAGAACCGGATCAGGCAGCTCATCGCTGCCGAGGATCCAGTGAAACCTCTCAGTGACAACAAGATCTCGGAGATGCTGGCTGCAGAAAATATGCAGGTTGCCCGCCGCACCGTTGCCAAGTACCGTGATCAGCTCAAGATTCTGCCGGTGAAGCACCGCCGTAAACCACGCACCTGAGACGGTCCTTCCTCTGTACTCTGGGCCACAGCGCTCTGTTTTTTACACGCCGCACCTCATGTGCGGATCATCTCGGCAATCTGAAAAGCCATCTCCAGGGACTGCTCAGCGTTGAGTCGAGGGTCACAGGCGGTGAGATAGCGCTGCTCAAGCTGGTCGCCTGAAATCCTGCGTGCGCCTCCGACACATTCGGTGACATTGGTACCTGTCAATTCAAAATGAACGCCGCCAGGGACTGTTCCTTCAGCCCTATGCACCTTGAAAAAGCTATGAAGTTCCGAGAGAATATGATTGAAGTCCCTGGTTTTCTTCCCGGAACTGGCACTAAAGGTGTTGGCGTGCATGGGGTCGCAGCTCCAGAGTACGTGGCGTCCTTCACGCCTGATGGCGCGGATAAGCCCTGGCAGGTGTTTTTCAATGTGCCCGGCACCAAAACGAGTGATCAGGGTGATGCGGCCTGCTTCGTTGTCCGGATTAAGCCGATCGATGATCCTCAGGATATCATCGGCATCATGTTTTGGACCAACCTTCATTCCCAACGGATTAAGCACCCCGCGGAGGAATTCTATATGAGCACCGTCATACTGCCGGGTACGATCACCAATCCACAGCATATGCGCGGAACAGTCGTACCAGCCGCCTGCCAGTGAATCCTCACGGGTCAGGGCCTCTTCATAGCCAAGAAACAAGGCCTCGTGACTGGTGAAGAACTGAACCTGCTTCAGTTCAGGCATATCCGTGGAAATGCCGATGGTCTCCATGAACTTCAGGGCGCTGGAGATCTGCTCGGCCAGCCGTTCATAATTGCGCCCCATGGGCGACTGCCTGACAAACTCCTGGTTCCAGGCGTGGACCGCGTGCAGCGAGCCCATGCCGCCACGGGTGAAAGCCCGCAGCAGGTTGAGTGTGGCCGCTGACATATTATACCCTTGCAGTAGCCGTTGCGGGTCAGGTGTACGCGCCTCCGGATCTGGCTCTATGGAATTTGCCATGTCGCCCCTATAGCTGGCAATCTCCCCGCCATCGACGAGCTCGGTGTCTGCGGAGCGGGGCTTGGCATACTGCCCGGCAATACGACCAACCTTGATCACCGGCTTGTTACCGGCATAGGTGAGAATAATTGCCATCTGCAGGAGAACCTTCAGGGTATCACGAATGGTAGGCGACGTGCAGCGAGCAAACTCCTCAGCACAGTCGCCCCCCTGCAGCAGAAAGGCGTCACCCTGTGTCGCCTTGGCCAAGAGGGCCTTGAGGTCTCGGATCTCGCCGGCAAATACCAGTGGCGGCAAAACAGCGAGCGTCTCAAGAATGTGCTTGAGCTTATCTTTGTCAGGCCACTTAGGTTGCTGCAGGGCAGGAAAATTTCTCCAGCTTGTTTTACTCCAGGTCATTGCTTCCTCTTCAGTAAAAGTAAAAAAACTGTACTCCTCGGCCTCTGGAATTTTCTGGGGAAGAGGACCAGCATATATTTTTGTTATCCATCAGCCACCGGTATGTTGGTGGCCGGGGATTATTCTTCGGGTGTTATCGGCCCTTCCGCAGCGCACGTACCACCTACACAACAAAGATCTTCGTCAAAAACGTGAAGAATACGCTGCGCCTGATCACGCTGTACAGGGTCGGTCAGCGGCCAGGGGGGATAGTGGTCGAGCATACCCTGTGCCTGATCACGGCGAATAATCGACTCCATGCCCGTGGCCAGGACTTCACCATTGCTGGTGTTCAACAGCTCGGCGTCACGGCCATTGGTCACCACCGCCAGCGGTACAGCGGCGTCAGGGTCGAGTACACGGGCGGCGGCAATGGCAGCCTTTTCTCTGGTGACCAAAGACCCCGGTGCATACCGTAGGATAAACAACCACCTGTCATTGATACGCACTCCCAGGTCGATACGCGACGTTGTTCGCCTGCCACCATACTCGGTAACGATTATCAGACGTGGTTGCAGCTCCCCTGCCGCATACCCCAAATCTTCCACCAGATGCCGGAGCAATCCCTGCCGGATCTGTTCATCATCAGTATCTGGTAAGGGCTCACCGGTAAGATAGTCCTCAAGTACGCCGTAGACGAGATGATGACCGGATGTATCCATCTGCAGAAGAGTTGAACACTAAAAAAAAACCGAGCTGAACCCGATCACTTCATAAGAAGCATAGGCCAGACAGAGCCGTTCGGTGGTCGCTGTCCAGAAAAAAAGGATAATCATGCAAAAAAAGCGGTTTGTCAATCGGAGAGTTCACCGGCGAGTGAAACGACTCTGACGAGTAAAGAGTTATGGCAGATTGAACATTTTTTCAGATGGACAAGCTTAAATGGACATATAACTATATGTCATAGTTACAATCTTCCTTGATCTTGTTTTTCTGTATTAAAGTAGCCAGGGAGGAATATCTTGAGAAAGATTCAGTTGTCAGATAATCAACGTAAAGAGCTCGAATCTTCGACAGGCATCGGCTAACGATTCAAAAAAAGCACTTATGATTCTTATGCATTCAGCTAGTGAATCCGTCAAAAAGATTGCTATCCTCATACCGCGAGAGACTGGCTCAAGCGGTATGAAGTCAAGGGGATTGGCTGGCTTGGCCCGTAAGTCTTCTCCTGTATTCGTACAAGCGTAAACAGTTCCTGGTATCGCCCCATCCGTCTGCAGAAAAACGCTTGCCGGTAGAAAAGATTACTGGGCAGATCAAAGATCTTGTGAAAAAGCAAGATCGTACCATATATGCCCTCGACGAACCTCTTTTTTCAACCGAACCATCACGAGTCTCACTGGGGAGAATCAAGGCGTTGAGGGTTCGCCTGATGAAAAAAGAGAAAGCCTCACCCCCCTGTGAACCACACGCAAGGTTACAAGAAGGAGAGGCTTCCATGGACGACGCAAGGAGTTATGTCAAAGGTGAAAAGTAACTCCCTGTCCTGTAGTTACATGGCAGCTGTATAGATGGCTGCCACATCGTCATCAGTGGGTACCCTGGGATTGGTCAACCCACAGGCATCCTTCTGGGCATTTACGGTCATTGTCGCAATATCTTCTTTC
>PDTC01000007.1 GCA_002748735.1 Desulfobulbus propionicus | reverse complement strand
AGAACCTATCGAGTTTACGACAGAGTTTTTTAAAATGGTGGAAGCTGGAAAAATTTCGGAAGCATATGATCAACTTTTTTCAGGCTCTCAAATCCCTGCGCAAAAACCTCAGGCAGTTGACGTGTTAAAAAGACAAACATCCAGCGGTCTTTCCCTCTATGGGAATATTATTGGCCTTGAGAAAATCAGGGAAGAGAAAATCGGCAATTCAATAATCAGGCTTGTATGTACTAAAACTGGATTTGGCTCCAACTGTATGGGAGTTTTATTTCTATAATCCAAAAGGGAATTGGTTTCTCGCTAACGTAATGTTCAATGACCAATTTCAATTGATCCATAAAGTAGAATAGTCGCATCCATCAGTATCCTGCAAAAATGATCTCTCAGGGCAACGGGTTGTTTTTCGGTGAAAAAGAAAGATTAACAAAGAGCTGGAGGTGCGGATTTTCCTGTACTGCTGCACTGTCTCCTCATCACTGAGGTTCAGCGTATGCTTGATCAGCAGTGCCCCAATGACAAGACGTGCATCCCTACAGGGACGAACAGGCTATATGTTAACAGTTATAATTTACATATTCGAAGCGTCCATTAGTTTAGCTTTCTTAATTTTATTTGATGAATATAAGGACGCTCTATAATTCTCTTATGGAGGCTGAAAGTCTGTAAGCCTTCTTGAAGGACAATAACAACTGGCCCTAAATGCCTGTCAGTAGAGTCATGCAACCACTGCGGGTACCAGCTCCAGGCATTTTTAGTGAGGTAGATCGCGGTGGTTCCCGCGTAGGGGTGACCAGGCAAGGCTTTTTGCAAGACACCGTTGACTCCGATATGCATTCCATTGTTCCGATGTCCGTTGGCATAGGTGTGTACCAGGACCTCGTATTTTCCAGTTTCAGGAACACAGATATCATACTCAACCCGAGTTGAGACCGGTCCTTCCCCATTAAAACGAATAGCGGAATTTCCTTCATACATCGTCTTCTCTCCGCCATAAGAACGTGAATATTCAACAGCATCGACGAGAAAATCCGTCCCCTGCCATTCACCAGCACCTTCACAGTTCTTTTGGGTAGAAGAAGCGAGAACTGGAGTCATATTCAGCCAGTTCCACTTCGCGGCAACAGGTTGTACCGCAAACCATCCCATGACCATCACCATTCCTGTAAGCCAGATTTTTAAGAAATTATTTTTTTGCATAAAGTTTACATTACGCTCCTTAAAAAGGAATTCTCAACCGCCTAACGGCGTGGTTTCAAAACATAAGACGCTGTAGGGCACGAATATTTCGTATGATTGCCTTTTCACCCAATCTCTTCGGTATGCAAAAAAGATTATCTTCCGAAGAAGTAGACATATACGTAGAGTAATTTTTACCGTGCATCTTACGCCTTAATGAAGCAGCCAACCACTTTAAAGTACTATTTTTTTTGTTCTCTGACAAGGGTAATCGGAAGAAAAAATGGCATCTTCTCCCTGTAGGCCACTTAGAATGAGATAGTCGCGGCATCACAACAGAGGTTGATCAGTTTTACTGCAGTACCAAAACGTGCGTCCTCAAGGCAACCATGGAACTTTCCGATGAGATAGGAATCTCCAGCGATTTGAACGAGAGTTGGGAAAACGCTATGGCGAGAAAGTCAAAAAAGAAGAGATGCGACAATGACCACAAATGTCCAGAAGGATGCCTGTGGGTTGACTACTCCCAGGATGCCCACTGATGGCGTTGAGGCCACCTTCGCCTTAAACGATGGGCTGTACTGTTTTGTTTCCTGCCCATTTCAACTCCTTTCAAGAGAGTGTGACTTGGAGCTTAACATATTGTCCAGTTTTTGGGGGACCACCGCTTTTAAATGTGATCTGACAATCACAGCTAAGAACTCGATAACTGTCTGATCTGGTCTGAACCACTACAGGTGTAGCTCGTTCTTTTTTTCTTTGACAATGGAACACCTCCTGATGCCTATATACATTGGGGTTTGTGAGGCGGTCACTAAATTGGGGTAAATATAATTCAGGTCTTTACAGAGATATGATTTTTTCCCTTCACCGTGTACCATACTCGTGGAGGTTCCCTTGTCTTGAGAAGTAGAACCCTGTTGATGCCATGTATCGGTATGGTAAAAACGGGACGTGGAACAACCACCTGGGAGATAAAATCCCTGAGACGTCCCGCTACCTGAAACCAAGGCTGAAAAAACGGACCTTCAATAAAGGTGCATTGCTCGACGCGATCAGGTAAAGATACCCTACGATCCAAACCAATTTTACAACACGCTCACCGATGCCTGCCACCTCAAACTTTTTTTTATCAATTATCGTACCGACGTACAATGAGTCCCAAAACGTTGTAGAGCTGATCCGCCGCCTGGAAACCGCTCTTGGCCACACCGGATGGGAGGTCATCTTTGTCGATGATGACTCGCCTGACGGAACTTCATCGATTCTGCGAAATATCGCCCGCCACGACCACCGAATTCGTTGCTTGCAAAGAATTGGCCGTAGAGGACTTTCTTCAGCCTGTATTGAGGGGATGCTGGCATCGTCAGCACCTGTCATAGCTGTGATGGATGCTGATTTACAACATGATGAAACAATACTGCCAAAGATGCTGAAGGCCATAGATGAAGATGGTGCGGATATTGTCATTGGCAGCCGGTATGTTTTTCATGGAAGTACAGGTGATTGGAGCAAAACTCGTAAGGCAATGAGCCGGCTTGCTACCAACGCGAGCCGGGCAATACTTGCTCAACCAGTATCAGACCCGATGAGCGGTTTTTTTCTGCTGAAAAGAGAGGTTCTCGACGAAACAGTTCGCAACCTTTCAGGTTTGGGGTTTAAAATATTACTCGATATCCTGGCAACCGCAAGGCAACGCTCTTTTCGCGTTGCAGAAATACCCTACCGCTTTCGTGACCGACTTACCGGCGAAAGCAAATTAGATGAGGTCGTTGTCTGGGAATACGCCTTGTTATTGGCGGACAAGACCATCGGCCGCTTCGTGCCTGTACGTTTTCTTGCCTTCTCTATTATCGGCGGGCTGGGCGTCTTCGTCCATCTGGCTATGCTCACCGCCCTTCTTAAGGGTCTGGGCTGGCAGTTTGTCACTGCCCAGACCCTTGCGACAGGAACTGCAATGATCTTTAACTTTGTCTTGAATAATATCTTAACCTATCGGGATAGAAGGCTGAAGGGCTGGAAATGGCTTAAGGGTTTGTTGAGTTTTATTCTTGCCTGCAGCGTTGGAGCTCTCGCCAATGTAGGAATAGCAACCTATCTCTTTCAGCGACAAACCCAGTGGCTGCTCGCAGCGTTCGCCGGTATACTGATTAGCGCTGTCTGGAACTATGCTGCTACCCAGTTCTATACATGGGGCAAAGACAGATAAGGCCTGAGTATCGCGGCCAAGGGGCGTTGCCTCGGGCAGGCAAAGCCCTCAATAGGCATCATGGTGTCATGAAAAGAGCGTCTGCCTGTCTGAAAAGATCTGCAAACGGAGGAGAAATATGAGAAAGCTACGGGTGGCGCTTGTCGCCGGCGGTAGGTCTGATGAGCGCGAGGTCTCTTTGAAAGGGGCTGTTGGCGTGGAGGCGGCGTTGAACCCTGAGTTGTACGAGGTTATCCGTTATGATCCGATGACTGACCTGGCCGCTTTAGCCCGGGATGCCGATCAGCTTGACTTCGCCTTTATTCTTCTACATGGGCTTTTTGGTGAGGATGGTACTATTCAGGGGATGCTGGACGTTCTCGGTGTCCCCTATCAAGGTTCAGGGGTGCAGGGTAGTGCACTGGCCATAGATAAAAATCTTGCCAAGGAGCTCTTTGTCGCGGCAGGGTTGCCCGTCGCTCCGTGGCTGATGGCAACGACGGCTGATGTCAAAGACAGCTCCCGCCTCGTGGAGACACTTCGACTGCCACTGGTGGTCAAGCCCGTACGTCAGGGCTCATCCATCGGCATGTCTATAGTAAGAGAGGCGCACCTGTTGGCCCCTGCCCTGACCAAGGCGTTCAGCCATGATCATCAGGTAATGGTGGAAACCTATCTGCACGGCCGGGAGCTGACTGTCGGCGTGCTCGGCAATGAGGAGCTGGAGCCCCTGCCCCTGGTGGAGATTATCCCGGACAGCAAGTACGCTTTTTTCGATTACGAGGCCAAGTATGTTCCCGGCGCCACCAGGGAAATCTGTCCCGCTGAGGTGGCACCGACCATCGCTGCTTTGGCCCAGGAGTACGCGGTGCGTGCCCATCGCTGTTTGCGGCTCTTCGGCTACAGCCGCACCGATTTTATCCTGACCGAACAAGGGCTTCATCTCCTTGAGACCAACACCATCCCTGGGATGACCCCCACCAGCCTGCTCCCCCAGGCTGCCGCCGCTGCCGGGTATCCCTTTGCCGCGCTTCTCGACCGCTTGATTGAGTTGGGCCTTGAGCTGCGAGGAAGATAGGCCTCTGTCTAGAAGTGGCGCTGAAAATAAGGTTCGAGTACCTCGGGTAGGGCGATGGTGCCATCCTCCTGCTGATAGTTTTCAAAGATGGCGATCAGTGTGCGCCCCACTGCCAGCCCCGAACCGTTGAGTGTGTGCACCAGCCGGCTTTTTTTGCCGCCATCCGGGCGATAACGGATCCCTGCCCTGCGGGCCTGAAAGTCCAGACAGTTTGAGCAGGAAGAGATCTCGCGGTAGGCCTGCTGCCCTGGAAGCCAGACTTCGATATCGTAGGTCTTGGTTGCAGAAAATCCGAGATCACCCGTGCACAGCGTCACTACCCTGTAGGGCAGTTCCAGCAGCTGTAATACCTCTTCGGCGTCAGCCAACATGCTTTCCAGCTCCTCCATGGAGGTCTCCGGTGTGGTAAATTTTACCATCTCCACCTTTTCAAACTGATGCTGCCGGATGAGCCCTCTCGTGTCTTTCCCGTAACTTCCCGCCTCCGAACGGAAACAGGGCGTGTAGGCTGTATATTTGATGGGCAGGTCCTTTTCGCCAAGCGTTTGTCCGCTGTGAATATTGGTCAAAGGTACTTCGGCTGTTGGAATTAGCCAGAGATCCCACTCTTCGATTTTGAATAGGTCTTCCTTGAATTTGGGCAACTGCCCGGTACCACGCATGGTTTTTGAATTGACAAGAAAGGGGGGCAAAACTTCGGTATAGCCGTGACGCTGGGTGTGCAGGTCAAGGAAGAAATTAATCAGTGCCCGTTCCAACCGTGAGGCAAAACCTCGGAGGAGCGAGAAACGGGCACCGGAGAGTCGTGCCGAGGTTTCGAAGTCGAGGATGCCAAGCCTCTCGCCCAGCTCCCAGTGTTCCCTGGGGGTGAAAGAAAACCGGGTCGGCTCACGCCAGGTCTTGACCAAAAGGTTTTCACTATCATCCTTACCCTCAGGGACTGAATCGTCACAGAGATTGGGGATGGCAAGAACAATCTCATCAAGCTGTCGCTGCACCTGAGACAGCTCGCTGTCGAGTTCTTTGATCCTGGCCGAGACATCCCGCATCTCGAGAATCAAGGGCTCTGCCCTGGCGTGCTCTCCTGCCTGTTTGAGGGGTGCAATCTCCCCAGAAACCTGATTGCGCCGGTTTTTGAGGCGTTCGGCCTCCTCCAGTAAACTCCGGCGGCGGTCGTCGATTTCGGTGAAGCGGGTGAAGAGGGCGTCATCGACACCGCGCAACCGTGATTTCTTTCGAACAAGATCCAGATTATCTCTGATGAAGCGCAGTTCAAGCATGGTTGAGTCGTTTTTTTATGGAGATATGAAGGTAAAGCGCAGAAGCTATCCCGAATCTGCGTTGAACTTGTAGCACGGCAAACAGCGAAACGCAACGGGTATTCAATTGCTTTTCCGCCCCTGTTTTGCTACCTTTTGCCAACTATTGACGTCCTATGGTCTGGTCGCTCTGGAGTGTTTCGTGGAAGGCAAAAATAACCTTGTCATTTTTCTGGTCGAGCTGCGCAAGTCTCTGAAAATTCTGGGATTGACGCTGATGCTCCTTACGGTTGCGCTGTTTTTTGCCTCGAGCAGCCTCCTTGATCTGTTCAGGGAACACTTGCAGGAGACCCTGTACTTTTTTTCCGTTGCCGGGCCCTTTCTCGCCCATGTCAAAGTTGCCTTTTTTGGCGCTCTCTATCTCCTTATGCCCATACTGATGTATGTTCTATGGAAGGCAATGGGGAAACCTTTTGGCGTAACCGGCCGACAACTTACCTGGTTTGTTGTTGCCACCTGCCTGCTGTTTTATATCGGTACGACATTCTGCTATCTGGTCACCCTGCCACTGGGGGTCAAATTTCTTCTTGGATTCCAGTCCGAAGAGATGCAGGCGGTGATCTCTATCAGCAGGTTTGTCAACTTTGTTATTGTGTTTGTCCTTGCCTTTGGGGTAATTTTTGAACTTCCAGTGTTTATGATCTTTTGTGCGCAGGTGCAGCTTATTAGCGGCAAGACGTTCGCACGTAACCGACATTTTGCTGTGCTTGGTATCGCCATTGCTGCGGCCCTGTTTACGCCGACACCGGACGTCGTCAATATGGGGCTTATGGGGGGGCCGCTCTATCTCCTCTATGAGGCTGGGATTCTGGTGATCAACTTTTTACGGATTGACCAGCGGCCTACGGAAAAAACACTGGAATCTTTCCCCCCACCAGGTGCAAAAGAGTGAGGTCTTAGAGGTCTGCCACCTGCACGTTTTTGGGGAGAGTCACCCTTGAGTCTCTAGCAGATCCGCAGGAAGGGCTGCGGGAGAAGATGTCAGCCTCAACCAGCCGGCTTTAGCTCCAGGACTTGATGATCTCCAACGATAAAGGACGCGGTATGGGGAGGTTCTTCCAGCTGCCCGGCGCAGAAGCCAGGGATAGCTGCCAGCAAGAAATCGGAGCAATCCCAGGTACCGGGGCATCCAGGCCATTGTCTCACAGACAGAGCCCCGCAGCACAGACACGGCCGTGGCAGACAGCTTTTTTGTGCATGGCAATCATGCGTCAAAGGTTATCGGAGGAATAAAGCCTTGAAGATCTCCAGACGTCAACCCGGGTACACCCGCGCCGAACGAATTTTTTTACGGCGAGTGACGATCCTTGTCGTTCTATTGGGAACAGGCTGGTTGCTGTTTGCCCCCCGGTACGGGTATTTTCACTACCGGTCCCGGGTAAAGAGAGCCGAGCAGCTCGCGCAGGAAAACAAAAAACTCCAAGAGGGAAACAACGAAAAAGCAACGATCAATGATCGATTGCGCCACGATGACGCCTATTTTGAAAAGATGGCCAGAGAGACCTATGGGCTACTGAAGAAAAACGAAACAACTTATGAGTTTGATGTGGAAAAATAAAGGGGAGGAGCGATTGGCGTAGTGGTCGTGATGACGCGCCACGATGAGATTGTGCTGATCAACAACTGCAGAAAAAAGCTGTCCCGACGCAACAGAAGCCGGGACAGGAAACTTTATGCAGGCCGCCCGGGCCCGCAGCAGGTCAAGATGCTCAACTGAATCCGGAGGAACCGCCGCAGCCACCAGATACACCACCCATGGGCAGGGTGCTTCCTGAACTCGGCAGAGCAGAGGGTGCGGATATGGTCTTTACCACCTCGGTGGAGTGGCACTGGGGACAGTGAGGAGGGGCTGCGGCATTGGCAGAGGTGGTAATTTCTTCAAATCGGGCTTTACAGCCTGTACATGTATACTCGTAGATAGGCATGGCGTGTCCTTTATTGAGGAGGGGGCTGGAACGCTTGTGCAAGCGCAGGAAAAAATTTTACTCTTTCTGTTCCTACATTATTAAGCATAGAGGAAGCCTTTGTCAGCACAGAAAGCTCTTCAAGAAAATGACACCCCAAACCCCCGTCAGCTGGTTGGCCTGGCGCTGGAGCTGCGGCAGCATCTCAGACGGCACCGAAGTATGGGGATTGCGACCTATCCTGCGACATCGTCCCTGCAGGCGTTTGTCAACGGCAGCAGGAATAACACCGGGACGAGCAAACAGTCGGTAACGGGCACGACACCTGTATCTCAACCCTTCCCCCAGCCGGTCGTTCAGAAGATAAAAAAAGAGTCACTGACCGAGGTACACCACGATATTCTTTCCTGTACAGCCTGTGATCTCGGCAGCGACCAGCAGGGTGGTATTCCCGGTACAGGTGAGGCCGGTGCCGTGCTGATCGCCCTGGGTGACGGCGTACAGCCTGGGGGAATCGAGCAAACCGGCGTGTTCTTCGGTGAGCAGGAGGATGAACTTTTCTGGAAGATGATGGCTGCCATTGGGCTCGGCAAGGCTGATGTCTATGTAAGCAATACCGTAAAGTGCTGTCCTGTACCGCCACAGCAAGTCAGCGACCGTCACAGGCGCCGATGCAGAGAACACCTGCTCCGCGAGATTCAGGCTGTTCAGCCCAAGGTGATTTTGGGGATGGGAGAGATAACCTGTACTGATCTTTTAGGTAGAGATATTCAGCTGTTACGTTTGCGGGGACGTTGGCAGAAGCTGCATCAACAAAACGGTGTGGTCCTGCCGATAATGCCAACCTTTCACCCCAGGATGCTGTTGCAGCATGAGGAGCTGAAACGACCGGTCTGGCAGGACCTCCAGCAGGTGCGCAGACGTCTCCTCGGCTAGTGCAGCTGTGGTGTCGGCCCTGTAGACAGCTTCTTTCCCTTAGTACAGATACAGCACTGCTTTTTCTGTTCTTCAGGGAGGAAGAGCTTCTCGCAACAAAAAACGTCATGTCGGCAAACAAGGCGACATCTTCGGCAAGAAGGGGGCCAGGCTCCCCCAGTGTCCCCGGACAGTATTTTTGCTGTGGCTGGAACGGCTATTCCATGCTAGAACTGAACAATTTGAAGAAACGATCGGGCAACATTATAAGATAAGGGGGAAAGAATGGCTGTTCACGAGATTATGCACCCGCTGGTCCGGCACAAGCTGGGGTTGCTGCGGGAGAGGGACATCTCCACCAAGGAATTCAGGACGTTGAGCAGTGAAGTTGGCATGCTGCTAACCTATGAGGCAACCCGGGACCTGCCTGCTGAGCGGGTGACCATTGATTGCTGGTCCGGCCCGGTTGATGTGGAACGGATCAAGGGGAAGAAGATCACCATCGTACCTATTCTCAGAGCCGGACTCGGTATGATGGAGGGTGTTCTCCAGGCCATTCCTTCGGCCAAGGTATCGGTGGTTGGCCTGTACCGTAACGAGGAGACCCTGGAGCCGGTTACCTATTTTCAAAAACTGGTGCAGGATATTGATCAACGCAAGGCGATGATTCTTGATCCCATGCTGGCGACCGGCGGCACCTTGGTCGCTACCGTCGATATGCTCAAGCAGGCTGGCTGCCGGGATATTATCGGTATCTTTCTGGTGGCTGCTCCTGAAGGGATAAAGCGCATGCAGGAAGTGCATCCAGACGTGGATATTTACGTTGCTGGTATTGACGAGCGATTGAACGAGCAGGGGTATATTCTTCCTGGTCTTGGTGATGCCGGAGACAAAATTTTTGGCACCAAATAAGGCTTGAAGGCGGTTGGGCAGGTCTGCCTGCTCCTGACGTGTATCAAGCTTACCCATTATACGGTGTTATTCAAGGAGATGACCATGACAGATGAGGTACAGGTAGGGGGAGCAAAACAGCTCCTCGTCGGTTTGCAGATGCTGTTTGTGGCCTTCGGGGCGCTGGTCCTGGTGCCCATCCTCACCGGGCTCGACTCCAATGTCGCCCTGTTTACTGCTGGCGCAGGTACCCTGGTGTTCCAAGTAATCACCGGCCGCAGCGTTCCGGTGTTCCTCGCTTCATCCTTTGCCTTTATCGCGCCGATTATCTACGGTGTACAGACCTGGGGCGTTCCAGAAACGTTGTGCGGTCTCATGGCCGCCGGAGTTGTGTATATCCTGTTGGCAGTGCTGATTAAAGTTCGGGGACGAGGTATCGTCAAGCAGGTTCTGCCGCCGGTGGTGGTGGGGCCGGTAATCATGGTTATCGGTTTGAATCTGGCGCCGGTGGCGGTAAACATGGCTCTTGGCAAGACAGGTGACGGCGCTGCTGTGCTGGTACCCCAAGCCCCGGCGCTGACCGTTGCCATGATCGCCCTGCTGGTAACGGTGCTGGCCGTCCTGATGGGGCGTGGTATACTCCGCCTTGTCTCGATCCTGCTCGGTATCACTGCGGGCTACCTGGCAAGCCTGTGCTTTGGGCTCATTGATTTCACACCGGTACTGGAGAGCCCATGGTTGTCGGTCCCCTCCTTTGTCATGCCAAAGCTCAGCTGGCAGGCTGTTTTTTTCATCGTACCGGTGGCTATTGCCCCTGCCATTGAGCACATTGGTGACATGCTGGCCATCAGTCAGGTCACTGGCAAGAATTATCTGGAAAAACCGGGCCTGCACCGTACCCTGATGGGGGACGGTATCGCGACCTCACTGGCTGCTATGCTCGGCGGCCCGCCCAACACTACCTACTCCGAAGTCACCGGAGCTGTAACCCTGACTCGTGCCTTTAACCCGGCGATTATGACCTGGGCGGCTGTTTTTGCCATTTTGTTGAGTTTTGTCAGTAAACTTGGGGCACTTCTTTCCTCTATTCCGGTCCCGGTCATGGGCGGCATTATGACCCTGTTGTTCGGCACCATTGCTGCCATTGGTATGAACACTCTGGTGCGAGAAAACGCCAACCTGTCGCAGCCAAGAAATATGGTGATTGTTTCGCTTATTCTGGTCTTTGGTATCGGTGATATGGCCCTTGGTTACAAGGGCTTTATGGTGCAGGGTATCGGCCTTTCTGCCATTGTCGGCGTGCTGCTGAATCTGATTCTCCCGGGAAAAGAACGCTCCGGGAGCCAAGAGTACTGATGCGTATCGCAGCAGTGAACATGCTCAAGGGCCCTGGCGCAGTGCCGGGGCTTTTTTTATCGAGGGCGCGACGTGTAAGATTCCATCGGCTGTGGCTGATGGTCTTTATGACGGTGGTTGTTCTGCTACAGAGCGAACAGGCCCTTGCAGATCAGCAGATACGCTTACCGATGTTTATTGACATGCCACTGCTGCGTTCCCTGGTGGCGGAACAGTTCTTCACCGAGCCGGGTGAACAGGCAACGGTGGTGAATCTGTCCGATGGCTGCAATCGAGTTCTTCTCTCCGAGCCAATGATTGGTGAGGAACGACACATGATCCGTCTGCAGACAAAGGTTCGGATCGACTGGGGGACGCCGATAGGCGGTAAATGCTTTGCGCCGCTCTCCTGGGAGGGGCAGGTGGCGTTGTGGCAGGAGCCTGTGATTACGCCTGAGTGGCAGTTGCGTTTTTCCACAAAGGATTCATCACTGCTGGATATGAGCGACCGGCCGATTCGTCTGGCCGATCTGTTCTGGAACCTGGTGAAAGAGCATGTTCATCGATATCTCGGAGATATTGTCGTCGACCTGGCGCCTCCGGTGCTGCAGCTCAAAGAGATGTTACTGCCCCAGTTTACCGCTGACAGAAGAGCTGCGGCCATTGGTTTCCTGGAGAGCATGCAACCCTCAGGTCCGAGTCTTGAGGACGGACAACTGCGGGTGGATATCCTCGCCCGGGTGCCAGACGTCCAACGCTTGCCCGAGGAAGAGCAGCACCGGGTCGAAGCTTCTCCAAAATCACTGGAACGGCTTCTGGAGCTCTGGGAGACATGGGATGCCCTGCTCGTCTACCTTATTGGCCAACTTTCCGATAAGCCGTTGACCGATGATGACAGGCAGCTTCTCCTGGATACAACCCTGAGCATGCGCTACGAGATCAGCAGGGCTCTGGAGGCGGGTGGTCTGACCGATAGTCTGATCAGGGAGCAGTTTGTTGGGAGCTGGAACGCATTAAAACCGTTGTTTCGTAACCATCTGGGGGGTGATTCTGACGGCAATCTATTGGGATACCTCAGTTTTTTTACCGCTGTCGATGCCCTCGCAGTCCTGGATACAATCGGTCCGGCCATTGGGCTGGAGATCAGCAGCGATGGACTGCACCGGCTGGCAGTGTTACTGGACGGAGGGATGGCGCTGGAGCCAGTGGAAGAGGTAAATCCTGCTTTGCGTAGGGCTTTTGGGCTGGGTGAGCCCCTGGAGGAGGGGAGCAGCGAGGTTCCGGTGGATGAGGATCGCCTCCCCTCATCAGATACACGTGAAGGGTCTTCTTCGGATCGTGACGAAACCGGTCAGCCGCAAACGCTGTGGTTGCCGTGGATGCAGCATTTTTTTCAGTACCTGCCAGGGGTTCCTGCCGTGGCCTGGGCTGCTCCACCTTCCATGGAGGAGATTCGTGGCTGGACAGCTCGAATAGTCCCGGCGTCCCAGTTGCTGCCGGCAGTGCAGAAAGTTCTGGAACGAGCGGGCGCCCGGATGAAGGGAAAGCTGCAACTGCAGACAATTACTCAAGAATGGCTGGATCGTATGATTCTGGCAACAGCATGGCAGGAGAGCTGTTTTCGGCAGTTCACGGTGAAGAACAAGAAATTGACCTACCTCCTCTCCTATAATAAAAGCTCAGTAGGGCTGATGCAGGTCAACGAGAAGGTCTGGCGTGGACTCTACAACAGGCAGGAGTTGCGGTGGAATATCCACTACAATGCCAGAGCCGGAGTGGAGATCCTGACGCTGTATTTGAACCGTTATATCGCCCGTTATCCTGTGCCAGTGAAACTCACGGATAAAAAGGGACAACGGTTTCTCGCAGCCTGGCTGTATACACTTTACAATGGTGGGCCGAGCCAGTTGAAAAAGTTTATTGCCCGGCATGCCGCCGGCAATCTTTACCAGAGTGAAAAACTTTTTCTTGAAAAGTACGATCAGAGCGGCAGCTCTGACTGGATGAACCAGGTGGACTGTCTGCCGCGAATTTGAAGCGTTCACCGCTCTGTGTGCTGGTCGTTCTGGTAGCCCCAAAAACATTGCGTTACAAGAAGACCCTTTTATGCAACAGGAGTAACAGGGTACTGCCACTCCTGTGACAATACCATACCAACTTTTTCCGGGAGGAAATCATGAACGTCTACTATGATAAGGACTGTGATCTGTCACTGATTCAAAGCAAAAAGGTGGCCGTCATCGGCTACGGTTCACAGGGACATGCCCATGCCTGCAATCTTCAGGAATCCGGAGTGGATGTCACGGTGGGACTGCGTCCCGGTTCTGCCTCGAGGGCCAAGGCTGAGCGTGCCGGGCTCAAGGTTGCCGATGTGGGAGAGGCTGTTGCCGCTGCCGATGTGGTCATGGTGCTTACCCCGGACGAATTTCATGGCCAGCTCTACACCAGCCAACTGGAACCGAATCTTAAGCAAGGGGCGACTCTGGCCGTGGCCCATGGGTTTTCCATCCACTACAATCAGATTGTGCCCCGGCAGGACCTGGATGTCATCATGATTGCCCCCAAAGCACCGGGGCATACGGTACGTAGCGAATTTGTCCGGGGAGGTGGCGTGCCTGACCTGATCGCTGTGTTCCAGGATAGAAGCGGTAGTGCCAAGAATCTTGCGCTCAGTTATGCCTCGGGGTTGGGTGGCGGTCGTACCGGCATCATCGAGACAACCTTCAAGGATGAGACCGAGACCGACCTGTTTGGTGAGCAGGCCGTGCTTTGTGGCGGTTGTGTGGAACTGGTCAAGGCCGGCTTTGAAACCCTGGTTGAAGCTGGATACGCTCCGGAGATGGCCTATTTCGAGTGCCTGCACGAATTGAAGCTGATTGTTGACCTGATGTACGAGGGCGGTGTCGCCAATATGAATTATTCAATTTCCAATAATGCCGAGTACGGTGAGTATGTGACCGGACCGCAGGTTATTAATGAGGAGTCTCGGAAGGCCATGCGTACTGCCCTTACACGGATTCAAAACGGGGAATATGCCAAGCAGTTTATCGCTGAAGGGAAGGGAAACTATCCTTCCATGACCGCCTATCGCCGCAATAATGCTGCTCACCCCATTGAACAGGTTGGCGAACGGCTGCGAAACATGATGCCCTGGATTGCTGCCAACAAGCTGGTGGATAAAGAAAAAAACTGAGTTTTTTTCTTGGCCAATCAGGTGAAGACACAGCTGCCACGGTCTTTCCAGACAGCGGCAGCTGTGCATTTTGCGAAGAAAAAAATGCTGAGTTGCACAGGATAACCTTACCCCTGAAAAGTCTGAAAACGGCGCATACGGATATTCATCAGTACACCTACTGCAGCAAGGGTGGTCACCAGGCTTGACCCGCCATAGCTAAACAAGGGTAAGGGAATGCCCACCACAGGCAGGAACCCGAGAACCATAAACAGGTTAATGACCGCCTGCCAGAAGATCATCATCACCATGCCAAAGGCCAGCAGTACGCCAAACCTGTCCCTGGCGGTCATGGCAATGTTGAGTCCCCAGATCAGTAGAAAAAAATAACAGCCCAGGAAAAAAAACGAACCAGCAAAGCCCCACTCCTCACCCCATACCGCAAACGCAAAATCAGTATGCCGTTCCGGCAGAAAATGGAGATGCCCCTGCGTCCCCTCCATAAACCCCTTGCCAAAAGACTGACCAGACCCCACCGCGATCTTCGATTGCATCACCTGATAGCCGTGATTCATGGGATCACTCTCAGGATGGATGAAGGTCTCGATCCGTTTACGCTGATACTCTTTGAGGAAAAACTTCCAACCAATCGCCGCGATACTCACCGCGGTACCAGCGAGAATAGCCAGGGTTGACCAGCGCAGCTCGACGAAAAGGGTTATGGAGAGGAAGAGAATACCGAGCATTACTGCTGTTCCCAGATCCGGCTGGATAAAAATCAGCGCAAAAGGAAGGCCGGTCAGCAGTATTGGCCGGACAAGGTCCTTGATGGTGTACCCTCCTTTGATCTCCTTTCGTGAATAGCAGCTGGCCAGCACTATCACGAGCATAATTTTGGCCGGCTCCGAAGGTTGCAGGCGAAAAAAACCGAGGTTGATCCACCGCTGGGTACCGGCGATGGTATCAACAAAAAAATTGGTGTAGAGCAGGAGCAGGAGTACCCCGATATACCCTAAGTATCCGAGAAACTCCATCTCTTTGTAGTCGATGAGGATAATTGGGAGGAGCATGAAAAAACCAGCGATAAAGAGATAGAGCTGCTTGAAAAAGATTGGCGAGGCACCGGCACCGTTCCAGGTGGAACTGTACAGGTTGACCAGGGACATACCGCTGACCAGGAGCAGCATCAGCAGGGTTACCCAGTCAAAGTGCTGAATCAGTCGGCGATCAAAACGCAGCATGGTCCACTCCTCTCCCGATGATATGATCAGCAGATATCCTCATTGGCCGCCATCCTCAGGGGCCGTTTCCACTGGAACTCCCCTTGTTCCCGCAAAATACCGCTCCATAACCTGTTTGGCGATGGGGGCTACCCAGCTCCCGTGGAGTCCGTGCTCAACAAGTACGGTCACCACGATTTCCGGGTTATCCGCTGGCGCGAAACAGGTAAACCAGGCATGATCACGGTATTTATAGGGGATGTCTTTTTCCTTGAGATGCTTGTATACCTTGAGCCGTACGACCTGGGCAGTCCCGGTCTTTCCTCCAACGGTGATACTCTTGTCTGTAAGCCGGGCCACCCGGCCTGTGCCACGCTTCCCCTCAACAGCCTCAACCATTCCCTGGCGGATGAGCTGCAGATTTCGCCCCTGTCCCTGCAGTCGATTAAGCACAGTGGGTTCGAACGCCTCCAGCAGACGGCCATCCGGATCATAGATAGAAGCAATGATCGACGGCCGATACAGGGTTCCGCCGTTGGCGAGGGTCGCGGTCATCAGCGCAAGTTGTACAGGAGTCACCAGGTCAAAACCTTGGCCAATGGCAACACTGAGCGTCTCGCCTTCCTGCCAGGGTTTTCCGTCCCGTTGCATTTTCCAGGATGCGGTGGGGATCAGACCTGGTTTTTCATGCTCCATTTCAATGCCGGTCTTTGCCCCCAGGCCAAACATTCTTGCGTATTTTGCCAGGCGATCCACCCCAAGCCATTGGCCCACCTGATAGAAATAGACATCACAGGATTCGGCCACGGCCCGCTTCAGATTAACAGCGCCATGGCCGGCATGTTTCCAGCACCGGTAGGTACGATTGCCAAATCGATAGTGTCCCGGGCAGTAGACAACAGTGTCAGGGGTAATCACCCCTTCGGCAAGACCGGCCAGAGCCGTGACCGGTTTATAGGTTGATCCGGGGGGATACTGCCCCTGGACCAGTTTGTTGATCAGGGGATGCTGCTCGTTATTGAGCAACGCATTCCATGCCTTGTGGGAGATTCCCCCGACAAATTCATCCAGATGTAGCTCCGGGGCACTGGCCATGGCCAGTATCTTGCCTGTATTCGCCTCCATGGCAACCACGGCACCGGCATGATGTTCAGCAGCCATGGCCTCTTCAGCGACCCGCTGTAGGTCCATGTCCAGGGTGAGATGAATATCATTGCCCGGCAGGGGTTCAATGCCTTTCAGGTTACGTTGTTCAAAACCCAGGGCATTGACCTCCATATAATGCCGCCCCTTTTCACCGTGGAGGTCGTGTTCGCGCAAACGCTCCAGCCCCATTTTACCGACAAGATCACCGCCGCGATAATCCCCGCCCAGTCGCTCCAGATCTTTTTCGTTGATCTCTCCCAGATAGCCAATAAGATGTGAAGCCAAGTTGCCATAATGATAGACCCTGAGTGGAACCACTTCGATCTTGATGCCCGGTAAATCCATCCGGTTATTTTCGATGCGGGCGACAACATCCCAGGCGATATCCTCGGCGATCCGCACAGGGATATGACCGGGGGTGTTGGCCATCTTGCGGACCTTATCCATCAGTTCGGAGAGATCAGTATTAAGGACGCGGGCCACTTTTTTCAGTAAGTTGCCGTCAAACTGGTTTCCTTCCCTGACCCAAACGACATTAAAGGATGGCCGATTGGTAACGATTTCTCTTCCCTTGCTGTCAAAGATATTGCCGCGAGGGGCTGCCACTTCCAGATAGCGCACCCGATTGGAGTCGGCAAAATTCTTGTAGAGATCACCCTCATGAATCTGCAGGTAATAGAGGCGGGTGACAATAACAGCCAAAAAGAAAAGGAGAAGAGACGACGCGTACATGGCTCGTTTGCGCAGGTTGTCCAGTTCGCCGTCATCACGGGGTGTCAGCTTGGTGACCCCCTCTTCGTTGCGCTGGTCAGCCTCAAAAAACGAAACAGGACGCCGGGTATTATACTTGCGTTTCCGTAAATTTTTCATCCTGTCTCATCGGGTAAACCGGTTACCGGAGCGAGCCCGCAACCGGGCCAGCGGCGAAGGCTTGCTTTGCAACTTCTGCTCTATCAGGATCATGCCTCGAAACAACGGTGCGGCAAAAAGGACAACCAGTCCCATTCGCACCAGCATCCGGGGCCAGGACCAGGGAATCATCTGTTCCGGACCAAACAGGCTAAGCGGCAGATACACCAGCCAATACAGGGCAAGATAACTGACACCGATCATGGGAATCTGGTAGAATCCTTCACGAACAGGCAGGTAGCGTGCCAGCAGTCGCAGAGAAAAAAAACCGCCAAAACAGATAATAGCATACATCCCCAGCACTGAGCCACACAGCACATCGAGAAGACCGGCCAAGGGAAAGAGGACAATCAGGCCACGGAGAAGATCAAACCGATAGGCGACAAAGGCGACCAGTATATAATAAAGATCCGGGGCCAGTAGCCAGACTGGATCGAGCATGAATAGCGTTGTCTGAAGAATGACCAGCACCGTGCCGATCAGGATGAACACGAGAGACATCATCGAACGCCCAGTTCCGGGACCCGCTGATCAATGATGAGCAGGTTTTCCAAGGTAAGATAATCCACGGCAGGGGTGACCTCTATCTCGTGAAACATGCCACGGCGCTTACGAATAACCCTGGAAACCACGCCCACAGGCAGGCCTGTGGGAAAAAGGCCGCTGTACCCAGCCGACACGACCACGTCTCCCTCGGCGACATCAACGGTTTTAAGAACGTACTCAAGGCGATAGATCAATGTCCCGGTCCCCTTGAGAATACCACGGACCCGTGATTTCTGCAGGAGAACATCTATGGCACTTGATGGAGCGATAGCTAGAAGTATCCTCGAATAGCTGGGCGACACCGCAAAGACCTGCCCGACAATTCCCTCGGCGTTAAGGACCGCCGACCCCTTGACCACCCCGTCACTCTCTCCCCGATCAATGACGACAGTGCGAAACCAGAGGCTTGGATCCTTCCCCACCACCTTGCAGGCAATAGCAGGATAATCAATACTCTTTTTAAAGTCGAGGAGCTTCCGGAGGCGGGCATTTGTGGCAAGGGCCTCGCGGCTCTGATGGAGTAGGCCTCGCGCTTCTTCAAGTTCCCGGTGCAGCCGTTCGTTCTCTTCGTGCACGGCGACAAGGCTACGATATTTATCGCCAGTCTTGTGGAGATAGGTGGAGACTGCAGCCACAGACTCCTGCATGGGCCCTGCTGTTTCCAGTATGAGCTTGTGCAGGGCACCAAACTTCTGTCCTCCCAAGGTGGAAGCCAGAAAGATCAGTGCCATTGTCAGGACAAGCGCAGAGAGCAACAAAATCCGAAAAATACGAATGTTGTTGCCACGCTTGCGAGTACTCTGTTTTCTCATTGAGCAACCCTGGCCTGCGGCCGCATCGGGAAGGGAGAGCGGACGAAAAAACGGGGAAGGTGCGAACTCGGTTTAATCGATGGCTATTTCCCGCAAAATCTCTATATTATCAAGGGCCCGCCCTGAACCGAGAACCACGGAAGAGAGCGGATCATCGGCAACAATAATGGGCATGCCGGTCTCTTCGCGCAACAGCCGGTCCAGGTTTTTCAGCAAGGCGCCGCCACCGGTAAGGACGATTCCCTGGTCGACAATGTCAGCAGAGAGTTCCGGAGGGGTAACTTCCAAGGCCACCCGAACCGCATCAACAATAATCTCAACCTGTTCTTTAATGGCAGCCTGAATCTCCTTGGAGGTAATGGCCAGGGTTTTAGGGATACCCGAAACGAGATCCCTGCCCTTAATGTCCATAGTCTCGAAGGGTTCTTCAGGCAGTACGTTACCAATAGTCATTTTAACCTGTTCAGCGGTCCGCTCACCGATGGCCAGATTATGCTTACGTTTGATGTACTGAAGGATAGCGTCATCCATCTTGTCACCGGCAACCCGCACCGATTTGGCATACACGACTCCAGCCAGAGAGATCACTGCCACCTCAGTGGTACCGCCACCTATGTCAATGATCATGTTGGCAGTAGGTTCAGTGATGGGAAGATTGGCCCCGATGGCCGCCGCCATAGGTTCCTCTATAAGATACACCTCGCGGGCACCAGCGTGTTCCGCCGACTCACGCACCGCCCGTTTTTCCACCTGGGTAATACCCGAAGGTACTGAAACGATAATCCGAGGGTGAACGAGGGTCCGCCGATTATGCACCTTATTAATAAAATAGCGTAACATCGCCTCAGTCACTTCAAAATCTGCGATGACCCCATCCTTCATAGGCCTGATGGCAGCGATGTTGCCCGGGGTTTTTCCCAGCATCTCCTTGGCTTCTTTACCAACGGCCAGCACCTTGCTGCCACGGTTGTCCTGGCGTACGGCAACGACCGAGGGTTCCCGCAGGACGATTCCTTTTCCTTTAACATAGAGCACGGTGTTAGCTGTGCCCAGGTCAATTGCCAGATCATTGGACATCCAGCCAAACAAAAAATTGAGTGGAGAAAACATTCAAGCCCACCTATGATATATAGTCTCGAGTGGCAGTGTCGGTAAACACCTGCCTACTACAGTAAGTATAAGGGAGTTTGACAGGGACAGCCTGTCTGCCAAAAGTAAAGACTAAATCTTACCAGCAGATCCCCAGGATGGCAACCGATATAGACATGAAAGAAAAAAGAAGCGGAAAGACTTGACAGCAGACAAACCAGCATGGTATTCACGCCCTGCAGAAACAACGGGGCTATAGCTCAGCTGGGAGAGCGCTTGAATGGCATTCAAGAGGTCAGCGGTTCGATCCCGCTTAGCTCCACCAAAAGACACAAGGGTTGCGGCAAGGATACCGTAACCCTTTTTTTGTGTTTTTACTAAAAGATATCTTGAAGAAGGGTCTTCTTTGACGAGAATAAGGAGTTCACTGGCGAGCGAAATGGAACTAATTTGTTAATCAGATTGAGAAACAGCTAATTGTTGCTGAAAAATTTTACCATTATATCTCAATGTTGTGATTCATATAGCTAGTTTCAGCGTAATAGTTTGATGGGAAAAATACGGTGGTGGAGCCAATTAAATGGACAGCCTGACGGGAGAGATAAGCTACATGGCCTTTTACGAGATTATAGTACTGGATCCATTTGGCGAGCCCGAGGCGCAGTGACCTGCCGTTTTCAAACGAATGCAGGTGTAGTGTCTAGAAAATTCACGAAGATGAGTATGTCGATGTGAATGTCTGGTATCGTCGTTGACCTTATGAGCCGTTGCCAGTATGTATTTTTACTCCGTCCCGGCGCTTTGGAAAAAATCGGGTTGTCGTTTGGAGAGAACCTCCTCTTGTAAAGGGTGGTCGTGAAGCTGGGCGCTTTTTAGGCACCATGTAAATGACTGTTCCATTTCTATTTGCAGCATAATTAAAAATGGTTATATGGATTAATCGAAATGCGTTGAATTAAGGACTGCCATGTTTTTACGTAGTCTTGATATATGTCGGTGCCTTTTTCCATAACCGGTCGAAACGCCCAGCCTTTGAGTTTATATCGCAGGAAA
>PDTC01000006.1 GCA_002748735.1 Desulfobulbus propionicus | reverse complement strand
TTAGCGGCAGCCGAAACAGCTGCTCAAGTGTTTCAAAGTGCAACAAAAGCTGCCGGACAGGCAATTGATGAGAATCGAGATTTAAACGCCAGTGATGTGGGAGAAATTGTCAAAGATATGACTCCGGGCATTCGGGAATACGAGATGTCCAAAGCGTATATTACAAACCGACAAGTTGAAGCTCTTGGACGACAAGAGAAAATTCGTCAGCTTGAGAGTAAGGAAAACTTGACGCTGGATGAGGAGCTTGAGCTCATTCACCTCAAAAATCAAGAAGAGCAAAATCCTGACACGGCCTTTGGCCACTTGTCTGGTGCTATTACTGACGCCGGAGAGCATTATCAGAAACGGGTCGATGGTGTAAACATTGTCAATCCCTTTAATCAAATTGGAACACCAATTGCTGAAGGTATTGCTGAGGCCAGCACATTCGATGAGCGTCAAGCGTGGGCTAGTCAACAAGATACTATGACAAAGGAGCTGAACAGGAAAGCGACTGAACTCGACAAGCGCACGAAGCGCAACATCGAAGAGCTCAGCGAACTTCTCGAGAACGGAAACTTAAATGATCCAGATGTTAAAAAACGGGTTGATGAACTCCTTGCTCAGCTTAAAAGTGACGAGAAACTGCTGCAAAAATTGAATGCTATTGCAGATAAACATCTCAAAGATGTAGATCCGGAAAAGCTTAAATATGTAAGATGGCTTCAAACTGGATTTCCCGATCCCGATTCCTTAAGGGATTGGGCGAAGCAAAAAGAAACGGAGTTTACCAAAGCGAATGCTTGTCCTGATGAGACGATAAAAATCGAAAAAGAGGGACGAACCGTTGAGTGTCAGCCGTGTGCAGTTGTTGAAGCGGATTTTAAGTCGTCGCTCGCTACCGGCTACGTAACCTATGCTGAGTCTCTTATTGCCAAAGCGACAAGCTCCTGTAAATGGGCTAAAAATGCTCAGCAGCAAGTAAACGAAACACGAGCTAAAGATGACTGCGAAAAACAAAAACCCGGGAGCGTAGCGGTGTTGTCTGGAGATGGCTATAAATGCCAGTGCCCGCCTGGAGTATCAGCAGCAGTTGCCGACAATAGCGGGCAAACACAGTGTGTCTCGTGTGGCGAACTTCATAGCGATTTTCAAGTAGCTTTGGGGGCAAACGAGAGAGACTACGCCCAACTCATTATTGATCTATCAGTCGGTTGCAGTTGGATTGCCAGCGGAAAAGATAAGTTAAAAGAATACGACAACTGTCCGGTAAACACTGTCAAGTTAAGTGACGACAATAACAACATTCACTGTGTTTCCTGTGAAGAACTTCATGGTGACTTTAACGGTGCTCTTGCTGGAGGGGACAGGGACTATGCAGCAATGCTCCTCGAAGTATCCGCAAATTGTGGGTGGGCAGCTCAAGGGGCACAGGAGATGGAGAGATCTAAAAAATGTCCTGCAGACACGGTAAAACTAAGTAACGCAGATACGGATAAAAATGAATGCGTGCCATGCTCACAGCTCTACGACGAGTTCAATACCGCCCTGTCAGGTGGCGACGCCGAATACGCTCAGTCTCTGGCGAATTTGGCTCCAAACTGTGGGTGGTCAGGTAATGCCAATAAACAGATTGAAGAGTCTAGGCAATGCCCGAGCGATACGGTCAAGCTGAGTGATAACAGCGGACAAAATCAGTGTGTACCCTGCTCGGAACTCTACGTTGACTTTAACGGAGCCCTTTCAAGTGGAGACCGAGCGTATGCGCAGTCCTTAGCGGATCTCGGATCATCATGCGGGTGGCACAGCTCGGCAACGAGCGCATTGAACGTTCCGGAAAGTTGTCCAGCCAAAACAGTTCGAGTCTCCAAGAACGGCCAAACCATGTGCATGCCGTGTGCCGAACTCTATGGACTTTTCACAAATGCTCAGAGCCAAGGAGAAACTGCATATGCGCAGTCAATATTTGATCTTTCGAACTCTTGCAGCTGGACCAGCACAGTAACGCAACAACAGAAGGAAAAAGCAATTCAAGCAGAAGCTAACAAGCAATGTGACCGGCAATTGCTTGGCAGCTACGCAGTAATGAATGGAAACCAATACAACTGCCAATGTCCAGCCGGATTTTTAGCTCTAAACATAGGCGGCGGATCATCATGCCAAAGCTGTGAATATGTTCGATGGCTCATCAATGATGCCATACAACGCAATGACATGGGCTCGGCTCGTGGTCTCCTGTCTGGATCTCAGACCTGTAGTTGGCATAACTGGATGGTGCAACTTGTTTCGAATATCGAGAAACAGGAGATGATGAATGCGCTTCAGAATGAAGTCAGCAAGTTCTTGCACAATAATCCAGGGCTGTTCGGTGGAGGTGGCAAGACGCCTCCTCCACCACGTAGACCTCCAGCTGCACAAAAGCCACCAACAAAGAAGCGGGTAAAGAATCGAACAAGGAAGCCGACGAGGAAACCAACAAGGAAGCCGACGAGGAAGCCGACGAGGAGACCATCTGGTGGAAGATTGAAACTTCCAGACTGCCCACAACAAGGACCAAAGAATAAAACGATTCATACAAAGACGAGCACATGCACGTACGACAAATTTGGCTATATTAAAAGAGCATATCGAAAACAATGAATAAACATCAATGAGAGAACAAAGGAAAAAAGAATAATTAATCAGGTTATCATCAAGGCGAGTAAGTGTGCCTTTGACGTTCATTCTTTCTGCAAAAAACGCTGCGACTGCTCTTGAAAGAGAGCTCTTCAGTAATAAAAAAACAGCTGTGGTACAGCTTACATAAATGAACAGCGCTGTTTATGCCGACCAGTAAAAAACAATCACAAATATAAAGGTATAGCAGCAGTTCGTTCAAATGGTGCCAAGTTAAAGCAAGAATGAAACAGAGGGAGTTTAGTGGTCAATTGGGAGAGTTTCGATTTGCCCTGGCAGACACCCCGTCAACACAGGTGCCTGTCAGGTCAAGTCGTGAGATTCATAAACAATCACCTGGTACACTGATATGACACGACAAACAACATTTCTGGTACTCTCTTTAGCGCTCTTGTTCACCTCCTGCGCGACTCAAGTCGATTATGTTTCAAATTCGACAGGTAATGCACCCAGGCCAGAAAACTGCGATATTGACCTCTATTTGCCAGGTACCACCATCGATAGAGACTACCGAGTTATTGGCTCGCTATTCATCGGTGATGCCGGCCTTACCATCGAGTGTGGACAAACAACCGTCCTCCAGCAAGCTAAAGCAAAAGGCTGTCAAGTTGGTGCCGATGCGATCCTTTTGACAGAAGTCAAAGAGCCGGATTGGATATCGACTTGCTACCGACTGAAAGGGAGCATGATAGTTTATAGCAAACCTTCTTCGGCAGCTCAAAAGAAGCTCTCGCCATCAAGTCCAGGTGTCGCTCCTAAAAAACCGACGAAAGTAAAACGTAAATGGAAAAAGCCGATTGAGTAAAAATTGACTCTTCAGACAACGTTGTGAGTGTAATCTGGAACGGACAAGGTAAACCAGAATAAAACAACTCATCCGAAGTGTTACCGTCAAAAGAAGAATGGCCTCATGCCAGATCTGATGCACGACAACTTTGCCGCCCCCAAATGAATGCAGATAACTGTACTGATAAAGGACAAAAATCAAGCGGTAAGTGAAACGAGTCCGGCGAAACGGCTTATTATAAGTTCTTCCCTGTTAGCAAATAATGCTCCCAGTCATGTCTTTGATTTTTTTAGCTGTTTCAGCTGCTTTTTGATAATCACAGGGTACTGTTATATTAGAAACAAGCCAACCGAGCAAATTCTTAACCATGCTGCAGGCTCTTTACCTTTCACTTTCGCGACTTCCCTGTAATCTTATCTATAGAAACTTTAAAAACTCTGGTTTTTTCCGTTAAAGCTGCAATATAATCAAGACCTTTTGCAAAATATTGCTGAGAGTATTTATGTAAAAGCCCCTCAAGTGCTTTGTTTTTTTCATAATCAACTACTTCTATCAGCTTACCAAACACTATAACGCTTTCGTAGATTGTCGTAAATCTCTTAGATGCCACGAAAGCGTTCCCGACGACACAGAAAGATACCTTAGAGTTAACGGAAAAATTATCTATCTTATGGCCTGCTAATCCACAGTGGAAATAAATATTCTTGTCAATCACGCAATAATTAAGGGGGATACCGTATGGTTGACCAGCTGCATCAACTGTTGAAAGTATCCCGTATTCTCCGTTTTGAAGAATACGAAACGCTTCCTTTTCATCAGTTTTTCTGTCTGATCTTCTCATGAATAGATGTTACTCGCCTTATTTTTCAAAAAACAGAATTACCCCTTAGCCGCTCATATTCTCAGCGGAGTAGAGGTAGCGTTTTATTTTATGCGTGGCGGTTTTAATGAAAGGCTCCCGTCGCTCCAGAACTCTGGAAAGGCGCGAACTCACAGGCACCTGCTCATTAACAGTGGTTCGCATATCCTCGAGTAATCCCATGATAAACTGATGCCGCTGGGATCTGCTCTGTCCCTGAGTCTCGTCGTCGATAAATTCATAATCAGGATAGATCCAGGCCTCAAGCATTCCCCGGTTTTCAACCACCAATGCCTCCACCACAAAGGTGTATGCATTGAGCTTATGTTCGATGATCTCGGGGTAGACATTCTCGCCATTGGCCAGCACGATCACAGATTTGGATCGCCCCTTGATCGACAGATTACCACCCTCGTCAAGTAGGCCGAGATCTCCGGTTTTCAGCCAGCCATCTTCGGTCATGACATCGTTGGTAGCCTCAGGGTCACTCCAGTATCCCTGCATGATATTGCCGCCTCGAGCCTCGATTTCCCCTATTCCCGTAGTACTGTTGGGATCGGCAATCCTTATGTCAACACCGGGTACAGGTTTACCTGTGGATCCCACAGCCACATCGGGATCACCAAACGGCCCCCCCGCGAGCAGGGGTGCAGCTTCCGTAAGACCATAACCGACAATATACGGGAAGCCAGCTTGTCGCAAAAATGTCTCAACCTCTGGATTCAACGCTGCTCCACCTATCCCCATTAAGAGAAGCCGGCCACCAAAGAATGCCAAAAGCTTGCGGGCGATCTTCTTATAGATCACCTTACGGCCCATATTGAAACGACAGACAAAATTCAGCAGGGCGCTCTTTTCCACTGTTGGGAGCACGCGTTTTTTGTAGATCTTCTCCATAATCAGGGGCACCACCAGCATGGCATGCGGCCGCTCATGCTCACAGATCTTCTGGAGTATCGCGGGCGTTGGACTTTTGCCGGCATAGACAATCCGGCAGCCCTGGGAGAGCGGCACCACAAATCCCACCGTAAACTCATAGGTATGTGAAATAGGTAAAACCGAGAGAAAAACATTGCCTGCCGAAAAATTAAAAATTTGGTTGCAGCTCATGGCATTGATGCAGAGGTTGCCGTGGCTGAGCATTACTGCCTTGGAAAATCCTGAAGTACCTGACGTGTAGAGGATCGATGCGAGATCTTCACCATCGACCTTGGGAAACTGAAGGCTCTCCTCGTCTGCAGCCTGACCAAAAGCCTGGAGTGCCGCTGCCAGATACTCAGTGAACGGCGTCGGCGCAATCAACCCGGTGTCATCTCTGTAGTTGTCGAGCGTCACCACTGTTTTCAGCTGCGTCTTGAAATCGTAAATTTTCTCTATCTGGCGCTGCGTGAGAAAAATAAGCTTACACTCCATCTCACTCAGAATGTGATGCACATCGGCCTCCGGCAAGTCCGGAAGGATAGGCACAGCAATAGCACCTTGCCGGACAATCGCCAGGTACACCATTCCCCAGACATGGGAGTTTTCCGCAAGAATGGCCACTCGGTGTCCTTGCTTTATGCCATTGTCGCGCATATAGGCGGCGAGTGCCAAGATATGCTGGTGGTAGACCTTGTAGGTCAGTGGCTTTTCCATCGCCATCCCCACCGCCGGTAAATCACGATAACGGTGACAACTGATATCGATTAACGCATTGAGTGTTGCCGGGTTTTCTTGAATCACCGGGAGGTGAGTATCAGTGTCCGGGTGAGGACCTTGTACGGCTTGTTTTTCAACAGCTTCCTGCATGATCTCCTCTGGGCATCGGGTTAACGGCTATCAACGGGGGTAAGTTACGTGAGGGGAAAGAGGCTCTTCATTGAGACGAGAGCAAGGCGCAGCAAGGTAACATTCGGCCCTGCTTTCTCGGCGGGAAAAAAGGGGTTCAGGTATCGAACTGCTGTCTCACCAGTGAAAGAAGTGCTTCGCGCTTAAATGGTTTTTCCAGGGTATCGATGTCACCAAGGTAGCTGGCCATGGTCAGGTAACGCTCTGCCTTGATAGCTCCACCACCGGAGATTGCAAGGATCTTGAGATCCGGATAGTCCCGTACCAGCTCCATAATAAATTTGAGCCCATCCTTGACCGGCATGATCATGTCAGTGATAACCAGATCGAAGACATGACGCCCGACCAGCGCCATCGCAGCATCACCGTTGTCGGCGGAGTAAATTTCATACCCCTCCTGCTCAAGCATCTGGGTCAGCATCGAGCGGATCTGTTCTTCATCGTCTACCACCAAAATCCGTTTCACAACGCTCGCCCCTCGCTCATTTGAATTGATTACCGTAGCGAATCTACCTAGAGCGCACCAGCCAGGCAACTCTTTTTTTCGTTTTTCCCCTCATGATCTCTGGAAAGGTCGACAAAGTCGACCAAACCCTCCAGGAATAGTGCCGGAAGACCAGAATGCCCGCCCCTGTTTGAAATCGACAAACCAGTACCCCCCGGGTTTTCGTACCGCATCGACAAAGACAAACGGCTGCTCCGGAAAAAAACAGGTATGGAGAAAGAGTCCCTGCTGATTTTTTTCGGCTGCCATGAGCGAAAGCGCCTCTGCCATGGAGGGTAGCCGCCAGTCACTTGCGCCGGCAAATCCCTGCTGGTTGACCTGCTCAATCTCCAGACGAAGGGCGCGATGGCTCATGATATCAAGACCTCCCCGTTGCCAGATCAGTCCAGTCGCGTAATCGGTAACGGTCAGCTGGTCACCGTTATCCACAAGGATATTGACAAAACCACCCTCCGGATTTCGTTCCTGGTCGGCAAAGTTATAGCGGCTGACAAGTTCCCTGACGTCCTCCTCACTCAACACCCCGCCGCCAGCCGGTAATTCTACAGGGCTGACAGTTTCGGGTGGACTCGTCGGAAGGCCACAGGCCTCTATTTTTTTAGTTTTTTCTTCTTTAAGGGGAACAAGAAGCTCACCCGGATCATTCTCCACCACATTGGCCTGCAGCCATTTGCGTAGTTCCTCGTTGATAGCCAAGGTCCGTTCAAAAAGGGCGACCTTACCATGGCTGCGGACACATCGCTCAATCACTTCCGGGGGCGCCTTTATTTCGGCAACGACGCGGGCATGTTTGACCCCCCGCTCCATGAGACACAACCGTGCTGGCTCTTCCCAGGCATCCACAAAAAAATAGTACACACGCTCGTCCTTGCTACGGACTCGCTCTTTTCCACCCCAGCTTTCGAAGGTGCCGAAAGTATATTCTGGAGTCATTTCCCAGTCGATGGTCGCTTCATCACTGAGATTTAAGGCCTGAAACAATCCCATTTTGACCTCCATGAAAATTGTACAATTACTGATGAACAGGGTATGCTGTCTGGCGTTGTTACCTTTTTACGATAATAATAATGATTCCAGAGATCAATGGGAAAACAGCTGCACATATCCGAAGGAAGCCCCCTGCCCCTGGGTGCCAGCACAACAGCAACAGGTGTCAACTTCTCGATTTTTTCGCGAAATGCTGAGGCGGTCTCACTGGTGCTGAGCCACTACCATCATACCAGCAGGGGCAAGAAGGAAATCCCCCTCAACAGCAGGCTCAATCGAACCGGCGACACCTGGCATATTCACCTCAGCGGTCTCGCTCCCGGGTTTCGTTACGGCTACCGCATATACGGCCCCTATGCACCTCAGGACAGTGGCCATGCCTTTGACGACAGACTCATTCTGCTTGATCCTTACGCCCGGCAGATCGACAGCTCTCCCTGGGGCATCGACAAAAAATACCTGGGCCGTGAACCCTGTTGCCTCCTCGATGATCATCCCTATGACTGGGAAGGAGACCGCCCCCTCAACATTGCCTTGAAAGACACGATCATCTACGAACTGCATGTCCGAGGCTTTACCCGGCACCCTTCCTCGGCGGTTGACCATCCTGGCACTTTTCAGGGCATCATCGATAAAATCCCCTATCTCAAGGAGCTGGGGATCACCGCCGTGGAACTGATGCCAGTAACGGAGTTCGACGAAAACGAGCCGCTGTTCATCAACCCGGACACAGGTGAACGCCACAAGAACTTCTGGGGGTACAGCCCCTTGAGCTTTTTTGCGCCCAAGGCCGCCTATGCCAGCGCCGCGACCCAACCACTCAACGAATTCCGTGATATGGTCAAGGCCCTCCATCGTGCCGGTATCGAGACCATCCTCGATATCGTCTACAATCATACAGCCGAAGGGGGCGTTGACGGCCCCACCACCAGTTTTCGCGGCATAGACAACACCATCTACTACCTGCTTGACCAACAAACCCGGGCGTACCTAAACTTCTCGGGCTGCGGGAACACCTGCAACTGCAACCATCCTATAGTCCGGCAGCTGATCATGGACGCCCTTCGCTGGTGGGTGGTAGAGATGCATGTTGATGGCTTTCGTTTTGATCTGGCCTCCATCCTCGGCCGTAACCCGGCCGGACAGGTACTGGCCAATCCACCGGTAGTGGAAGCCATTGCCGAAGATCCGGTCCTTGCCTCTACCAAGATCATCGCCGAGGCCTGGGATGCCGCCGGGCTCTACCAGGTCGGCAGTTTTTCCACGCATTACCGCTGGGCGGAATGGAACGGTCGTTTTCGTGACGATGTTCGTTCGTTCATGTGCGGCCACCCCGGCATGGTTCCAGCCTTGGCCACCCGACTGTCGGGCAGCTCGGATCTCTATCAACAAAACGGGCGTGGTCCCTGCAACTCCATCAACTTCATTACCAGCCATGACGGATTTACCCTGGCTGACCTGGTCGCCTACAACGAGAAACACAACCGGCTCAACGGCGAGAACAACCGCGACGGCGACAATCACAACCTGAGCTGGAACAGTGGTGCTGAAGGCCGCACTGACACAGCCGAGATCCTTGAGCTACGCTCCCGCCGTCTCCGCTCCATGGCCGTAATTCTCTTCCTCTCCCAGGGGGTGCCAATGCTGGTGGCCGGCGACGAGTTCGGCAGGACGCAACAAGGCAACAACAATGCCTGGTGCCAGGACAACGATACCAGCTGGCTCAACTGGGACCTGCTTGAGAAGAACCGTGATCAGCACGATTTTTTCCGGTTCCTGCTTCACCTGCGCCGACAGCACCCTGTCTTTCGCCGGGAAAACTTCTTTCCTGCCGGAACCAGCGACAACGAACCGCAACACCTGCGGGAGATCAGCTGGCAAGGGTTGAAGCCGGGCAAACAGGACTGGTCGTACCGCTGCCACACCCTGGCCTTTCTCCTCAATGGTGCCCTGGCAGGGGAACATGCTGATGACGATTTTTTTATCATGCTCAATGGCCATGCCCGGAAAGCGGCTGTTTTCACCGTACCTCCTCCTCCCCGACCCCACGAAAACAGGCACTGGCGCAAAATCATCGATACAGGCCAATTGCCACCCGGTGACGCTGTCCAACCCGAGCATGCCCCCTGTATCCGGACAGGACAAAAGATCCGGGTCATAAATATGGCTGCGATGGTACTGCAGTCGTTCCCGGCTGAAAAAACGAAAACCACCGGCGCCAGCAGCTCCTCAAGGACGAACTAAAAAAAGGCAGACAAGACTCAGCCGTCTGGTACAGAGCAACCAGAGTCAGGTTGACAGCAGCAGGGGCGATTATTACAAGTGAAGTTTCCGAACACAATTTTCGCCTATCACTGATGAGGTTGTGCCATGCGCGCTCTGTTTGCCACCCTTTTTGCCCTTACCCTTGTTTTCTCCTCGGCTTTCCCGATCAAGGCCCAAACGGGTGAGCCTGCTCATGTCAACGGCAAGATTATCGAAACAATGGATGCGGCCGGCTACACCTATCTGCTCCTGGACAATGACAGAGAACAGACCTGGGTGGCCATACCTGAGACTTCCGTAAAAAAGGGACAGGAGGTAAAGTGTGCCCCGGGGATGGTCATGAAAGATTTTACCTCCACGACACTCGACCGTTTTTTCCCCGTCATTATTTTCTCTTCAGGAATCCTCCCGGAAGGCGAACAGCAGCAGGAGACGCATAACGACGCCGCTGCCTCGACAGCAACAAACTCCTTCGAGGCGGCTCTCCAGGCGGAAGCTGCCGCAAATGCCCATGCAGGTCTGAACATCGGGGAAAACACAGTAGCCTCCTCGGGATCAGCCGGCGCCATTGTACCCCTGGCTGACATCAAGGTTGACAAAGCCGGGGGCAACAGTGCCATTACCGTGGAAGAGGCCTTTTCCCGGGCTAAAGAGCTGGACGGCACCACAGTGCGAATTCAGGGGCAGGTTGTGAAAAACTCCAGGATGATCATGGGCCGTAACTGGGTTCATCTCCAGGATGGCAGCGGAGACCCTGGCCGCAATACCCATGACCTCGTTATCACCACCCAGGCAGACCCGGTCGTCGGCAAGATCATTGTCCTTGAAGGCGTGCTCCATGCAGACAGAGATTTTGGTGCAGGCTATACCTACAAGGTCATCATTGAAGAGGCCAAGGAGATCCGGTAACCACCTTTCCTCTTGCCATGTATCCGAAAACCCACATTGATGCAACGGGCCTGGGGTTCGATTTTGATGGCGTAATTGCTGACACCGCTGCAACCTTTCTGCGGCTGGCCTGCGAACAGCATAATCATTGTGATTTCCGGCTGGAAGAGATTACCGACTTCGAAGTGGAAGACTGCCTGGGCCTGCCCCCAGATATCGTGCACAGCCTCTTTTACCAGATCATGGCAGACAGCCTGGGCGTCGGGCTCGAGCCCATGCCAGGAGCCCTGCAGGTCCTCACGGCGTTGAGCCGCAGCTGCACGGTACACGTGATCACCGCCAGGCGGCTTGCTCAACCGGTCCACGACTGGTTCGCCACCGTACTGCCCGCCAAGGTCTGCGAAAACATCAACCTGGTGGCCATGGGTGATCATGACGACAAGGTCCGCCATGTCCGCCAGCTGGGGTTAACCGCCTTTATTGATGACCGGGTGGAAACCTGCCTGCAGCTCAGTTCTGCCGGACTGCATCCCATTGTTTTCCAACAACCGTGGAACCAGGGACGCCACGACCTGCAGTCGGTGGCAAACTGGCAACAGATCGGCGCCCTCCTAAATCTCAACGCCCCGGCACAACAAGGGGCCTGGTGAGGTCATGCGCTGTCCATCCTGCAATAGCATAATTGAGGTCTACCGCAACCCCTGCCCCACCATTGATCTGCTTATTGAAATCGATGGCGGAATTGTACTGATCAAGCGGCGCAATCCGCCGCTCGGCTGGGCACTTCCCGGCGGCTTTGTCGACTACGGCGAATCGTATGAGACGGCCGCCCGCCGCGAGGCACTGGAAGAGACAGGGCTCTCGGTGCGCCTGCTCAGCCAGTTTCACACCTACTCCAGCCCGGATCGCGATCCCCGACAGCATACAGCCTCAACCATCTACATTGCCACGGCCAGCGGCACTCCTCAGGCTGCTGATGATGCCTTGGAAGCAAGGATTTTCACGGCAGACAACCTGCCAGAGCTGGTGTTTGATCATGCACGGATCATCACCGATTATTTCCATTTTAAAAGGACAGGGGAGCGGCCGACACCGGAGTGAGCCCCCTGCTCTCACAAGGCCGAGAGAAAGCATTATCCCATCAGCATGGCTACAATGACATTGATGCTCTTGGCTTATCTGATGATAAATAGCATCGAGCAAAATTTACCACTGATTAACCAGCGAATAATCATTAATTTTTTCTTGATATAATTAATAAAAACATTGAAAATACATGAAGAAAGTTCACATATCCATAATTTCTCATGATCAAGAAAAAATTACATTAAATTTACTAGAATCTTTAGCTAAATATTGTTACTCAACGAATATTAAAGTCACAGTTACCGCCAACTGTGGCGAGAGATTTCTCTTAAACAATAACTACTATCCTTTTAACTTAAATGTTATCAAAAATAATTTACCATTAGGTTTTGGGAAAAATCATAACAAAGTTCTTCTAAAGAGTGACGAAGAATATTTTTGCATAGTAAACCCAGACGTCACATTAGTTTCAAATCCATTTCCTCATCTTTTTCAAGCCCTTGAAAATCCAATCGTCGGGATTGTTGGCCCTGCTATTTTTGATTCTCATGGCAACTATCAAGACAGTGCTCGACTTTTTCCTTCACCTTGGAGAATTTTCAAGAGGACTTTACTGCGTTGTCATGAATTTAGCCATAATTCAGAAAAAGATTTTTTCCCAGACTGGATTGCCGGCATGTTTATGCTCTTACCTGGAGATCTGTTTCGTCAGGTACAGGGGTTTGATGAAAAATTTTACTTATATTGTGAAGACGCTGACTTGTGCTTCAGGGTCCGCCAGCGTGGTTTGTTAACTCAACTGGTACCACGGGCTGTAGCCCTTCATGATGCGAGAAGATCAAGCCATCGTTCGTTAAGATACCTCCTTTGGCATCTCCAGAGTCTTCAGCGTTTTTTCAGAAAACATCCTTTTTATTCATCGGTATTTTAACCTGTTCATGGCTTACATACCAACCTGTTTTCACTGACATATCTTTTATCTTTGATAGCTCTGTAAAAGGCATGATTATCGAGGTGAGCTGCCGCTAAAAGCAGCTTCCTTCGCACCGGATCCTCAGGGGCAATGAACACTCGGCCTATGTCTATGAGCGAGTGCAATTACCGGCAAGACGCTCCCCGAGCCCGGAAAAGCGCCGGGTCTGCCTGCTCATCCCGAGGTGGATCAACTCCCGGTCGCCGTGAAGGAGCAACAGGGTACGTGCTCTGGAGATTCCGGTGTAGAGGAGTTCCCGGGTGAGCAGGGGGACATCATCCTCGGGGAGGACCATGAGGGTGGTGCCAAATTCCGAACCCTGGGCCTTGTGGATGGTGATGGCGTAGGCGGTCTGGTGGGGAGGTAAGGCGGCCGGACGTACTGGAATGACCTGGCCATTGCCGCGCTGGAACCAGACCATAGCCATACCTGTGTCATCGGGCCAGCAGATCCCGGTATCACCGTTAAACAGCCCCAGGTCATAGTCATTGGCGGTAATCATGATCGGTCGTCCCTTGTACCACTGATCCCGGCGTGAGATCGCCCCGGCCGAAAAGAGCAGGTGTTCGGTGAGGATGTTCAGCCCTTCGACGCCAAGCCTTCCCCTGGTAAGACCGCAGATGATGCGAAAATGGTCAAGGCCGGCCAGGGCCGCAGCTGGATCTTGCTGCCGGGAAAGCGGTAAATACCCGGTAAGGATACGCTCGTGCAGCCAGCCGGGATCGCTGGGATCAGCATGGTGGATCAGGTCGGGCCAGTCCTGGCTGAGAATTTCGTTCACCTGGGCAATCTCATTGGTATTGATTGCCTCACACAGCCTGCCGATGCCCGAATCAGCAGAGAAGCGATGATTTTCGCTGAGCAGACAGACGGCCAGGGCGTTTTTTTTGTCTTTAGCCGCAACACGGTCTTCTGATAAAGCTCGCGGAGCACTGTTGTCAGATGCCCGTCCGCGAGACCCCGGAGTACAGAGATCAGCGAAGAGTCGCCCCACCTCGACCGAGGCCAGCTGGTTGCGATCCCCCAGCAAGACAAGACGGCAGGCTGCCGGCAAGGCCTGCAGCAGTGAGGCCATCAGCGGCAGATCCACCATGGAGGCCTCATCAATCAGCAGCAGATTCAGGTCAAGAGGGTTTTCAGCGTCGTGCTTGAAGCCCCTTGCCGGGTGGTAGCCGAGGAGCCGGTGCAGGGTGCCGGCAGTGGGGGGAGGCTGCCGGTAGGCGGCAGGCAGGGTTTCCATGGCATCGATAATGGCCTCCTGGAGTCGGGCCGCAGCCTTGCCTGTAGGTGCAGCCAGGGCGATCCGGAGATCAGGTTCGAGGGCCTGGACAAGGGCGATAATCCGGGCAGCGGTGTAGGTCTTGCCAGTACCAGGTCCACCGGAAATAGCCACGACCCCCCTGGTGGCAGCCATGGCTGCCGCAGTTTTCTGGCCGTCCGACGCAGAGCTGTCGGGAAACAGCGCATTGAGCACGGTCTGCAGTTCCGGGAAAGAGAAGTGGATGCTGGCCCTTTTCTGTAGGTCCCGGGCCACCATCGTTTCATCGTGGTGGAGACGCTGGAGATAGAGCCGGTCAGCGGTTTCGAGCACCAACGGCGTGGCCTCAGTGCGGCTGACAACAGGGCTTGCCAACAGCCGCTCACGAAGCTCTTCAAGGGACGGATAGTCCGGATGAATGTCCTGTGCCTCGACACAGAGTACTTCCAGGGGCAGACAGACGTGACCCTGGCCGGCAGCGCGGCTTACCAGGGCAGCGGCGAGCTCGACTTCGGGGCAATCCGGGGCGAGCCGGGCAAGCAGTCGGCCGATATGAAGGTCAAGGGGAGAAAATTCCGCCGGTGCCAAGGCTGGAGCCTGTTTCATGTCTGCCACCTCTCATCGATACAGGCGTTGAGTTCCAGGACAAGTTCTTCTGCCGGCCGGGCAGTGAAGATCCCGCAGCCCTCGGGATGATCCGGAGACATGGCCCGAAGAAAGAGATAGTGCACGTCGCCAAAATGGGTGGTGTAGCTGTAATCCGGAAGCCGCTGGCCCAGATAACGATGCAGGGCCAGGGTATAGAGCAGGTACTGCAGGTCGTAGCGGTGGTCGAGCATGGCCTGGGCCAGCGATTCGTTCTCGTAGGCTTCCGGATACGGCCCCAGGTAGTTGGACTTGTAGTCAGCAAGGTAAAAACGTCCTTGCCAGTGAAAGACCAGGTCAATGAAGCCGGCCAGCATGCCCGTGAGCGCTGGATCGGTGAACTGAAGCGTCCGGTGGCCATGGTCGGCAAGCACCTGGTTGAAGCGAACAGTGTCAACCTGGACCAGCGGCAAGAGGAATCCCATCTCCTGAACCTGGGCACCTGGTTGCAGCTCAGCGAGACAACAGCCTCTGCCCAGAGGCGCGTGCACGACTGCATCCATCCACGTACAGACCATGGCAGACCACCCGGTGTCCAGGCCGGCACGCTGCAGCTGGTCGCTCACTGTCGCTTCCCAGCTCTCGGGAGACCCCTGGGGATCGATGCGCTCAAGAATGGTGTGGAGACAGGTCCCGCTCTCAGCTCCCCTGGGGAAGGTAAAGGGAGTTTTTCTCTGTTCCTGGGCGGCAGGCGGCAGAGGTACGAGGCTCGTCTGGTCATCATCCTGCATCTCCGCCAGCCTCGAGTAACTGGTCATGCGCCAGTTATCACGGAGACTCCTGGTAAACTTCGCTGCCCGGACAATGGCAGGAGCGCTGTCCCGAAAAAGGATATGACGCCCATCGGTTCCCCCTGGCGAGGCAAGGCCAAGCAAGTCACCCATCTGGGCAACCTCCAGGAGCTGGTCGGGCGCGACATCATCACGGTCTACGCCAAGCAGTGTCGCCATGCTCGTCCGGGCAGATTTACTGACAGGCCCCCAGGCAAACAGGCAGGCATACTCGGCACGAGTAAGGGCCACATAGAGCAGACGCATATCCTCTGCCCTGTTCTCCCGGGTGGCCAACTCTCTGGCCTCTATGTCTTCGTGGTCAAGACAGGCTATCACCTCGTCATTGTGGTGATAGATGAGCAGGTCGCTCTGCTGCGGCTTGCGGCATGACCAGAGAAAGGGAAGATAGACCACCGGGTACTGCAGCCCCTTAGCCTTGTGCATGGTGACGATCTGTACCAGCCGCTGATCGTTTTCTAGGCGCAGCTGGCGTTCGCTGCCCTGGCGCTCAGCATCCTGCAGCTGGCGGTTAAACCAGTTCAGCAGTGCTTCACCGGTGTGGATCTCGCTGTTCTCCAGTAATTCGGCCAGATGCAGATAATTTGTCAGGGCCCGGTCACCGCTCGGTCTTTGCGAGAGACGTTGCACTGTCTGTTGGTCGGCGAACAACCGGAGCAGGAGAGGAAAGATCCCCTGTTCATACCAGAGCTGCTGATAGTCGCGAAATGTGAGGAGCGTCTTTTCCCATAAATGTGGTGCCTGATGAAGGGTGTGGAGCTGGTTACCGTCCATGGCAAAGAGGTCGGTGGCCAGTGCCGTGCAGACCGCTGCCGGGGTATCGGGACTGGCGAGCCCGTTCAGGGTGAGGAACAGCTGCTGGGCCTCCCAGCTGGCATACACCGTCTCCTGGCTGAAGAGGACGCTGGCCACACCGTACCGACGCAGGGCGTTCTGCATGCAGCTGGCCTCATTATGGCTGCGGACCAAGACCGCGATGTCGCTGGACTGGAGATGACGGTCAGCCAAAGTCGCATTTCCAGGGGTGAGCAGCTCGGCCATGTGCCTGGCGCAGATATCGGCGGCCAGCCGCCTGGCTTCTCCTTTGCCAAGCAGAGAGGTATCGGTAGTCGGTAAGGGAAGCGCAGTGAGCGGCGGCAAGGAGACGCCGTCCAAGGCCAGGGCATCATCACCATGGTTTGCCGCGGCAGTGAGCGGCCGGGCCTGAATATCCTGCAGAGCAAACGGTGTGCCCCGGCCGAAGAGGGTGTTGACCGCCTCCACCATCGGCGCACTGGAACGGTAGTTGGCATCCATGGAGAACTGTCTGGCAGGGGAAACCTCTCGACGGGCCTGCAGGTAGGTATAAATGTTAGCGCCCCGGAAGGAGTAGATAGCCTGTTTTGGATCACCGATAAGGGTGAGGCTGTGCCGTTTCCCAGCATAGATTTTGGCAAAGATCTGATATTGGAGAGCGTCGGTATCCTGGAACTCATCGACCATGGCAGCGGGATAGCGTGTCCGCAGCTGATGGGCCAGGGTCTGCCCATACCTGGGATGATCAAGGCTCGCGTTTAACCGGGTGAGCAGGTCATCAAAGGCGAGCTGACCTCTGGCCGCCTTACGCCGGGGGAGCTCGCTGGTCAGAGAGGCATGGGCCGCGCGGAGAAGACGGACACGTTCCTGTTGCAGAAAGGTGGTGAGCAGACTGTAAAAATCCTGAAACACGGCAAAAAATGGATGGTCAGGGGCTGGTTTGTTTTTTTTCAGGTTCTCGTGGATACCGTCTGTGGTGAGCAGAAACAACAGTGTATCTTTTGGCGGCCAGGTTAACTCCGGATCGCCTGTAAACCGGTCCATCTCTTCGAGCAGGGCAGGCAGCCTATCCTTGAGGCGATAGGCTTTTTCACCTCGCTTTAGCCCTGGATCGTCGCGGAGAAGTGTTGCAATCTCCTCTTTCCGCGCTTGCCAGAGCCGGCAAATCTTCGGAAACAACTCCTGGAGCTGATCAAGGAGGGCATGGTGCGCTGATTCGTTAACCTCGGGACGGAGAACAAGGTCATGGTGGGCCAGCAGGGGGGAAAGCCTGCTGAGCAGGGTTAACGGATCCTTGAAGATACTGGCAACCCAGCCCGCCTGTTTACTGGAAAGCGGGTAAAAGTGCTGCCGCCAGAAGTCCTCAATGATCTCCAGGCGCAGATCATGGTCTGATTCAAGAAAATCCTGAGCAAACGGAGTACCGGTGGCAAAAGCAAAGTCAGTGAGTGTTCGTTGGCAAAAGCCGTGGATGGTGCACACCGGGGCTTCATCCATATTAAGAAGTGCGGCCTGCAGCAGGCTGCGGGCTGTTTTGCTGCCGTCTGTCGCAACAACACGTTGCAGGAGGCCTTCCAGCAAAGGATCAGGCGCCGAGCTGCCATCAAGACAGGCCAGTGCCTGACAAAGGCGCTCCTGAATGCGGGCATGCATCTCGTTTGTGGCGGCATTGGTGAAGGTCACCACCAGGATATTCTGGACGGGCAGACGTGCCTCCAAAAGCTGCCGCAGATACAAAAGCACCAGGGTAAAGGTCTTGCCGGTACCGGCACTGGCTTCGATGAGGTTTTTGCCGCTTAAGGGCAGGTGTAGGGGATCCAACGGCTGCATATGCTCACACCAGATGGTCAAAAACCGGTTGAAACACCGTGTTGGCGATGTCGGTAAATTCCTCGGTGAACAGGGGCGTTCGCTCTCCCAGGACGAGGCGATTGACCATCTCGGTACCCTCCCCACGTATACCCCCGGTGCCTTCCCACTCGATGCTGGCCTTTCCTGCCAGGCCTTTTGCCCAGGCATGGCTGGTGCGGGGAAAAAACGGCAGAGGCTCCCGCAGGCCCTGATCCATGAGTGCCAACAGGACCTGCAGGTGGTGCTCCGGATGATCGACAGGCCCCAAAGTACAGATGTTTTTTCTGCCCACATGGCGGGAAACCGGTGGGCAAGGCTGAGGGCTGAGCAGGCTCAGGACAAGATGCTGAATCCAGAGCTGAAGAAGGTCATTGGGACTGGTGATCGCTGGTCTCCAGGTAAGCAGGCCGGCAGCGGTGAGGTTACCAAGGCGGCCGGTGAGATGGTAATCACCGAGGACATGGTCAAGGTCTACCGGTGGCAGTGGTTGCAGGTCAATGTCACGGAGCTGCGAATCAAGAAAACGGGCATGTTGTCCGAGCTCTATCAGCTGGTGGTCGGCAAACCCTCCTGAAGGGAGCACTCCTTCGGCTTTGAGCTGCCGGTACAACTGCTGCTCATCTTCATCTTTGCGCCGGGTGTCAACGAGCCGTTGTGTTAGCAGGTAGCGCTGCAGGTGGTCCAGCGAAAAAGGCTCACTGTCCGCAGGCAGTGAGTCGACAAGACAAGGGTTCACCCTGAGGCGCTGTTGCAAAAAGGTGGCGGCCGGAGACTTCCAGAAACGCAGGAGCTCGGCAAGGGGGAGCGGCGCCGGTTCCGGCGGTGGCAACGGCTCGGCCATTAGCCCTTGATATTGCTGGACTTCCGGTGATGGCAGCCACTCCCTGGCGTAGCTGGAATGAGTGACGTTCGGTGAAAAGCAGCGGGGACTGAAGGGCTGAAGGGGATGTTCGTGCAGGATAGCAGATCCGGCTGGGTGCCCTCCCAGCGTGCAGGAGTGATCCAGGAAGGAGGTCAGTTCGCTGATCACCACCGAGGGTGGGCCTGGAGTGTTGTCCACCTGACTGCGGCCGACCCAGCTCAGGTAGAGGACCTGACGCGCCGAAAGCAGGGCTTCGAGAAAGAGGTAGCGGTCATCGTCACGCCGGTTGCGGTCACCAGGCCTGGGATCGGCAGCTATCAGATCAAATTCGATGGATCGCCGCCTCCGGGGAAAGTCAGCATGCCCCATGCCCAGCAGGCAGATGACCTTGAAGGGGAGTGAACGCATGGGGATCATGTTACAAAAGGTCACCCTGCCAGAGAGAAAGGTCTGTCCCTGGGCAGGGGTTTGCGCAATTCTCCGGAGGTACTCACGGACCACGGTGAACGTCAAGACCTCGTGGCACTCAGCTCGTTGGCAGGCATCGGCAAAATCACCGATAATGCGGCGGACGGTTCGCCCCCCTTCCTCGTCGTGTTCAGCGCTGAAAAAGGCATCCACGCAGGCAAGCAGGCGACGCTGCCAGTGCTCGGGTGTGGCCGGCCTAGCACAGCGGCGCCGCCAGAACCCCAGTGTATGCGTCAGTTCGGCTAAACCTCCAAGTATCTGCGCATGGGACGGTTCGACAGGTACCGGAGCGTACCCCATGAAAAGCCTGGACTCGCTGTGCATGATACATCCGAGCAGTAACCGATCCAGGCCATGCTGCCAGGTGTGCCGAGAAAAGCTGTCCATGCCGAGATCATCGAGATGATCCTGGTCCAGGCCCCAGTGGATCGCGGCATCGGCAAGCCAGCGGTGACAGAGGGATCGGTGCGCAGGCTGTAAGCCAAAGCGTTGTAAAAGAGCGGCACAGTCCCATAGCTCCATGATGGCAGAGGCTGTACAACGACTGTCCAGCAGGGTCAGCACGGTAAGAAACATGGCCAGCAGAGGATGTGCATTGCCGGTGCTCTGATCCGCCAGGGACCAGGGGACATATCGCCGGGCCGGGGCACCCCCGAACACCCCCTTTACTGCAGACGCATAGGCGTTGATATCAGGGGCCATGACCAGGATATCCATCGGGACGAGGGTGCTGTCAGCGGCAAAGAGCGTCAGCAGGCGGTCATGGAGAACCTGCACTTCGCGAACCCTGCTGTGGCAGCAGTGGAGCTGGATCGAGTTGTCTTCCGCAGGGAGGCTTGCCACTGCATCAGGGCCCCGGTCACGGAGCGAGACAATATCATTTTGGACGATTTCCAGCAGGGTGGTTCCCGGGCCTGTCCGATAGAGCTCCACCTCACCACATATCTCTTCCAGCTCGAGGAGCTGACGGCCAAAGGTCTTGCCCAGGGTGCCCAGGGATGCCAGCAACGAGTTTCCAGTTTCGTGGTAACCGGAGAGGTCCTGTTTCTTTCCGCGTAACCAGCGGGTCTTCAGCGTTGCCAGCTCTCGGGTTGAGGTAATATCGTCCCAGAACTCTCTGCAGGGGCTGAGATGGTAGAGATGAACAGCGGTTGCCCGGGCGGTTTTTGCAAGGATTGCCAGGTGAACCGGCGCCATGGAGTTGATACCGAAGAGCGATACCCGTTCCGGTAACTGGCCAGCCAGATCTTCAGCGCCAAGGTGCTGGTTCAACAGGGTTGTAAAGACGTGGTTACGGCCCTGCCCTGTATCGGTGAGAAGGCGCCAGAGTTGTGCCTGCCAGTGATTGTCTTCCCCTGCTTCCCAGCGGCTGAGCAGGTCCGGGCGATAGATCTGATACTGATCGAAGATATCTGTAATCTGCAGGGAAAGCTGGTGACGACGGCGGTTATCGGCGTCATCCTGCAGGTAGGTGTCCAGGGCTGCAGTTCCATGCAGCAGGGGCAGGAGGGTGTAGATCCGCCAGATGAGTACCTCGCCCTGAAAGGCGTCCAGATTCGGAGGGTGCTCTGTCTGTGCCTCAATGATTTCCCAGAAAAAACGGCCGGGCAGAGGAAAACGGATATTGGCGGCAATGCCGGTGCGCAGGGCCAGCTGCTGTTTGAGCCAGGTTGCCATGCCCTGATGCGGCACCACGATAATCTCCGGGGGCAGTGCCTCTGTCAGGGGCTGTGCGAGAATTTCACAGAGGGCGTCAAGGAGGAGTTCAAGACGATTGGACTGGTATAGGAACACTGTTTCTCCGGAGGTATGTGTTGCTACCGGGCCATAATAAAATAGCAAACCAGGAGAAGGTGTTCAACTGGGAGTTTAAATTTAGGGGCTTAGGAAGCAAAAAACACAAAAAATGTGTTAAGCCTCTAAAATGCCATTAAAAAATAGATACCAAAAGTGCAGTAAAATATCAGAGCGAA
>PDTC01000005.1 GCA_002748735.1 Desulfobulbus propionicus | reverse complement strand
GCTCAGACGATAGAACAGGTTGACAGACTGGCCGGCTCACCTGAATATGTTTTTGTTGATAGAGGATATCGAGGTCATGATTACCATGGTAATGTTACCATTCATGTCGATAAAAAGCGTCGGGGGAGAACAGCCAGAAGTCTCTGGAAATGGATGAAAAGACGGGCTGCTGTTGAACCATCTATCGGTCACCTGAAGCAGGAACATCGGATGGAGAGAAACAGGCTGAAAGGAATTGCCGGCGATCTTTTTACTGCAATTCTGAGTGCTGCAGGGATGAACTTCAGGAAATTAATGAAGTTTCTGGAGGAACTATTCTCTTTTATTTATTTTTTGCTAATTTCAAGGCAAAATTTAACTCTAAATTGATGCTGAAGCCAAATAAAGTCTTACCTGAGAAATTATTGGCAATTTATGTTCATCTCATAAAAATTCGTCGACCTTGAAAAAAAGCTTTTTTCAAGGTCGACGAATCAAGCGAGTGCAGAGTGCAACTCGTTGTTATGTTCAAGAGGTTTTCTGGGAAAAACCATTGGGGTTGAGCGATTGCCAGCGCCAGGTATCCTGACACATGGCGTCAAGTCCCCGTTCAGCGCGCCAGCCGAGCTCTTTATAGGCGAGAGACGGGTCAGCATAGCATGCAGCGATATCTCCAGGTCTGCGATCCGTTAATCGATACTTTACCGGGCGGCCACTGGCTTTCTCGAAGGCTCGAACCATCTCCAGTACCGAGTATCCCTGTCCGGTTCCCAGGTTGTAGGTCGCTATCCCGGGGGTATTTTCCAGCTTTTCCAAGGCTCGAAGGTGGCCGATCGCCAGGTCCACCACATGAATAAAGTCTCGAACGCCGGTGCCGTCGGGTGTGGGGTAGTCGCTGCCGAAAACATTTAATGCTTCGAGCTTGCCTATGGCCACCTGAGAAATGTAGGGCATCAGGTTGTTGGGGATGCCGCTGGGTGCTTCACCGATCCGGCCGCTTTTGTGGGCGCCGACCGGATTGAAATAGCGTAGCAGGACGATGTTCCATCTGGGATCAGCCGCGGCGAGGTCCCGAAGAATGTCCTCGATCATCAATTTGGTGCGTCCGTAGGGATTTGTGCAGGAGAGGGGGAAATCCTCGCGGATGGGGACAGAAGCAGGGTCACCATAGACTGTTGCCGACGAGCTGAAGACAATGTTGCGAATCCCTTGTCTTGCCATGACCCGGCAGAGGTTGAGGGTGCCGGAAAGGTTGTTGTGGTAATAGAGCAAAGGCTTGGTCACAGACTCTCCCACAGCCTTGAGTCCGGCAAAATGAATGACCGCTTGGGCATCGCTGGCCTTGAGAAAGGCCTCCTGGAGGGAGGCTTCGTCGAGCAGGTTGACCTGATGAAACTGCAGGGTCTTACCGGTCAACTCTTCAACTCTGCGTATCGCCTCATAACTGGCGTTGACCAGGTTGTCTATCACGGTAACCTGATGACCTGCCTCCAGTAGTTCCAGGCATGTGTGACTGCCTATATATCCAGCGCCTCCGGTAACGATGATGTGCATGATGATTCCTTTTTATTGCATGTGGGTGTGAGGAGCAGTAAAAGATATCCTTGAATGTATAGTGTACTCGGAGACACAGGCAAAACCAATGACAAAGAGCGCAACGTTTTGTTGAGAACCCTATGGAAGAAATGATTGCAGCCAGGTATAATTTGTGCTGGCATTTATCACTAATATCTTCTGCGGTATTGATACTTGCAACAACATTTTGGCATAAAAAAATGTCATACTGAATACTGCTAGTATGTTATCATTATTTGCAGCGTATACGTTATGTAAAATCTCTGTACGTGAAAAAGGGGAAACGCGATTTAAGATAGTCGGCAAGGCGAAAGAAGAAATTGAATCTGCATGTGTAAATGGGAATTACCGTTTTTACGGATATTATTGCTGATAATTTTGAGAACGTAGTATGCGTAAATTTTTGAGATTTCTTTGGGAGGATATTATTGAAAAAATAAGTTCTCAAAGAAAAACTGAAAAAGAGCATTACAATGAAGTAAAATAATGTTTTAGAGTCGTTGATAGATAGCACTAAATCTATTTTATAGTTTGCTTGATACAAAGTTATTTGAATGGACTATGAAAAGAAAGAGGACGTCAGCCAAATTGAGAAATATTTGTAAAAATATATCCGGCCATTTAAAGGAAGTGAGGATTTTTTTCTGAAGATGATCTGCAAAAACTTGGGGAGGTTGGTGCATACAAAATGATAAGAGAAAAATATCCTGCCGAAACTCTTCCTGCTTGTTTTTATCTTTATTCGTTTGAAGGTGCATTACCTGATAAGCATTGGGATGATATCAGTGAGGAAAAGGGATGGGAGCTAAAAGGAAAAATTGGCTAACAAGTCGTTTCACCGGGCCTGTTCCGCTCGCCGGTGAATTCTGCGTTCCGGCGTACTTCCCTGTCTGCTGGTCTACCGCCATGCCGCTTAACTCGCTGTTATGACAAATACCAGGTTAAACGAGATACAAATGAATAACTATCTTCCTTATTTTTTATTGTTAGCATACATAATTGAATTTGTCATACTGGCTATAAACCCTTATGATAGAGCCGTATGGTGGGCAGAGAATTTACCTGTTCTTATTCCGGTAATAATTCTAATTTTTACTTTTAATATATTTAAATTTTCGAATTTATCTTATTTGTTAATAACAGTATTTTTTATGTTTCATACAATAGGTGGTCATTATACTTTTGAAAGAACTCCATTTGATTTTTTTAATGATTTACTAACACGGTTAAATTTAAATTTTCTTTTCCCAGAAGGTAGAAATAATTTTGACAGAGTTGGTCATTTTTTAGTAGGCATTTTGGCATACCCTGTCGCAGAATTATTTTTTAGAAAAAAATGGGTTTCTAATGTTGCCACGGCAATATTTTTGGGAGTGCTTGCTTTGGGTTTTTGGGGAGCCTTGTATGAAATTATTGAAATGCAATACGCAATATTTGAAGGAGGAGAATCTGGAGCCTCTTTCTTAGGATCACAAGGAGATATATGGGATGCACAGAAAGATATGTTATTAGACATAGTAGGGGCTATTTCCGTATTTGTTCTCTTTGGATTTAATTTAAAAAAAATTAGGCCATAATAAACCAGTTTCACTGGATTTGTTCTACTCGTCGATTAGCTTGTCGTTATGTTAAAAAATACCAAGAGGCGTATATGGTCGATGCACAAACAAAAGGAACATTTTGGAAACAAAAAATTGGACTACTTGGTGTACTGTTTGGTTTAATTGCATTTGGAACAGCTCTTTTTCATTACTGGGCAGGGCCATTTGCTACCTACCCTTCTCTTGAGGAGACAGTCGCGCAAAAAGCCGTGAGCATAAGAGATAGAGTTATCGTAAAAATCAAAGGTGACAAAGCGGTTAACATGGCGCCCGCAAGGAGCTATTCAGCAGATGATCTTATAGACATTGGCACGATATCTGCCGGTTTTGTTGCTATTGCTTTAGCTGTTATTTCGTTTATAAAAAGAGAAGACAAGAGAGCTTCTAGTTGTGCGGCATTGTTAGGGATTTCTACAATTGGTTTCCAGCTGATAAATATTGCCTTAGGGATGATTTTTATCGCAATTATACTTGCTGCCGTTCTTGGTTCTCTGGGACTAAGTTAAACGCATGAACATCATCAACCGCTCAACCGGAGGTGTTCCACTCGCTAGTGAATTCACCGTTGTCAGTGACGACCAACAACAAGGAGGAAGAAGAATATGCCGTATGTGAATATCCGGGTTGCCGGAACCCTGACCCGTGAACAGAAAGCCGGGATCGCCAAGGGTGTAACCGAGGTTATTGCCAAAGAAGCGAACAAGCCGCCGGAGAATGTTTTAGTCTTTATTGATGAGGATAACCGGGAGAACATAGCCAAAGGCGGAGTCTTGCTTGCCGACACCTGAGCTGCAGCGGGCAGCAGAACGGCTTGCTCAGCTGCGTCGAAGCTTGACGCATCACGGCTACCGGTATCATGTACTGGATGACCCCGAAATTTCCGATGGGGAATATGATCGACGCTTTAGCGAGTTACTGGAACTGGAAGCCGCGTATCCGGAGCTGAAAACTCCGGACTCACCATCGTGCAGGGTTGGCGGCCTCCCCCTTACGCAGTTTGAGGCCCATACCCATACCGTACCTATGCTCGGTCTGGATAATGTTTTTTCCGAGACCGAAATGGCTGGATTTGAGGAACGGCTACGCAATTACCTGAAAAGCAGTGATCCGGTTCAGTACACCACTGAGCCGAAGCTCGACGGCCTCGCTGTCGAGTTAATCTATGAGGATTATGTGTTGCGTGTCGGCTCCACCCGTGGAGACGGGGTGACCGGTGAAAATATCACTGCACAGTTGCGAACAGTAGGGGCTATTCCTCTACGGCTGCAGGTACCGGCGGAGAAAAAGCACCTGCCCAATCCGCTGATTGTTCGTGGTGAAGTTTTTTTACCAAGGGCGGGGTTCGCGGCGTTGAATCGGCAGCGTGAGCTTGCCGGGGAGCCGCAGTTTGCCAATCCACGAAACGCCGCAGCAGGTTCACTGCGACAACTGGACCCGGCAATTACGGCTCAGCGACCCTTGAGTTGCTTTGTTTACGGCGTGGCCGACCCCTCGCTTATGCCGTGCACAGGCCAGTCTGAGCTCCTGGAGTTACTTGCAAGCCTCGGTTTCAGAGTTAACCCGCTGATCAAGACATGTAGCGATCTGAGAGAGGTCTGTGATCAGCACCGCCAGCTGCTGAACCTGCGTCATCAGCTGGACTATGAGATCGATGGTATGGTGGTCAAGGTGGATCTGTTTGCCCTGCAGCGGCAACTGGGAGCAACGGCCAGGGCGCCTCGCTGGGCGGTTGCCTGGAAATTCCCGGCGGTGCAGGAAACCACGGTGATCGAGGATGTGGAGTTTCAGGTGGGGCGTACCGGTGCGGTAACCCCAGTGGCGCTGCTCAGGCCCGTGGAAGTGGATGGAGTCACGGTGCGCCGAGCAACCCTGCACAATCAGGGAGAGATCCTGCGCAAGGGGCTGCTTATCGGAGATACGGTGTTGATTCAGCGTGCCGGTGATGTGATCCCAGAGGTGATCAAACCCGTAGAATCACGTCGTACAGGCAGGGAAATCCCCATTGAATTCCCCAGTGTCTGCCCGGAATGTGGGCATCCACTGGAACGGGAGTCCACTGGTCAGAGTTTCAGCCGAGCCCTATACTGCCGCAATGGACAAGGATGTCCGGCACAGCGCCTGCAACGCCTGATTCACTTTGCCGGTAAGAGTGGTATGGACCTCGAAGGTCTGGGGAAAAAGGGGGTGGAGCAGCTGGTCCGTGTCGGCATGGTGGAAGATATCCCGGATCTTTTTCAGCTTGACCCCGAACGCCTGGCAGCACTGGATGGCTGGGGGCAGGTCTCGGCGGACAAGCTGCTGAAGACCATGGAGGCAGCGAAGAGCACCACGCTGGGACGTCTGCTGAGTGCTCTGGGGATTCGCCATGTGGGTGAAGTTACTGCAGAGCAACTCGCTATTCGGTTCCCTGACCTCGAGTCATTGTCAACGGCCAGCCTTGAGGAACTGCAGGATGTTGATGGCATAGGTTTGCAGACTGCAGAGAGTCTTGTTGAGTTTTTTCACAGTGAGGAGGGCAGGAGGCTGGTCAACAACCTTGAGGCCTCGGGATTGTCTCTCCGCGAGCAGGATCGGGCTACCGGGGTTTTAGAGGGCAGGGTCCTGCTTTTTACCGGCTCCCTGGAGGCGATGTCCAGAAAAGCTGCCAAGGAACGGGCTAAGGAGCTGGGCGCCGAGGTCGTTTCCAGCCTGAGCCAGCGGGTTACCGATCTGGTGGCTGGAGACAAGGCTGGTAGCAAGCTTGCAAAGGCACGGGCAATGAACATTCGAGTACTTGACGAAAAAGCTTTTATCCGCCTCCTCAGTTGACACCGCAGCAACAACAGCCACGAGCACGCCACCCGCAGGGTTGGTCGTTGGTGTTGATACTCGGGAATCAACACCGAGAGAACCCGGCAATAGTTCGCAGGGGCGACGAAAGACCAGACGCATGGGGTTGTCTTTTTCTGGACGAATTACGGAAGGCATTATGGGAAACAGCAGGATTGAAAAGGCGGTAGGCAAACGAGTACACATTCCGGTAGGGGAGCCATCAGGGCGCATCATCTGCACGGAATGCGGCAATACCTCGGGTTTTGTCGAGGTGGCGACAAATGTCGTTGTCACCACCCATTATGTGCAGAACTGGGATGGCAGTTTCACTGCAGAGAACAGCGATTCTGAAATTCATGGCCAAGCCAGACTGCTCTGCGGAAAATGTGGTGCTGATCTCACCCCTTTTCATGGCCATGTCGTGGAGATGTCTTTTTAGGGCAGTATCCGAAGAGGATTTTGATTTTCAATTCTTGGTGACAGGTCAAGGCCAGGGGGGGAAGACAAAAAAAGGCTGCCCGAAAGGGCAGCCTTTTTTTACAACTGATATTGTCCTTGGGATATTAGACGCAACCGGTGGGTTTGGGCAGCCCGGCCATCTTACATGCGCCTTTACCCGGTCCGGAGGGGAAAAGCTCGTAGATGCGCTTCAATGGAAAACCGGTGGTCTTGGAGAGGATACGAACCATGGGGGCGATGCCGTTTTTCTTGTAGTACTCCTGCAGGGCATCAATAACCTTCTGGTGCTCGTCGGTGATGTCGGCGATACCTTCAACACCCTTGACATAGTCGACCCAGTTTTCATCCCACTCTTCTGCGCCACGCAGCAGGAAGCCATCCTCATCTACTTCGTAGCTTTTTCCATTGTGTTCAATTGTTGCCATCTGTATATCCTCCTTGGATATGGGGTAATGAGACAATTTGTTAGCAAATTCAATCAGCAAAATTGTCCTTCTCTTACTATAGTGAGTACGGGTTTGTCAAGATACCACTTTTTATTTTTTTGGGGCGAGTTGTCACTTGGTCGTTTTGCAAAAAAAATCCTTCATTTTTCCCTGGTATCTTGCCGGTAAATTGGCCATAATGGCGTCCCTGACAAGATCAACCAGTTGGTTCTAGAGAAAGAAAGGAGTTGTTAAGTCATGCTGAATATCCTACGTAAACGGGCCCAGTCCTTCGTCATACAGGCCGTTGTCTTTCTTATCGCCGTTGTCTTTATCTTCTGGGGAGTGGGCAGTAATCTGGGCGGTAACAGAAATGCCGTGGCAACAGTCAACGGCGAGGATATCACCATCCAGGAGTTTCAGCGGGCGTACAGCCGTCTGGTGGAACAGTATCAGCAGCAGCTTGGTGGTCAGATCCCTGAAGGACTGTTAGAGAACTTGAAACTCAATGACCAGGTGCTTAACCAGCTGATTCAATCTACGCTCCTGCGCCAGGGCGCCGACAATATGGGCATTCGTGTCAGTGACCATGCTGTGCAGACATACATCGAGGATATGGAGGCTTTTCAGGTGGAGGGTCGGTTCAACCTGGAACGGTATAACGAGATCTTGTCTCGCAGTAATATGACCCCTACAGGCTTTGAGCGGAGTGTTCGCGATGAGTTGCTCAGTGAACGGGTGGTCAAGGCCATTGGCTCGTTTTCGACGGTAAGTGATACCGAGGTACGTCAATGGACCGAGTTTGTTGATGAGGAGATACGCCTTGATTATCGGGGATATGCAGGACGTGAGTATGCGTCTGCGGTCAACATAGATGAAGAGGCACTTGCCGCTTGGTACGCGAAGCGACAGGGGAATTACCAGAGTGAGGAGCGGGTACGTCTCCAGTATCTTACCTTTACCTTTAGTGACGATCTTGACCAGGTGGAGGTCAGCCCCGAGGAGATCAAGACGTACTATACCGAGCATCTGGCCGAATACCAGCAGGCGGAAGAGCGTCGGGCCCGTCACATTCTTTTCCGGGTAGAACAGGGTGCTGAAGAGGCGGTCCGGGCTGCTCAGGAGGCGAAGGCCAAAGAAGTACTTGCGCTGTTCAAGGCAAACGGAGACTTTGCTGCCCTGGCGACTGAGTATTCGGAAGGTCCGACCAAGACCAATGGAGGTGACCTTGGCTTTTTCCCGCAGGGAAAGATGGTTCAAGAATTTGATGATGCGGTGTTTGCGGCGGCGGTCGGTGAGGTGATCGGGCCGGTAAAGACAGCTTTTGGCTATCATCTGATACTGGTGGAAGAGATCAAACCAGCCGCCACCCAGACACTTGATGAAGTCCGGGAAGGTATTATTGCCAAGCTTCGTCAGCAGGGGGTTAAAGGGATTACGTTCAAGCGTGCCTCTGCCGCTTATGAGGCGATTATCAAGTCGGGCAGTCTGGCCGCTTATAAGGACGAGGGCGGAGATCCTGTACAGGTCTCGCCGTTCTTTTCCCGATCTGCAGCGCCGGAGGGTATGCTCGCTGACCCTGAAGTGCTAAACGTCGCCTTCACTCTTAACAAGGGGGCGCTCAGCTCTATGATCGAGACTGGTTCCGGCTACTGTATCATGTACGTTGAAGATAAAGAACCACCACAGCCCCGGGAGCTGGCCGAGGTTCGTCAACAGGTTGAGGCCGATTATCGCCAGGAGAAGGCTGTGGATCTGGCACGAGATGCAGCTGATCAGGCCTTGACAGCGGCTCGAGAGCAGGACCGGTTGAGTGGTGCTGACGTCAAACAGTCGGCCTACGTGAAAAGAGATGGTCAGGGCGCCAAGGCTGTCCCGGTTTCACTGGTTAAGCATGCCTTTTCCCTTGCCGCTGGTGTTGACATGCCGGAGCAGCCGGTTGTTGAGGCGGAAACTTTCTATATCTACCAGGTGGTTGACCGACGAATTCCTGAAGGTCAAGACGGTACCGAGGCTGTCATGCAAGAGCTGCTCATGAATAAACGTGAACAGGTGGTTACTGGCTGGCTGGAAAATGTTGAAGAGGACGCGAAAATCTGGGTCAACAAGGGCCTTCTTCGCTAATATCTCGCCAGGTATGTACCTTCTGCCCCCGGCACGTGTTGCCGGGGGCTTTTTTCGCTTTCCAGTATCGTCTTTTTTGCATACGCTCCAGGCAAGAGGTAGTTGCGGCTTTCCAATTGGCCTGAAGTGATAATCCGGGTATAGTTATAACATTTGATTTGTTTACTTGACGATCTGGCCATATCTCAATGTCACCTGTTGACCGACGCAACGCTCTCCTCAAAAAAGCCCGGCAGCGATCCCCGGTAGAAATGCTGCTGCTGCGTTTTATCGCTGTTATCTATGAGCCTGTCTCCATCTCGTTTGTAAATATTTGCCTTGCCAAGGGCGAGTTTGATTTTCCCCAGGGGCGTCGTCCCGGCCGTGAGGAGGTTAAAACCTGTATGGCTGAGCTGCGGGAGGCCGGCTTGTTAAACCGCTTCAATCAGTGTCCGCCTGTTCTTGCCGAGGAGCTGACCCGGGAGGCTGTCCTTGACGAGAGTTTTGCGCAGATGGCGAAACTCGTCGAGCAGGAGGCGCCGGTGGCCTATGGGCACGGCAAATGGACGACACGCTGCTGGCGGGCTGTACGCCAGTACCGTATTGGCGTATACAGCCGCGACCTTGACAAGATGGAGGAGGCCAGCCGTTTCCTGGAAGAGCACTGCGCAAAACACCTGGATATCGATCCCCCTGCGGTGCTGATCACGGCACTGGCCTTTGACCGGGACTGGCTGAGTAGTCAGCCAGGATCACTACTCTTCTCTCTGCTCGATCAGGTGGTACGGTATGCTGTCGAGCATCTGCGCCATTTTCCCAACGTGCTCGAATACCTGGCAGACGGGCAGACCCTGCCGCTCTCCCAGATAGAGCAGGTGCCTTTTCACCGTATTCTCGCCACGTACTACCTCCTTCAGGGAAACTTCACCGCCATGGAGGAGGTACTCAATCGTCATGCTGAATCCTTTCAGGCCTCAGGTTTTTCCGGTACTCTGGCTTTTCTTCAGGGTGACCTGGAGTTGGCCATGGCAAGCTTTGAAGAGGATCTGGCTCGTTTGCGGGAGTTTGCCGGCGCTGAAAATGTTTTTTTCTTCGGTGTCACCGGATTGTTTTGCCTGTTTGCCCTGTTGACTCGTGACCAGGAAGGTGATCGCGACCGGGTCAAACGATCGGTGGCCATTGTTCTGGCCAGTTACCATGGCTGTCCGGAAGAGGTCCCCTTTCGTTTTATCGACGCAGTGGTGCGTGCTGGTGACAAAGACATTCCTGATATGGTGGCGCTAACCGAACAGCTCGCCGGAGATGAACGTTCCCTGTCCATGGTGATTGCCGTGCTGTGTCTGCACTGGATGGGCATCGAGATTCCCGACCATTTCAAAAGGGCGCTGGAAGAGTTGCATCAGAAAGCTCAGGAGAACACCTTTTTCTGGCTCGCCATGGAAACGGCAGCGTTACTGGCTGAACTGGAGCCGGAAAACAGGGCCATGACCCGGGCCAGTGATGAGCTGGCTGCCAGGCTGCATTGCCGCCGCCTGACCACCATTATCAGTCCGGATGTCCGGTGGAAAAAAAGCCTGCAGGAGCTTGTTTCACTGGCCAGCCGGACGTATCAGAGTGAGCGTTCAGTTCGTCTTGCCTGGTTTGTCGCCTATGGGGCTAACCAACTCCGGCTCAGTCCCCGCGAGCAGCGCCGGACCATGGAGGGGGGCTGGAGCCGTGGCCGTACCATTGCCCTCAACCGTTTAGTTCAACCCTGTGAACTCGATTACCTCAGCATCCAGGATCGTCAGGTCTGTGCCGCCCTGGTGCAAAAAGGCGAACCGACCTCGAGAAATGGTGGTTACGTCTTTGACCTTGATCAGGCGTTGCCGCTTCTGGTGGGACATCCGCTGGTGTTTCTTGATCGTTCGCCGCAGACACCGGTGGAGTTGGTTCGGGGAGAGCCCGAACTAATGGTGGAGAAACAAGGGGATGAACTGTTTATCCATTTTGCCCAGGATATTGGTGAAGGAGAGGTAACGGTCTGGCAGGAGACCCCAACCCGTTTCCGCATCATTGCCATTGGTATGGATCATCGCAAGGTCGCTGCCATAACCGGCCGGAAAGGCTTGCGCGTTCCCCTTGCCGCCAGCCAGCAGGTACTGGATGCCATAGGTAATATTGCCTCGTTCATGACAGTGCATTCGTCCATTGATGTTGGCCTTGAGACCAATGACGCCGATTTCGTCGAGGCTGATCCGGAGATTCATATCCACATCATCCCGTATGGATCTGGTTTTCGTCTGGAGATGTTTGTGCAGCCGTTTGGCAAGCGTGGACCATATCTTAAGCCTGGTGCCGGTGTGGCCAACCTTATGACCGAGATCGATGGCTGTCGTCTCCGGACAAGGCGTGATCTTTCCCATGAGGAAGAACGGGCCAGGGAGATTGAAGAGAGCTGCCCCATGCTTGATCTGGCCATTGACCTGGAGCAGGAGAACAAGCGTGAATGGCACCTGCTGGAGCCCGAGGAGTGCCTGCAGGCGCTGCTGGAGCTTGATGCTGTTCGTGATCGTATACAGCTGGAATGGCCTGAGGGTGAGAAGCTGTCGGTACGCCGTCAGGCTGGGGTCAATCAGCTCAACCTTAATATCCGCACCAGTCAGCAGGACTGGTTTGCCCTCTCAGGACACCTGGAAATTGACCAGGATGAGGTGATGGAGCTGAAAACGCTGTTAGAGAACGTCCGTACCAGCGGCAGCCGGTTTATCCCTCTGGGAGACGGCCAGTTCATTGCCCTGACTCAGGAGTTTCGTCAACGGCTTGATGATCTCATTGCTTATGGGCAACGTGTAAAGAACGAGGATGATGTTCATATCCATCCTCTCGCTGCTGTTGCTCTTGAAGAATTGACCCGTGCCGCCAATACTCGCGCCGATAGAGGCTGGCAGCAGCAGCTCGATGCTGTGGCCCGGGTGCAGGATATGGTGCCTGAGGTCCCGACAACGCTCAAGGCGGACCTGCGCGATTATCAGTTTGACGGGTTTGTCTGGATGGCGCGGCTTGCTGAGCTGGGAATAGGGGCCTGCCTGGCCGACGACATGGGGCTGGGTAAGACCCTGCAGGGAATTGCGGTTATTCTCCGGTACGCAGACCGGGGGCCGTGCCTGGTTGTGGCTCCGACCTCGGTCTGCATGAACTGGGAGAGCGAGATTACCCGGTTTGCTCCGACCTTCAGGTTTCATCTGCTATCCAGTAGTAACCGCGACGAGGTGGTCCAGCGCCTCGGCAAGTTTGATATCCTGGTAACCAGCTACACCCTGCTCCAGCAGGAGATTGAGCTGTTGGCAGGCGTGCAGTGGCAGTGTGTGATTCTTGATGAGGCTCAGGCCATTAAAAATGCGGCCACCAAGCGCAGCAAGGCTGCAATGCGTCTTAAGGCCAGGTTTCGTCTGATTACCACGGGAACACCCATCGAGAATCATCTTGGAGAATTGTGGAACCTGTTTCGGTTTATAAATCCTGGGCTGTTAGGCTCCTTTAGGCAGTTCAACAGCCGTTTCGGTATTCCTATTGAAAAACACCATGACCGTGACGCCCGGCGCAAACTCAAGAAACTGATCCGGCCGTTCATTCTTCGGCGTATTAAAGCACAGGTGCTCGACGAACTGCCGCCCCGTACGGAAATTACCCTGCAGGTGGAGATGACATCTCGTGAAATGGAGTTTTATGAGGCTCTCAGGCAGCAGGCTATTGAGAACATTGAGAGTAGCGCTGAGCAGTCTGGTAGACATCTGCGTATTCTCGCCGAGATTATGCGGTTGCGCCGGGCCTGCTGCAACCCCCGGCTCATCGATAACACCCTGGCCATCCCTTCAGCCAAGCTCAAGGTCTTTGCCGGGATTATTGAAGAGTTGCTGCAGAGCCGCCACAAGGCCCTGGTGTTTAGTCAGTTCACCGGACACCTCACCTTGATCCGTGAATATCTAGACGGCAAAGGCCTGTCCTATAAGTACCTGGATGGCACTACCCCGGCCCGGGAGCGGCAGCTCCAGGTGGAGGGCTTTCAGGCTGGTGAGGGAGATCTGTTTCTTATCAGCCTCAAGGCTGGAGGACTCGGGTTGAACCTCACCGCCGCTGACTATGTCATTCATATGGATCCCTGGTGGAACCCTGCGGTCGAGGATCAGGCTGCTGATCGTGTCCACCGTATCGGGCAGACACGGCCGGTGACTGTCTATCGGCTGGTAACGGTTAAGACCATTGAGGAGAAGATCGTCCGTCTGCACAAGGAAAAACGCGAGTTGGCCAACTCGCTGCTCAAGGGTGCGGATGTCAGCGCCCGGATAAGCAGCGAGTACCTCCTTGAGTTGATCCGGTCGGCCTAGCCGGGAACAACTCTTCCAGCGCTCTCCAGGAATGGATATCCTGCTGGAGTAGGTGCTGTGAGGCCCGGTGCAGCGCCCTGAGCACTGTTGTGGTCTCGACATCCTGCAGGCGTAGCCGGTCGAGTCGATCCAGAGGAAGGGTTAATCCGTCAGCGAGAAAACGCAGGGAGCCGGGAAGAAAAGCGCAGCCAGGTCCAGGTCGGCTCTTGCTGCAGGCTTCGCAGAGCAGGTCAACACGGCCGCTCGGCATATGAAAGACACCACCTTTGCTCACCGTCTGGCCGCAGCGAGCGCAAGCGATGATCTGTGGTGCATAGCCGACAAGGGCCAGGAGGCGGAGATGATAGAGCACCAGGATCGTCAGTGGCGGTACCCCCCGTTCAAGGACCTGCAGCGCCCAGAGACTCAGGGCAAAGAGTAAGGGCTCAGGGTCGGCATCACGGGTGTACTTGAGGAGCAGTTCGGTGAGGTAGCTGGCAGCGAGAAACGCGGGATAATGTTGGCGCAGACGCAGGTGCGCCGCTTCCAGTTCTGCCTCGTTGAGCAATAACAGGGTGGAGTTACGTGATGCCTTGTAGGTAAACTCCAGCAGGCTGAAGGGTTCAAGTTTATTGACGAAGCGGCGCTTGCTCCGCTTGGCACCCTTGGCGATGGCGGATACCCGTCCCAGGTCGGGAGAGAAGAGGGTGGCGAGTTTGTCTGACTCGCCATGATCAGCCACTCGCAGAACCAGGCCATGGCTGACAGCCTGGTTCATTGCGGGGGCAGATCCTCAGGCAGGCGAATTATCAGCCGTCCGTCTTGCCGGCCAGGGAAAGAAAGCGGAGAACCGTTGATGGTCAGGGTGGCGGCATCTTCTCTGTCAAATTCCACCTGCATATGTTTGAGCGCAGTCCATGAAGCCGTATCTCCGGCGCTGTACTCGATCTGCGAAGGCTGCAGGTCGTCCAAGGTGATGGTGACCGTGACCGCCCTGTTGAACTGGGCGGTGAGTAGGTAAGTGGTGAGTTTGACCGGCTCGTCACCCCCCTTGTTTTCGCCGGTATCAAAAGTTTCCGAAACAACACCCTGCGGGTCCTCGGAGGAGCCTGTCAGGAAGGCGAAAGGATTCCAGGAGTTGTACAGACAGAAGGCCGTGAAGCTGACAACAATCAGGACGAGGAGAATCGAGGCCACCGATGCCGAGGAGATATGGGTGGGCTCTGCCATCTTCTTTGGCGAGAGCATCGGATTATTCAGGTTTTTTCCTCGCTGATACCCCGGTTCGGCCCTGGACTCATCGTCAAGGAAAGCGGTGATCAGTTCCTGCTCATCGAGTTCAAGCAGTTTGGCATAGAGCTGCAGGTAACCGCGGATAAAGGTGTCAGCAGGGAGAGCGGTATAATCCTGGGCTTCGAGGGCCCGGACGTTAGTGGCAGAGATGCGGGTCGCTTCCACCACGTCTGCAACGGTGAGGCCTTTTTCTTCACGTCGTTTTTTTAGGCGTACTCCGACAGGGCTTGTTTCGAGGGGTTCAGTGTTTTTTTCCGTGGAGGTCATGGCAGCCGCCTAGAGGATTTTGATGTACGACTTGGCCCGCATCTCTTTGACCCATTCCTGGTAGAGGGCCTGGAGTTCCTGTTCGTAGAGCGTTTGCCGAATTTCTTCCCTGACTGACTCGTAGGGAACCTTGGTGATCATCTCTCCTTCCTGGCTGGAGAGTAGTTTGAAAAACTGGAAACCCGCGGGGGTTTCTACGATTTCACTGATTTCTCCCGGTTGTAGGCTGGTGACGGCGGCACGCATGTAGTCAGCCATCTCGTTTTCCTGAAAGACGCCGAGGTCGCCGCCATCTGCTGCGGATGGCAGGTCAGAGTGCGTACGGGCAAGTTCTTTAAAGTTCATGCCCTGCGCGGCAAGGCTGTGTACGCGTTCAGCCTTCTCTTTTGCCTTTTCGCGGGAGGTTGCCACGTCCCAGGAACAGCCAATCTGGAGGATGTAGTAGCCACCCTTTTCCGCTTGCTGGGTAAAATTAGTCCGATAATACTCGGTAATGCTATCCTCAGGGATGACCACCTTGGAACGAACTTCGTGGGTGACCAGCCGGGAACTGAGAATCTGGTCATGGAGATCCTGCCGGTACTGCTCCAGTGTGAGTCCCATCCGTTCCAGTTCAGCAATAAAATCTTTTTTACTCACGCTGTTGGAGGCGATAATCCGTTCCATGGCTCGGGTGACCTCGTCATCGCTGACAGAGAGTTCTTTTTTGCGGGCTTCCTGGAGCAGGATCTTCTTGTCGATCAGCTGTTCCAGGATTTTTTGCCGGGCCTGCTGCAAAGTATCGTCACGCTCAGTGGGCGGAGCCTCCTGTTTAATTTTTTCGAACAGAGAACCGCCGAGGTCGTTGACTTCGGAGAGGGTGATGATATCGTCGTTGACAATGGCAATACTTCGGTCAATCACCTCAGCCAGGAGGGATGAAGGCGACAGGAATTGCAGACTGAACAACAGGAATAAGGCGATAATGGTGCGCATGACGTGGTATGAGAACGTAAAATTCTTTTGTTATCAATGGAGGATGGATAAAATCCGTAATTGAGCTAAGCATAAGACTACTCGTTCCCCGGAGTCAGTGCAATCTATTTCCCACTGTTGGCTTGCCGATGGGACATGGTTGCCAATTCTTTTGTGCACAAGGTTACAGAGGGATGCAGGCAGCACCGGGATATCCACAAGAGTTTAGGGCCTGGAGGGTTTTCTGTTGACAGAAACGGCCCCGCTCATTAAATTAACGTTATAAAGAGTCGGAGTGTCCGAGTATTCTTATCCACATACAGAGGAGTCAGCTATGAAAAAAACAGTCGTTCTCACCATTGCAGCCATCTTTTTCCTGAGTGCTGGTGTTGCTACTGCGGCTAAGGTCAAGTGCACTGTGGATGCTGTTGATGGTGAAAAAATTACATTGACTTGCAAAAAAGCCGACAAACTCAAAGCAGGTGATAAGGTTTCCCTGAAGGTCAAGTCAGATAAGAAGGGTGCTGTCGAGGGTTGCTAGTCAACCACTGTTTCATTGTTGAAGAAAAGAGCGGGCCGAACAGTTCGGCCCGCTCTTTTCTTTTGTTCACACCATCGCCATGCCATATTCAGAGACGATATCTCCAGATCTGTTCAAGGCCCTGCTTCTGGGGATAGTCCAGGGGCTGACAGAGTTTTTGCCCGTGTCCAGCTCTGGGCACCTTGTTATCGGCCAACAGCTGTTGGGGTTCAATACACCGGGCATTGCTTTTGAGGTTTTTGTTCACCTGGGCAGCCTGGTTGCTGTCCTGGTTGCCTTTCGTGATGAGATCAGATTGATGCTTCGAGCGTTGTTAGCCCCTGCAGTGACTCGCCAGGACGATCCCACGTTGCAGCAGGCCTTTATGTGGGATCTCTATGTGGTGGTGAGTACCCTTCCGGCAGTGGTGATAGGGGTATTTTTCAAGGACGCTGTTGAGCAGATTTTTGATTCGATCCTCGTCACCTGTGTCATGCTGGTGGTAACCGGCATCAGCATGCTGCTGACTAGGGTGGTGAGTGAACGGCAGGTGCAAATTAACTGTCCCAGGGCCCTGTTCATGGGAATTGGTCAGGCTTTTGCTATCCTGCCCGGTCTTTCCCGGAGCGGGACCACTATTTTTACCGGCATGCTGCTTGGGGTGAATCGCGAGACTGCGGCGCGTTTTTCTTTCATCATGTCCATTCCGGCAATCCTGGGGGCAGCGGTTCTCAAATTAAAGGATCTTGTTGCTGAACCGCTTGCCAGGGCAGATATGCTGAACTTGGCTGTGGCCACGCTGGCAGCTGCCGTTTCCGGGTACATCGCCATTTTTCTGCTCATGGGAGTGGTCCGAAAGGGCAAACTCCATTGGTTTGGATATTACTGTTTTTTTGTTTCTTTTGTAGGCCTTCTTTGGTATTTTCTGGTTTGACAGTATGATTGTCTGCTTGACATTGCCTCAACGCCTGGGGCCGTTGACTACGGCAAGGAAGAATTATGGATCCGCAAACATTACCGGCAGAAGAGCTGGCACTGTATACATCGCTTAAGCAGCGGTACAAGATAGCGTTTGAGCCGCTAAAAGTTGGTACCACCCGTCTTGACCTTCTCAGAATAACCGATCTTGAACGGCTTCTTGACGGCAAAGATCCCCTTAAGGATGTCTCCGCTTTCCCCTTCTGGACGAAACTGTGGGAAGCATCCATTGTTCTCGCCAACCTCCTTGTTTCTCGGCCGGTACAAGAGAAAAAGACATTACTTGAACTGGGTGCTGGCCTGGGAGTTCCGGGACTTGCTGCTGCCCGGGCTGGATTTCAGGTGACCCTTACAGACTATGATCAGCTTATTCTCGATTTTGCCCGGGTGAGTGGTGCTGCTAGTGGAGTGGAGAATGTCGAATACCGAATGCTCGACTGGCTTGATCCACCTGATCTGCCCCGTTATGATGTGGTGGTTGGCGCTGAGGTACTGTTCAGGGAGGAGTTTTTCGCCCCGCTCCTTGGGGTGCTGCGCAAAACGCTCAAGCCTGAGGGTGTCGTATATTTTGCCCATGACAGTACCCGTCAGAGTTTGCGGCCCTTTTTGGAAATGGCCGAGGCAGAGTATGTTATCGCTGCGTCCACAAGGAAGTTGAAAAACCTGGATCAGGAGAAGCAGATCGTCCTGACTCGTTTGACGCCGAGAAACTAACACCAGAATATCTGGTCGGTATGGCAAGAGAAACAGCGTGTATTCTGTCTGTCTGAACATCATAGGCAAGACCTGTGTAGTTATCGGTGGTGGTGCGGTGGCCCAGCGTAAGGTTATTGGCATACTGAGAAGTGGCGGCGAGGCACGGGTGATCAGTCCTGAACTCACTGACGAGTTGAAAACGCTTGCCGACCAGCACCAAATCGAATGGGTGGCGCGGACCTACGTGGAGGGCGATCTCGAAGAAGCGTTTCTTGTCTTTGCCGCCACCGATCAGCCCGAGGTTCAGGAGCAGGTGTGCAGGGAGGCAGATGAGCGAAAAATCCTGCTCAACCAGGTTGATGCCCCTCAGTCTTGCGGTTTTCACGTTCCTGCCACTGTTCACTGTGGAGATATCACCGTGGCGGTGTCCACCAATGGCCGCAGTCCTGCGGTGTCAGCCCTGTTACGCGGTCACCTCGAAAAGATGATCGGGCCGGAGTTCAGCCTTTTGCTCGAGGTGGCAGCCACAGCCCGGAGTCGTCTGCTTGCTGAAGGAGGTTCGGATCATCTGTTGCACGGCCTGGTTGATGAGACCTTGCTGGACCTGATCAGGGAGAAAAACCTCGATGCGGTGCGTGAGCGACTCGCCAGGTCTTTTGGCGGTGAATGTCCACGGGAGCTGGTAACTCTGCTGGAGGAACATAGATGAGCTTCCTTCTTTTCCAATTGTGCCTAGTTCTCTATTTGCTGGCAGCGGCCGCGTATCTGGTGGTGTTCTTTTCCGGGAAAAGGCAGATTCGCCCGGCAGCGCGGGCGCTCTTTCTTGCTGCGGCAATCGTGCATACTGTCGCCGTTGTTGCCCGCTATCTGGATACAGGCCATACACCCATCACCTCCATGCACGAGACCGTCAGCTTTCTCGCCTGGTCGGTGAGCTGGAGCTTTCTGCTTTTTCGCTGGCGATGTGCTGTCAGAAATCTGGGCGTTTTTGTCAGCGTGCTGGTCTTTGCACTTATGATGATTGCAGCGGTGTCTTCGAGGAAGATTCAGCCGTTGGCACCTGCCCTGCAATCCTGGTGGCTGCCGGTGCATACCTCGGTCAGTCTGGTGGCCTATGCCTTCCTCGCGCTGGCCTTTCTCGGTGCTGTCATGTACCTCCTGCAGGAGCATGAGCTCAAGCGCAAGCGCTTCGGGTTTTTCTATTTACGTCTGCCCTCACTGGAGTCGACGGATAAGCTTAACCATTATTGTCTTTCCATTGGTTTTCCCCTGCTCACCTTAGGATTGATCACCGGCTCGTTATGGGCGAAACAGGCGTGGGGTACCTACTGGCACTGGGATCCCAAGGAGACCTGGTCCCTGATTACCTGGCTGTTGTACGCCGCCGTGCTGCATCAGCGGTTTACCGTGGGCTGGCGCGGGCGCCGAGCAGCGGTGCTGTCCATTATTGCCTTTTTGTCGGTGCTGTTTACCCTCTGGGGCGTAACCTGCCTCCTGCCAGGATTACATACCTATGCGGCGTGAAACTATCGTTCTTCTGGGGGTGAATCATAAAACAACCCCACTGGCTATCCGCGAGCAGCTGGCACTCAGTACAGGATACGATCAGCCGCTCGCCGATCTCAGGGCCCTCTATTCAGTGAAGGAGCATTATCTGCTGTCCACCTGCAACAGAATCGAGGTGCTGTTCACCGCGACAGATCCGGATACGGCGATCACCCACGTGCTTGACCTGCTCTTTGCTGGAGCGGTTTCCCGGGAAGAGCTGGGAAAGCATGTCTACTGTTACCGAGACGGCGCTGCCGTGGAACACCTGTTTCTTGTTGCTTCCAGTCTTGATTCAATGATCGTTGGTGAAAGTCAGATCCTGGGACAGCTCAAGAAGGCCTACCGCTTTGCCAGCGGAGCAGGGGCAACCGGTTACATACTCAATAAGTTACTGCATCGCTCTTTTTCCGTGGCCAAGCGGGTGCGTACAGAAACCGGCATCGGTGCCAGTGCGGTTTCCATCAGCTCTGCTGCTGTGGAGTTGAGCCGTAAGATCTTTGGTGATCTGACCGGGAAAAAAGTGCTGCTTATCGGTGCCGGAGAAATGGCCGAACTGGCCGCTGAGCATCTGGTGGGGCAGGGTGTCAGCGAGGTCGTGGTTGCCAACCGGACGCTGGAACGTGCCGTGAAACTGGCACGACGTTTCAACGGCAAGGCTGTCGCGCTTGCAGAGGTGAAGGAACAACTGGCTCTGGTGGATATCATTATCAGTTCCACAGGTGCTGCGGGACTGCTTCTTCATAAGAGTGATGTTCAGGCGGTGATGCGTCAACGCCGTAACCGTCGGCTTTTCTTCATTGATATCGCTGTGCCCAGGGATCTGGATCCTGCTATTAATACCCTGAGTAACGCCTACCTCTACGACATCGACGACCTCAGTCAGGTGGTCGAGATGAATCGATCTGAGCGTGACCGTGAGGCTGTTAAGGCCCATCGTATAATTGACGAGGAGAAACTGAAGTTCCATCACTGGCTGGACATCATGGAGTTGACCCCAACGATTGTTGAACTCCGTGCCATGGCCGACCAGGTGGTACAGAACGAGCTTGAGCGTACCATGGGCCGTCTGTCTGGTATGGATGACAAGCAGCGTCGAAGCGTGGAGAAAATGGCTGCAGCCATCGCCGGTAAACTGCTGCATCATCCCCTGAAGTATTTGAAACAGGACAACCGCTGTGTTTCCAAGAATGATCGTATCAAGATGGTGCGAACCGTGTTCGGCATCGACAATGGCAGTGATTCAGGCAAATGATCGGCAGTGAACGTCAGTTTTTACTCGAAGATGAGCTCCTCCTTGTCCGTGATTCCGGGGAAATTCCAGAGATCGCCTACCAGGGAGCCCTGCACTACCTCTCCCATGACGCTGAAGGACCAGGGCTTGAACTGAACAGCGGTGAGCTCAAGATGCTCCAGGATGCCGCTATGGCCCGCTATCGCGAGATCATCCTCAGAGACCTGGATCCGGGCAGCCGTGATCTTTCCTCTTACAGAGGACTTAAACGTGCCATCACCAACTACAAGCGATTGACGGCTTTCAGCCATCGTATCCAGCGGCAGCCAGCCATGGACTGCGATGAGGTGAAGCAGCTCCTGCTGGTGTTTATCTGCCGTGAACTCCAGGAGGTCCGCCATGGACTCCGTGATTCTTCGGTGAATTGTAGTTGTGAGGAGCTGGAGGCTTTTTGCCGACAGCTCTCTTTCCATGAGAACGAGCTGCCTGCCGGATGGCGGCGGCTTTGCCAGAGTGAAGCATAATTTGCTTGATCGTCGCTGTGAGGGATATTGCCCCGTCTTCGTCCTTTTTAGCTCCCTGGACCAGCGTTCAACAATCTCGTTGAACGCTTTTGGAAATGGATCAAGCCAAAGGTTCACGGTTTTTCTGGGGTTGGCGGAATCAAGGAGCTCGTTTCAAGGTTATTTCAGCTTGTTCACTTGACCCGACCCTTGACACGGCATTTATGTTGAACAATACGCAGCGAAGGCATTAGCCGCACAAACTCCCTATATCCTTCCAAGGTCAATTCAAGATAATCATCATTTTCGTGTGAGATTGTTGCAAGCAATGTGGTCCCGTCTTGACGAAGAAAGCAAAGATCCTCAAGCTGTTTTGGCTGCTGCCATTCGTACAGCCCTTCTACT
>PDTC01000010.1 GCA_002748735.1 Desulfobulbus propionicus | reverse complement strand
GTCGCTGGATATTACCGTCGAGGTCGAAGCAAAGGCCAAGGAGCTGGCGGTCAAAAAACTGATGGGAGAAATCGAGCGAACGTGCTGAAAGGTAGATTTACCTTTGAATTCAAGGTGTTTTGGGGCAGGATTCGGGTATTTTTACCGATTTCACCAAAAAAAATAGCGGATCGAAAAACGATCCGCTATTTTTTGCGATATTGCTCACTGTTGCTAATTTGGCTCGTTATCCTGTCTAGCAACTCTTTGTTTTTTTGGTGGGCCGTCAGGGATTCGAACCCCGGACCAATTGATTAAGAGTCAACTGCTCTGCCAGCTGAGCTAACGGCCCTGTAAAAGTACAGCGCGTCTTCTAGCACATCACTGCTGTCGCGTCAAGTCCAAGTTGCATCCCGACGTGTTGCCGGGTTTTGCGAGCTGTCAGTCCGTTGCCGTTCGTTGACACCTCGCCGGTTGCAATCAGCGGTAGTACAGCCCAGGGCTTCCCATGGTCTGCAGGGCCTTGTACAGGTTGCGTCGAAAATCGCGGCGGTCCCAGATCCCTTGGATGTGGCCGCGTTTCAGGGCGTTTCTCGAGCTGTGGTAATCAGGGGGAATGTCTTGTCCGGTGGTCTCCCGGATAACCCTCTGGCCAGCAAAGCCGATGCGGCTTGAGCGGATGGCGAACTGATAGGGGGAGCAGCCGAGGAAGCTTGCCACTGGTCCGGCATAGGAGTTGTTATCGTAGACAACAATATAGAGACCGCCGGAGTCAATGTAGTCGCGAACAGCCATGGTGCACTTGGGCATCTGGATAACGCCCAGGGTTCCTTCCTGGATGCGGATGCCGCCGGTGGTATGGATATACGCAAGAAATGGCCGTTTTTTTCGACGGGCTACCTCGCAGGCCTGCACAAATTTTTCTCCTTCGGCCGCTCCCACAGTGCCGTTGCGGAAGTCTGCCACCAGCATGGAAACCACCAGGTTGATGCCCATGAGCTGCGCATGGAAGGTGAGGTTGGCGCTTCCCATGCCTGTTTTCGAGCGAGCCATCTGCAGACGATCATCAAAGCCTTTGTACTTCTGTGGATTCTTCGAATAAACTTCGTTGTTGAAATCCCTGATACTGTTATCGTCAAAGACATTTTTCAGGTACCACTGGTGCTCCAGGGCAAAATGGTGCCCACAGGTCTCGCAGACACCGGCAAACTCTCCAAATAGATCCGGGAGCCAGAGATCCTTGCAGCCATATTTGTCGGCATTGGGGCAGGTGACGGTTCTGTCCTCCCTGGCAAGGGGGCTGGTATAGGCGTCGGCCAATTCCAGGGGGTCGGCCTGATCACCTGCACCGCTTTCATTGGTCGGCGGCAGGAGTTTGGGCAGGGGCCTTGGTTCTTCCCCTCCCTTGGGGGTCAACACGGCGTACATACTGGTGATCGGCGCGGTGAGCCGCTTCAGAAGAATGGAGGTTTCGCCACGAAACTCCTTGAGCACCTTCAGTGCTTGCTTGTGGTTATTTTTGAGGATGTCGTAACGGAAGGTATAGTAGGCTTTTTCCGTCGCATCTTTCATGGATTTAAAAGCATTTTCCGCAGGCAGTGGCTCACCGCCAAAGGCACCCATGGCCATCTCGCGGTATTTTTTGGAGCGCCGCAGCAGCAGCCTGTGGGTCTCCCTGGGGGTGAGATCCCAGGGGATGTCAATCTGTGGCGCCTCTTCGGGATTGTCTGCCTTTTTGCGTTTGACCTCATAGGAACGAAAGGCCCGCAGACTTTTAGTCTGCAGCACCACTTCGTCAGTGGCGCGGATGATCTCCGAGCGGACCCGGGCAAAGAAGGTGAAATCGTCACTTTTTGCCCCCAGAGGTGGTTCCTGGATGATACGGTCGATGGTGCCGAAGTTGAGGTTGTCCTGGGCGGTGATGCCCAGCTGGGCGGCACAATGCTCAATAAGCTCCAGCGGTACCTTGGAGCCTTCCCGGACCCGACCCTCAATGGCGGCAGCTCCTTCCGGTGAGATTACCGAGTAGTAGCCGTGGGAAAACATCAGACGAAAGTCAGACAGACCGATGGCCTCGGCTCCACCGGAGCCTCCTTCGGAGATCACCGAGATGGTCGGTACCCGCAACTTGGTAAGGGCGTAGATATTACGGGCGATCTGCTGGGCAGCGCCGGGATATTCCTCCACCGGATAAGAGCCGGGAGTAAAAATGTAGAAGTGAATGGGCAGACCTTCTGTCTCGGCCACCTTCATGTAGCGCAGCGCCTTGGCGTTACCCCAGGGCTTGCAGGAACCTCCGTTACGAAACTCCTCGCCATGCCCCACCTCCTGGCCGATGACCATGACGTGCGAGGTGTAGGGCTTGCGTTTGATCCGGCGGACAATGTTGGCCTTGGCCACGACCATGGCAGGATCGACATTAGCCTCACCTTCGCCGCCGAGTTCCGTATACTCCTCGTAGACGTTCTCCAGAATATCGCGCAGGGAAAACCGCAGCGGACTGCGGACGATGCGAACCCGTTCCATGGGCGTCAGTTCTTCTTCGCATCGCTCTTCAAGAGAGATAATGCTGCGGTGCAGCTCCTTGAGCCGCAAGGCAAACGTTTCCGCTTCCAGATCGTACACCTTTTCCTTGAGGGCGGCGGTTTCTTCAGAGAATTCGGTGAGGTTGCCCCAGTCATCCGTATCCTTGATGTGCCTGAGGTAACCGATGCGCTCTTCTATGGCCTGCAGTTTTTTAAGACGGTCGTTCATTATCGTAGTGGCCTGCCGTTAGGGGCAGGAATGAGTAGGTTCAGAAGGTCAGGAGTTGGTCAAGATGATTGCGCAGATACTCCAGATTGGTGACAATGGGACATCCGGAGCTGTCTCTCCCTTCGATGCGGGTTTGCTCGATGAAGATCATGGCCCGCTGTTTGGCCTCATTCACATCCCTGCCCCAGACCAGGACCAGGGCCAGATTGGGGTCGTATTCACTGGGGATGGGATATTCGCGGTCACGCGGTACATGGGAGTAGACCGCCGACCATTCGCTTTCGGGCAGGTCAAAACGGCTGATGGTGCCGATCCAGGGAGCAAAGTCGCGGCGAGTGTCCTCGGCAACGATGCGCAGCTCAATGGAGGCGCCCTCAAAGATGACATCCTCTTGGGTGTACCCCATGGGTTCCCCCAAGGCGAGGCGGATCTGCTCCCGTATCAGGTTGGGCTGAACACCGTTGAGGCGGCTCACCCGTCCTGAGACATCATTTTCCACCTGAATACGGGTGTTCACCTCGAGCAGGTAGGGCTGACCGCTGCGGCTGACAATCCATTCCCAGGTGCCCACATTGTCGTAACGCACGTGGGCGGCGAGCCGGAGGCTGTGATCAATGATATCGTCGAGCACTCCTTCGTGGGCAAACTCATAGGCAAAGCAGGAGTTGTCAAAGCCCGGGGCCGCCTCAATGCGTTTCTGACGGCCGGTGGACTGGATGGTGCAGTTACGCGAACCAAAATGCACCCGCTCGTTGTGGCGGGAACAGACAAGCTGCACTTCCAGATGGTTAAAATCCGTGAGTCGCTGCTCAATGAGTACACCGCCGTCACCAAACTGCCGCTTGGCGTAGTTCTGCACCTGACGGTAGATCCGGCGGAACTGTTCGATACGGCGCACCTCTTCGATCCCCATACCGCCGCCGCCCGCCGCTGCCTTGATGAGTACTGCCGGTTTTGCTTCACCCGCTTCAAGCTGAGCGGCAAAGAGCTGAACAGCGATCTCTTCAGCCTCCATCTCGTTGTAGATGGGCGCGTCTGTGCCGGGGATGGTGGGGATACCCAGCATGTTGGCGGTGCGTTTGGTGTTGATCTTGTCGCCCAGACTCTTGATCACTTCCCAGTTGGGGCCGATAAAGGTGAGGGGCCGGTCACGGATGGTGACCCGGCGGGCGAAGCGGAAATCTTCCGAGAAAAATCCGTATCCTGGATGGATAGCTGTACAGCCGGTGTGATCGGCCACCGCCAGGATGTCATTGGGATCGGTGTAGCTGATGACTCGCCAGGCGTTCTGTTCAGCCCCTGAGGTCCGGTTGCGGCGTACATGTTCAGAGTCCTGGTCGGCCTCGGTGTAAACGATCACATACTCTAAGCCCAGATCCTGACAGGCCTCCATGATTCGGATAGCTATTTCTCCGCGGTTGGCGATAAGTACCTTGCCCTGCACGCGTTTTCTCCATTTTTTTGATAAAACAACAGCCCCCGGTTGCAGCCAGGCAATGCAAACATGCTCGGGTTAAGGGGATGGAACAATCCGGGGGGCGGTTATTGGCATTTTTCGTCAGGGTACCTTACCCGAACCAGCCTGACTTGAAAAGCGCTAAAAAAACCGAGAGCTCAAGGAAAGAGTGAGAAGGCTCTACAGGTGATCTCTTTTTCCTTGACTTTAGGGTGTTGAACAATACCTTCTGAAAAGTCTTGCGAATTTTCAGTTCACCGGAATACATTGTTTTGGTGGTACAGTCATTTCCTCCTTTACCTTGCATCAATACACATCATGGAAAATTCTTCAGACAGCCAGGGCAGTGATGCCCCTGGCTTTCACCAGGGAAGGGTCAGAAGTCTCATCAACCGTTTTTTTTCTCGACTTGGTTTGCGCAACGGCCCGGATACCACCGAGCAGCTCGAGCACGAAATCCAGGAACTTTTGGAAGAGGGCGAAGAGCAGGGGCTTATCAGCAGGCAGGAAGAGCGTCTCATCAGCTCCATCTTTGATTTCCGTGAGACCGTGGCCTCGGAGATCATGACGCCTTCGGCCGACGTGATCTGTGCCGAAGAGGGGACAGCGGTCGATGAGCTGATTCACCTGGTCATTGACGAGGGCTATACCAGAATCCCGATTTTTCATGAGCGGCCAGACAACATTATCGGTGTGCTCCACGCCAAGGATCTGCTCCGGTTCTGCGGGAGTAAAGAGGGCGGCGGCAGCAGGCTGGAGCAGTTTTTCCACTCTCCAATGTATATCGGCGAGGCAAAACCCATCACCGAGCTGTTGCGCGAGTTTCAGGCGAAAAAAAACCACATGGCCTTTGTTACCGACGAGTTTGGCAGCGTCCGTGGCCTGATCACCCTGGAGGACGTGATTGAGGAGATTGTCGGTGACATCGATGACGAGCATGATGACGAAGAGCGCGAATTAAAGGTAATCGACGAAAACACCGTCGTTGCCCACGCCAAGATCGACATTGAGGATATTGAGGCCCATTTTACCCTGACATTGCCTGAGGGCCCCTATGAATCGCTGGGCGGTTTCATTGTTCACCGTCTCGGTTTTCTTCCCGGAGACGGGGCCGAGGTCCAGGAGAACGGCCTTGTGTTCAAGGTGCTTGCTGCTGACCGACGCCGGGTGAAGACTGTTCGTATCAGCCGGTTACATGAACCCGCAGGTTCCTAAGCCCGGCCGGATAATCCTCGGCGCGGCAGCCTCTGCCTTGCTGCTGGCCCTGGCCATGCCCGGGGTATCCTGGTGGCCGTTGCTCTTTGTCGGGCTTTCTCCACTGTTGTACTGCACACTTTATCTGCCGGTCCGTGCCAGTGCCCTCACCGGGCTCTGCAGCGGTTTTGTCTATTACCTTACCCAGCTGTACTGGATTGTGATTGTGCTTGGTCGCTATGGCGGGCTGCCGCTCTTTGTCAGCCTGCCGGCCCTGCTGCTGCTGGCCCTGTACATGGCGCTGTACTGGGCGGTATTGTCCGGGCTGTTGAGCTATCTGGCCGGCCGGTACTGGCATCGGGAGCGTTCGCTGGCAGCCCTGGTCTGGACAGCACCGGTGCTCTGGGTAGGGCTGGAGTACCTGCGCGGCCGACTCTTCACTGGATTTCCCTGGATGGATCTGGGATACGGCCTGCATACCCTGCCAATGCTCATTCAGGGTGCAGATCTGGGAGGACACCACCTATTATCCTTCTGCCTGGTGCTGACCAACGGTCTGGTCCTGGCCATCTTTGACCGGCAGCGTCGTGAGGTCCGGCTGGACCTGGCAGCAGAGCGCCGTTCGTTACTGGCTGCCGCCATGTTTCTGGTGTTTGTGTTTGGTTATTCAGCACTTCGTTACGAGGTGGTTACGGATCAGGCCCGGCGAGCCCTGCAGGCCGAAGTCGTGGTCGTTCAGGGGAACATTGATCAGGGGGCCAAGTGGACACCTGAGGCTCGCAGAGAAACCATTGATACCTATATCGGGCTGTCCGCGGAAGCCCTTGCCGACAATGACGCGGAACTGGTGGTCTGGCCGGAGACGGCCATGCCCTTCTATGTGCAGCAGGCTGCCAAATCGGTGGAGATCCGCACCGCCGCCACCCGCTGGAATACCTGGCTGCTCACTGGCAGTCCTGCGTTTGAGCGGATCACCGCTGGTGACAGCAGACAGGTCAGGTACTTTAATTCCGCCATGCTCATTGATCCTGCCGGAAAGATTCGAGCCACCCATGCCAAGCAACATCTGGTACCCTTTGGCGAGTACGTTCCGCTGCAAAAGATGCTGTTCTTTCTCGCCCCGCTGGTGGAGAGTGTCGGCAACTTTACGGCGGGGAGCTCCAGCGCCCCCCTTGACATGGGGATGCTCCACCTTGGCGTACTGATCTGTTATGAGGCCATCTTTCCCGATCTTGCCAGGATAACTGTGGCCAAGGGGGCCAACGTGCTGGTCAATCTGACCAACGATGCCTGGTACGGCCGATCCAGTGCACCCTGGCAGTCCATGGCCATGACGGTACTGCGGGCAGTGGAGAATAAACGGTCGCTGGTGCGTGCTGCCAACAGCGGTATCAGCGGTTTTGTCGATCCGGCAGGTAATATCATGGCAGCCACTGATCTTTTCACCCGTACCGCTGTTCGGGCTCAGGTTCCTCTGCTGGAAAAACAGACCGTGTTTGAGCGGGGTGGCCATCACTTTGGCGCAGCCTGTCTGGCACTGATTCTCCCCCTTGTACTTTTCCGGCGCCGGTAACCAGGGGACAGAATTGGAGGTTCCCCTGGACGCGATTAACAGGTCTGGTTTTTTGGTGGTGTTGTGTTGATGTTTGGCATACCGCAAGAACATGCTTGAGTTGTGAGCGCCAACCGTTTATTATTAAAGATTTCGAAAAATGTACTAGGCAAAGGCCCTGGTGATGTTTTCACTGCGGGGCAACGAGGTGGATATGGCTGAGGTGAGTGAAGCGGCTGAGTCGAGACAGCGGATCAATGATCTCAGGGGAAAGATGCTGGCCCTGAAGGAGCATCTTTGACTTGGACAGCAAAAAAGAAGCTGTGGCCCTGTTGGAAAAACAGTCGTTAATGCCGGATTTCTGGAACGATCAGGCCAAAGCCAGAAAGGTCCAAAAAGAGCTGGGACAGCTGCAGGATGTCATTACAGCCTGGGAACGGAACTTTCGTGAGCTCGAAGAGACCGGCATGCTCCTGGAGATGGCCCTGGAAGAAGAAGATGCCGAAACCTACCAGGAGGTGGTGGAAAGCCTTGGCATCCTCGACGAGCAGATCGGCGAGGTCGAGCTGCAGTGCATGTTCAGCGGTGAACATGATGCTGCCAACGCGCTGCTGACTATCCATGCCGGCGCCGGTGGCACCGAGGCCCAGGACTGGGTGGGCATGCTCATGCGTATGTACCTGCGCTGGGCTGAGGACAAGGGGTTCAAGACCGACATCCTCGACTACCTGCCCGGTGACGAGGCCGGGGTCAAGAGTGTTACGGTACTGGTGCAGGGGGCCAACAGCTACGGATTACTGCGCAGCGAGGTGGGAATCCATCGACTGGTCCGTATTTCGCCGTTTGATGCCTCGGGGCGTCGCCATACCAGCTTTGCCTCGGTCATGGTTCTGCCCGAGCTGGATGAGGATGTCGAGGTGAATGTCAGCGACAAGGACCTGCGCATCGACACCTACCGGGCCAGTGGTGCTGGCGGCCAGCACGTCAACAAGACTGATTCGGCGATCCGTATCACCCATCTGCCCACCGGCATCGTCGTACAGTGCCAGAATGAGCGATCTCAGCACCGCAACAAGGATATGGCCATGAAGATGCTCATGGCCCGCCTGTATGAACAGGAGCGCGAGGCCCAGGCCCAGGAGCAGGAGAATCTGCACGGTGATAAGAAAGACATTGCCTGGGGCAGTCAGATACGCAGTTATGTCCTGCAGCCGTACCGGATGATCAAGGATCACCGCACCAGCCATGAGGACGGCAATGTTGACGCTGTACTAGACGGTCGTCTGGACGCGTTTATCAAGGCGTATCTCCTCTGGCAGCCACACTGATGCCAGCCTCGGAACGAGTGACGATGACGAACCGGCGAACACTCAGTATTCGTGAACAGCAGGAAGAGCGCGAGCCTCTGGTGCTTTCCAGCTATGCCTGCCTGAGTGTACAGACCCGGGGCCGACGAAAAAGAGAGAAATCGGTCTGTGCTCTCAGGACCTGCTTCCAGCGTGACCGTGACCGGATTATTCACTCCAAGACCTTTCGTCGCCTCAAGCACAAAACCCAAGTCTTTCTGGCCCCGGCCGGCGACCATTACCGCACCCGGTTGACCCATGTCCTTGAGGTGGCGCAGATCGCCAGGACTGTCAGTGTCTGCCTGCGCCTAAACGAGTACCTGACAGAGGCCATCGCCCTTGGTCATGACCTGGGCCATACCCCGTTCGGCCATGCAGGGGAGTACAGCCTCAACAAGTTGCATCCCGGCGGCTTTCAGCATTATCGCCAGAGTCTGCGTATCGTTGATTTTCTTGAACGGGACGGTCGTGGCCTGAATCTGACCTGGGAGGTGCGCAACGGTATCCTCAAGCACAGCAAGGGTAACCGTGAGATCCTGCCAGCAAACCAGTCCCTGCTGCCGGCGACCATGGAGGGACAGGTGGTTCGGGTTGCTGATATCATTGCCTATGTGAACCATGACATGGACGATGCGCTGCGTGCCGGGATGCTCAAAGAGACTGACCTGCCGCCTCATCTGCGCCGTGTCCTCGGCGACAGACCATCCCGACGGGTGGGCGCCATGGTCGACGACCTGGTGCGCACCACCTTGGCACGTGACGAGGGTACGCTCAGGCTCAGCGCAAGGATGAACGAGATCATCACCGAATTGCGCACCTTTCTCTATGACAATGTCTACCGGGCCTGGCGAGTGCATCGCGAGTTTGAGAAGGCCCAGCGGATTATCAGCGACCTGTACGCCTATTTCCTTGAGCATGAACTACCCTCCCGCAGCAATGGCTGGCAAACGCCGCTGAGTATCCCGGTATCATCTGATGAGAAACGGCGCCGCCGCCGACAGGTCTGCGACTTTATCGCTGGCATGACAGATCGGTATGCCCTGGACCTTTATTCGCAGATCTTCATGCCCAAGCCCTGGAGCGTGCTCTGAGAAAACGATTTTGCCCGCAACCCCATGAACTTTTGAACCAACCGACTATCCCATGAATTCCCCTGATACTCATAACGAGAAATACAACCTGCCCAAGAGCTATGAATTCCCGGAGGTGGAGGCGCGCTGGTACCGCCATTGGCTTGAGGACAAGACCTTTGCCGCCACCATGACAGAAGGCCGGCCGAGCTTTGCCATTGTCATCCCACCGCCCAATGTCACCGGCGTCCTTCACATTGGCCATGCCCTGAATACTACCCTGCAGGATATTTTGATCAGGTATCACCGGATGCGCGGTGACAATACCCTGTGGATACCGGGCACCGACCATGCCGGGATTGCCACCCAGAACGTGGTGGAGCGGCAGCTGGCCACTGAGGGAAAGTCCCGCCACGATCTCGGCCGGGAGGCCTTTATTGAACGTGTCTGGGAATGGCGTCGGGAAAAGGGCGGTACCATCATCAGTCAGCTCAGGCACATGGGCATGAGCTGTGACTGGGACCGGGAACGCTTCACCATGGATGAAGGGCTGTCGCGGGCCGTGCGTGAGGTCTTTGTCCGCCTGTACCGGGAGGGCTTGATCTACAAGGGTGACTATATCGTCAACTGGTGCCCCCGTTGCCATACGGCCCTGGCCGATGATGAGGTAGAGCACGACCCCACTGACGGTAAACTCTATCATGTGCGCTATCCTGTTGTCGGAAGTCAAGAGGCCCTGGTGGTGGCGACCACCCGTCCCGAGACCATGCTCGGAGACACTGGTGTGGCTGTGCATCCCGAAGATGAGCGCTACAGCCATCTGGCCGGCGCCGAGATAGAACTGCCACTCACCGATCGTGCCATCCCGCTGGTCCTGGATACCCATGTCGAGCGCGAATTCGGCACTGGTGCCCTGAAGGTTACGCCGGCCCATGACCGGGATGACTACGAGATCGGCCTGCGGCACGGTCTGGAGCTGCTTGTGGTTATGGATGAGCATGGCGTGATGAACGAAAATGCCGGGGCCTATGCGGGGCTGGATCGTTTCGCCTGCAGGAAACGCATTGTCGCCGACCTCGAGGCACAGGGCTATCTGGTAAAGGTGGAGGAGTATCAGCATGCGGTGGGCATGTGCTATCGCTGCAAAACCGTAGTGGAACCGGCCGTCAGCAAGCAGTGGTTTGTGTCGGTGCGCCCCCTGGCCGAGAAGGCTGTGGCCGCGGTCCGCCAGGGCCGGATACGTCTCTATCCTGACACCTGGTACACGACCTTCTACAACTGGATGGACAACATTCGTGACTGGTGCATCAGCCGCCAGATCTGGTGGGGTCACCGGATTCCGGCCTGGACCTGTGAGCAGTGCGGTGAACTGCTCGTTGAGGTGAACCCTCCCTCAAGGTGCGGGGCATGCGGATCCGCACAGCTCAGTCAGGAGAGCGATGTCCTCGATACCTGGTTCAGCTCGGCGCTCTGGCCGTTCTCCACGCTGGGCTGGCCTGACAACACTGCGGAGATGGCTGTCTTCTATCCCACCTCGGTGCTGATCACCAGTTTTGATATCCTGTTCTTCTGGGTGGCCCGGATGATGATGATGGGCCTGCATTTCCTTGATGAGGTGCCGTTCAACGACGTGTATCTCCACGCCCTGGTACGTGACAAGCACGGTAAGAAGATGAGCAAGTCCACAGGAAATGTCATTGATCCGCTGGACATGATCGCCCAGTACGGGACTGATGCCTTCCGCTTCACCCTGGCCGCTTTTGCCGCGCAGGGCCGGGAAATCCGCATGGATGAGGAGCGAATTGACGGGTACCGCCGCTTTATCAACAAGCTGTGGAATGCGGCCCGCTTCGCCCAGATGCATCTTAAAGACACGGAATCCGGGATTACCGTGCTCTGCGAGCATCCTGAAAAACTGTCCCTGGCAAACCGCTGGATTCTCAGCCGTACCAATCGGACACTCAGAGAGATGAAGGCGGCATACGCAGGATATAACTTCAACGATATTGCCTCGATTATCTACCAGTTCACCTGGCACGAGTTTTGTGACTGGTATGTGGAGTGGATAAAGAGAGACCTGTACGGCAAGGATGACGCTGCCCGAGATGGTGCCCGCGCCGTGCTGCTGTCCGTTCTCGAGCATGTTCTCCTCATGCTCCACCCGATCACACCCTTTGTCACCGAAGAGATCTGGAGCCAGCTCCCCGGTGAACGCGGCTATATTATGAAAGAGCCCTATCCCATGCTGGTGGACGCCTGGGATGACCCGGCAGCCGAGGCAGATATGGAGCTGCTGACCGGTATCATCTCCGCTGTCCGTACCATCCGTAGTGAAAACGAGCTGCACCCCTCCAAAGAGATTGCGCTCCGGCTCATCTGCGGCGAAGCCGCCAAACGGGCCCTTCTTGAAGAGTATGGTGAGGATATCCGCACCATGACCCGGGGATCGGAGCTGGTCATTGAGGCTGAAGGGCAGGTTGACGATGATGCCGGCCATGCCCTGGTGCAGGGCGTGGAGATTGTCGTTCCCATGGCCGGGCTCATTGATGTTGCCGCCGAACTCGACAAGCTGGCCCGTGAGCGCGAGAAACTTGGCAAGGAGCTGGCGCGGGTGCAGGGGAAGCTTGCCAACAGCAAGTTTCTTGACAAGGCCCCGGAACAGATCGTCGCCAAGGAACGCGGCAAGGAGGTCGAGTTGCAGGAGCGACTGGCCGTGCTCGAAGAGTCGGTTGATCGGCTGAACAGACAGCGCTGATCATGAGCGGTGAAGCATCGCGAAAAACGGTCATTGATAAACCGACCCTGGTACCCCTGACAGGTGCGGGTTTGGCCAGCATTTCAGAAGGAGTGCTGGCCCGAGGGGACGCTTTCAATCAGGAGTGACCGTGAACCACCGTCTCTTTATTGCTGTCGACCTGCCCGACGCCGTGCAACAGGGGCTGGCCCCGCTCTGCTGCGGGCTGCCGGGTGCCCGCTGGGTGCTTCCCGGACAGTTTCATCTGACGCTGCGCTTTATCGGTGAAGTAGACGGTGCAACTTTTAAGGATATCCGTGAGGTGCTTGCCGAGGTATCGGTGGCGTCCTTTTCCCTACAACTGCAGGGTGTGGGGCATTTTCCTCCCCGGGGCAGACCGCGGCTGCTCTGGGCGGGATTGGCTGAGGTCGGCGGGCTGCAGGCCCTCCAGGCCCGGGTAAATGCCGCGCTTGCCCGTGTCGGTATTGCCCCGGACACCCGCAAGTACAGCCCGCACGTCACCCTGGCCCGGCTGCGCAACACACCATCAGCCAGGGTAGGGCGATTTCTCGAAGAACACGGACTCTACACGAGCCTCCCCTTCGAGGTGAGGTCCTTTGTCCTCTACTCGAGTTTTCTGGGTGCCTCAGGGGCTGTACACACGGCAGAGGCTGAGTATTTATTGACAGGGGTGAAACCGGAGGCGTGATGGCTGTATGAAAAAAGGGCCTGCAGCGTCCATGGTGCACACCTGACAGGCCCTTGCTCGTTTTGGAGGCGACGACCGGATTTGAACCGGTGAATGATGGTTTTGCAGACCATTGCCTTACCCCTTGGCTACGTCGCCCGATTTGGTAGCGGCATCTATACCACAGTCTGCAATTTTGACAAGAGGAAAACACCATGGGCAGAACACTCGGTGCCCTGATTCAAGATAACAGCGAACAGCTTGAAGAGCTCCAGGAGCGCATAGGTTACCGCTTTACCGATCTGAAGCTGCTGCAGCGGGCCCTGATTCACTCGAGTTTTGCTTTTGAGCGGCTGGAAAATGTCTGCCACAACGAGACACAGGAATTCCTCGGCGATGCGGTACTGGATCTGACTGTCGGGTATATCCTGTTTACCCGGTTTCCGGAGCTGCGTGAGGGTAAACTGACCCGCATCCGCTCGGCCCTGGTCAGTGAAAACGGCCTGGCCCGGCAGGCCAGGGGCATTGCCCTTGGCCGTTATCTGCTGCTGGGTAAGGGAGAGGAGGCGGGTGGTGGCCGGGAAAAGTCGTCGATTCTCAGCTGTGCCTACGAGGCCCTGGTGGGTGGGCTGTTTCTTGATGGAGGTTACGATATCGCCCTGGAGTTTGTACGCCGTTTTTTTGAGCCCATGATTGATGCCTCCCGCGAGCGGCTGATTGCGGCCGATGCCAAGAGCGCCCTCCAGGAGCTCCTCCAGGAGCTGTATAACGAGGCGCCTCGTTATACGCTGGTTGGCGAGGAGGGGCCGGCACATGCCCGGGTCTTTACCGTGGAGGTGGTGTTCCGTGACCGGGAGATGGGCAGAGGCCGGGCTGCGAGCAAAAAAGAGGCCGAGCAGCAGGCGGCGGCGGCTGCGCTGGAACTGTTACGCCAGGAGGAAGACGCCTGAAATGGCACGTTGGTTTGTCATCCCGGTCTTTATTCCCCAGGAAGGGTGTCGGCACGATTGTCTGTTCTGTGATCAGGAGGCGATCAGTGGCGCCGGTGGTTCACCCCTGAGAGCAGAGGACGTACAGGCGGTTATTGACCAGTGGCTGCAGTACACAGAGAACGCTGAGGGCAAAAGCAGGACAGGAACACAGGTCCAGGTAGCCTTCTACGGAGGCACCTTTACCGGCCTGACAAAACAGCGGCAGGAGGACCTGCTCGGGGCGGTCCAGCCGTATCTGCGTTCCGGGCAGGTGGATTCACTGCGCTGTTCTACCCGCCCGGACCTTGTCGATCCGGAGCGAATCGCCCTGCTCAGGGCCTACGGTGTCGACCTGGTTGAACTGGGTGTGCAGAGCCTTGAGGATGAACTTTTACAGAACTGCCGACGGGGACACACTGCCGGGCAGGCTATTACCGCCATACAGCAACTCAAGGCTGCCGGCTTGCGGGTGGGGGTGCAGTTGATGTTGGGACTTCCCGGCGAACGATTTGTTCATCTGCGGCGGACAGTGGCCCAGGTGATCCGGCAGAACCCCTGGTGCGTGCGCATCTATCCCTTGCTGGTCCTCAAGGGCAGCGCCTTGGCCAGGATGTATGCCTGTGGAGATTATCAGCCCCTGACCCTGGACCGGGCCGTGCTGCTTGCCGCCTGGATGAAAAAACGCTTTACTGCAGCAAGGATCCCGGTGATCCGCATGGGACTGCAGCCCGGGGAGAGCTTGGAACGAGCCCTAATCGCCGGTCCCTATCATCCGGCATTTGGGCAGATGGTGGCCTCGCGGCTTATGTTGGGCCACACCCGCCGGCTCCTTGCCGGGCTGGGCGGCGAGCAGACCGCAAGGCTGCTGATCGCCCCGGGTGATCAGCCGGTATTTCACGGGCAGCGGCAGATGAACCGGCAACGTCTCGAAGAACTTGGCCTGTGGCGGCGTTTTCAGCTTGTCCCCACAGCTGACATACCCCGTGGACAGGTGCGCATGGAAGGTATTGAAGAGGGAAGAAGCAATGCTCAGTGTCAATGACCTCAGCCTGCAATATGGTAACAAACACCTCTTCAAAGATCTCTCTGTACAGGTGCATGCTGGTGACAGGATCGGGCTTGCCGGCGTCAATGGTGCCGGAAAATCCACCTTGATGAAGATTATGTGCGGGCTGCAGGAGACCGATCCAGGGATTGTCAGCCGGGCCTCCTGGTTCAGCGTCGCCTATCTGCCCCAGGAGATCGGCGGTAACCTTTCAGGGCACAGCCTCTACCAGGAAGCTGCATCCGCCTTTGCCGACCTGTTGGACAAACAAGACGAACTGGAGCGGATCAGCGCTGAACTGGCCGTGGTTTCCTCCGGGCAGGACGCCCAGATGGAGGCATTACTCAGACGTCAGGGAGAGTTACAGCAGTACCTGGAGGACAGCGATATCTTTCGAATGCGTCCCAGGATTGAGCAGGTACTTTTTGGTTTGGGGTTCAGTGCCGCTGATCTGGATCGATCCGCAGCCAGTTTCTCCGGCGGCTGGATCATGCGACTCAACCTGGCCCGCCTGCTCCTTCAGCGTCCATCGCTGCTGCTCCTTGACGAGCCCACCAACCATCTGGACCTGGATTCACTCACCTGGCTGGAGGATTTCCTCCAGCAGTATCAGGGAGCCATGATTATTATCTCCCATGACCGTTCCTTTCTCGACAAGGTGACCTCGGCCACCTGGGAGCTGAGTCTGGGTCGCCTGACCGTGTACCGGGGTAATTATTCCCATTACCTGGTCGAGAAGGAGCAGCGCATGGCGCTGGAGCGTGCCGCTTACAACAATCAGCAGGCACAGATTCGCCAGAGTGAGCGTTTTATCACGCGGTTCCGGGCCAAATCCACCAAGGCTCGACAGGTACAGAGCCGTATCAAACAGCTGGAGAAGATGGAGCGTATCGAGCTTGCCGAGACCGAACGCACTGTGAGTTTTTCCTTTCCTCCGGCCGCACCGTCTGGCCGGGATATGCTGACCCTCACCGGTGTGAGCAAGCGCTTTGCCAAGCAGGTTGTTTTCAATGATGTGGAGTTCAGCCTGCAGCGAGGTGATAAGCTTGCCGTGGTCGGGGTCAACGGTGCCGGCAAGACCACACTCATGAAGATCATGGCCGGGCTGGAGCCGGCTGAGGGGGACGTCCGGCTGGGACATAACGTTATCCTCACCTATTTTGGCCAGCATCAGGCCCAGGAACTGGCCGGTGAGCTGACTATCCTTGATACTGTCTATCACGCTGCCAAAGACAAGACCATGACCCAGGCCCGCTCTCTTCTGGGGGCCTTTCTCTTTAGCGGAGATGAGGTCGACAAGCAGGTACGGGTACTTTCCGGGGGAGAGAAGAGCCGGGTGGCACTTGCCCGGATGCTGGTGCGGCCGGCCAACCTGATGCTCCTTGACGAACCGACAAACCATCTGGATATTAGCTCTCAGGAGGTGTTACAGGAGGCCATGGCTCAGTATGAAGGGTCTATCATCGTGGTCTCGCACAACCGTTTTTTTGTCAATGCCTTTGTCAACAAGGTCCTGGAGATCCGTGACGGTCGGGCAACTCTGTATGAAGGAAATGTTGATGACTACCTGGACAAGCGCCGAGAGCTGGAGACCAGAGAAGAGCCTGCTGCCAGGGATAGCAAAGCGTCGCCTGATGAGCAGCATCAGGCGGCCACCCCTCAGGATCGCAGGGAACAGCGCCGTCAGCGTGCTCTCTTGCGTCAGCAGCTCAGCAGCAGACTGGGACCGCTCAAAAAGAAGAGCGACGAGGCGGAAACGGAAATAAAAAGGACAGAGGCCCGCAAGGGCGAACTGGAACAGTTGATGGCTGACCCAGAGCTGTATGGAGACCAGGAACGCTGGGTCGGGGTCAGCCGAGAGTACAGCAAGATTGAGCGTCGGCTCGAACGCGCCTACTCCCAATGGGAAGAGGCACAGGAGGCCATTGAACGTCTTGAACAGGAGTCTGCCGGCAAAGATAGCGCAGACACGCCTTGAATCCAACAACAGGAACAGTGATGAAAAAAATTATCTTGGTTGTGAGTCTGCTCGTTGTTGCGGCTGTGTATGGCAGTTACCTGCTGATGCGGTCACCAGCGGTTTCAGCACCGTTCAGCAGTTATCTGCCCACAGATACCCTGCTGACGGTACGTATGATCAATCTCAATCACCTGACAGATACCTTTCCCCAGACAGCCCTGGGGCACTTGTTGGCCAAAGAGACCATGACGCAGGTTCTCGGTGGTCTTGGTGCAGGACAGAAGATACTCGACGAATATGCCCGTCTCTATGATCAGGTGGGTGAGGTTATGGGTAATCCTGCTTTTCGCCAGATTTTTGGCGATGATGCGGTGGCAGCCCTGCTCACTCCTGCTCCGGACGTGGCCCTGGAAGAGCATTTTGTGGTGTTTGCCACCACCTCGGTGAGCGCCCCTGTCGAAGCCTTTGCCCGCCTGGTGATGAGCGATACTGTCAGTCGTGAAGAGGTGGATGGCCGCAGTCTTACCCGGATAACCCTGGAGGATGGCTCCAGACTGTACGGATTCGCGGAGAACGGCCTTGTCCTGCTCGTGCGTAACCCGGCACTCATCAACCATTTGCTTGAACGCCGGGCCGGCGGAGAAGGGCTCGACACCCTGCCAGCCTTTATTGAGGCCCGGCGTTACTGGGCACAGGAACGTGGAGGTACCGGGTTTACCGAGCTGTATCTGGGGATGCCGGCACTGCTCGCATGGCTACAGGGTGATAGCAGGGTAACTGAGGGTGTCCACTTAAATCTCAAGGGAATGGAGGGTGTCAATTATCTTGCCGCAACCATCTACCAGGACGGAGAAGATCTGAACATGGCTGGCAGGGTCGGATATACGTATGAAAAGCTGTCCAGGGCAAGTCGTGCTGCAGTGGATACGGCTACCAGCAATACCGGTCTCAACCTGATTTCTTCCGAGACCCTGTTGTACTCCTGGGGCACCTCGCTTATCCCGGAGGTCTTTGATGAAACGGTGAAATCCCTTGGCAATGATGCGTATAATCAGCTGGATCAGCGGGTTCGCCTGGAACTGGACATGGGGCTGGAGCAGTTGCTGGCGGCCTTTGGCCAACAGTTCGGCTTTGCCATGAACGGTATGGCACCAGGGGGATTTTTCCCTCTACCCAAGTTGCAGGCCTATGTCCAGGTTCGTGATGCAAAGGTCTCCAGTGCTGTGGTGGATCGCCTGCTGGAGGAGTTGAAAAAACAGGGGCCAGGAGCCGGTGACCAACTGGCCGCTGGAGACACCACCATTCATTACTGGCCGCTGCTGCCGGGTGAGGCGGCGCAGCCCGCCTTGGCCCTTACCGCCGACAAGCTGCTGATCGCCAATGGTCCGTCAGCCCTGGCTGAGTATCTGCAGCACGGTGGTGCACCTGATGCCCTGGCAAAACCGGTGGCCACCGCCCTTGGCAGTGACCTTGCCGGGATGATTACCGGTGCCAATACCTGGGTTGCGCTCTGCTTTCCCCGACGGTTGTCCGAGGCGGCCGGCAGCCTTGTTGACTGGCTGCTGGGGCTGGCGGCAAGCAGCCAGGAGATAGACGCCGAACAGGCCATGACCGAACTGCTGAGGTTGATGCGCTCAGTTGAGGCTGTTGTTGCCGTAAACAGCCTGTACCATGATTACGCTGAATCTGAGATCGTCTTCCGTTCAGTCTCTGCTACTCCGTGAGTCTTATGGTGGACCTGTTTCTCAACGAGGGTAGGGGAAGAGAAAAGGTAGGGCAAATCGATGTTGATGCGGAAAAGGGACCAGTCTATACCACTGAAGAGGTTGGCGAGTAAGCCGGTATGCTTGAAAGAGCTGCCTTTGGCCCGAAAGGCTTGGCTACGATGTATTTCAGTGCTTCAGCGGCGTTCAGGAGAAACAGATGACAATTACAGTGAAGTGTTTTGCCACCCTACGGCAGTACGCCCCGGCTGATGGGCAGATGGAGGTGGCTGCTGGTGATACCGTTGAAAAGGTACTCCTGCGCCTCGATATTCCCCTGGATGAGGTGCGGCTGATCTTTGTCAATGGGGTGCGTTCCGACCTGGAAACTGGCCTGGCTGAAGGCGACCGGCTTGGTGTCTTTCCGCCAGTGGGCGGGGGCTGATGAAGAAGCTCTCCCCGTTGGCATCCTCTTTGCTGGCCATGGCCAGGCAGGCCCCTGCCGACCTCAACACCAGGTGCATGGATGAAGAGCAGCTCCTGGCGGTAGGTGTCGAGCATGGGGTCAAGTTACGAGAGGTCGAGGCGGCAGCCCTGGATGCCGGGCTCGTTCCGGAGCGCTATCGGCGCAATATCGCCGGCATTTCCATGGAGGAGCAGGCCACGCTTCTGCGCTCCCGGGTGGCGGTGGCTGGGCTGGGTGGCCTCGGCGGGTATGTTGTCGAATTTCTTGCCAGGGCAGGGGTCGGGTATATCCGTGCGGCTGATGGAGATCATTTTGACAGGAGTAATCTCAACCGGCAGCTTCTCTGCACCAGTGAGACTATAGGGCAAAAAAAGGCGGCTGCAACGGCTGACCGGGTGCGGGTGGTCAATCCTGCCGTGGAGTTCGTCGTCCGTGAAGAGATGCTTGACGCCGACGGGTTCGTTGCACTGCTCGAGGACGTGGATCTGGTTGTGGACGCCCTCGGGGGGATAGCCGTTCGTCGGGTTTTACAGGAGGCTGCCGCCCGGCAAAACCTTCCGCTGGTGACCGGAGCGGTAGCCGGGTGGACAGCTCTTGCTGCCACAGTGCTTCCTGGGGATACCCGACCTGAGGCCCTCTGGCAGGGAGGGCAGGGCGCTGAGGAAGAACTCGGCTGCCTGGCTCCGGTTATTGGTACCTGTGCGTCCCTGCAGTGTGCTGAGGTCATCCATCTGCTTGCCGGTCGCTCGCCACGGCTTGCACCCCGCCTGCTGGCAGTGGATCTCCTCCACTTTTCCTTTGATTTTTTTACGCTCTGATTCTCTGTTTTGGCCAGTGCTCTCCATTTTTTCTTGTATGGAACGGCCTACACCAACGCTCTTGAACACCGCAGACAGTCCTCTTTACTGAATTTAAGCGAGATGATTTCCCTCTTTTGTCATCTGCAGATAAATCCGTTTCTTTCTCTCTGGTTCAGGTGTATGGTGACCGGGTCTTCCGCCAGGCCGGATGAGTTTCTCTCGCTGATTTCTTTGCCCTGTTGTCCATGACCCGCGCTCGCATACTCTATCTGCATGAAAGTGGTCGCCTTTTGGGACTGACCCTGCCTCTCCTGCTCGCCCAGGTATTTCAGACCGCGATGGGGGTGGTGGATACTGTTATGGCCGGGCGGTACAGTGCCCTTGATCTGGCCGGGGTCGCGGTGGGGTCCAGTCTGTTCTTTCCCCTCTATCTTTTCATGGTGGGGGTTCTGGGAGCTGTTCCTCCCCTGGTTGCGCAGGCCGATGGCAGAGGGGATACCGCGGCTATCGGCAGGGTGGTGCGGCAGGGTATGTTGATCGGTCTGCTACTGGGCACGATCATGCTGCTTGTCGTACGCGAATCATCGCGTGTCCTCGTCCTCATGGGTGTTTCTCCCGAGGTCCTGCCGGTCACTGTCGGGTACCTTCGGGCCATTGCCTGGGGGATGCCGGTGGTTGGACTTTTTTTGGCACTACGTGGAACCTGTGAGGGTGTTTCCCTGCCAAAAATGACGACAGTGGCCGGACTTATCGGCCTGATGGTGAATATGGGGATGAACGCGGTCCTGATTTACGGGCGTTTCGGCCTGCCTGAGCTGGGAGGGGTGGGTTGCGGCTACGCCACTGCCCTGTCCATGCTGGTGATGCTGCTGGTGCTGGTGGTGCTGCTCCAGTGGAATCGGCGTACCCGGAGACTGGAAATCTTTTGCCCGGAGATCCGCCATCTCTGCATCGGCCTGACCAAACCTCTCCGGCTCGGCCTGCCCATCGGCCTGGCCCTCTTTATCGAGTGTTCGATCTTTTCAGTGATTGCCCTGTTCATCGCCCGTCTGGGCGCAGAGGTGGTTGCCGCGCATCAGATCGCCCTGAACTTTGCGTCGCTGGTCTTTATGCTGCCTTACAGCCTGGCTGCAGCGCTTACGGTGCGGGTGGGCTTTGCCGCTGGCCGACAGCGCCCCGAGCGGCTGCGTCGGACAGTACGGGTCGGGTTGTGGCTCGCCGCTGGCTGTGCCTGCTGTACGGCGCTCATCTATTTCACCTCTGCCCCGCTGATCGCTGCCATGTACTCTCCAGATCCAGCAGTGGCCGGTCTGGCCACCTCTTTGCTCTTGTTTGCCGGTCTGTTCCAGTTACCCGATGCCATCCAGGTCAACTGTGCCGGTGCCCTGCGTGGTCTCAACGACACCAGGGTTCCGATGCTGCTCCTGATCTTCGCCTATTGGGGGATCGGCCTGCCTGTGGGCTGGATTCTGGGGATCTCTGGTTTCTGGGGACTGCCCCAGGGACCACAGGGGTTCTGGGTGGGATTGATCAGCGGCCTGAGTGTGGCAGCGCTACTGCTTAGCTGGCGATTGCGCTGGCAATTGCGGCATCTGTCCGGCAGCCGCTGAAACCCGGGTTCAGTGCTTTTTTGCCAAAATTGCGGCTGCCGGACAGCTTAGACGTTGAAACGGATGTTTAAGATGTCACCGTCCTCGACAATATAGTCTTTGCCCTGAACATACAGCCTGCCTGCTTTTTTCAGCTCCGCCTCACTGCCGGCCTCCATCAGTTCATCATATTTCATCACTTCGGCACGGATGAAACCCTTTTGCAGGTCAGTGTGGATGGCGCCGGCGGCCATCGGGGCCGGGGCATGCAGGCGGACCAGCCACTGGTGGACCTCATCTTTGCCTACCGTGAAGAACGAAATCCGTCCCAGGGCCCTGAGGCAGAGGCGGGTCAGCAGCTCCAGGGCCGGCTCCTCGATGCCCAGGTCCTGCATAAATTCCCGGCGCTCTTCCTCGCTGTCCAGCAGCGCAATTTCCGCTTCCACCTGTGCAGAAACCGTCATGGCCTCCATCTGGTTCGCCGCGCATATCTCGGCTGCGGCATCGAGGAGGGAGCTGTCGCCAAGGGCATCCTCTGTCACGTTAAAGACCAGGATCATCTCCTTTAAGGTGATAAAGGGATAGCTGCGGATCATAAGCTTTTCGTCAGCATCCAGTTCCATTAGTCTGAGCGGCCGTTCTTCTTCGAGATGGGCCTGCATACGCCGCATCAGCTCAAGTTCTGCTGCCTGACGTTTGTCTTTGAGCTTCTTTAGACTGATTTCCAGGCGCTCGATCCGTTTTTCTGCAAAGATCTGGTCATGCATGAGGAGCTCCGAGTTGACCGCCTCCACATCGCGCAGCGGGTCCACCGAACCGCTGGCGTGGTAGACCGATTCATCCTCAAAGGCTCGAACCACATGGCATATAGCATCCACATCGCTGATATCACGAAATATTTCTCCACGGGCAATAGTCTCCTGCTCAAGTCTGGGCAGGAGAACGAGATCGATACGGGCCCGGGTCTCTTTTTTCGGTTGATAGAGGTTGACGAGTCGGTCAAAGCGCAGGTCAACGATATCGGCTGTACCCGGCACTGGCCTGGGCGGGCCGGGAAGGTCCTGGAGCTCACTCCCTGTAAGTACCTGGAACAGGCTTTTTTTCCCGGTCTGGGGTAAGCCGATAATACCTATCTTCATGTCTCTCCTCAAATGGTTCTATACGGTTTGTCTGCTTTCTCCTCCTCCTACCATGAGGAGGTGCTGTTTGCCGGATCAGGCGTCATGGCCGACAGCCGAGCATACTGCGAACAGGGAAAAAACGCACCATTATGGTCTGCGAAGATGACTTTTCCCTGGGGCCTTTGGCGGAAATTTACCCTCGGTCTTATAGTTGTGCAACAAAAACGGGGTGTCATGTCTCGTCGGTTGGCAGGACGAGTTGACGAGGATTGACGGGGATGCTTCAAGGTATTAATCGGACCTAATCTCTTGCTGATGTTAAGCTCATCCTCTTCTCACCAGTGGCCTTTTTTCACGTAGGTGTAAACGGTTCACCCTGTACAACAGGCAAGTTTGCAGTTCCTTAATTTTTTTTTTGCATTCCTTCGGTTCTTCACGCACAATGGATGTAGAGTGGCAAAATATTGCCTGGTATCGGGCTTTTTACCAGTAGAACTTTATCATCTCTTCTTTGTGACTGATCACCCTGTGCGGCAGAAACGGTTATGGCAGATTTTGCGCAGATGAAAATAGACGGCTTTTCCCTGGACAACATTCTCCAGATTTTCTTGATGGAGAAAAAGTCACAGTCCCTGGAGGTGCGGCACGATGGAGGTGTGGGCTTTCTTGATGTATATCAGGGAGAGCTGGTCAACGCTAACACTGGAAATCTTATCGGCAAAGAAGCTGCCCTTGAGATTCTTGGCTGGGAAAATGTGGAAGTGCAGCTCATGCCTCTGTTTGAGGTGGAGCAGACCATCAATGCCACGCTGGTCAATATATTACTTGAGGCGTCAAAGCGGAAGAATGATCGCCAGAATGCTCTCGAAATCAGCGGAGAAGCCTGCCTAGAAGCCGCAGTCAAGCAAGCAGAAGCACATCAGTATAAAGATGCCCATGGCAACCTTGTCGCCTACCTGAAACACAACCGTAATAGTGCCCGGGGATGGCTCTGGTATTCAAGGGTTCAGGGGAATCTCAGTGCCATAAAGAAGTCTCTGGACCTCGCACAGTCGACTGCACCGGAAGATCCCGATATCAACGAAGAGGTTCACAAGTTTACCTTGACCAGCTCCCTTGTTAAGAATGGTCGTGTACGAAAATGTTTTTTCTGTTGGGCTCTACTGAACAAGGGAGAGAATCGCTGCCATTTCTGTCAGGCATATCTTACCGTCTCTCAGGAAAGTCTCACTAGTCGTAATGAGGTGCCTCCCCGTTACCTCAAAGAAGGGCTAGATCGTTATCTTCGAGTGCTGAAGTCACAACCACGGCATATTGTCGCCACCTATTGTCTTGCATTAATCCAGCTTAACAGCGGAAACCTAGAAGAGGCCCTGGGATACCTGGACCGTGTGGCAAAGATAGCTCCGGATAAAGCGTTTTTTTCCAATCAACTCAAGCTGTTGATGACTTATCTTGTCCGTGTCGAAACGGTGAACAACGCACCTGAAGAGCTCAGTGAACCAGAACCGGAACGTGAAGAGGAGCTCGGGAAGGTTCAGAAAACTATCTTGGTGATTGAGGACAGCTCCACCACACGAAAAGTAATCTGTATCGCTTTGTCACGAAAAGGCTACAAAGTTATCGAGGCGGAGAACGGATTAGAGGCATTGAGTAAAATCAGCGAGGAGCGTCCGCATCTCATTATGCTTGATGTTATTCTTCCGAAGATGGATGGCTACAAGATTCTGTCGATTGTTAAAGGCAATAGGGAATTCAAGGATATCCCGGTGATCATGCTCACCAGCAAGGATGGACTCATTAACAAGATGAAAGGAAGAATGGGTGGATCTGCCGCATATCTAACCAAACCTTTTGATCCTGACGAGATGATTGAGGAGATAGAAAAACACCTGTAGGTCTTTCACAGGAGTAGCTGTTGCCACCTCTGTGAGTCGTTGAGATTGGTACATGTTGTAGAAGAGTAAGGTTTTGCCCAGGTAGTGACAAACCGGCGTGGCAAGATTGTTGAGGAGAAAAAATGGCAGGAAAAAAAGTTCTGGTAGTCGATGACAGCCCCACACAGCTGAGCATAATGTGTGCACCGTTTGAGAAAAACGGGTACACCGTGATTGCCGCGACCGATGGTGAAGAGGCGTTGAATAAGGTGGAGGCAGAGCGGCCAGATCTGGTGGTGCTTGATGTTATTATGCCCAGGCTCAATGGTTTTCAGGCCTGCCGCAAAATTAAAAAGGCGGCACCGGCAACCAAGGTGATCATGCTCACCTCCAAGAATCAGAAGAGTGATGAATTCTGGGGAAAAAAGCAAGGTGCTGACATGTACATGACAAAGCCCTTCGATGAAAATGAACTCTTTGAAAACGCCATGAAGTTGATGGGATAACCCCCTTGCCAGAGCCTCTCGTATGGAGCCCAGAAAGGAAACTGACAGCCTGCAGACGCTGCTCGCCAGGATTGACCGTGGAACTGCACCCTTCCTGGAACAGGATTTTCTCAGGCAGCGTGCCACTAAAAAAAAGATCCGCAAAAAAAAGCCATTTATCGTCTTTCTCCTTGGCAAGGAGGAAACCGCGCTACCGATTGAGGTTGTTCAGGAGATTGGCAAGTTGCCAACGTCCATCCCGCTGCCCCATCTGCCGCCCTGGATTCCCGGTATTATTCAACTGCGTGGAGAAATTCTTTCCGTGGTGGATTTTCATCTTCTGTTTGGGCTGCAAGAAATTTCCACGACATCGGATGCTCTACCTTTTCTCCTGTTTCATGTAAAGGGGTTCAAATTCTGTCTTCCTGTGGAGAAATTTATCGGAGTCATTAACGTCAATGAGCAAAATGCAGAGGGACTAAAACCTGTTGATCAAGGAACTGATCCGGAAAATCTGGCCTTTTACATTCGTGGTGTTCTTGAGTTCGGTGAACGGAAGATCAATATATTTGACAGCAACCGGCTTGCCGAATCAGTGGTGTTACGTAACTGGCGACAACACATGGAGGCAGGGCGTCAATCTGCACAAGAGGAGCAGGGGAACTGATGGCTGTCGCCAGTGAATATCTTAGCGGTTACCTTGAGGAGGTACGAACCTATCTGCCTGTTTTGAAATCACATATTGCTCAGTTGAGTGAGACACCTGCTCGTCCTGATCTGCTGGCCGAGGTTTACCGGCTGACACATATTATCAAAGGTGCCTCTTCCATGGTCGGCATCGAGGGACTCAGCGCCATTGCCGGGGCCATGGAGGTGCATCTGGAATCTCTGGTTGAAGCAGAGGAAACGCTTAGTCCTGAAGCGGCCGCAATTATGGCGGCCACGATCAACCGTATTGAGACCTACTGTGCTGGTATCGGTGCAGGGGATACTGAAAATGAACAGCTAGTGGTAGCGACGCAGGAGGCGTTTGCCAGGCTAACCACTGCAGGTGATCCCCCGCGTCAACATCTCCTCGAGGAGGATGAGGTGCCAGCAGCGTTGCCCGGGGACATCTTGTCAGACAATGAGCTTCTCCTCGAATTTCGCAAGGAAGCACAGCAGCATTTTCAAGAGATGCAACGCCTGCTTGGTGAGATGAGAGATGCCGTAACAGTCCAATGTCCCATTGATGCTCAGCTGCGCGAGCAGGTTCGCCAGGTACGCCGTCAGGTACACACGGTGAAGGGTGCTGCTGGGATGTTGGGGCTTGATGCGGTCGAGGCACTCGGTCGTCAGGTGGAAGAGGTCCTCGACTGGCTGTATGAAAAGGCTGCAGATATCGATCCAGGGGTAATGGAGAACCTGGACGAAGTGACCGGTCAACTGGCGCTGTTGGTCGAAGAGCGCCGCAGCTATGAGACAAAGCGTGCGGAGTCGGCCATACACTGCCTGCATCAGTGGATACAGAGAGGAAAGGTCATCGAGCCTCCGGGGCTGGATCTTGGTGCACCATCAGCTCCGGAAAAAGAAAAAAGGCAAACGTCCGAGGCGATACAGCCGGTGCAGGAGGCTTCTTCTGGTGATTCCACATCCGGGTCGCTGGGCAGTGACCTCTTTTCCGATGAAGATCGGGCAATACTTCTGGAAGGTTTTCGGGAAGAGGCAGAAGAGCATCTACAGCAGCTGCACAAGGCTATGGAGATCCTGGAGAGCGAGATCACCACCGATGGTCCCCTCAGTGATGATCACAGAGAAGAGGTCCGCCGGGTCCGCCGGGCTGTGCATACCATAAAGGGCGCCTCTGCTGTTATTGGCCAGGAAAACATCTCAGGCTATGCGCACCGTGTTGAGGATTTTCTCGACTGGTTGTACGAAGAGGCGGAGACGGCTGGTCCTGAACTGATCAATGCCCTGCTGAATGCTCTGGACATTGTTGGCAGGCTGGTGGAAGAGTCGCAAAGCGTTGACCTTCAGCAGATGCAGGTCATCCTGGCCCGACTGGAAGAGTTCTCTCTGCGGGGAACTGAGCCGCAAGGTGAAGTGGACGTTGAGGAAGCATATGCACAGGTAGAATCTCCAGGGATATCATTGCCAGAGGTTGAACTGGCGTCCAGGAGACAAGCTGACACCGAGAAGGAGAAACAGGAGTCGCTGCAGCCAACAGGCCCGGTGGAGATCGCTCCTACTGTGCGTGTCGCTCAGACGCAGATCGATACCCTGGTGAACCTGGCCAACGAACTGCTCGTGGGGATAAGCGGTTTTGACCGGAACATGGATCGCTTACACGAGACGATAGATGAGCTGGAACGAGCTACGGCCAGGATTAAGGATATTGCCCTGGAACTGGAAACAAACTTTGAAGTCAAAGCGCTGGAAGATCTACGGGAACGGTTCAGTAGGGTCGAGCCGACGCCCACTGATATGCGAGGCGCAGAAGGGTGTTCTGATTTTGACACCATGGAGCTGGACCGCTATTCCCGGCTCAATCTTATTATCCGTTCCCTGAACGAATCAGCCATAGATGTTTCGGCGATTCGCAGTACCCTCGATAGGGTCTACAGCGGCCTGGGCGGTGATATCAATCGACAGCGGCGGGTGGTACGTGAGTTGCAACTGCAGACCTTGCATGCCCGTATGAGCCCGATGTCAGATGTTGTTCCCCGATTGAGCCGTACCGTGCGTGATGTGGCCTTACGACTGGGAAAAAGGGTACGTTTGCAGATCAACGGTGAAGACGTTGAGCTTGACCGCATGGTTTGGGAAAAATTGGCTGATCCCTTAATGCACCTGATACGCAATGCCATCCACCACGGCATCGAAACGACCGAGGAGCGAAGCGCCAGCGGCAAGGATCCGTTAGCGGTCCTTACCCTGTCAGGTCGCCGTGAAGGAAACAGTATTGTCATCCGTTTCAGTGATGACGGCCAGGGCCTTGATTTTAAAGCCATTGCCGCAAAGGCTCGGCACCTGGGCCTGGGTGAACAGCTGACCGAGATGGATGAGCAGCAACTCATCGAATGTATTTTTTACCCCGGTTTTTCCACCAAGACGATTACCGAGATTTCAGGTCGTGGCATAGGAATGGACGTGGTTCGGGAGAATCTCAAGGAGCTGCAGGGTTCGGTGAGTGTCGAGACTGCCAAGGGCAAAGGCACGACCTTTGTCATGCGGGTCCCGCTTACCATGGGAGTGGTCCGTTGTCTGATGGTGCGCATTACCCAGGTGATCTACGCTATACCCATCAATGATGTTCACGAGGTCCGCAGGGTAAATGGTGCTGACATCATTGAAGAAAAAGGCATTATCTATCAGAACAACAAGGAGTTGCCCTGGTACGCCCTGGAATCGCTGCTCGGTCACGATCCTCCAGGCCAAGAACCGCATCCCCTGGCATTACTTTTCGAGGCTGGAGGAAGGGATGTGATGCTGAGTATCCCCGGTATTATCGGACAGCGTGAGGTGGTGGTCAAGGAGCTGGGCAGCCAGCTTGGTACCGTCCCTGGCATATCCGGAGCAGCGGTCCTCGGTGATGGCAGTGTTGTGCCTGTCCTTGATGTGGCCGGACTTATTAGTAACAACCGAATGAGTGGTCAAACGCCGCAGTTCAGGCAACAGCTGGAGGTTCCCCGGCCATTTACACTCATGATTGTTGACGACTCCATCTCCATCCGCCGGGTTATGAGCCGGTTGATTCGAGCCCAGGGTTGGCAGCCTTTGGAGGCCAGGGATGGACTGGAAGCCCTGCAGCTACTGGAAGAGAATGAACCGGACTGCATACTTCTGGACATTGAAATGCCGAAGATGAACGGCTATGAATTTTTGCTGAAATTTGGCAACCTTTCCCGGTTCAGGGAGGTTCCAGTTGTTATGCTGACGTCCCGGACATCTGCCAAGCACAGGGAACGGGCCTTTGCTCTCGGGGCGCGCGGTTTCCTCAACAAGCCCTGTAGGGACGAGGATCTGGTGGATATCGTGGTAAGCCTCACCGGCGTGAGTAGTGCTGAGAGTCTCGAGCAGTACGGAGATGGGTGATGATGGCAAAGACCTATTTCCTCATCAAGGTGAAAGGGCAGCTTTTTGCAATAGATCGAGATGTTGTTGCCGGTGTGGTTCTCCAGGGTAAGGCCAGGGTGATTGAAGAAAATGGTGTCACCATACTGCCCATATCCGGGGGGCGCCGAGCCGTTATCGTTGACCTTGGAAAAACATTGAATAGCAAGGCGCCAGCAAGACCGTCTTTTGTCTGTTACTGTGTACTTCGTTTGGCAGATATCTACCTTGCACTCCCCATGCAGGGCAAGGGACGGCAGGTTATGGCTATGCAAGATGCCTTGCTGCCGCTACCGGCTGCCTGTACAGCCGCAACCAGGGCACTGATCAGCGAGGTACTGGTCAACGGTAAGGACACTGTTCCGATCATTCGCGAGCAGGTCCTTCGGGAGTCTGTGGCATGACCGCTCTGACAGCTGACAACTCCCGTGTTTTTGTGCTGGTCACCTCCCAGCAGAATCAAGGTCAGCCTATCTATGTGCTGTTTACCTACAACCAAGTAGTTGAGGTACGACAGCCTCAAGGTATATGCCATCTGCCCCATGCCACGCCGATCATCCCAGCAATCTTCCATTACCGTGGACAGGTATTGCCGGTGTTTGATGTAGACGCGGCAGTAGGTGGTTCCGGGGAGATATCTGCTCCCAGGCAGCTCATCATATTACGCACTGAGATACGAGAGGAGATGACAGGAGAGAACATGAAGATAGCTGCGATCACCTCGTCCGCACTCCATCATTTACGGCTGAATACCAGCCCGGACGAATGCAAACCGCAGTCGCCCCCTCGAGAGCTGGCGACCAGTGGTTTGCTCCAGGGATATTTTTCTGTGGCAAAAGGCGCCATGTATGTGATGCTTTTTGACCTCGAAGCGATTGTCCGCGGTGATGCCTTCGCGGGGAAGATCTGCTGAAGTCGCAAAGGTGAACCTTGCAAGAGGAGAGGCGAGGCGTGTGGCGGTTTATTAGCATGGTACGTGGGAGACTGACATGGCGTTGAATGAGATGATTAAGAAAAACTGGATAGAGAATCAGAAAAAGCACTCGGTTCCTGTGAATGCCATAGGTGTCAAGATTGAATCCAAGGATAAAAAGGCGCTTACGGTATGGAAGAATGAGGGAATTGACAAATTTATGAAACGCTGAAGAATTGTCGCAGAACTGCCAGTAGCACGACGTGTTCTATTGTGAGGCAGGTCGGTAATGGCAGGGGATAGAGCGATCAGGAGGCAGAATGGAAGCAGAACAGAGTGGTGGCGGCATCGGCAATCCAATTTCCGCATTGACCAGACGGTTAAAGATCCGTGGCAAGTTGATGTTGGCGTTTATGGTGATGATTGCCCTGACCGTTGTCGTTATTGCCATCAGTTTTATTTCGCAGCGGTACTCACAGGCGATCATCAACGAGGTCGTCCAGGTACAGAGCAGGATCTCCAGACTGAGTCTGGCAACAGATCGGGCCCTGAAACAGATGAACGCACTGGAGAAAGACTTTCTCCTCAATTACAGACAGATGGGAATTCAGGAGGCCAAGGTCCGCTATCTGCAGCCGATGATGAAGGCCGGTGGCGAAACATATCGGCATCTCTCCGAGATACGTCAGATCGCACCATCGCCCAGAGAGCTTGCAGCGGCTCAGAAAACCATTAAGGCCATTAATGACTATCTGGCTGCGTTTGTCGCCACGGTTGATCAGCTTGAGCTCCGGGTTGACCCTGAATTTGGTGAACTGGTCAGGCTTGAGACCTCGGCCAATGCACTCCGTGATCTTGTCGATAAGGTCAAAAATCCCTCACTTGTTGGTCGTTTCAGTGTCCTTTTTGGTCTGGGCCAGGATTACACTGCCCTCCCTTCGTCAACCGGTGCTGAAGTTTTTCTTGCCAGTGCCAAAGCTCTCAGCGGAGACCTTGGTGTTTTCGAACTCGCTGGTGAACTACAGAGGGATTTACAGGAAGCCCTTGCCGAGTATGTCAAGTGGTTTACCAGTGTTTCGGAAACAGATAAGAGCATCAAAGAAAGAATTGCCGCCTATCAAAAATCTGTACAGGCCACTGAGCCGGTTATCCAGGCCTTTCTTGATAATGCATCTGCTGATGAGCAACAGGCGCTTGCCAATCTGAAGAAACAGCAAGACAACATGCAGAAAATTCTCCTGGGTGTGGGGCTTGCTGCCATTGTCCTTGGTGTGGCCATCTCCGTTGGCCTGGCTCGCGGCTTGACAAAACAGGTTGACCGGATCATGAACCTCCTGGCTGAGATCGGTATGGGCAACTTTACTGCCCGTGCCGAGGTCGTCAGCTCCGATGAGCTGGGGACCATGGCTGTCACCCTCAATGCCATGCTTGATAACATCACGCAGTTGATTCAGAGTCAAGAGGAACGTGAGGCTATTCAAGAGTCGATTATCACCCTGATGGAGGAGATCAGTGCCCTTACCGAAGGTGATCTTACCACCCGTGCTGAGGTGACAGAAGATATCACCGGCGCTATTGCTGATAGCTTCAATACCATGGCCGAACAGTTTGGTGACATTGTCAAGCAGGTTAAGTCAGCGACCTTTGCTGTCGATGATACCGCTACAGATGTTACCAGTCGCACCGCTGATTTGGCGATCAAGAGCCTTGAGCAGACCGAGAAAATCAACCAGGCCATCAGGGCGGTGAATGCCATGGCCAAATCCATTGACCAGATTTCCACTAATGCTGTCAATTCGGCCGAAGTATCAAAGACCTCTAGACTCAGTGCTCATGAAGGGGCCAAGACCGTTGAACATACCAACAGAGCTATGGAGGAGATCCGAGAGCAGATCAACGAGACAGCCAGGTCTATTAAACGCCTTGGGGAGAGTTCAATGGAGATCGGCAACGTCGTTCAGATCATCAACGATATTGCCGACCGCACGTCAATCCTCGCCCTCAATGCTTCAATTCAGGCGGCTATGGCCGGTGATGCTGGCCACGGTTTTGCGGTGGTCGCTGAAGAGGTACAGCGATTGGCTGAGAGTTCAAGTAACTCCACCAAGCAGATAGACATGCTGGTACGAAGTATTCAGTCAGAAATCAAGGACGTTTCCAACCGTATGGATGAGAGTATCGGTAAGGTTGTTCAGGGATCCCAGCTTGCAGACAATGCCTTTGACAAACTGCAGGAAATTGAAAAGGTCTCTGATCGGCTTGATGCATTGATTGCCTCTATCACCCAGGCGGCGACAGACCAGGTAAGATCTTCGGAAGAGATTGTAGTCACCATGGAGGAGATCGGCAGCGTCAGTAAGGAGACATCGGCAGCTTCGCAGAAGACGGCTAGCTCCATGGGAATGCTGAACCAGACTGCAGGTAACCTCAGGAAGGCGGTTGAAATGTTCCGCGTTGAATCCGATACACCACTTTGAAAAAAGTCCAGCTGGAGAATTGATCAACATCGTCACAGGAGAATGCAATGCATAGAATAAAGGCTGGACTGTTTGCCGGTCTGCTGTTGCTGGCAGCGGGTGAGGCGTGTGTGTATGCTGCGCCCACCTTGAAAATTGGCTTTAATGGCGCCATGACCGGACTTTTGGAGAACATAGGTAAGACCGCTAAAAAAGGTGCGGAGCTGGCCAGAGAGGATATCGACAAGAAGGGAGGGGTGACCATTGGCGGCACCACCTATCAGGTGAAATTCCTCTACGGCGACAATACCTCCGATCATACCAGAGCTACCGAGGTGTCCCTGAGCCTGATCGGTCAGGAGCATGTTATCGGTTTGATCGGCCCCCAGGCGAGTAACAACGCTGTCCCTGCAGGTGGTATCGCTGACGCCTACCAGACGCCCATGATATCACCATGGTCGACAGCTCCGGCGACAACCAAAAACAGACCGTATGTCTTCAGGGTCGGGGCACTTAATGATGTTCAGGCGTCTCTGCTCGCCGGGTTCATTGCCAAGCAGTTGAAGAAGACAAAACTGGCCATACTCTATGATGTTATCAGCGCCTATCCCAGAGATATGGCCAAGGCGGTCAGAAAATCATTTGAGGTGCTGCAGGGTGCTGGTTCAGTGGTTGCCTTTGAGGAATTTAGAACAGGGGATACAGATTTCCGGCCACAACTCGAGAGAATTCTACAAGCTGGTGCCGAGGTGATCGTCACGCCACAAACAGACACGCAGGTTGCCGAGATTGTTCGGCAGGCCCGGGAGCTGGGCTTTAACAATCTCATCATGGGGTCTGACTCCTGGGCTGGCGGAGACTTGATGAAAGCCTGCGGCGATGACTGCAAGGGCCTGATGTTTACTGGCAACTATGCCTCTGGTGGTGCGAAAGGAGCAAACAAGGTGTTTGTTGACCGGTATTTGGCAGCGTATGGCGAACAGCCCAACGAGGTTGCCGCCCTGACCTATGATGCTGTGCACAGTATGGTCCAGGCACTGGAAAATATCAGCACGCTGACCGGTAATATCGTCGAAGACCGCAGGCTGCTCAAAGACCAGCTGGTGGCACTCAAGGATTTCCAAGGCGTTACGGGTACCTTGAGTTATAATGCCTCCGGTGATCCAGATAAGTGCGTTATGGTTATCGAGATTGACAGTAACGGTATCTTCACGACCAAGGAGATGGCCTGTCCCTGAAACCGCAAGACTCTCGACCAAAAGGAGCACCAGTGTTACATCGACCGTGGTAGCCTGCAGTCGCTAAAGTGGGTTGCCCGGTCTTTCAGGTCAAAGGGTCAATCAGCAGACGCCCTTGTCCCAAAGAAGAGCTGCTGATTGATCCGGTGCCTGTGTAAACGCTCGGGTTGTGGTCTTCTGCGATCCTTACCGGCATAAAATTTCGCGGGGCACGGCTGAAAAAGAGTAAAAACTCCTGGCCGGGCTCTGCTTATTTATTAAAGAGTTTTCCAGCAAGTCCGGCAACTCCTTCTACTCCACCAAAGGAGTCAAGCAGTGAGCCGCCACTGCTTGCCTTATCTATCAGCAGGGGAAGCGCTTCGGAAAGACCGCCTGCAGCCTCTTCGGTGTTGAGACCAAGCTGAGCAGCGAAGGCATCAATCTTCTCACTACCAAAAACACCTTTTACCTGGTCAAGACTGATTCCCTGGTTGGTTCCATTACCCAGCCAGGACATTGCTATCTCGCCAAGGCCACCAGCTTTCAGCTTACTTACGATCGCGGCAAGGTCAAAGCCCTCTCCCCCTACCAGGCCAGATATTGCCGAAATTATTGTTTGCAGATCAAGGTTGCTACCAGCCTCACCACTTAAACTGCTGTCTCTGAAGGCCTTTGCTCCTAGCTGAAGGAGTTCACTTGTGTTCATTTTTTTCTCCTGCTTTTTTGTTCTTTAAACACATTTTTTCGTCGTTTCACAACAGACAGACATGGGTATTCTCTGGCGAAAGAGAGGGGCTGCCGTGCCTGTGGTAGTACCTTGCTGCGTCCTTTTCAGGTGAGTAAACAGATGAATTTTACTGCAGCTGATCTTTACTTTTTGCATGAACCTTATTGAACCTGAAAGGAGTGTGCAAGCAAAAAAGGACGGCCTACCCCTGCAGGAAAAGGGCGAACAAGAAAAAACGGCCCCGATCATTCCTGCTCATAGCCTTTCTGGACAAAGTACATGGCTGGCAGAAGAAGAAGGAGGCCAATCAGGGTTTGCGAAGAGGGCAGCCCTTTACCAGAGAGTGCATCCAGCAGCAGGATAAGGGGCGGATAGAGGTAAGAGTAGGCCATCACCCTGGTGGGCCCCAGGTGCAGGGTTGCCCATTGGGTGATATAGAAGGTGATGATGGTGGAGAAGACAGCCAGATAAGCTATTCCTGCCCAGGCGGTTCCAGGGACAGCATCCCAGGCGGTTGCTGTCAGGGCGGGGCCAGCCAGTACCAGCAGCCAGCCGCAGCCAGTTACCAGCACCCAGAATGTCATGAGGGTCATGGACTCACCGCGGTGGAGCAACTTGATCAGCGGTGAATAGAAGGCCATGAGTAAACAACCGGCAAAAAAAATCAGATCACCTCGGTTCAAGTGCATCTCCAGCATCAGCGCCAGACTTCCCTTGAAAAGAACCCAGAGGGTACCGGCCATGGCCAGTATCAAGGCGATGAGGCGGCCACGTTCAAGGTGTTGCCCGAGCAGGAAAAAGGCATATATTCCCGAGATGCCGGGGAGCAAGGTGAAGATAACGCCGGTGTTGAGACTGGTGGTGGTACGCAGCGCCAGGAACATCAGGTAGAAGAAGCCAGAGATTGTTCCGCTGATCATGCTGTAGCGCAAAAGAGAGTGTAGCTTTTTCCCGATGGAGTCTCCAGGGAGAAGCGGCCGGTGCTGCCAGGCCATGGGTGAGAAGAGCAGCGTTGCCAAAAGAAAGCGTACCAGCGTCAGCAGGGCAGGGTCCATGTACGCGGTAATGGCCTTGCCCACCGTAAAGGAGGTCGAAACCAAGGTCGCGGCGACGAGCATCAGGGCATGAACCCGCCAGGGCGACGGTGCTGGTGACGGGCTCAGCGGGGCACCTGTCATCCAAGCGCCTTTGTCAGCTGCTGATGCAGCAACCCGTTACTGGCGAGAATCGGCCGATTGAACGTGAAGGTCTTCCCCTGAAAATCGGTTACCCGGCCGCCGGCCTCACTGACGAGTAGCATGCCCGCTGCTGTATCCCAGGGTTTGAGGCCGATTTCATAATAGGCATCAAGGCGGCCGCAGGCGACTGAGGCAAGGTTCAGGGCTGCAGCGCCGGCGATGCGCAGGTCTCTGACTTGCGGTAGCAAGGCCTCGGTATCAGCGATGACCTCATCCAGATGGCGGTGAATGTCATAGGGCGATCCAGTGCCGATCAGGGCGTTGATCAGGTCTTCGGTCGCAGATACCTGCAGCCGGTGTTCTCCCAGCCAGGAACTGCCGCCAAGGCTGGCGAGAAACAGCTCATCTCGCAGCGGATCGTAGACAACGGCCGCCACCGGCAGACCGTTGTCCACCAGGGCGATGGACACAGCAAAAAACGGAAAGCTGTGGGCAAAGTTGGTGGTACCGTCGAGGGGATCAACGATCCAGATACAGCCATCACCAGGTACCGTGTGGTCACCGGCAGACTCTTCGGCAAGGACAGGAATCTCGGGTGTGTCTGTTGTCAGCGCGGCCAGAATTGCCGCTTCCGAAGCCAGATCAGCCTCAGTGACCAGATCAATGGTGCCTTTCATGGTTACAGTATGTGTACGGCCGTAAAGCTCTCGAATGCCGTTGCCTGCTGTCAGGGCTGCTTTTGCCGCTATCTGTAACAGGTCGGCTAATTCTCGGTCAGGGCAGGTGGTGATGGCTGATGCTGTGTCTTTCATGATGTCTCCTGCAGGGCAAGGTTGTTGATCTTCTCCAGTAAAAAGCTTATTCCGGCGTGTGCCAGAGCTGCAAGGCTCGTCGATAAACACTTGAACGAGAAAGGCCGAGCTCCTTGGCAATGGTGCGGACCGCGTCTTTCAGCGATGCCCCCTGCTGGTCTTTGTGCCAGAGCAGCAGTTCATCGACCTCGGTCGAGCTGCACGCTACCGCTGCTGGAGCTCCGTCCACCACCAGGACAATCTCTCCCTTTATCCCGTTTGCCGTCTGTTCTGCCAGCCTGGTCAAGCTGCCGCTCAGGCGCTGTTCGTGTCTTTTAGTGAGCTCACGGAAAAGTTGGGCCTGCCGATCGCCAAGCTCGCCGGCCAGATGCTTGAGGGTGGAGCTGACTCTCCGGGGCGACTCATAGAATACCAGGGGGCATGTCAAATGCTTAAGAGAGGCAAAGAGCCGTGTTTGGGCACCGGGTTTCACCGGTGGAAAACCGGCAAAGTAGAAGGAACTGTCCCGGCATCCGGCAATGGAAAGCGCAGCGGTCAATGCCGAAGGACCGGCGACGGCGACCACCTTGATCTCTGCTGCATACGCGGCCTTGACAAGCACGGCCCCGGGATCGCTGATGCCTGGGGTTCCGGCATCGGAGACCAGAGCGACGTCATCTCCAGCTCGTAGTCGTGCCAGGATCTGCTCGCTCCGCTGGTGTTCCTTTTCCCGGTAATAACTGATCATTGGTGTGGACAAACCAAAATAACTGAGAAGCTTACGGGTATGCCTCGTGTCCTCACAGGCGATAAGCTTGACCTCCTCGAGAATCCGGCAGGCGCGGCCACTGAGGTCACCAAGATTACCGATTGGTGTCGCCACCACATACAGGGTGCCAACAGGTGCGCTGGTTTCCATGGTAAAAAAAAGGTGGGAGAGTGAATAAAAAAAGGTATGTTATGCTCTACTATAGTTCATTCACCGCAGAGCACAAGACAAGCGGCACCTTGAAAAAATCTTTCTGGTCAGAAGGACATGGCTGGTACCGTCAATGCTCTCCAGGAAGAGGGGAGGGGTAAGGGTTTTTTCAAGGCAATGTACCAGGAAATGCAACACTCTACTCTTCAGCTTCTTGAAGCCGCCCTGCAAGGGCTACAAACACTGGAAGACCGTCTGTGCAGAGGGGCCAGCGAGATTGGCCGTCTGTTACCTGCGGAATATGTGTGGATCATTTGTCAGGACGCACCTGAAAGTGAATTTCGGGTTTTTGTGCGCGGTGATGAGCTTGAGTATGCAGCAACATTTCGAGGCGGCAACAGCCCTCTGACCGCCGAGATTAACGCTCTCGCTAGCATGGAGGCGTTCACAGGGCAACCTCTTTCGCCGTCATCAGCACCTGTTGCCTCGTTCCTTTCTCATGCCGTGGCCGTCACCGCCGGTACCCTGTACACCTTGAGCCTGCCTCTACATCAGGCAGGGCAGCAGAGGAGTGTCCTCGGTGTAACCCGGGATACCCGGTTCACTGGCGAAGATTCGACGCTGTTTTTGGAGCTGGTCACGCAGCTGGGTCAGCTTTGCTGCCGTGAAGATACAGTAGCGGCGATCTGTTCTCCAGGACCTCCTGGTTTGCGGGCACCCCTGTTGAACGAGAGCTACAAAAAAATATTTTTTGGCGCAGGCATAGGGCTATTGCGTCTAGATATCTCAGCACTCAACCGGGTGTGTGAGAAACTTCATGACACTGAATTATCTGATCTGGATGAGTACGTTGAGGCAGAACGCTCCCTGCGCAGCCGTTTCATTGAGCTGGTGCGGGTCATAATGGTGAACACTGCCGCGTTGACTATGTACGAGGCAAAGGACAGTAAGGAGCTGCAGCGTCACCTTGCAATTACCCTGAATGAGCCGGGCAATGATTTCGGCCGCCAGGCTATCGACGCCTTGCTGGCCGGGCGGCAGCAATTTTCCGTGGAACGTAAGGTCAAAACGGTTAGCGGCCACGCTAAATGGTTTGTCGTTACCAGCACTCTTTTGCCCGGTGATAAGCAAGACGAGGTTCTGGTTGCTCTCACCGATATCACAACCACAAAAAAACTTTCACTGGTTCAGGCAGAATCCCTGAATCGATATCGGCTGTTACTGGAAACAGCGAACGATGCTATCGTCATTGCTGACAACCAGACCGGCAAAATCTATGAGATTAACCGCCGCGCCGTGGACCTGTTCGGACGACCTGAAGAGGAGCTGCTCGGCATCCGGCTTGAAGACCTGATAACCTGCGATGAACTGGAAAGCTTTCGTCGCCATTATCAGCAAAAAGTCGGCGGTAAAGGGACGGGGCAGCTGGATACCTTTGTTGTCCACGGAACAACCGGCCGCAAGGTGCCAGTGAGTATAGGTATCAGTGTCACTGCTGATTCGGATCAGGAGTCAGTACAGGTCAGTTTTCATGACATGAGCAACCACTACCGCCTGGAAGAGCGTAGGCATTTGCTGGCCACTGCCGTGGACCAGAGCGCAGAGTCAGTGGTTATCACCGATCCTGACGGCAATATTGTCTATGTCAATCCAGCGTTTGAGGAGATTACCGGGTATGATTTTTCCGAGGTTATCGGAAAAAATCCAAACATCCTCAACAGTGGTCATTCCAGGGCGTTGCGCTTCAATCACCTCTGGAAAGAGATCTCATCGGGACGGGTTTGGCGCGGTAACTTTACCAACCGAAAAAAGGATGGCACCCTGTTCGAGGAAGAAGCGACCATCACCCCTGTCCGGGGGCATGACGGGCGTCTCCGCCACTTTGTTGCAGTGAAACGTGACATTACCCAGCAGAAGCAGCTGGAGGAGCAGGTTCGGCAGTCGCAGAAAATGCAGGCCATTGGAACCCTGGCCGGCGGCGTAGCCCATGACTTTAACAATATCCTTACCGCCATCCTGGGCTATGCGGAACTGTCCCTCATTCGTGCCGGAGAAGATACACAGCTCTCTGCCAATCTCCAGGAGATCATTGTCGCTTCAGAGCGGGCCAGCAAGCTCATCAAGCAGATCCTCACCTTCAGTCGTCAAAGCGATAAATCGGTCTCTGCGCTGCAGCTGGGACTGATCATCAAAGAGGTGCTCAATCTGTTACGCGCCAGCCTGCCGGCAAATATCGAAATACGACATCAACTTGCTCCTGATGTTATGGTTGAGGCCGATCCCACCCAGATCCATCAGGTTATTCTCAATCTCTGCACTAATGCCCATCAAGCCCTGGCTGAACGAAAGAGGGGCTGCATCCGGGTAGGGCTCGACGAGGTAGTGCTGGACGCCGACAGCTCCACGACCATTAGCACCCTCGGGCCTGGTCGGTATGCACGTATTCAGGTGGAAGATAACGGTTGCGGTATGGCACCGGATTTTTTGCCAAGAATCTTTGAACCCTATTTCACTACCAGGGCCAAACAGGAGGGAACCGGGCTCGGGCTTTCCGTGGTGCATGGCATTGTCAATGACCACAGAGGGGCCATCCACGTGGAATCTGCCCAGGGTGAGGGGAGCTGTTTTTCGGTGTACCTGCCTGTAGCCGTAGAGAGTGCTGCTGTTGAAGACCATAATCCTGTTGAGATCCCCTTTGGCACAGGCAGAATTTTGGTGGTGGATGACGAATTGCCTATTACCGAGTACATGACCCAGGTGCTTCAGTCGGCAGGCTACGAGGTTGAGGCCTTTACCTCGAGCAAGGAGGCCTTAACGGCCTTCAAGAATAGCCGCGAGTCGCCCGAGTTGTTGATCACTGACATGGGAATGCCAGGATTGACTGGCCTGGAACTGGCGACCAAGATTCATCGGTATGCCCCGGAGGTTCCAGTCATCATCTGTACCGGTTTTTCTGAAGAGGTCACCCAGGACAACTATAACGAGAAGGGCATTAACGGCTTTCTGCCCAAACCGTTCACTGCGGATAACCTCATTCAGGAGGTTCACCGGGTACTGACAGCAACGGCCCTCTATTCCGGTTGAGGGCGAGGACAGGGTACGTAAGGGTTTACACTCTTCGAATATACGCCATTTCATCGAGATCTCTCAGCAGGTGGAGAAAAGAAAAAAACTTGACGCGGCAAAAGAGGTCGGCTACCTTGTGCGTCCTGCAACGGCTGTTCACCCCAGAGGGTGACAGGAAAATTCGTCATGCAGACCATATCGAGACTCAGGTGTGATAGCCGGGTCCTGTGCAATAAAGACTCGCAAACCCCGTCAGGTCCGGGAGGAAGCAGCGGTAGTGATGTTCTTTATGTGCCGCAGGGGTGCCTGGCTATCCTTTTTTTAGCCCCGAGGCCTCGAGCCGAACAACAGCAATCCATTCCTGGCCGGAAGGCAAAGTGTCATACCTTGTTTTAGCCCGTAAGTCTCGTCCCCAATCTTTTCGGGATGTTGTTGGTCAACGCGTTGTTGTCCGCACCCTGCAGAACGCCCTGCAGCACGACAGGGTTGCCCAAGCGCTTCTGTTCAGCGGTGTCCGCGGCACCGGCAAGACAACCCTTGCCCGGATCATGGCCAAGGCCCTGAACTGTGAAAACCGCCAGGACAGCGAACCATGCAACCAGTGCCGTTCCTGTCTGGAGATAACCGCAGGCTCGGCCGTAGATCTGCAGGAAGTTGACGGCGCTTCCAATCGGGGCATTCAGGAGATTCGTGAGCTTAAGGAGCGCATCCGCTTCATGCCCACTGCCAGCCGCTACAAGATCATCATCATCGACGAAGTCCACATGCTGACCATGGAGGCCTTTAACGCCCTCCTGAAAACGCTTGAAGAGCCACCCAACCATGTGTACTTCATGTTCGCCACCACAGAACTCCACCGGGTACCGGTGACCATTCTTTCCCGTTGTCAGCGTTACGAGCTGAAGCGGGTTGCCCGCAGTGAACTGTGCGAGCATTTCCGCAGGCTTGCCATGGCTGAGGGGGTAACCATTGAGGACCAGGCCCTGGAACTTGTTGCAGGTGAGGCCGGGGGCTCGGTCCGCGATGGCCTGAGTCTGCTGGACCAGCTCTTTTCTTACTGCGGCGATCAGGTGCAGGCAGATGATGTCACTGAAATCCTCGGGCTGGTCAGCCACGAGGTTGTCACTGCGATGACCCGTGCCCTGCTGGAAGGCAACCTGGAGTACCTGTTCACCCTGATTGCCCAGGCACATGCCCAGGGAGTAAACTTCAAGCGGCTCAGCAACGACCTGCTCGAACGCTTCAGGGCCCTGGTTATCTGCCGGATCAGCTCACAGCCGCAGGCGCTTGTCGATGTACCGGCCGAGGAGCTGGAACGTCTGGCAGCGCTCGCAGCCCAGTATGAGCTGCCCACCCTCACCCATCTGCTCAATATCCTCCTGGAAGGGGTGGAGCAGGCAAGTACAGCAGCGCAGCCGAGAACAGCACTGGAGCTCGTCTTTATCAAGGCCGTGCAGGTCCGTGAGACTATCCCGGTTGCCGAACTGGTCAGCCGGTTCGATGCGCTTCTTGCCCATGTTGATGTGCCGTTTGCCCTGCAGGAGAATATCCCGCAAACCTTTTCAACGCGAGCGCTTTCCCGGCAGACAGCCGACGAACATGGTCCACTCCAGGTCAGGGAAACCCTGCGGGAGCCTGTTGAAAAAAAGACAGAACCTGCGACAACAACCGCTGCGCCTACAACCAGCGCCCCGGCAGATGAAGCACCTCAGCCGTTACCTGTACAAAAAACGCCAGCCGCTGACAAGGCGACTTCTGGTTCAGCGCCGCTGAAACAGGCAGCTTTGGATGACATTGACCTCAATAAACAGTGGCATACCTTGCTTGCCCATATCCACGAACGGCAAGCCTGGATGGCTGCAGCCTTGAAACCGGCAAAACGGTACTCGCTTGACAGGGGCCGGTTGCTGATAGAGTTTGAGGATCCTGCCGATTGCCTGCTGTTGCGAAACCCGGAGCACACCAGGGTGCTCAACCAGCACCTGTGTGAGTTTTTTCAGACCCCCCTGAGCGTCCATTTTCAGACACCCGAGGAGGGCAATGAAGGTGATGATACCCTGGAAAATGGCCTCACGCCCAGGCGCCAGCGAAGGGAGTTGGCCAACAATCCCCTGGTTCTCACGGCGGTTGAGATCTTCAACGGTCAGGTTGGCGGCATCACGCTCACCTCCACCAAACAGGGTATGGCTTCCCGGGTACTGCCGGATGAACAGGTTACAGATGATGATGTGACAGAGGAGTAAGAGCGGCTGAGATCAGGCCGCAGCAAGACAGGAGAGAAACGTATGGATATGAACGAACTGTTCAAGCAGGCCCAGCAGTTCCAGCAAAAACTCGGTGTCATCCAGGAGGAGATGAAAAAGAAGACCGTCACCGGTACTGCAGGGGGCGGCATGGTGAACGTCGTTGTCAATGGCAACAACGAGGTGCTGGATCTGGGTATTGAGGCAGAGCTGCTGACCCAGGAGAATAAACAGATGATCGAAGACCTTGTGCGGTCTGCGGTCAACGACGGTTTGCGCAAGGCCAAGGAGCTGGGAAAGCGTGAAATGGGCAAGCTCACCGGCGGTATGAATATTCCGGGGCTGTTCTGATGCAGGTTGTTCCTCCAGCGCTAGAGAGGCTCATCAAGGAGTTCAGTCGCCTGCCAGGTATCGGCCGGAAGACCGCCACCCGGTTAAGCCTGTACCTGCTGCGTAAACCAGCAGCACAGGCCAGGGGACTGGCCGAGAGCCTGCAACAGCTGCACGAGTCGATTCAGCTGTGCAGCAGCTGCTTCACCTTTTCCGAGACCAACCCCTGCCAGATCTGTTCGGACGGTCGTCGTGATACCCGGCTTATCTGTGTGGTGGAGGAGCCCGGTGACCTGCTCGCTATTGAAAAAACAGGGAGTTTCAAGGGGGTGTACCACGTTCTTCATGGAGTGCTTTCTCCCATGGACGGCATTGGCCCAGAGGAGTTAAAGATCCGTGAACTTCTGGCCAGGGTGCACGCGGATCATCTGGTGGAAATCCTTGTAGCCACCAGCTCCACAGTGCCTGGTGAGGCTACCGCCTCGTACTTGATTGACCGGCTGCAAGGGGCGGGCACCCGAGTCAGTCGGCTGGCCTGTGGTATTCCCATGGGCATGGATATTAAGTATGCTGACGAACATACCCTGACCAGGGCCATAGAAACCCGACAGCAGATTGCAGGCACACCCTGACACGACAGGTCATTTTCCTCTTTTTTTACTGGTTTTTTCTTGACAGTCTTCGGGTTGGCTGGTAAAAAACCGAGGTTTACTGTGCTGTTACAGCTGATTACCTGCAACACCATGAACGTATAGAAGAAGTAGGCGCGTAGCTCAGCGGGAGAGCGCTACCTTGACGTGGTAGATGTCGGCGGTTCGATCCCGCCCGCGCCTACCAGTATTGCAAAAAGGCTACATGCTGGCACCTGCTGGTGGCAGCATGTTAGCCTTTCCTTTTTAACAGGGATGATGACAACCATACGTGTCAGCATAACCACCGGAGAGCCCCATGAGTTTGCGCAGGGGGTCACCATTGCCGAGGCCCTCAAGGGGCTGGTGTCCAACAAGCAGCGCAAGGCAATTGTTGCTGTTGTCAGCGACGGCAAGGGTCTGGACCTGAGCGCCCGACTTATGGCCGATTGCGTCCTTACGCCTGTCACCCTGGATTCTCCCGAGGGCCTTGAGATCCTCCGTCACTCCACCTCGCATATCATGGCGCTTGCCGTCAAAGAGGTCTTTGGCCCGGAGGTCAAGGTTGCCATTGGCCCAGCCATTGCTGACGGTTTTTACTACGACTTTGACAAGGACACGCCGTTCACCCCCGAAGATTTTGCCGCCATCGAGAAAAAGATGGCTGAACTGGTACAGGCCCGTCTGCCCTTTGTCAGGGAAGAGCTGTCCAGGGCTCAGGCTGTGGAACTCTTCACCGAGCTTGGCGAGACCTATAAGCTTGAGCTTCTTGAAGAAATGGACGAAGAGGTCGTGAGCATCTATCGCCAGGGGACCTTTGTTGACCTCTGCCGCGGTCCTCATGTCCCTGACACCTCTTGGCTCAAGGTCTTCAAAATCCTGCGGGTAGCTGGCAGTTACTGGCGTGGCGATGAAAACCGACAGATGCTCACCCGTCTTTACGGAACAGCCTTTGCCGACAACAAGGAACTCAAGGCCTATCTTGGCCGGCTTGAAGAGGCCCGGCGCAGAGATCATCGCCGGCTGGGCAAGGAACTTGGTCTGTTCACCCTGCAGGATGACATTGGCCCTGGCCTCATTCTCTGGCAGCCCCGGGGGGCCTTGTTGCGCAGGCTTATCGAGGATTACTGGAAGGAAGAGCATTACCGCAATGGCTACGAGCTCCTGTATACGCCACATATCGCCCGTCAGGATCTCTGGAAGACCTCTGGGCATCTCGACTTTTACGGGGAAAACATGTATTCCCCCATGCAGATTGACGAGGTCAAGTACCAGCTCAAGCCGATGAACTGTCCGTTTCATATAGGGGTGTACAAGAGTACCCCGCACAGCTATCGGGAATTTCCCATCCGCTGGGCAGAACTGGGGACAGTGTACCGCTATGAGCGTACCGGTGCCCTGCATGGACTCATGCGGGTACGAGGCTTTACCCAGGATGATGCCCATATCTTCTGCCGACCCGATCAGCTGGACGAGGAAATTTTTCATATTCTTGATCTTAACCTGCATATCCTTGAGACCTTCGGGTTTACAGACTATGATGTGTATCTTTCCACCAGGCCGGAGAAGTACGTAGGGTCCGAGGAACGCTGGGAGCTGGCCACCGCTGCCCTCAAGCTGGCCCTGGAACGCAAGGGGCTAACCTTTACCATCGACCCTGGTGAAGGGGTTTTTTACGGTCCAAAAATAGATATAAAGATTAAGGATCAGATCGGCCGGTCTTGGCAGTGTTCGACGATCCAGGTGGATTTCAATCTCCCGGAACGTTTTGCTATGGGGTATACAGGAGAGGATGGCCAAACCCATCAACCCATCATGATTCACCGGGCGCTTATGGGTTCACTGGAGCGTTTTATCGGCGTACTGATCGAACACTACGCAGGCGCCTTCCCGCTGTGGATGACACCGGAGCAGGCCCGGATCATGAATATCACCGATGACCAGGGCGAATACTGCAGCAAACTGTATGAGAAATTTCGCAAGGCTGGCATTCGGGTCGAAAAAGATTTACGCAACGAAAAGCTCAATTACAAGATTCGTGAAGCCCAACTGATGAAGGTTCCCTACATGCTTATCGCTGGAGAGCGTGAGAAAGAAAGCAGAACAATCACGGTACGGCTCCGCAACGGCAAGAATCTGCCACCGATGAGCGCTGATGAATTTATTGATCTCGTCCATCGTGAGAGCAGGGAAGAACTGAGCTGAACTCTCAGCTAACTAACGAACAGGAGGAACGGACATTAAGAGGAAAGGCAGACGACCACCGCAGCAGGTAGAGATCAAGGTAAAGGTCAATGAGATGATCAGGTACCCCAAGGTCCGTTGCATTGACAGCGATGGCAGCCAGCTCGGCATCATCAGTTCCGCAGAGGCCATTGACAGGGCGTACGATCAGGGGCTTGACCTTGTAGAGGTCAGTGACAAGGCTGATCCACCGGTATGTAAAATCATCAACTATGACAAGTACCGGTACGAGCTCAAGAAGAAACAGCAAGAAGCCAAGAAAAACCAGACAGTAATTGACACCAAGGAGATCAAGTTCCGTCCCAAAACCGAAGAGCATGATCTCAATTTCAAGATCAAGAAGATCAAGAGTTTTCTTGCTGCTGGCAACAAGGTCAAGGTGACCATGCGGTTCCGGGGCCGGGAAATTGTCTATGCCGAGACCATAGGCCTGGCGTCTCTCACCAATATTGCCAATGAGCTGCGAGAACACTGTGTTATCCTTCAGGAACCGAAGATGGAAGGCCGGCAGCTGGTCATGTTTGTCGGTCCCAAGAGTTAATGGACAGGAAAATCCGCGCTACCACGCGCAAAACTGAACGAACCCGTTGAGCAGGGAGATGAAGTTATGCCGAAAATGAAAACCAACAGAGGAGCGGCCAAGCGCTTTCGCGCCACCGGCGGCGGCAGTATCCGTCGCAACAGGGCGTACTCTTCGCATATCCTGACGAAAAAAAGCACCAAACGTAAACGCACCCTTCGCAAAGGAACCTTGATTGATGTTGCAGATGTCAAGGCCGTAAAGCGGATGTTGCCCTACCTGTAGCCGCATTGCGGAACGTATACTTCGGAGAATATCATGCCTCGCGTTACCCGTGGGTTTAAAGCCCGTCGCAGAAGAAACAAGGTCCTCAATCTCGCCAAAGGTTATCGTGGCGGCAGACACCGGTTGTTTCGCACAGCCACTGAAGCCGTTGACCGGGCCCTGTGTTACGCCTACCGTGACCGCCGCACCAAAAAGCGGGATTTTCGTCGTCTCTGGATTCAACGCATAAGTGCCGCAGCCGTTGCCAACGGTGTCAGTTACTCGAAGCTGATCGGCAACCTCGGCAAGGCCGACATTGAGCTGGACAGAAAAGTCCTGAGCAATCTTGCCATTGTTGATCCTGAGGCCTTTACTGCTGTGGTCAAAGAGAGCCAGCAGGAAAGCTGAGCATCAGCGAGTATGGAACAGGCGCTGTCGGAACTGAAAGAACAGGCACTCACTGCGCTGGCCACAATTGCCACTGCCAAAGAGCTGGAAGCTTTCCGCGTCAGGTATCTGGGCCGCAAGGGTGGGTATATTACCGCGTTGATGCGTGAGCTCGGTAATGTTCCCAAAGAGGACCGTCCGCGACTCGGTCAGTTGGCCAACAGCGTCAAACTTGAGATTGAAGAGCTGTTCAATCGCACCCGGGAGGAACTCAGCGCCAGAGAGCAGGTCAGCGCCAGCGCTGCCGTGGATCTCAGTCTTCCCGGCCGCAGAACTGCCACTGGTCGCCTCCATCCCGTCACCCAGGTGATGGACGAGATCTGTGCAATCTTTGAGGGTCTGGGCTTTGCCGTGGCCGAAGGACCGGATGTTGAGACCGACTACTATAATTTCGAGGCATTGAACATCCCGGCGCACCACCCGGCCCGTGACATGCACGACACCTTCTACGTCTCGGACTCGGTGCTTCTGCGTACCCATACCTCACCCATGCAGGCGAGAATCATGGAGAATCAGGAGCCGCCCCTGCGCTATATTGCCCCTGGCAAGGTCTACCGTTGTGACTCTGATATCACCCATACCCCGATGTTTCACCAGGTGGAGGGCTTCCTCGTTGACCGCTGTATCAGCTTCGCCGACCTCAAGGGCGTGCTCACCAGTTTTACCCACCAGATGTTTGATCGGGAACTGGCGCTTCGCTTCCGGCCAAGCTTTTTTCCCTTTACTGAACCAAGTGCTGAAGTGGACATTGCCTGCGTCATCTGCAGCGGTTCCGGGTGCCGTGTCTGCAAGAAGAGCGGGTGGCTGGAAATTCTTGGTGCCGGGATGATTCATCCAGAAGTGCTGACCATGGTCGGTTACGATCCTGACATCTATGCGGGTTTTGCCTTTGGTCTTGGCGTGGAGCGTATCGCCATGCTTAAGTACGGCATTGACGATATCCGGCTGTACTACGAAAACGACCTTCGGTTTCTTTCCCAGTTTTAACATCCTCTCTCGGTACAGCTGTTATGGCGAGCCGAAACAGGTGGTGCAGTGAGTACACTGTAGGACAGCAATTATGAAAGTAACACTTGGCTGGCTTGGCCAGTTCATCTCCCTTGACGGACTCACCGCGGAACAGATTGCCGACCGCCTGACCATGGCCGGGCTGGAGGTTGACAGCCTTACCCCCATGACACAGGGCCTTGATGACCTGATCTGTGCACGGGTTGTTGAAACCGTTGCCCACCCCAATGCCGACAAGCTGACGCTGTGTACGGTTGATGATGGTACCGAGAAGCACCAGGTTGTCTGCGGTGCCCCCAACGTCCGGGCCGGGATGATGACCGCCTTTGCCCCGGTGGGGAGTGTGCTCCCGGGTAAGCATAAGATCAAGAAGGCCAAGGTTCGCGGTGAACTCTCAAACGGCATGCTCTGTTCCCGCAAGGAACTGGAGCTTGGTGACGATCACTCCGGAATCCTTGATATTGAAGGAGACTGTGTTGCTGGCCAGCCATTGACAGAGGCCCTGCAGCTTGAGGATACTGTCATCGAGATCGACCTCACCCCCAACCGTCCGGATTGCGCCAGTGTCAGGGGGATCGCCCGCGAGATTGCCGGGTTCACTGGCCGACAACTCAAAGCAACCGGTCCGGCCAGCCCATGCAGCACAGCTGCTGACGGCTACAGCGTCCATATCGATGACCCGGGACTGTGCCCAAGGTATACCTGCAGAAAAATTCAGGGTGTCAACATCGGCCCGTCACCATGGTGGATGCAGCAGCGTCTTCTTGCTGCGGACATGCGCCCGATCAACACCATCGTCGACATCACCAACTATGTGATGCTTGAACTTGGGCAGCCGCTCCACGCCTTTGATCTGCACAAAATTAAAGGCGGTACTCTCAATGTCCGTACCCCGCTTCAAGGTGAAACAGAGCTGGTCACCCTGGACGGCAGCAGCCGCACGCTTACGCCTGACACCCTGCTGATCTGTGATGGTCAAGGACCGATAGCCCTTGCCGGCGTCATGGGTGGCCTTGATTCCGAGGTGACTGCCGAAACCGTTGATGTCCTGCTGGAGTCGGCCTGTTTTGACCCGGTCTCTATCCGCCGTACTGCCCGCAGACTCAAACTTCCCTCTGAATCCTCCTACCGGTTTGAAAGGGGCGTGGACCCAGAGCTTGCGCCACTGGCCCTGGAACGGGCCTGCACACTGATGGCTGAGCTGGCCGGAGGCCGGCCGGATGATAGCGGCGGCATTGACTGCTATCCTGGAAAACAACAGGCGCTCATGCTGGAGCTTCGCCTTTCCCGGGTTAATGCCCTGCTGGGCCTCAGCCTGACAGGCCGAGAAGTTGCCGCGCTGTTGCAGGCCATTGAGTTTGCCGTCGAGCCTATCAGCGATGAGGTCCTCAGGGTCCAGGTGCCCAGTTTCCGTGTTGACATTGCACGAGAGGTGGATCTTGTCGAGGAGGTGGCTCGGCTTGTTGGCTACGACACCATCCCGGTCACCATGCCGTATCTGGTCATGGGCCATTCCCCTGGCGATCCGCTGCGCAGCCTGCGTCGGCAACTGGCAGCCACGCTCACCAGTCTTGGTTTTTCCGAAGCGATCAACTATAGTTTTGTAAGGGCTGAGCACCCGGACATGGCCGGTCTTGCCACTGAAGATCCCCGGCGTGATGTGGTGCGACTGCTCAACCCGCTCAGCGAAGACCAGGCTGTGATGCGGAGCATGCTGCTCCCGGGGCTTCTGGAAAATGTCCTGCGCAACCATAATTTCCAGAACACCGATGTCCGTCTGTTTGAGATCGGCAAGGTTTTTCGCAAAGGAGTGGCAGAGCTTCCCGAGGAACGTTTTCGCCTCTGCGCGGTGCTCAGTGGTAACCGTCATGCTGGAAATCCTGCCATCCATGCACCTGCTGTTCCGGTAGACATCTTTGACTGTAAGGGGGCACTGGAGGCCCTTCTTGCTGAAAGCCGCTGTACCGGCAGTGCTGGAGAGTTGTCCTTCAGGCAACCGGCTACCTGTGAGCCATTTGTTGATGGCGAGCAGGCGCTCGACCTGATGGACGGGAAGAACCGGCTCGGGCTCCTGGGGAAAGTACACGCGCAGACCTGCAGGCAATTTGACCTCAGGCAGGAGGTCTTTTTCTTTGAGCTCGACCTGGAGGCCATACTGCAGCTGCCCAAAAAGGAAAAGTCATTTACACCGTTGCCCCGGTTTCCCGCAGTGAAACGTGATATCGCCCTGATTGTGCCGGCGGATGTTCCCGCCGGTGCCTTGCTCAGTCATGTGCGTAAGTGTAATGAACGATTTTTAGAGACAGTTGAGCTATTTGACGTGTACAGTGGTGATCAGGTGGACGAGGGGATGCAGAGTGTCGCCCTGGCTGTCACTTACAGGTCGCCGGACAAGACCCTTAACGAAAAAAATGTGGATACGATGCACACCAGACTGGTCAACAGTCTGATGACCACCTTTGGTGGACACTACCGGAAAGGAATGTGAGATGAAGACAAAAAAGAACGTTACCCGGAAAGAACTGGCCCTGGCTGTTACTGAGAAACTTGGGATCTCGCAACGCAATGCCTCGGAGATTGTCGATACAGTTTTTTCCACCATGAAAGAGACCATGATCAACGGTGAATCCATCAAGCTTGTGCAGTTCGGCACGCTGACTGTTCGTGACAAATCGCCGCGCCGTGGACGTAATCCCCGTACCGGCGATGCAATGACCATCTCCAAACGGCAGATGGTGAGTTTCAGGCCCAGCAAGCGGTTAAGGGAAGAGTTGAATAAATAGCTGAAACCTGTAATATACAGGCGTCTTCTTTGGGGCGCCCGTCAGCGGCCCGGACTTGCAACCTCGAACTCTACAGGTCCGCCGTGAAAAACAGTGCAGTCAGCAGGGCACAGCTCCCTGACAAACGGTATTTCCGTATAGGTGAGGTCAGCGCGCTTATCGGCGTTGACACCCATGTACTCCGCTACTGGGAGACAGAATTCCCCAGGGTGAAACCGCGCCGGGCCCGATCTGGACAACGGCTGTACCAGCGTCAGGATGTGGAGCTGTTACTGCGGATAAAACAGTTGCTGCATGAAGAGGGCTACACCATTTCCGGGGCAAGAAAGCTGCTCAGTGCCACTCCAAAAAACAAGCAACCCCCTGCACCCGCAAAGATGTTCACCCCGGGGCAGCTTACCGAAATGAAGAAGGAGCTGCAGGGGATTCTTGGGTTGCTCAAGAAAAAGCAGCACTGACCAGGAAAAAGAGACTTGCGGAAATCGTAAACATCAGTGATAGTTGCCGGAAGCTGTTGACAGCATCTCTAAGGAGTGCTACAACAGCCAAACCTTTATCGGAACGTGGCGCAGTTTGGTAGCGCACTTGACTGGGGGTCAAGGGGTCGGAGGTTCAAATCCTCTCGTTCCGACCAAAAAACAAGATGTTGCAAAACAGGCCAACAAGGCAGGTTAGCAACATTGAGCAGCAGCCAGCAGGTAATCCATGCTGGTGTTGCCTTCCTCCTGACAAAGCCTGCGGCCGGTTGCCGGTGTGCGGGCTTTGTTTTTTTTTAGGGTGTTTCACGGGTTCTTCAGGGTACAGCAGTGTTGCAAAAGCTGATGAACCCATGAGTTGCGTCGACAAGGAGCGTTTGTCACGGACAGAGAAAGGAGGAGGAGATGGAGTATCGAACCTTTGGGCGGACCGGCCTGCAGATCCCGATCTTTTCAGCAGGCAGCATGCAGTGTATGCAGTCCTGGAAAGATCTGCCGTTCGCCGAAATAGAGGAAGACGGCCAGCGCAATCTGGTGCGAATCCTTGGCCGGGCCATTGACCATGGCATTACTCACATTGAGACGGCCCGCCTGTACGGCACTGCAGAACGGCAGCTTGGCGTCGCCCTCAAGCAGTTTGACCGTCGCCGCCTTATTATCCAGACCAAAATACCCCCGCAGGAAGACCCGCAGCTTTTTGAACAATACTTTCTGGAGTCGCTGCAACGCTTGCAGCTTGATCGGGTTGAACTCCTGGCCCTGCACGGCCTCAACAACTATCATGACCTGTGGTTGGCCTGCCGCCCAGGCGGCTGCCTTTCTGTGGCCAGAGCGTTGCAGCGCCGTGGACTGGCAGGCTGGATAGGTTTTTCAGGGCATGGGCCCACCGATGTCCTGCTTGCAGCGGTGGGCCATGAAAATGACGGCGGTTTTGATTATATCAATCTCCACTGGTACACGATTTTTCAGCGGCATACCCCGGTGCTTGCTGCTGCCCAGGCAGCAAACATGGGCGTCTTCATTATCAGCCCAACAGACAAGGGTGGTATGCTTCAGGCCCCCCCTCCCGAGCTCGTCGAACTTTGCCACCCTTTAAGCCCCATGCAGTTTAACGATCTGTTCTGCCTGCATCGCCCGGAAATCCATACGCTGAGTATTGGTGCGGCCCGACCGACAGACTATGAGGACCATCTTGCAGCACTGTCACACCGGAACGATGCGGCATACATCACCACCACCTATCAACACTGGCAGGACCGGATGGAAGCGTGTACCGGGTTTCGCCAGCCTGATGCGGTCTTTGACCTGTTCCCTCCGTGGTATCAGACACCGGGCTATAGCAATATCCCTTTCGTGCTCTGGCTGGATAACCTGGCTCGAGGCTGGGGCCTGACCGCTTACGCCAAAAAGCGCTACAAAAAACTCGGCGCTGGAACAGCCTGGGTGGCGGGCAATCATGGTGGCAGTGCCCGGGTTGAACAACTCGAAAAAATTGCCGAACAGGCAGGCTGGTCGGCAAAAGAGCTGGTAAACCGCCTCCACAGTGCCCATCAACGGCTGAAACCCGGGCAGGAGTGACAAGATTTCTGCCCTCGGAGAAGCACCCCCTACAGGCAGATGATGGCGGTAGTGCCGTTTTTCGCTTTCACCGGAAAGCAGAGCGAATCCCTCACATACTCATCAGCACCAATGTCGCAGCCGGTCAATGCGGGGAAGGGGGGGCGTGGATCCCCGTCAATATCAAAGTAGGGGGCGAGGCGAGTATACTTCCAGCCATAAAGCCACTTGCCGCATATCCCGGCGTCAATGGCAGGTGAGTCGGACCGCAGGTGATAGCTGCTGTTCAGGTGAGGATCCACCTCCAGGTTGTGGCCGTTGTCGTTCCAGGTGGCGCCATGGTTAACAACCTCACCAATGATCGAGTAGCGGGTATTGATGGTGGTGGAGGAGTTATGGTATTTCCTTAAATAGATATCATTTCCAGCACCATTAACACTATTGCCGTGGATAATGACATTGGTGAGATTGACAGTGAGGGTTGCGTCACCACGAGATACAGCATATATGCCACCACCATTTTCTGTTGCCTGGTTATTGGTGACGGTGATGTTGATCAGATAGGCGGTCAGCCTGCCATTCACTTGGGGGTGAAAATCTATCCCACCACCGTGAGAGGCACTATTGTTGTTTAGCAGGCAATTTTTCATGGTAAGGGTCTGTACTGAGTTGTCGCTCGAAATTATCCCTACTCCAGCGCCATTATTCAGTTGACCAACAGTATGACCATTTCTGAAAATAGTGTCTGCTATACTTGCATTCAGGGAGGCGTTGCCAGCAGTCCATGTCCTCACACCTGCCCCCTGATAGCCGTCCAACAGGCAGTTCTTCATGGTAAAGGTAAGTTTTGCCTGTCCTCCGTAGTAGAAGAAGAGAAGATCATCCTCTCCGGTAGTAGGCATGTCTTCCCGCAGGGTCAGGCAGGAGAGGCGCAGGGTATAACTTCTTGTCTTGTCGCTATGAGAGTACAACAAGTAGCTTTCGTTATCAGGCTGTTCCAGAACAGTCAGGCCAGGATCGCACTGCTGGTGGGTAAAGTCTTGGTTCCACCCTCCCTGCAGGGTCAGATCCGGCGAAAAAGCGTAGTCGTATAATTCAATATACTCGGAATAGGTGCCTGTGGCGATCTTCACGGTCACGGGCGTGATTGTGCCGGCATTATCCACTGCCCGCTTCACGGTTTTGCAGGGCTGGGTTAGTGGGCCGCAGGTGGAGGTGTCCTGCCCGGTGGCGCCATTGACATGATAGTCCACTGCCTGGCAGGGCAGGGTTCCTGAAAAAATGGCTAAACACAGCAGAAAAAGGGTGCGCATGTTCACCTCCTTGGGGCGCTGTGTCAAGGCGCCTCAGCTTGAGTTGCCAGTGGGCTGCAGGTGGGGGTGAGCCCGCAAGGTTTTGCTGCCACTGGCTGGCCACATCAGCCACTTATCTCATGCGTCTGCTCAACGGCAAGTGTCTCCTGCAGGCAAAGACCCCCTACAGGCAGATGATGGCGGTAGTGCCGTTTTTCGCTTTCACCGGAAAGCAGAGCGAATCCTTCACATACTCATCAGCACCAATGTCACAGCCGGTCAGCGCGGAGAAGGGGGGGCGTGGATCCCCGTCAATATCAAAGTAGGGGGCGAGGCGAAAATATCCCCAACCAAATTGATACGCGCATATTCCGGCGTTAATGGCAGGTGAGTCGGACCGCAGGTGATAGCTGCTGTCCAGGTGAGGATCCACCTCCAGGTTGTGGCCGTTGTCGTTCCAGGTGGCGCCATGGTTAACAACCTCACCAATGATCGAGTAGCGGGCATTGACCGTGGCGGTGCTGGTATCTCGCTGGATTAAAAGGATATCATTTTCAGCATTATCAGCACTATTGCCGTGGATAATGGCATTGGTGAGGTTGAAGGTGAGCGCTGAGCTCTCCCAACTTTCAGCGGAGACCCCCCCGCCACTCGCTTTTGCCTGGTTATTGGCGATGGTGATGTTGGTCAGATAGGCGGTCAACGTGGTTGCGTCTCTGGAGTAAAATTGCATCCCGCCACCGCTAAGGGTGCTGTTGTTATATATCAGACAGTTTTTCATGGTAAGGTTCAACTCCGAGTGGTTCCACGAAGTTACCGTTACGCCACCGCCGGATGTCGGGTCTCCCGGATAGGGAGCAAGGCGACCATTCCTGAAAATGGTGTCTGTTATGACTGCATACATGGAGGCGTCATCCCTGGTCTTCAGTCTCAGGCCTGGTCCGAAACAACCGTCCAGTACGCAGTGCTCCATGGTAAAAGTAAAGTCGGCCTGTTCTTCAGAAGCTATATCGACAAGGGGCTCCTGCCACCCGGTAGGTTCCCGCAGGGTCAGGCAGGAGAGACGCAGGTTGTACTGTTTCGCCTCGGTGCGGCGAGTCCACAGCACATTATCTCTGTCATCAGGTTGTTCCAGAACGGTCAGGCCAGGATCACATTGGTGGTCGGTAAAGTTAGGGTTCCAGCCCCCCTGCAGGGTAAGCTCTGGCAGATTAGGAAGCCAACCCCCCAATGTAATATGCTCGACATAGGTGCCAGCAGCGATCCTCACGTTCAAAGACGTGCTTGGATAGCCATTGAGCACTGCCTTTTTCACGGTTTTGCAGGGCTCACTCAGCGAGCCACAGGTGGAGGTATCCTGCCCGGTGGTGCCATTGACATACACATATTCCCTCAGATACTCGTCGGCGCCAATGTCGCAGCCGTTCAGCTTGGGGAAGCCGGGGCGTGGATCCCCGTCAATATCAAAGTAGGGGGCGATGCGATAATATGTCCCACCAAGTTGGGAACCGCATATTCCGGCGTCAATGGCAGATGAGCCGAGCTGCAGGTGATAGCTGCTGTCCAGGCCGGGATCCACCTCCAGGTTGTGGCCGTTGTCGTTCCAGGTGGCGGTATTGTTGTCAACGTCACCGATGATCGAGTAGCTGGCATTGACCGTGGTGGTGCTGGTACCTTGCTGGATTAAAAGGATATCATTTTCACCTAAGTCAGTATTGCCATGGATAATGGCATTGGTGAGATTAACGGTGAGGGTTGAGGTATCAATGCTGACAGCGGATAAACCACCCCCTCCAGCTGCTGCATGGTTATTGGTGACGGTGATGTTGGTCAGGGTGGCAGCCTGGGTGGAAGCACCGTTGGAGTAAAATTTCATCCCGCCACCGCGAAAGGCGCTATTGTCATAGACCATACAGTTTTCCATGGTAAGGAGTAGTTCCGAGTTGCCTGCCGAAAAAGTATATACTCCTCCACCGTCGGCTGAGCCTGAGGGGTAAGGGTGAGCGTTTCTGAAGATGGTATTTTTTATGGTTGCATTCATGGAGCTATTTCCATAAGTCATTAAGTCCACACCTGAGCCGACATAGCCCTCCAGCAGGCATCGATTCATGGTAAAGCGTTGAACTGCCTGTTCTTTCGAATTTACGTGGATAAGGCTATTAAACGTCCCGGTAGCAGTGTTTTCCCGCAGGGTCAGGCAGGAGAGGCGCAGGTTGTACTGTTTCGCCTCGGTGCGCTGAGATCTCAGCAGATAAATTTCGTCATCAAGCTGTTGCAGAACAGTCCAGCCAGGGGCGCATAGCTGGTGGGTAAAATCAGGATTCCAGCCCCCTTCCAGGGTCAGGTCTTGCGGGGAATTGTTGTTCAGGGAAATATTCTCGGAATAGGTGCCGACGGGGCCACCAACGATCTTCACCTTCACGGGCGTGGTTGTGCCGGCATTATCCACTGCCTGCTTCACGGTTTTGCAGGGCTGGGTTAGTGGGCCGCAGGTGGAGGTGTCCTGCCCGGTGGCACCATTGACATGATAGTCCACTGCCTGGCAGGGCAGGGTTCCTGCAAAAATGGCTAACAACAGCAGAAAAATGGTGCGCATGTTCACCTCCTTGGGGCGCTGTGTCAAGGCGCCTCAGCTTGAGTTGCCAGCGGGCTGCAGGTGGGTGAGCCCGCAAGCTTTTGCTGCCACTGGCTGGCCACATCAGCCACTTATCTCATGCGTCTGCTCAACGGCAAGTGTCTCCTGCAGGCAAAGACTCCCTACAGGCAGATGATGGTGGTAGTGCCGTTTTTCGCTTTCACCGGAAAGCAGAGCGAATCTTCATCTTCCCTCACATACTCATCAGCACCAATGTCGCAGCCGGTTAGCGCGGGGAAGGGGGGGCGTGGATCCCCGTCAATATCAAAGTAGGGGGCGATGCGAGTATACAGAACCCAGTCCAACTCGCCACATATCCCGGCGTCAATGGCGGGTGAGCCGGATCGCAGGTGATAGCTGCTGTTCAGGTGAGGATTCACCTCCAGGTTGTGGCCGTTGTCGTTCCAGGTGGCGCCATGGTTAACAACCTCACCAATGATCGAGTAGCGGACATTGGTCGTGTTGGTGGAGCCCCCTGGTTGTCCGATTAAACGGAGATCATTTCCAGCACTATCGGCACTATTGCTGTGGATAATGGCATTGGTGAGATTGATGGTGAGGGTTGAGGTATCAATGCTGGTAGCGGATAAACCACCACCATATCCTTCCGCATGGTTATTGGTGACAGTGACGTTGGTCAGGTCGGCGGTCAGCAGAGAGGTGTTGCCAGAGTCAACATATATCCCGGCACCGTTATAGACGGTATTATTATGCAACAGACAGTTTTTCATGGTAAGGGTCAGCTTCGAGCTGTCTCTCGAGGATGCCAATACTCCACCGCCGAAAGGCCCCGGCTCAGTAGAATGAGCATTTCTGAAGATGGTATTTGCCATGGTTGCATGCATGGTGGCGTCGCCACGAGTAGTCAAACATACACCTGACCCGACACGTTCGTCAACGACGCATCGATTCATGGTAAAGGTGAGCTTGGCCTGTTCATCAACCTCTACTTTGACAAGGGGCAGCCAGTCTCCAGCGGCAGGGTCTTCCCGCAGGGTCAGGCAGGAGAGGCGCAGGTTGTACTGTTTCGCCTTTTCACGGTACGTGTACAGCACATACTCTTCGTTATCAGGCTGTTCCAGAACAGTCAGGTCAGGATCACACTGCTGGGCAGTAAAGTTTTGGTTCCAGCCCCCTTCCAGGGTCAGGTCTTGCGGAGAAACATCGTTCAGGGAAATATTCTCGGAATAGGTGCCGACGGCCATTTTTATGTTCAGGGGTGTAAAATAAAAAGTGTGAAGCACATGCTTCACGGTTTTGCAGGGCTGGTCTGGTGACAGACCACAGGTGGGGTTGTCCTGCCCGTAGGTACCGTCGACATACACATCGTTCGCCTGGCAGGGCAGGGTTCCTGAAAAAATGGCTAACAACAGCAGAAAAAGGGTGCGCATGTTCGTCTCCTTGGAGCGCTGTGTCAAGGCGCCACAGCTTGAGTTGCCAGCGGGCTGCAGGAGGGTGAGCCCGCAAGCTTTTGCTGCCACTGGCTGGCCGCACCGGAAGGGAAGGCGGAAAAAAGAGGGATATTTCTGTGACGGGCTGTTCATGCGGCCGCAGCCAGAAACAGAGGTACTTTACCCCTTTAGCCGGTAAAAGACAACCTTGAAAATACCACTCAACCCTGGCCGGGAATCACCGTCCTGGTCAGGGCCTCTGTTCTACTTGAGAAACCTGGCAGCCCCCTACCTGGCGTCATCCAAAAAGTCCACCCTGGCACTTGACAAGATCCTGATTGCCGTTGAATAGTATTTTTTTTGCCGGCATGCCCAGGGGCAACGTCCTGTGGTAGCCGGTAAGGGGCAAGAACGAGGTCTATCTTTTTCGGAGTTTCGACAATGCGCTATACGCTGCAACTGACAGAGGCTGCCGCCACCATAGGGTATCTGGCCTGTGAGCCTGAGGCGGATCTTGCTGATGGCGATGCTGTCAGGTATCTGGCAAGACATCCGCTTGACGATTTCATGCACCGGTATCTTCTTGGTCGGGTCCTTGCCATGCCAGTGGAGGCGGTGGAACGCTTTGCCCGTGAATTTGCGGCAATGCCGGTGATTGCGCCCCTGCTGGCCGAGGCTGCCCTGCAGCGTGATGACCTGGATGTGCCTGCGCTAACGCCGCTGTCTCTGGCAAAGACCCCGCTTGTCGACCTTGCCCAGGAGGGTTTTGCAGATATGGCCCTGCACAGGGCCTGGAGCAGACGTTTTGCTGACAACATCCTCAACCATGCTGAACTGGCCGATCCTCAAACCTGGCCGCCACTGCCATACCCTGCCGAGACGATCGCCGCGGCAGGCAGGGACATTGTTCCGGTAACGCGTTTCAGCGATGCTGCCCAGCACGCCTGTCAGGATAGCAGTAGAACCCAGGGGGCTTCCCCTGAGGAGGCTTCCTGCCGGGCCAGGCAGGCGCTTGCCGCTGCCGGCGTTCGGCTCGACAGGCAGATGCTGCACCAGATGTCTCTGGCCCCGGTGGGCCTGGTACGCAACTGGGGCATGGAGATCCGTGTCGAGAATGGCTGCCTGGGCTATGTGCTCAGCGGCACCCAGACCTCTTTTGGACGGGGTACCGAGTTTGAGGCAGCCCAGGCCGGGCTGCTGATGGAGATCTGCGAGCGCTTTTCAAGCTGGGCCAGTATCGGGCCGGCAGGAGCGTTGGCGTACAGGACACCCCTGTCCCTGGTACGGGCCCGCTACTCGTCGGTGCGCCACGAGGCCCTGGCACCGGCGTCACTGCCCCTCGAAGTACCGGACAGCGACCAGATACTCCACTGGGTCAGGGGGACGTATCCTGATGGCTCCCCAGTGCTGGTGCCGGCCCAGTTTGTCTTTCTTCTCGCCAACCTGGACGAGCCCGCCCTGTGCAGCGGCCTGGGCTCCACCGGTCTTGGCGCAGGACTGGACATGGATCGCGCCCGGGTCACAGCCCTGCTCGAGGTTATCGAACGTGATGCCGAGAGCGTCACCCCCCACAACACCAGGCGCTGTTTTCGTCTGGAGTCACGGGATGGTCAGCGGGCAGCACTGCTTGATGACTTTGCCCGGCGGGGCATTGCGGTGTTTTTTGAAGATATTACCCCAGAGCTTGGGGTGCCGTGCTACCGTGCCTTTGTGCTTGGTCCGGAGGGGCAGGTCGTCAAGGGGGCGGCTGCCGGTTTACACGGCCCTGAGGCATGTTTTTCCGCCATGCTCGAGGTGCCGTATCCCTACCCCTGGGGGCCGCCGGGCCGTCCTGCTCCGGAAGGGCTGCCGGTCTGCGTCCTCGAAGACCTGCCAGACCTCTCAACCGGCAGCTTCAGTGGTGATCTTGCCCTGCTTGAAACAGCACTTGCGGCAAGCGGCCGGATGCCGGCCTATGTCGATCTCACCCGGGCTGATCTCGATATCCCGGTGTGTCGCGCTGTGGTTCCCGGCATGGAACTGATGGCTGACTTTGACCATAACTCGCGGTTGTCACCCCGGCTGTTTGCCCGCCTTCAGCAGGACGTGCAGGGTAACACCGCTGTCTCCCTCTAGGTGGTCGCGTCATAGGCGGCAGCCAGCCGCCTGATCCCCTCGGCAATGGTGGCGGTATCCACACAGGAAAAGTTGAGCCGCAGGGTATTGTCACCTGCCTTCCTGGTATAGAACGGTGCCCCGGGAACAAAGGCGACATTGCCGTCGATGGCCCGGTGAAAGAGGTCCATGGCAGAGCGCGACTGCGGTAGGGTCAGCCAGAGAAACATACCTCCATCCGGGTTGGTGTGGTGGATTCCCGGGAGGTACATGGCCAGGGCCTCGACCATGGCTGCCTTCTGGCGGCCATACACCTCAGTGATGGTGGCAATATGCTGATCCAGATCGTTATCCAGGAGAAACCGGTGGAGAAGCCGCTGGGCCAGGGTGTCGCTATGCAGATCAGCGGCCTGCTTGGCAATGAGCAGCTTGGCCATCAGGTGGGGCGGTGCCACCAGCCAGCCCAGGCGCAACCCGGGGGCAACCGTCTTGGAGAAAGAGCCCAGGAGAACGGTCTGGTCCGGGAGCAGGCTGGCAAAGCTCGGGGCAGGGGTTCCTGAAAAGCGGAGCTCACCATAGGGGTCATCCTGGATCAGCCAACAGCCCGAATCAGCGAGGATCGCTGCAACCTGCCGACGGTTGGCCTCGGTAGAGGAGATGCCTGCCGGGTTCTGAAAGTTGGCAACCGTGTACAGCAGTTTGGGGCACTGATCTTGCAAGGCTACTGCAAGTCGTTCCACCTCGAGCCCTTCATCGGTCAGGGGAATTGGCAGAAATCGCGGGCGATACAGGGCAAAGGCCTGAATAGCGCCGAGATAACCAGGCTCCTCAATGGCAACGCCGTCACCCTCATTGACCAGGACCTTGCCTAGCAGGTCGAGTCCCTGCTGGGAGCCGGTGGTGATGAGGATATTGTCGGCAGCAACAACAAGACCCTGGTGGCTGCGGTAGCGCTCGGCAATATATTCGCGCAGGGGCAGGTAGCCTTCACTGCTGGCGTACTGGAGGATATCCTGGCCCGCTTCCGCAAAGATCTGGCTGGCAGCCCGCTGCAGGGCTGCCACCGGAAAGAGGTCGCGGTTGGGCAGGCCGCCGGCAAAACTGATGATCTCGGGCCTGAGGGTAACCTTGAGGATTTCCCGGATAAACGATTTGGGTACAGCGGCAATCCGCTCGGCAAACACGGGGTCCATGGCAGCTCTGTTGTTGCTCCGCAGGTCAGTAGTTGGCGTTGGCATAGGCCAGCCAGCCGCCGGCGCTGACCAGATCCTTGTCAAAGCCGTTGAGGGAAAAGGAGAAGACCAGGGGCTCGGCAGCCTTGTCACTGCCAGCGCTCAGGGTTTCGTTGTCGAGATCGACACTGATGGTCACCTTGCCGGTCAGGGCAAACAGGCGGTCGAGCTCGTCCGGGGAGAGTTCCACCGCAAGGATACCGCAGTTGAACATGTTCTGCCGAAAAATCCGGGCAAATCCCGAGGCGATGACGAGGTTGATGTCGTTGACCTCAAGGGCCCACACCGCGTGTTCACGCGATGAACCGCAGCCAAAGTTGGAGCGGGTGACAACCACGCGCGCCTCCAGCATCTCTTTGGAGGCGGGATCAAAACTGCCGTCCTCGAAATAGAGGTCTTCGAGCAGGTGCGGCTTGAGCGCCATTTTGCTGATCTCGGTCAGGTACTTGGCCGGGATGATCTCGTCGGTGTTGATATCGTCGCGGTCAAGAAAGAGGACTGGACCGCCAAAGGTTTTCGTGCTCATTGCGTCGCCTCCTGGGTTGCCTGGTCAAGAAAGGGGCGGGGGTCGGTAATCGTGCCGGTGATTGCAGCGGCAGCCGCGCTCATGGGGCTCATCAGGTGGACAGTACCGCCCTTGCCCATTCTGCCGTTAAAGTTGCGGTTGGTGGTGGAGGCGCAGACCTCTCCATCGGCAAGGACGCCGCTGCTCATGCCGAGACAGGCCCCGCAGGTGGGGTTGAGCACGCAGAAACCACTGTCCATGAAAATCTTGATAAGTCCCTCGGCAAGGGCCTGGCTGTAAATATCCGGAGTGGCCGGGGTGACAATGCCGCGAACCGTGGAGGCGATGGTTTTTCCCCTGAGCAGGGTGGCCGCCTCGCGGAGATCCTCGATCCGGCCGTTGGTACAGGAACCGATATAGACCTGGTCAATGGGGGTGCCTTCCATCTCTGTCACATCCTTGACATTATCGGGCTTGTAGCCGTAGGTTACCCTGGGCGCCAGGGCTGACACATCAAGGTGGATATGCCGCTCATAGGTAGCATCAGGATCTGAATGCCACCTGGCAAAGTCATTGGCTGCCGCTTGCGGGGATGCATACTCCTTGTTGATGAACGGCCACAGATAGTTAGCAGTGACCAGGTCTGGCGGACAGATACCCGAGGTGCCGCCGGCCTCGACCGCCATGTTGCACAGGGTCATCCGGGAGCTCATGTTCATGGCCTCGACCACTGGCCCGCAGAACTCGATGATCATATCAGTGGCGCCGTTGACTCCTATCTCACCGATAATACTTAAAATGACATCCTTGGCAACCACCCCCTTGCCGAGCGTCCCTGTCAGCTCGATCTTCAATGACCTGGGTCTGCGGAAGGCGCAGACACCTTTGAGGATGCCCACTTCCAGATCTGTGGTGCCAACACCGGCGGCAAAGGCGCCAAAGGCGCCGTGGGTACAGGTGTGGGAATCGCCCATGATTGCGGTGGTTCCCGGACGGATGAATCCTTTTTCAGGAAACAGGGCGTGGCAGACACCGTTGCGACCGACATCGAAAAAGTCCTTGATGCCATGGCGGCGTGCCCATTCACGCATGATCTTCGCCTGGGTGGCTGTCTTTGAGTCCTTGGCCGGGGTGACGTGATCGATAACCGCCTTGATCCGGTTCGGATCACAGACCCGGTCAAGGCCCTTTTCCATGAGGTCCATGATGGCGATGGGGGTTGTGATCTCGTGGCACATGATCACGTCGATATCCAGTACCATATTATCTGGCGTTGGCTTGCCGCGGAGGTGCGCAGCAAATATTTTTTGGGCAATGGTCTGTCCCATGGGTCTTCCTCGCTGTTGTCTGTATGCCGGTTCCTGAAGGGGTGTCGCGTAAAAAGCTGAACAGGGGAACCAGGGGTACACAGGTTAAAGGGATGAGAGCGTTGTTTTACACGGCGTCACCTGCGGCGTCAATCATTTTACCTGGTTGCAGGCGCTTGAGCACTGCGGACAAGTAGGGTATGCTGGGAGGAGTTACGGTATTTTTTCTGCTTCCATCACCAGGAGATACGATGAACGTTCTCGGAGTGCTCTGCGGGCTGTTGACAGGACTGATCGCCGCATCTTCGGGCCATGCCGCTCATGGCGTCAGCCTGGATGGCACCCTCAAGTATGCAAAGGGGTTCCAGCGGTTTGCCTATACCTCGCCAGAGGCAGTCTCCGGAGGCGAACTGATCCTGCACAGTCAGGGCAGCTTTGACAAGCTCAATCCCTTTACCCTCAAGGGCGTTGCCGCTAGAGGTATGGAGCACTATGTTTTTGAAACCCTGGCCGTCAGCAGCCTGGACGAGCCTTTTGCCATGTATGGGCTCCTCGCCAAAGATATCGAGTTGACCCAAGACCATCGCGCAGTGGTCTTCACCCTTGACGAGCGGGCCTGCTTTTCCGATGGCAGCCCGGTAACCGCTGAAGACGTGCGCTACTCTCTGGAAACCCTCAAGGGCAAGGACGCACATCCCTTTTATCAGATCTACTTTAAGGATATTGCCAGTGCCGACATCCTCGACACCCGAAAGATCCGCTTCAACTTCAGCCGGGTCAACCGAGAACTGCACATGATTGCCGCACAGCTGCCGATTGTCAGCCGGGCATACTTTCAACAGTACGGGTTTAACCAGGCCACCTCGTTTGCCCATCCACCTGTGGGTTCTGGTCCCTATGTGGTGGACCAGGTGATTAACGGTAAAACAATAAAATACAAAAAAAATACCAAATATTGGGCTATTGACCACCCAACCCGGAGAAAACAGTTTAACTTTACAGGCATCACCATAAAGTATTTCAAGGACCCGGTCGTCAGCCTGGAGGCCTTTAAGAGCGGGGAGTTTGATCTTCTCAATGTCACTATTGCCAAACAGTGGCAGCGCGATCTGACTGGCCGCCGCTTTGCTAACGGAGAACTGCTCAAAAAAGCCTTTCCCCATCGCAACACGGCCGGGATGCAGGGCTTTGTCTTCAACACCCGCAACCAGCTCTTTGCTGATCGAGACGTGCGCAAGGCCCTTGGTCTGGCCTTTGATTTTGAGTGGACCAATGCCTCGCTGTTCTATGGGCAGTACAAACGCACCACCTCCTTTTTCGCTAATTCAGCGATGGCAGCCACTGGTTTGCCCAAGGGCAAAGAGCTGGCCCTTCTTGAGCGATTTCGCAGCAGTCTGCCCAAAGAGGTGTTTACAACACCGCTGACACCACCGGTCACCACAGCGCCTTCGAGTCTGCGCACCAACCTGCGCCAGGCAAGCAGACTCCTGAAGGCCAGGGGCTGGCAGGTCAGGGATGGCAAACTGACCCACCAGGACGGCCGGATCTTCAAGTTTTCCATTCTCCTGGCCAACAGCAGCTTTGAACGGGTTATGGCAGCCTATGCCGCCAATCTGCGCAAGCTGGGCATTGAAGTGGACTACCGGACCGTGGATGCCGCCCTGTATACCGACCGGGTGCGCTCCTTTGATTTTGATATGGTGGTCGGGGTATTTGGCCAGTCACAGTCACCGGGCAATGAGCAGCGGGATTTCTGGGGCAGCGACGCAGCGACGCACAAGGGTTCTCGTAACCTTGCCGGTATCAATGATCCGGTGGTGGACGCCCTGGTGGAGGAGGTGGTCTACGCCACCACCAGAGAGGAGCTGGTCACCGCCTGCAGGGCCCTGGACCGGGTGCTCTGGTATGGCTACTATGTGGTGCCCAACTGGTACCTGGATGCTTACCGGTTCGGTTTCCGGGCTGGTCTCCGCTATCCACAGACCCTGCCCCTGTACTACGGGCCCATGCAGTTTATCGATACCTGGTGGCAGGGGCAGTGACAGACAGGCACAGGCAATAAGGGGGTATTTCATGCATAGGTATCAGCTGGAAAACTGGCAACATTGCCATGAGTACCATGTGGTCAATGAACAGGGCGAACAACGGACACGGTATGTTCTTATCCTCACCGCCGTTACAATGGTTGTGGAAATTATTGCCGGCAGTGTGTATGGGTCAATGGCCTTGTTGGCAGATGGCTGGCACATGGGAACCCATGTGGCTGCATTTGTTATTGCTGTTTTCACCTATTATTATGCTGATAAACATAAAAACAACAAAAGGTATTCCTTTGGCACCGGCAAGGTAAATGTTCTTGGCGGGTTTACCAGTGCAATAGCGTTAGCGGTTGTCGCTCTGCTTATGCTGATTGAATCAGTACAACGACTATTCAGTCCACAAACAATTCACTTTACCGAGGCTATCCTGGTTGCATCTCTTGGATTACTGGTCAATATCGGCTGTGCACTCCTACTGAAGGGCGATCATCACCACGATCACCATAAAAACCATCATCATGATCATAACTTACAGTCAGCCTATTTTCATGTACTCGCAGATGCCCTGACCTCGCTCCTGGCGATCGTCGCCCTGTTGGCAGGTAGCGTTTTAGGATGGAACTGGCTCGACCCGGTTATGGGTGTTATCGGTGCGGCTATTATTGCTCGCTGGGCCTGTAAGTTACTGGGACAGACAAGTCCTATCCTGTTAGACGCAAGTATCAATGTTGACTATCAGGACAGGATTCAACACGCTATTGAGAGTGACTCGGACAATAAAGTGTCTGATTGCCATATATGGAAAATAGGTTCCAATGACTATGCAGCCATTATCTCCCTGGTAACCGGCTGTCCACAGCCAACTGAGCACTATAAACGTTTACTGCGTGGCTTTAAGTCTCTGTCCCATGTCACCATCGAGGTTAATCTGTGCAATGACAATTGTTGTCCATAAACGGGAAAAGGGAATCAAGAGCATGGCACGGTTGGCAATACTCGGGTATCTGGGAGCTCCAGGACAGACAGGGGGAAGCTGATGAACCGCGAACAGCTCAGCATAGCAGGGCTCGACGCCCTGGAGCAGTTTGCCGGGGTGCTTGCTCCGCAGCTCGAGTCCGGTGATGTGCTGCTGCTCCACGGTGATCTTGGCGCTGGCAAGACCACCCTGACCCAGGCCGTTGCGCGGATGCTCGATGTTGATGAAGAGCAGAACGTCTGCAGTCCCTCGTTTAGCCTGATGCATGAGTATGTCGGCCGTCTCACCCTGCGGCACATGGATCTTTACCGGCTGCACGGCATCGACGATGTCGAGAATGCCGGCCTGCTGGAGTTTATCGGGGCGCCCGGGCTCTGCATCATCGAGTGGCCGGACCGACTCGGGGCTGCCCTGCCGATTCCCCGGCTTGACATTTTTCTTGAACCGGGTACAACTGCCCACACGGTGATCCTTGCCGGGCATGGCAGCTCCTGGCAGCAACGCGTTGCCGAGGTCGCTGCCAGCTACCGGGCACTCTGACAAAACAGGGGAAGACCAGAGCTGTTCTACCCGTTATCTCATACCTGCGCAGAGCATCCATGCAACAGAGAACAGTGCGGCTGAAAAGCTGCCGGAAAACCTATACCCGCGACCAGGACAAGGCCCTGTCTCCTGAGGAGACCGTTACCCGGTTACTCGACCGCCTGCAAAAGCTTGACCTGCGCATCCTCGAAGAGGTGCAGCGCATTGATTCGGGCAGACTGGGCATCCCGGTGTACTTCAGCGTCTGCGGCCAGGACGCCCGTGAGGTCATTGGCACAAAAAAACAGATGGGCAAGGGGTCCACACCGGAGCAGTCCATGGCCAGTGCCTGTATGGAGCTGGCAGAACGCTTCAGCTTTTTCAGCTTCATCAAAAATCCGGACAACTTCCTGGTTGGTGATTACGCAGCCATGCGTGATGGCGGCTATCCTCTACCTTCACTGGAGCTGCTTCTCCAGTCAGTGCATGACGAGAACCTGCCGGTCGGTGATCTTGACCGTCTCCTGGCCGGGTTGCCCATGCGCTGGACCTGGGCAACCCGGCTCAGTGACAACCAGGACCTGCTGCTGCCGTTCTCCTGGTTTTTTGCCATCAACGAGTTTAACGGTCCCTCAGCGGGCAATACCTATGAAGAGGCAGCACTGCAGGGAATCAGCGAGGTGGTTGAACGTCATGTCTGCGCCCTGGTCACAAAAGAACGCCTGGAGACCCCGGCCATTGCTCTCAAGAGTGTGCAGGATCCCGTGGCGGTCCAGCTGATTAACGCCTTTATCAACAACGGCATTGAACTCTACCTCAATGACTTTACCCTGAACACCGGTATTCCCACGGTGGCTGCCCTGGCCTGGGACCCGGTGACCTTTCCGCAACAATCAGAGATTGTCTACACCGCCGGCACAACCCCTGACCCCAACAAGGCCCTGATTCGGGCCCTGACAGAGGTGGCCCAGCTGGCCGGTGATTTCAACTCGGGCTCCAACTATGTGGCCAGCGGTCTGCCCAAGCCCGCATCCCTGGAAGAGGTCAGGCATATCCTCGACACCGGGGTTTTCTGCGACATGGACAGCCTTGTGTCCATCAGTGCTCCGGATATGTACGAAGAGATCCATAGCTGTCAGCGGGCGCTGGCAGCCATTGGCATGGAGATCTACTGCATGGACGTCACGCACGGGCAGCTGCAGGTGCCTGCCCTGTATACGAGCATTCCCGGTGCTCATTTCCGGGAACGTGCCAGCGGCGGCAGGGCAGCGCTCTTTGCCGCTAAACTGGCGGCAGAGCTGCTCAGGGGCAGAGAGCTTGAGGCCAAGCTCGACCAGATGCAGTCCATCCTCCCTGGTGCCTATTATCTTGCCTTTTATCGTGGTCAGATGCTTTACGCACAGGAACAGACCGAGGCAGCCCTGTCCCATTTTGCCCAGGCCCTGGCCAGCAGTCCGGATCCAGAGGACCTCCCCTATATTCACTCCTATCACGGTGCCTGTCTCCGCGATCTGCAACGCTTTGACCAGGCAGTTGTCACCCTGCAACAGGGACTTGCTGTCGATGAGGAACGCCCTGACCTCCACAATACACTTGGGGTCTGCTATTTCAAGCTTGGCGACCATCGGCAGGCGGCCAGGCATTTTCAACGGGCCATAGAGCTGAACCCGGTGTCAGCCATTGACTACGCCAACCTGGGGCTCAACCTTGAATTGCTGGGAGAGGCCCAGGAGGCCATGACCCAGTATCGGGTTGCCCTGGAGCTCGACCCCGGTATTGCTTTTGCTGCCAGTCATTTGGCAGAGCTGGAAGGGCAGTACCACTGAGATGACCGCCTTTCCCAAACATCCACGCAAGCTGTTGATCCGCTCCACCAACTGGATCGGTGATGCCGTTATGACGACACCGGCGCTGCGCTCTATCCGGGCCTTCTATCCTGACACCGAGATTACCCTACTGGCCCATCCCTGGGTCGCGGATGTGTTCCGCGCCAGTCCCCGGATTGACCGGATTATCACCTATGACAAACACGGTATGCACCGGGGAGTGGCAGGGATCATTAAGCTGGGGCTCGGCCTCCGTCACCAGGGCTTTGCGGCTGCCATTCTGTTGCAGAATGCCTTTGAGGCCGCTGTGATAGCAAGACTGGCCGGTATACCTGCCCGGGGCGGTTTTACCACTGATGGCCGGGGCCTGCTCCTCAGCCATGGCATAGCGCGGCCAAAAGAGCACAGGCACACCCACCAGGTCCACTACTATCAGGCCCTGGTTCAAGGCTTGGGCATCCCACCGGGCAGTAACGAGCTGGAGCTGTTTTTGCCGGCACAGGAGACACAGGCAGCTGCAGCTGCCGTGGCTGCCCTGCGTGCGGGTTATGGCCGCAGCGGCCCTGTGGTGGGGCTCAACCCCGGTGCCGCCTATGGGCCGGCCAAGCGCTGGCCAGCCGCACAGTTTGCAGCCCTGGCCGGCCTGGTCATTGAGGAGATGGATGGTAGTGTCGTGATCTTTGGCACCGGTACAGACCATGCGGCAGCAGCGGAAATAGGAGCAAACCTCCCGGCCAGCCGGGTCCTGGATCTCACCGGCCGGACCACGCTGCTGGCGGCCATGGCCCATATTGACCAATGTGACTGCTTTGTCACCAACGATTCCGGCCTGATGCATGTGGCTGCAGCCCTGCACCGTCCCTCTGTAGCGATTTTTGGCTCCACCAACCCGGTCACCACCGGGCCGTTCAGCAACAACGCCGCTGTTATCCGTGAAGAGCTGGACTGCAGCCCCTGTCTCAAGCCGGAGTGCCCGGAAAAGCATTTCAACTGTATGGTCAGGATCACCCCGGAGAAAGTTCTTGCCACGCTGTACCGCTGCCTGGAGGAGGTTTAAGCATGGAGATCCAAGCCCTGAAACCGGCAGTCTTCCTTGATCGCGACGGCACCATCAACGAGCAGATGGGCTATATCAACCATATCTCCAGGTTTCACTTGCTGCCCGGTGCTGGGGCAGCGATTCGAGCGCTCAACACGACCGGGGTACCAGTGGTGGTGGTCACCAACCAGTCTGGTCTGGCACGGGGGTACTTTCCAGAGGAGCTGCTCACCGAGGTGCATGCTGAGATGCAACGACTGCTCGCCGCAGAAGGCGCCCATATTGACGGGCTGTACGTCTGCCCCCACCACCCTGAGGCCAAGCAGGAAAAATATCGTACAACCTGTGATTGCCGTAAACCCAAACCTGGTATGCTGCTCCAGGCAGCCAGGGAGATGCATCTAGATCTGGGGCAATCTTTTGTGGTGGGAGATCGTTGGTCAGATCTTCGCTGCGCCGCTGCTGTCGGGGCAACCCCCATTCTGGTGCTCACCGGATATGGCCGGGGTGACTGGCAGTATATCGGCCCGGAACAGCACCTGCAGCCTGCACTGGCAGCAGAGGATTTACCCGCTGCTGTCCGCTTTATTCAACAACAGCTGGCCGAACGCTGCCAGGCTACAGGGTAAAGCGAACGTTCCAGCCGTTATTGAGGATCATGGCCATCACCGGCGACTTGAGCTCCTGGGGAGCAAAGGTGTACTGAAACCGCCCGGTTTCCTTGAAGAACTGCATTCCCTGTTCCAGGTTGCCGGTGACCTTGAAGATGGGCCGGCCTCGGGAGATTCTCCCCTGCCGGGATTTTTGCGTTGCCGGCGTAAACCTGAAACGGCGCACCATGTCCTTCATGGTGACGGTCCGCCTGGGCTCATCAAAGTCCAGCCACAGTTCATAGACCTGGTTGACGCCGGCAGCGTGCATGAGCTCACTCCAGCGTGGCTCGTCAAAACGCCAGCCTATGAGGAGTTTCTTTCGTTTGCGGACAGCCCTGACCGGGGCATCAAGGGCATTGACCTCCATGAGCATGGCCATAAGGGTCTCCTTGGCCAGGGGTTGGCCGCTGCCGGGAAAAAACCAGACCGTGCGGACAATCAGGACAAGAATCGGCGTCAGAACGGCAACCCCAAGAGACACCCAGAGAAGCGCCATGGTCATGAAGGTGGTACCCTGCATGCAGGAGCGGGCAAACAAGAGGGGCAGCGCTGCAAACGCCAGCAGAAGGATGACCAGGGCAACTGCCAATGCGGTGAGCAGATATTTTCTGAGCATACTGTTCACTGGTTGTCGACGGATTGAGGGTGAAACAGCAACTGGCCGGCGCGACTGTCCATGGTTGCCTCCATGCCCAGTGGCAGACACCAGTTCTCCGTAAGATGGCCGCTGGGAAAATTTCCCCAGACCGGGCAATGATCAGTGAGTTCGAGGACCCTTTGCCAGACACCCTCCTGCAGGCGCAGGTTGCCGACGGTATCGTCGGGCCCCAGGTCAAAGGTCCCCAGGAGAACACCGGCAAGCCGGGCGAGGATGCCGGTCATTTGCAGCTGGGTCAGGAGGCGATCAAGGCGATACAGCGCTTCACCGGTATCCTCGAGCAGCAGGAGGGCACCATCCCAGCGCGGCTCATGGCGGGTACCGATGAGGTGGACCAGGGTTGTGAGGTTGCCCCCCAGGAGCCTGCCCCTGGCAGTTCCTGGCCGCAGCACCTCCAGGCATTGCCGCAGCTGCAGGTCTTGGGGCTCAGCTGTCAGCGCTGTCAAAAAACGCTGTCTGGAGTTGTCGGTGATGGTCGGCAGGGAGGTCAGTACCGGGCCGTGCAGGGTAACCAGGCCACGGTCGGCCAGCACATTGAGCAGCACAGACACGTCACTGAAGCCGATCATTCGTTTGGGAGTGCTTCGCAGGGCATCGAGATCAAGAAGATCGACCATCCGCTGGCAACCATAACCGCCCCTGATGGCGACCAGCCCCTTGACAGCGGTATCCATCCACAACCGCATCAGGTTGTCGGCGCGCCACTGGTCGTCACCGGCGAGATACTCGCAGGGCCCTGGCCGTTGTTCAGCCAGTTTCACGGTAAAGCCCATCTCCTTGAGTATGCGGGTTGCCTGCTCCTGCACCCTCGGTTGCCGGACCGGGCTTGCAGGGGAAAACAGGCCCAGGCAGTCACCGCGTCTGAGCGGCGGCGGCAGGGTGGGGCGGTTAGTCATGATTGCAGATCCGGTTAAAGATGATCTGCAGGCCGTTCAATGTCAGCATCTGGTCGACATGGTCAATACTGGTGGTGTATGGCTGAATCACCGGTGCCATTCCCCCGGTGGCGACCGTGCAGACACGAGCGGTTGGCGTTATCTCTCTGGCAAGCAGGGCAACCATCTTGTCCACCAGTCCGCCAAAACCATAGAGTATCCCGGAATGGATAGCCTTGATGGTTGTGGTACCAATCACCTGCTCCGGCCTGGAGGTGATATCTACCCGGGGCAGTTTGGCGGTGCGCATGGCCAGGGCATCCAGGGAAATACCGATGCCGGGATGGATGGTGCCACCCAGGTAGTTGCGGCGGGCGTCAACGCAGTCAAAGGTGATGGCTGTGCCAAAATCAATGACGATGAGGTTGTCCTTGAAGTGCTGCCAGGCGGCAACAGCGTTGACGATCCGGTCAGCGCCCACCTCTTCGGGATATTCGGTGGCAACCGTGATACCGGTGTCCATCCGATGGTTGACCAGAAGGGGATCCTGCTGCAGGTTGCCAAAGTACCGGCGGGCAAAGGTGTACCAGCTGGTCTCCAGGGGTGGCACCACCGAGGCAATGATACATCCGCTAATCAGTTCGGGGCGCAGGTTTTGCAACTGAAAAAGGCTATGATAACGCAACGCCAGTTCGTCTGTGGTGCGGTTGAGCTCTGAGGTGAGCCGGTAGGAACCGAGCAGCTGCTCGCCGTTAAAGATACCGCATACCGTGTGGGTATTACCTACGTCTACGACAAAGAGCATGGCAAGATTTTACAGGTTGGAGTATTGTTGCTCTACCATATTCTTTTTTCAGAAAATAATCCATAATGCCTTGAGAAAAGAGCGAGCCGCCCGGCCCGATGAAGACAGCCCAGGCCTGGTATGGGCTGAAGAGAGAAGAAAAAGAGAGGAAAATGAACTACATTCAGGTCATGACCACTGTTGCCTCCCAGCAAGACGCTGAAAAAATTGCCCGTTGTATTGTTGACGAGCGGCTTGCCGCCTGTGTCCAGATAACCTCCTGCCGCTCGTTCTACCGCTGGAAGGGCAAGGTAGCAGATGACAGCGAGTACCTCCTGACGATAAAGTCGAGAAGCGATCTTTTTCCCCGGCTTGAGGAACAGATCACCGGCCTCCATGCCTATGAGGTCCCGGAAATTCTGGTGACACCGATCATTGACGGCGCTGCCCCGTATCTTTCCTGGCTTGAAGCCAAACTGCTGCCTGCCGGAGCGTAAGCATGAACGCAGGTAAACGCCGACGCCGGCGAAAATCTTTTCGCTGCCACTGCTGCAGCAAGGAACCGCCGTTCTGCTGGAGCTGCCAGTGCGGGTTTCAGATCTGCCCGGAGTGTTTTGCCGACAACCGCTGGGGGATCAGCAATGGCCCCACCTGGATCTGCCCTGACTGCGAACGGGTACACCTCATGGAGTGAGGGGCCTGGTGCAGACGTTCTCTAACCCCTTGTAGACAACTCATTAAACACCTTATCTGTTCATATGCCAACCTCTTCTGCCCATCAGTACGACGAATCCAAGATCAAGACCCTCAGCTCCCTCGAGCATATCCGCAAGCGCCCCGGCATGTACATCGGCCGTCTTGGGAATGGCTCCCATCCTGACGATGGCATCTACATCCTCGTCAAAGAGGTCATTGACAATGCCGTGGACGAGTACATCATGGGCTATGGCAAGCGCATCGAGGTGGAGATTGACGAAAATGGCCGCTGCCGTATCCGTGACTATGGCCGGGGAATCCCCCTGGGCAAGGTAGTGGACTGCGTTTCGACCATAAACACCGGCGCCAAGTACAACACCGAGGTCTTTCAGTTTTCAGTGGGGCTCAACGGGGTAGGCACCAAGGCCGTCAATGCCCTGTCTACCAGTTTTACGGTCTGCGCCTTTCGTGATGGTCACTACAAACGCGCTGAGTTTGCCCAGGGACGCCTGCTCAACGAGGAGGAGGGGAAGAGCAGTGAAGCAGATGGCACCCTGGTGGAGTTTGTCCCGGACCGCGAACTCTTTGATGCGTTCACCTTTGATCTTCAATACATTGAAGAACGGCTGTGGAGATACGCCTACCTTAATGCCGGGCTTACCCTGCAGCTCGGGGAGACCAGCTACCACAGCGACAAGGGCCTGCTCGACCTGCTCGATCGGCAGAGTACTGACAAACAGCTCTATCCGCCGATCTATCAGAAAGACAAGACCCTGGAGTTTGCCTTCACCCATACCGATGATTACGGCGAATCATACTTCAGTTTTGTCAATGGCACCTATACCAGCGAAGGCGGCACGCACCTCTCTGCCTTTCGTGAGGGCATCCTCAAAGGGGTTAACGAGTTCAGTGGCAAGAAGTTTTCCGGCCAGGATGTCCGGGACGGCATTGTCGGCACCCTTGCCGTCAAGGTTCAGGAACCGGTGTTTGAGTCCCAGACCAAAAACAAGCTGGGCAACACTGAAATTCGTTCCTGGATTGTCAACACGGTACGGGAGACAGTGGCTAATCACCTGTACATGTACCCGGAATCAGCCGATGTTCTCATGGACAAGGTTCAGCGCAACGAACGGGTTCGGCGGGAGCTGCAGACCGTACGTCGCGAGGCCAAGGTCAATGCCAGGAAGGTGGCCATCAAGATCCCCCAGCTCAAGGACTGCAAGTATCACCCGTCGAGAAACAAACCCTCGGGGCCAGGCCGGGAGAATATGATCTTCATCACCGAGGGCCAGTCAGCGGCCGGCTCGATTGTCTCGGCCCGCGACCCCATGACCCAGGCAGTGTTCTCGCTCAAGGGCAAACCCATGAACGTCTTTGGTCAGCGCCTCGACCTGCTCTACAAAAATGATGAAATGTACGCGCTGATGCGCTCGCTCAATATTGAGGATTCCATTGCGGATCTGCGTTTTGACCGGGTTATCCTGGCCACGGACGCTGACGTCGACGGGCTGCATATCCGTAATCTGCTGCTCACCTTTTTTCTCCACTACTTTGAGCCGCTCATCAAGCTGGGCCATGTGTACATCCTCGAAACCCCGATCTTCAGGGTGCGCACCAAAAAGGCGACGCGTTACTGCTACTCGGAAAAAGAGAAGACCGAAGCCAGCCGCGAGCTGAAGTCGCTGTCCCGTTCCGACAAGACCGTCGAGATGACCAGGTTCAAGGGGCTTGGCGAGATCAGCCCGCCTGAGTTTAAACAGTTCATTGGCAAGGAGATGCGCCTTCAACAGGTACGTATCGACAATCTCAGCGAGGTGAGCAGGGTGCTCAGCTTTTACATGGGCAAGAACACCCCGGAACGCCGCCAGTATATCATGGAGCACCTTACCTTGAGGCCGGAAGTATGAACGAGCAGAAAGAACGGCAGGCCGGTAAACTGCACCAACTCTTTGATGAAAATTTTCTGGATTACACCTCCTATGTGATCCGTGAACGGGCCATCCCGGATATCAATGACGGGTTGAAACCGGTGCATCGCCGGTTACTGCAGACCCTTTACAACATGGATGACGGCCGTTTTCACAAGGTGGCCAACGTTGTCGGGGAGACCATGAAGCTGCATCCCCATGGTGACCAGTCGATCTTTGCAGCCCTGGTCAACCTGGCCAATAAGGAGTACCTCATTGACCGCCAGGGAAACTTTGGCAACATCTTTACCGGCGACCAGGCATCAGCAGCCCGCTACATCGAGTGCCGACTTACCCCCTTAGCGCGGGAGACCCTGTTTAACAAGGATCTGACCGAGTATGTTGACTCCTATGACGGCCGTATGCGTGAACCGGTGGTTCTGCCGGCAAAGATTCCGCTGCTGCTGCTGTTGGGCGCCGAAGGCATTGCCGTGGGCATGGCAACGAAAATTATGCCCCACAACTTCTGTGAGCTGCTCCAGGCACAGATTGATTACCTGGAGGGCCGTGATTTCACCCTCTATCCCGACTTTCCCCGGGGCGGCATCACCGATGTCAGCGACTATGATCACGGCAACGGCCGTATTCGCTGCCGGGCCCGTCTTGAAGAGGCGGACCAGAAGACCATTATCGTCCGGGAGCTGCCCTACAACATTACCACCCAGGGACTCATAGAGTCAGTGGAAAAGGCGGCCCGGGCCGGTAAACTGAAGATCGCCTCCATTAATGATTATACCGCGGAAAACGTCGAGGTGGAGATCAAGCTGCCGCGGGGTATTCACGCTGATGAAACCATTGATGCGCTCTATGCCTTTACTGATTGCGAGGTCTCCATCAGCCCCAACCTGGTACTGATCTTTGATAATATGCCACGGCAGATGGCCGTTGAGGAGGTGTTGCGGCACAACACCGACCGGCTCGTCGCAGATCTCGAAACAGAGTTGAAAATCGAGCTTGGCCGGCTCGAGGAAAAACTGCACGCCCGCAAACTGGAGCAGATCTTTATTGAGGAGCGGCTCTACAAGGAGATTGAAGAGCAGATTAACTACAGGGCCGTGGTCAGCGCTGTACGCCAGTCACTGGCGCCTTTTGCCGAGGAACTCCAGCGCAAGATTAGCAAAGAGGATGTGGAACGGCTCCTGGAGATCAGGATTCGCAGGATTTCCCGTTTTGATATCAACCGTCACCACAAAGAAATCCGGGCCATAGAAAAGGATATTCTGCGTATTACCCGTGATCTTGCTGACATGGTCGGCTTTACCATCAGCTACCTGAAAACGAACCTGGAAAAGTACGGAGCAGCCTACCCTCGGGTGAGCGAGCTCAGTGAATTTGGCGAGATCAACGCCCGCAAGGCTGCGCTCTCAAACCTCCAGGTCGGTTATGAAAGGGAAGGGGGGTTTGTCGGGTTCAAGGTCAGGGCAGACACGCAAAAAAAGGATATGGAACTGCTCTGTTCCGAGTATGACCGCATCCTGTTGATCTTCAAAAACGGGTTGTATAAAGTTGTCAGCGTTGCAGAAAAACTGTTTATCGGCAGTGACCTCTACTGGATGGGAGTGGTCAGCGGTAATATGCTGTTCAATCTTATCTACCGTAATGGTGCGGAAAATCTGACCTATGTCAAACGCTTCAACATGCCGAAATTCATTGTTAACCGCGAATACCGGCTCTTTGACGAGCACAAGCGCTCAACCATCCTCTTTCTTGCCATGGGCGAGGGGGTGCGGGTGCGGGCCAGCCTGGCGCCCTCGGCCAGGGCCAGGTACAACAGCCTGGAGATTGATCTGGACGACTATCTGATCAAGGGTGCTGCTGCCCGGGGCAAACGCCTTTCCACCCGGGTCGTTCGCCGGCTCGCCAATATCACGGGTAAACCACGATCACAACCAGTGTCACCACCTAATCTGCCAGGTTTTGTCGACAGCAACGCCTTGCCTGCTGAGGAAAAAACAGCGCCAGCAGCTACGCAGACGGCAGACAAAAAGGAGTAGCACAAGAGAAAAGGCGGGGTGTGGGCCTTGCCTTTGCGGGGCTGCGCCCGTGTTGTAGTAGATGATTGTTAACTTGGCTTGTCCCCTTGTTTTTTGCTGCCTGCCAGAGGAAAATCAGGCACCTCTCTGGGGAGTATCATAGCCGGGATCTGCCGCCCCTGGGTGAGCTTTTTGACCTGCTCGGAAATATAAAGGCCCAGTTCCTTGACCGTGATAACTGCATTGCCATCATAGTTGGCCTTACCGTTCAGCCCTTCTCTCATAGCCCTGGTAAAGGCACCGTTATTCGAGGACCGATTCTTGAGAGTGGTTTGTCCTCCTGAGGAGGCAGTAAACACTACCACCCGGTTTTCCACCGCGGCAAGATCGTTGCTAATCGCGGTAAGATCCAAGTTACCACCATGGTGGATGGCCATGACGTTCCCGGCAGAGCAGGTGTCGATAAACGCAAGCCGTTTACCCGGGAGAGTGGTGAGAGTATCCTTGATTTCCCCGTAGGAAACCCCACGATTGTCCAGGGGATCAGGACCGGCATCACTGGACAGGAAGTAGGCGTTGCCGTTGCGGTCATTGATGCCATGCCCGGCAAAAAAAAGGATGGACACATCTTGGCTGGTGCTTTTCCTTTTCAGCCAGTCAAGTCCTTCCTTGACTGCGTCGCGGTTGGCCTCGGCATCGGTAAGCAGACGAACCTGTACATCCCGGTAGATCTTCCCCTTCTGGTCCACCATAATCCGGGCAAAATCCCGGGCATCTTTGCCGGGAAATTCGAGGTTAAACGAGGGGTCATCATACTTACTCACACCAATGGCAAGCACGTAGAGCCTGGGCAGGGACAGGGCGTGCTCCGGGCTCTTGCCCTCCCAGCGAAGCTGCACCGTTGCCGGGGTGCTTGTGCCATGCCGGTTTACCGCAATCAGGGAGACCCGGCAGTCCCGCTCTGGCAGGGTAAGGGAGAAGCTGCCATTGCCCTGTTTTTTGCCGTCCTGGTTAACAGCAACCTCGACCCCGTCCACCAGGGCTTTGATCGACGTGGCAGGTTCACCAGAAGGTGTCGTCACCTGGTAGTGCAGGGTCATGTCCCTGCGGGAAAAACCACTATCCGACCCAGGGGAAAGGATGTGGATCACCGGCGGCAGCAATTGCTCCACATCGACGTGATGTTGGCTGCCCCGAGTGTTAGCCTGCTCCAGGGCTTCCTGCTCGTCAAGGGTTTCCAGGACCATACGTACCACATCCGGGCGGTAGAACTGCTTGCGAAAACCCGAAGCTGGGAAAAAGTTGGCCCCCTGATCACGGCCATGATTGAGGTGCCAGCCAATAAGCTCATCACCGCCCGGCGAAGCAACATAGTAGCCCGAAGGCGTCCAGGCAACCCAGTGTTTTCTGTTCTTGTGGAGGAAGAAGCTGAGCAGCAGTCGGCCATCGCTATATCGGTACCAGCGGACGATGCCATCGCTAAAGGCTGCTGCTGCCAGGCGGCTATCCGCTGAGATGTTGACGGCCCAGGCAACACTTGGCACTGGACGCTTCCAGCGTGGGCTGCCATTAGCAGCAAAGCTGTAGAGATTCCAGCTCGTACCCAAAAGGAAACTCTTGCCCTCTGGGGCTATGGCCAGGGAACGCGATCGATCATGTTTTTCCAGGGGCAGTTTTTTGCCATCAAGGGTAGGGTGGCGAGTATTTTTCCAGTCTTCAACGGCAAGGCCGCTTGTTCTCGGCGGCTGCAGGCCCAGCTCTGTGCCAAGAGCAAGGGTCTTCAAGGAAAAGCCTGCCTGGGTGTTGTCCCCATAGGTAAAGCCCAGAGTGCGCCCATCAGCAGAAAGGCGAAAGGTTTGGCCCATGCCCCGGAAATCAGGGATAACCGGCAGGTGCACTGTCGGTCGTCCATGTTTCCCAACTATGCCCCAGGCCGGCTGAACACTGCCATAGACAAGGCGGCCATCAGCAAGTGGCTGCAGGCCTGTGATGGTATTATACACCTCTGATGCCAGCTCTTGCCGCTTCGCCTGACCCGCCTTTCCCCATTGGCAGATGGTATGCACGCCTTTTCTGTTATACCTCCCTGCTCCGTAGAGCTGGCGGCCATCGATCGACCAGGCAACACTTAACAAACTACCATTATCCATCCCGCTGGTATCAGCGGCAAAGAGCCGGGCAAGGCTTGTGCCATGATGGACAGTTACGGCTGTGCTGTCATCATAGCCCACGGCAATCCGGCTACCATCTGGGGAAAAAGCCACCCCAACGGGATGCTTGCCACCGCCTGCTATACTCTTTTTCTCTAGGTGGAGACCGTCAGTTGCAGCCCTGTAGAGGCGAAGGTTACCATCAAGACAGCTCGTTACCAGTCGTGCTGATTGCTGGCCTGTTGTCATGGGAGCAAAGTCCAGCCAGTAGAGAGTATTGCTATAGTTGCGGTCAGTTCCTGCCAAGCGCCAGTATTCACCGTTTTTATGGTAGAGGCGCAGACCCTTACCCCCAAGGCCTGCCGCGAGGAGACGGCTGTCAGGGGAAAAAGCAAGGGCAGTAATAGCCTTTTCCAGACCGCTGAGACGGCTAAGGAGGCGGCCGCTGCTACTGGCAAACAGGTAGATAGAATACCCTTGCTCAGGGTTTCCTGTGTATCCGGCAGCGGCAACGGTCTTGCCATCGGGAGAGACGGCCACCGCATAGACCTTGCCTTCATGACTGGTACCCAGGGGCAGGCGCAGGGTCTGCAGCAGGCTGCCACTGTCCAGGGCCCAAAGTCGCACAGTTTTATCCAGAGAGCCGGTGACCAGCAGCCGCTCTTCACGGTCAATGTCAATACGTGTAATCGCTACGTTATGTCTGCCGGTCTCAAGGCGCAGCAGGGGCTTGTCAGGCAGGTCAGCGGAAAAGCCAGGGCAAGCATAACTGAAAAAAAGAATTAACAACAGAGAACCACCCGAGAACAGACAAAATCTATGCATCATGATCTCCTAAGAAAAACGCGTCAGCTGCTGTGGCAAAAAGGTCATCTTTGCTATTTTTTGGCAGAACAATGGGGGCTACTCGGCAAGAAGAAAAGTGGAGTAGGGCACCCCAAAAACAGCGGTGTCCCTACCCAAGGCCTGCAAGTGCAGCCATGTCCTGGCGCAGGCGCAGATAGCGTTCCTGGGACAAGCCTGCCCCCAGCGCCACCTTTTGTGCCATCTCTGCTGTAAGAAAATCACCGGGGCCATGGGCGTCAGCATTGACCACGAGTGTCGCCCCTGCCAGCTCGGCTACCCTGGCCACATGACCGTTAGTCAGGCTATGGCCACCGCGGGCGGTCAGCTCTAGTGCCACCTGATTGGCCTTTGCCAGGCGCGCCTCCTCTTCGCTAAGAAAACCAGGATGGGCGAGAATATCAACGCCTGCTTCAAGGGCAGCTCGATTGGTACCGGGTAACACCGGCTCCACAGGTGTCTCGCCATGGACGACAACGATTTCAGCTCCCAACGCTCGAGCCTGGCGCGCTAACGCGTGTATCTGTGAAGGGGGGACATGGGTGAGCTCAACGCCAACGATGAGCCTGGTGCGGTTAACCTGGTTCAACTCGGCTGCAACGCGGACCGTGTTTGTCAGGAGATGCTCGAGATTGGAGGCATCGGCATGATCGGTTATGGCAATGGCGCGGTATCCCATGTGTTCGACCCGGCGGACATGTTCACTGGGGATCAAGGCGCCATCACTGAAAAGTGTATGTGTGTGAAGGTCTATCATGTCGCTATAGCAGAAGGATATTGGGGTAAAGTTAATGTAATATATAAAAAAAATATCAGGGCAGTGTTTCTCCTTTGAGAGAGTGCCTGCCAGCCCCTGTTATACGAACCTGGACAAGGTCGCCCTGGTTGTGCTGCGGCTCCGGCGGGAAATGGACAATATGGTTTGTCGGGGTACGGCCATTTGCAGTACTGGCTTTACGGTTAATCTGGTCAATAAGGACCTCGACGGTCTTGCCAAGGTATTCCTGGTTACGCTCCAGACTGATGTGATCCTGGAGCTCCTGAAATTCCTGAAATCTGCGTGACGCCACTGCAGGCTCAACCTTGTCTGGAAATGTGGCTGCTGGCGTATGAGGGCGGTCAGAGTACTTGAAAAAAAATGAGCTGTGGTAGCGAACCTGCCGGAGCAGATCCAGGGTCAGGCTAAAATCCTCTTCTGTCTCTCCGGGAAAGCCTATAATAATATCTGTGGCAATCGCCATTTCCGGGCGTCTTTCCAGGAGCTGTTCCACTTTGCTCAGGTACTCTTCTCTGGTATAGCCGCGGTTCATTCTCCTGAGCACCGCGTTTGAACCAGACTGAACAGGCAGGTGAAACTGCGGACAGAGGATGTCGAGCTCATCAAAACAACCGATCAACTCTGGTGACAGGTCCTTGGGGTGCGAGGTGGTAAAACGGAGTCGCTGCAGCCCGGAAATCCGGGCTACCTGGCGAAGAAGATCGCTGAACGTGACCGGGGTGTCCGCCACCCTGTTGGTCTGACCGTAGGAGTTAACATTTTGTCCAAGCAGGGTTATCTCTTTTACTCCACTTTCAACCAGTGCTTGAGCTTCGTCAAGTATATGACCGAGAGGGCGACTTATTTCTCTACCCCTGGTGTATGGTACCACGCAATAGGCACAGAAATTGTTACACCCCTGCATGATGTTGACGAAGCGCTTGTGGCGAGGTTCCTCGTCAGTAATCTGCTGACTGACAGCAGGGAAGGGGAGTTTATGGAAGGCGGGAATTACAAAGGAAGAGGATAGCCCTGTTGCAAGGGTATGACTGCTCGACTCCTGCTCAGCGGCAAGAACAAGGTCAGCCAGCCGGTAGATCTGCTGGGTCCCCAGAACAATGTTGACATGGGGCATACGCTGGAAAAGGGTACTGCCTTCCTGCTGGGCAACACAGCCGGTTACCGCCACTATCTGCTTGGCACTATCTGTGGCATTTCCTTTTAACTGACCAAGAAGACTGTACACCTTCTGTTCTGCCTTTGCCCTGACACTGCAGGTGTTAATCACAACCAGGTCAGCATGCTCAGGTGTTGCTGCCTGGGTAGCATAGCCTATTCCTGCCAGCATTTGCCGCATAATTTCGGAATCCCTGAGGTTCATCTGGCAGCCAAACGTTTTCATGTACACAGACTTTTGCATGGTGTCACAGGTAGAAAAAAATCGCAGTTACGCCTTTGCAGATTGGTATACAGGTGCTGCCAGCGGCTGAGCTCCCAGCTCTGTCATTATCTGTACAACATCCTCGTAATTTTTCTGGTCACTCCCCCAGACTCGAACAATTCCTTCTTGTGCAGAAACAGTGGAAAGCACCGCAAGATTATCATACCCCTCCAGGATATGCTTGGTATATCCTATTCGATCCGGAGGAAGGGAAAAAAATCGTTCAAATCCGTTCATACGTTCAGGCGTGCATCACTGGTTCCCACTAGATCTGCGTATTTTTGCAGGACAGGCTCAACCTCCTGCTGCAAAAATTCCTCGGTCTGCTGTTCAGCCCTGCCCGTGAATCCCTGATAGTCGGTCAGCAGTTTTTCGAGCTGGGCGGTCGTAAAGGGGATACGCTCATCGTCACCAAGACGATGGAGCAGGTCATTGTCGCGGCCTTCCATTTTAACCGCTGCACCTGCAGCAACTGCGTGTTCGCGGATGACCTCATGGATGTGCTGCCTGCTTTCTCCCTTTTCCACACAGGCCATGAGAATCTTTTCTGTTGCCATAAAAGGTAGCTCTTCGCGAAGATGCTTTTCTATTTGCTTAGGATAAACAACTATGTTTGAAGTGATATTAAGGTAAATTCTTAAGACTGCATCGGCCAAAAGAAAGGCCTGGGCAATATCCATGCGCCGAATTGCAGAATCGTCAAGGGTACGCTCAAACCATTGATGCGCCGCAGTTGCAGCAAAATTTGCCGGCAAGCCCATGAGCTTGCGGCTCAGCCCAGTCATTCGCTCAGAGCGCATGGGGTTGCGCTTGTAGGCCATGGCTGAACTTCCAACCTGCTTTGCGGCAAAAGGTTCTTCCAGAACCTTGAGGTTGGCAAGGAGCCGCATATCCACAGCAAACTTATGCGCTGAGGCCCCGATTCCGGCAAGGGTTTCGCTTGTCTTCATGTCAAGCTTGCGCGGGTAGGTTTGCCCAGTTACGGGAAAAACATCAGAAAAACCTAGCTTTTTAGCGACAATCTTATCCAGCTTCTTAACTTTTTCATGGTCGCCGTCAAAGAGTTCCAAAAACGTGGCCTGGGTACCAACCGTGCCTTTAGCACCGCGCGCTTTGAGATCTTTTTCAAGGTGTTCCAGGTAGGTTAGATCAAGAAGAAGGTCCTGCATATACAGGGTGCCACGTTTTCCCACCGTGGTTGGCTGGGCTGGCTGATAGTGAGTGAAGCCAAGCGTTGCCAGGGCCTTATACTGGCGGCTAAACTTGGCCAGATTATGCAACACATTGATAATTGAGGCCTTTATCAGGGCAAGTGCGTGTCGCTGCACAAGCAGGTCAGTGTTACAGACAACAAACTGCGATGTTGCACCTAGATGGATGATTGGCTCGGCAAGAGGGCACTGAACCCCGTAAGCATAGACGTGCGCCATGACATCGTGACGAATTTCCTGTTCTTTTGCAGCGGCAAGGTCAAAGTTGATTGTATGCTGATGGGCCTTAAGCTCGTCAATCATTGCCGCTGTCACAACCGTTAGGCCAAGTTCATGCTGTGCCTCGGCAAGGGCAATCCAGCACTGTCGCCACAGGGTAAACTTGGTTCGCTCGGAAAACAGCTCCTGCATGGCGCGGCTCGTGTACCTGGAAACCAGGGGCTCCTGGTAGACATCCTGCTGCATGACAACTCCTCTTAGAAATTATTTAAACTAACAAAATAACAGCCTGTAATACTGATATTCTTCACAATCAATGTCTGGGAGCAACTACTGGCCAAGCAAGACACAAGATAAACACTATGTCGCATAATATATATTATGTTAAATTTAACCCCAACTGACTCAGGCTGACTCCTGAATATGCAGCGCCTGCACCTCGTCCCTCTCCACGCCCCTGAAAGAGGTCCGCCTGAGCTTAAAAATCAGGTCCACAGGAGTGCTCAGGATATCGAGCCGCTGACTCATACCAAACCCTATCCCATTGATGTGGCGTTTTTTATGCTGCACCTGAAACTTCAGGTGACGCTTAATGGCCTTGCCATTGAGGAGCTGCTCCTGTTTAAGCATAAAGACCGGTTCTGGATTTCCTTCGCCAAATGGCTGCATATACTGCAGCGCTCCGACAAGATCGTCGCATGAAAGCTCTTCGTTGTTGATCTGATAATCTATGCGCACTGTTTTTTGCGAATCTTCACTTTCATGTTCTTTGATAATATCATTAAGTATTTTATTGAGTTTAGCGAGATTTTCATGGTTTACCGTGAGACCGACTGCCATGGCGTGTCCCCCATGCTGAAGGATGAGATCTTCAGGCACAGCGCAGAGCAGCTGATGCAGGTTAATGCCGTTTAAGGAGCGACCTGAGCCTTTGAGAATCTGCCCCTCTCTGCAGGTGGAATCGTCGGTAAGAATAACCACTGGTCTTGCATATACATCAACGACCCTGGAAGCAGCAATGCCGATAATGCCTGGATGACACTCCCCAGAGTAGACCATTAACAGCCTGTTTCCCTGCTGGACCTGTTCCTCACATTGTTGGTATATAGTTGGAAGAACGTTTGCTTCAAGTTTTTTTCGCTGCTCGTTTACCTTTTCGATTGCAGCGGCAAGCCCCCTGGCCTTTTCAAGGGACCGCTCCAGCAGCAGTTTAACGCTCAACTCAGGCTGCCCCATCCTGCCCGGTGCATTAAGGCGAGGTGCCAAGCGGTAGGAGACATCCTCACTTGACATGAACGAGGACCATAGCCCGGCATTTTCGCATAAGGCCAGTATTCCCGGCCTCACCCTTTCACCAAGCACGGACAGACCATTGCGCACCAGGGTCCTGTTGACTTCGGTCAATGGCATGACATCGGCTATTGTTCCCAGGGCGACCAGGTCGAGATATCGCTTCAAGTTAGGGGCAGCAGCTCTTTCCCAAAACTTATGCTGAACAAGTTTACTGCGAAGCGCAATGAGCAGAAAAAAGGCAACGCCCACTCCAGATAAATACCGGTACGGGAAAAGTGAATGACTGATTTTGGGGTTGACAATGGCCTCAGCCTCAGGGAGCTCGGCTGGTGGTTCATGATGATCTGTGATGATGACCTTGAGTCCTTTTTTTCTTGCAAATTGAACAGCGTCATTGTTGGAAATACCACAGTCAACAGTGATAATCAGGCCCTGTTTCCCCTGGCAGAGTTTTTCAATGGACAACGGACTGAGCCCATATTTTTCCTGGAGACGATTGGGAACGTGCCACTCTACTGACATTCCCATTGTCTGGAAAAACTGGACGAGAAGAACAGTGGCGCTGATGCCGTCAACATCATAGTCTCCATGCACATAGACAGTTTCCTTTTTCTTAAAGGCATCAATGATGAGGGCAACAGCCGTATCCATACCACTGAGCAAAAACGGAGACGGCAGTTCGCTTAACTGCGGGAACAAAAAGGTTCTGACCTGTTCAACTGACTCAAATCCACGCTGACAAAGAATATGCGCCAATGGCGCAGGAAGGTGGAGGCTGCGGATCAGTGCCTGCTTGAGCTCCAGGTTTACATGGGTTGCGCTATGGACAAGGCAGTATTTCATTTATATAAAGTAAAATAGAGGTATTTTTTTCAACTTATTGTTATTTCGATTTTAAAAAATTATTTATCTTCTTCATGACGCCATCCCTGTCACTGCGATGAGTCCAGCAGGTTTTTTTTAACTGGTGGCGAAACCAGGTCATCTGGCGTTTGCCATAGCGCCTGGTGTCGCGCTGCAACAGAGCAACAGCATCAGCGAGTGAACAGTGTTGCTGCAGCGCCTGACACATGTGCCTATAGCCAATTGCGCCCATGCTCGGCAGCGAGCAGGCATAACCACGGTTGATCAATGCCCTGACCTCTTCCAGCAGGCCTTGCTTCATCATCTGGCCTGTTCGTCGGTTGATTCGTTCGTACATTTCTTCCCGATCGCAGTGCAGGCCCAGTTGCAGCAGTCGTTGAAGCGTACAGGGGCGCTGGGTCTGCTGCAGCTTTTCAGACCATGGCTGCCCAGTGGTTTCGTAGATTTCCAGGGCTCTCAGGATACGCTGCCTGTCATTGACATGAACCCGTTGTGCTGTTACCGGGTCTATGGCTTGCAGGCGCGCGTGTAGAGCGTTATTGCCCTTGGCCTCTATCTCCTGTGCAAGCCGCCTTCGAATCTCAGGTGATACCTGAATATTATCGAATAATCCATTGAGAAGAGATGATAAATACATTCCAGTCCCACCAGAAACAAGGCTGATTTTTCCCCTTTTTCCCACTGCTTCTATTGCTGCCAGGCAGTCATGGACAAAGCGTGCTGCATTGTACTGTTCGTCTGGATCTGCAATATCAATGAGATGATGGGGGACTTGCTGCCTTTCCTCAACAGTGGGCTTGGCTGTGCCAATGTCCATGAACCGGTAAACCTGCATGGAGTCCATGGAGATAACCTCACCGTTAAACTCTTTGCAGATCTCCAGGGTCAACGCTGTCTTGCCAATACCGGTCGGGCCGATCAAGGTGATGACCGGATATTGAATACATCGGCTCATGGGTTGCCACACCGCAGATAAGGGGCAAGCCGCGTGGTTGTCTTTTTACCTATTCCGCGAATTCTCTGGAGATCATCTACAGTATGGTACGGGCCGGACCGCTCCCTGTCCTGAACAATAAGCGATGCTGTTTTTTTCCCTATCCCAGGAAGCATGGCAAGGGCTACTTCATCTGCTGCATTAATATTGACCGGCCTGTTGAGGAGAAAGGCGACCCTGGCGTTGTCATGGATAGCCGAATGTATGCTGCGTACAGACTGCTGAGGTGTAGTTTTTTCACTAAGCAGCATCTCCTGGAGAGGTATTGTGTTGTCCTCTGTCTCGAACCAGGGCAATCCTGTACTGCCAGGTAGAGCTGGAAAAAGAGGAAGCAAAAAAATTCCCAGCAACCAGATAAGCTGTTTATCAGCATACGTGAACCTTAGCCACTGCATCACAGCTCCCGGTGAACAATCAAAAAAACAGACAAGGTCAGCTCCGTGCCTTTTCTTCTTTGAGCAGTTTGAAGTTAAAGCTGTCAACAAGGGCCTGCCAGCTGGCCTCAATTATATTGAAACTCACGCCCACGGTGCTCCAGGCATCAGTGGCATCCTTGCTCTCTATCAGTACGCGGACCTTGGCGCCGGTCCCGTGTTCGCCGGTAAGGACCCGTACCTTGTAATCAGCCAGCTCCATCTCTTCAAGAATAGGATAAAACTGTGTCAAGGCAGCCCGCATGGCCTTGTCCAGCGCGTTAATTGGCCCGTCTCCCATGGCAGCGGTATGTACCTCCCTGCCACCCACCGTAATCCTGATGGTTGCTTCGGTGAACGGATCTTTGTCGATATCATACTTGTGATTCATCACCCTGAAGGCTGCCAGCGTGAAAAAGCGGCGCTGGAGTCCCAGGGCTCTGCGCATGAGCAGCTCGAAACTTGCTTCAGCTGCCTCGTACTGGTACCCCTGGTTTTCAAGATGCTTGAGTTCGCTGATGATTGAAGACATCATCGGATCATCAGCTTCCAACTGAATACCGTACTTGCGTGCCTTGTGCAGAATATTGCTGCGACCGGCCTGGTCTGAGACGACTACACGCCGGACATTGCCCACTTTTTCCGGCTGAATATGTTCATAGGTTACTGGATTTCGCTGGACAGCGCTTACATGAATGCCGCCCTTGTGAGCAAAGGCAGATTCACCCACATAGGGTTGGTAACGGTTATTTGGCAGGTTGGCCAGTTCATTGATAAGGCGAGAGGTCGAATACAGATGCTCAATCTGCGGACCCGCCTTGCAGGTGCGGTGCATCTTGAAGACCAGTGCCGGCAGAATGGAGGTCAGGTTGGCATTGCCGCACCGCTCGCCAAAGCCGTTGATTGTGCCCTGAACGTGCTGGACGCCCAGTTCCACGGCCAGCAGGGCATTGGCAACCGCGTTCTCAGTGTCGTTGTGGGTGTGAATTCCCAGGGTCACCGCTGCGCCCTTTTCGCTGAGCAGCTCCTGAACCTGCCTGACAACAGGGCCTATTTCATGGGGTAAGGTACCACCATTAGTGTCGCAGAGAACCAGGGTGTCAGCACCACCGCTGATGGCCGCCACCAGGGTAGACAGGCAATAATCGCGATTGTGCTTGAAACCGTCAAAGAAATGTTCAGCATCGTAGATAAGACGATCCACGTTGGGCCTAAGGTAGGCCAGTGACTCTTCAATAAGGGCAAGATTGTCGTCAAGTTCGATTCGCAGTGAATCGGTTACATGGATATCCCAGCTCTTGCCAAAAATGGTAAGTACCGGGGCACCCGAATCGAGGAGAGCCTGGAGGTTAGTATCCCTTTCGGCTGTATTTCGGAAATGGCGTGTGGAACCAAAGGCGGCAAGGCTCGCTCGCTGCAGGTTGATTCGTCGCATCCGCAGGAAATATTCGACCGATAAAGGGTTGGATCCCGGCCAGCCTCCTTCGATAAAATCAACACCGAGATCATCAAGCTGTTGGGTGATCTTGATCTTATCGTCCACTGAAAGGTTGAAGTTTTCTGCCTGCGTGCCATCTCGCAGGGTTGTGTCGTATATTTCGATTGTCTGGTTCATGAGTTTCCGGTTAAAAGACTAGAGGTGAGTCATGAGGATCAAGGAGAGGTTGGTTGCAGAGATACAAGACATACCCAAGAATAGTCTGGACGGTTGCGGTATACGAGGTGCACAGCATCCAGCTCTGCACCTGTTGCCTATGGTGTCTTGTCTCTTAAAAAACTGGTTTCTGCAAGATCCCTTAACTGACAGTGTCGCTGTAGAAAAGCAAGGTTCACAGGGACACAGCAACCTCTCAATGTAAAGCGAAACCGTAATTTTGCAACCTGAATCCGAGTGATTACCGGAGACCTGCAGTGTCAACACGCCGTAAACCATCCACCCTCCCCTTTAATGTCACGCTTGTCGAGCCTGAAATTCCACCAAATACCGGTTCCATAGCTCGTCTATGCGGGGCAACCGATTCCATCCTCAACCTTGTACATCCGCTGGGCTTCAGTGTGGATGACCGACACCTGAAACGTGCCGGGCTTGATTATTGGCCGCAGGTGACTATTCGTCACTGGAACACTCTTGAGCAGTACCTGGAAGCTCAATCGGAAAACAGCCTCTATCTCTTTACCACTAAAACCGAGCGTCCCTACACACAGGCTCGCTTTTCTCCGGGGGATCACCTCGTGTTCGGCCGGGAAACCAAAGGGCTTCCCGAAGAACTTCTTGCGCTGTATGCAGACCGCTGTTATACCCTCCCCATGACAAACCCGAACATCCGCAGTCTCAATCTCGCCATGACCGTGGGGATTGTTCTTTACGAAGCCCTTCGGCAAAACCATACCTGTCAAAAAGAGGAATACCGTCATGCCTGAACGTATCTATAACTTCAGTCCCGGACCAGCCACCCTCCCCTACCCTGTCCTGCAAGAAGCAGGCAGAGATGTGGTGAACTTCAACAACAAGGGGATCGGGCTCATCGAGCTCAGTCATCGCAGCAAAGAGTTCATGGCCGTTGCTGAAGAAGCCCAGCATCTCATCAGGGAGCTGCTCCATGTCCCTGATACATACTCTGTGCTCTTTTTGCAGGGTGGTGCTTCCAGCCAGTTTTTTATGATTCCCATGAATTTACTGGGGCCAGGGAAAAAGGCCACCTACCTAAACACCGGTGCCTGGTCAAAAAAGGCGATCAAAGAGGCGAAGCTCTTTGGTGACGTGCAGGTAGCCTATGACTGTGAAGCCGATGCGTTCAATCATGTTCCTGCAGAGCATGACTATGTCGTTGATGCAGACAGCGAATACCTCTATTTTGTCTCCAACAACACCATCTACGGTACCCAGTTCAGGACCATGCCAGCCACCGATACTATGCTTGTGTCGGACATGTCCTCAGATATTTTCAGCAGGCCTGTTGACGTCAACCGCTTTGGCATTATCTTTGCCGGTGCCCAGAAAAACATGGGACCAGCCGGTGTCTGCGTGGTGATCATCCGCAATGACCTGCTGGAACGTGCTGCTGCCACTGTCCCCACCATGCTTAAATACAAGACGCACGCTGACAAGGACTCCATGTTCAACACGCCTCCCTGCTTCGGCATCTATGTGATTGGGCGAACCATGCGCTGGCTCAAAGAACAGGGAGGGGTTGAGGCCATTGCTCAGGTGAATGCGAAAAAGGCAAAAATTCTGTACGATGCCATTGATGCAACAGACTTTTACCGGGGCCACGCCAGAGTTGATTCCCGTTCACTGATGAACGTCAGCTTCAATCTTCCCTCCCCGGAACTTGAGGCTGCCTTTATTGCCGAGGCCGCGGCTCAGGGCCTGGATGGCCTTAAGGGGCACAGGTCCATTGGCGGCTGCCGGGCATCAATCTACAATGCCTTTCCGGTTGAAGGTGTGGAAAAACTGGTGGAGTTCATGGCTACCTTTGCCGCCAGCAATAGCTGAAAACTGAAATACCAGGAAACAGTTTTGCCGCATCACACCCTTTCAGGTGAGGGCAGGCCCCCTCGTACCTCTTATACGTGAATTCTTCCGGAGTGGAGCAGGGTTGCCTGAGGTCCTGCTCTGCTCCCCCTGCCAGATACTGTCCATGAATCAGCCCAAGAGAGACCTGAAAAACCTGACCCAGGATCAGCTGGTTGATTTTGTTCGCTCCCTGGGGCAGCCTGATTTCAGGGCACGGCAACTGTTGGCGTGGATATACCGGCCCGGCAAAATCGGCTTTGATGAGATGACCGATCTTGCCAAGGTCTTTCGTGAAGTCCTGCAAAAATATGCCTGTATCAGCAGGTTTGAATCCTTCCAGGTTGAGCGGTCAAGAGATGGCTCGGCTAAATTTGCCTTCCGTCTTGATGACGCAGAGCTGATCGAGTCGGTCCTCATTCCAGAAGAGGACCGCAGCACACTCTGCCTCTCCACCCAGGTTGGCTGCGCCATGGGATGCTCTTTTTGCTGTACCGGCTCCATGGGGTTTACCCGTAATCTGTGCACTGCCGAGATTATCAATCAGGTCTGTGCGGTACGGGACTGGCTCATAGCCCAGGGGCTGCCGCCCCTGACCAATCTGGTCTTCATGGGGATGGGAGAACCCCTGGCCAACATAACGCCCTTACTGAGTGCCATCTCTCTCCTCACCGAGCAGAGAGGCCTGGACTTTTCTGCACGGCGCATCACCGTTTCCACCTGCGGGCTCATTCCGCAGATGCTTGAACTGGGCCGTAAAACCCAGGTCAACCTCGCCGTAAGCCTGCATGCCACCAACGATGAGGTCAGAAGTCAACTCATGCCGGTGAATCGCCGATATCCACTTGAAGCTCTTCTCCAGGCCTGCCATGATTTTCCGCGCAAGAAACGCCAGCGGATCATGATAGAATACACCCTGTTCGACGGGATCAACGATAACGACGGTGATGCACTGGCCCTGGCAAAACTCTTGCACGGGCTGCCCTGCAAGATCAACCTGTTGTCGGTCAATGCCACAGACAAAGAGGCTTTTAAAAGCCCTGACCGTGCACGCGTATTGACATTTCAAAAGATTTTACGAGACAAGGGGCACACTGTTTTCATCCGCCAGAGCCGAGGTGCCGATATCAGTGCTGCCTGCGGTCAGCTTGCCGCCAGGAGCAAAAAACCGCGGCAAGCTTTGTGTGTGACGAAGTGATGGCTAATCAGCAAGAAAACTGAGTGACAAATGGAACGCGCTACTTAGGCTGCTGCTTGCCCGGGTAATCTCTTGGCACGGACGATGTCCTCATTACCCGATAAACGGGATCCCCCTTTCATCAAAAGCTTCTTTGTTCGACATATTTTTGATAACCTTCTGAAAAATCCGTTCCGCACGGTTGGCCCAGACCACATCCCACACACAGATAACAATTGCCCTGGCAATATCGTCCTCTGGAACATTGTCACTGAAGTGGAAAACACCATTGGTATATTCGAAGGTCGCCATAAAGGGGTCAAGAAACGGGTACTCATCAACACGCTCAAGAAATCGTTCCCTCAACAAAATAATCGGGTCAGCCTTTAAGGCCCCCTCCTGCATGGATTGTGAGTACAGATAGAGAAACTCCTCAAGTGCGGGTTGCAGGCTTTTTTTTGGCTCTGAAGGTGTTGCTTTAACAGTGTTAATCTTTTTTACCGTTTTTTTGCTGTTTTTTCTTTGTTGTAAATTTTCAAGAAAAGAGCCAAAAGAGAAAACACCCTCATCAACCTGTAATTTTGATAACAACCAGTTGTAATCCTCGTCAGAGGTACTGAGCCCTCCCTTACCCCAAGAGTAGGACCCCCCTACCCTGCGACCTTCATGAAAAAACACCAGGCAGCTTTCTTTCTTCTTGAGCAAGGTGACATCAATAAATCCGGAGAACTTTTTTTGTTTCAGACGAAAAATAAGATCAGGCAGTGGAATTTCTTCAGAGTTCAACGATGCCTTGGCCCGCTGGAATTGCGGCAGCTGTCCCCAGAAAAAAATGGCATTGGCACCAAGATAAAAAACCTTGACAGTAAAGTTGTCTGTCTTCAGTGCTTCTTGGAGGGGCGCAAGAGAGGGATGAGTTTCACACTGGTGGCGATGCTCCTGAACAATGGTTCGAACAATTTCCACCTCGTCAAAGTAGACGAGCAGTTCCTTGGTAACTCCTTTTAAGTAGAGGCAACCAGATCCCATCTCTCCTTGCAGGTGTTCCACGAACTTGTCGAGATGCAGATAATAACTGTTCAATCCCTCTAAGTAGGGTTTCTCTTTTGGGATTAGCATGTACAGATCAAAGAAAAATCAAAAGCAGTTACCTGCTCTAAATACCTGGGCTTCAATAACGGACGGTCACATGGACGCTATCCTACCATACCTTAGGTGAGAATGGTAACGAGTTCTTAGGAATACCGCATTTTTCCTTTTTCAACGGTGTGTTTCGAACAAACTATCCCTGTCCATGAAAGCATTGCGGATCAGAATAGCATGTGATGACCTTGCTTACCACGGTACCACATTGACGATATGACAGGCAAAAAAAGGACTGCAGTACCCCTTGTCCTGGCAACTACTCTCCGGTGTCCGCCGCAACACCGTTTTTCGAGTCAGGTATTGCCGTAATGAGCTCCGGTTTAACCACAATGATCATATGCCCGCACTCAAAACAGGCAAATCTTGCGCGGTTGCTCTTAATCTTAGTCTCATCGACATTGTATTTTTTCGAGCACTCTTCGCAGATGGCGATCATTGATATCCTCCGTTGAATTTTTCAACCACAAACATTGTTCAAACCAATCGTGCCGCTAGCAGAACGAAAAGACAGTCCTTTTTCTTGGATATAGGGTTTTTCTCCCAACAAATCAAGAGCTGTTCATAAGGATTTTTCGGAAAGTTACCTATAGTTACGGGTCGTGTACCTATCTATACCTGCCTCGGTCGAACAACCATTGCTAACTCCGACTGTTCTGTGCAGATAAAACCTGCTAGCCACCGATACGAGACATACGCCCATGGCATGAGCCACCATCTATCTCTTGAAGTTTCATGAGGCCATGCTCCTGCGGTTTGTTACGGATGGCAGTGAGCAGCGCCTCCCGAATTTCGGAAGTACCACCACCGCTACGGAGCACTTTTCGCAAATCAACTTCAGCGTCATGTAACAGACAGGAACGAAGTCTGCCCTCGCTGGTGAGTCGCAGACGGTTGCAACGATCACAGAATTTATGACTCAACGGACTGATGAACCCGAGATTTCCAGTAGGGTTTTGCCCAAACCGATATATCCTGGCCGGCCCGTCTGCCTTTCCTCTGGGGGCAGGAACAAGCTCACCATGGCGTGACAACCGCTCAAGAAGTTCATCGGTGGACACATATATCTCTTTATTCCAGCGACTGAAGTCACCAATAGGCATAAATTCTATAAACCTGACCTGCAGTGGTCTTTTTCGTGATAATTCGGCAAAGTGAAGAACTTCATCATCATTAATTCCGCGCATAACCACGACGTTAAGCTTAACCAGGGCAAAACCGGCATGCAATGATCGCTCAATGCCCCGCCAGACCTGATCAAAGAGGTCATAGCCGGTTATCTTCTCGAAACGCTGGCGCCGCAGTGTATCGAGGCTGATATTCACCTTGGTAACACCGCCGTCCACCAGTGCTTGTGCATAGCGATCCAGGAGAACGCCATTGGTGGTTAGGCGGATATCATTGAGTCCTTTAATGCGGCCTAATTCGCCGATAAAGCTGAGAACATTGCGGCGGATGAGAGGTTCTCCACCGGTGAGGCGGACCTTGCTAATGCCCATGTCCACAGCCACATGAACGACCCGCAATAGCTCCTCGAAGGAGAGCAGTTCACCATGGCTAAGCTTGCAGGGGCCGTCATCGGACTCCTCGGGTACGCAGTAGAGACAGGTGAGGTTACAACGATCTGTAATCGATAATCTCAGGTAGCTGATGGATCGTTCAAAGAGATCAACGAGACTGTTTTGTGTTGACTGTAACCTGGATATTTTTTCACTCATGAAGTATCTTTTTAAGGTAATGTGAACCTCTTAGGCCTGTAGGCAGCACTGCTCCTGCTGACAGTGAAAAAAGCAGAACTTCAATAAATACCACTGAACACGAACGAATGCAAGCTGATCCATGTACACCCTGGCCATAGAAAGCTCCTGTGATGACACCGCAGCTGCGGTACTCAAAGCTGATCAGCTGGTGTTGTCGAGCGTTATCAGCAGCCAGGATGAGATCCATGCGCGTTTTGGCGGTATTGTCCCGGAACTCGCGGGCCGTCGACATGTGGAGATGATCTGTCCGGTGGTCGAGGAGGCCCTTGTTCGAGCCCGGGTTTCCCTCAAAAAAATTGCCTTGATCGCGGTTACCCAGGGACCGGGGCTGGTAGGGTCTCTGTTGGTTGGCTTGACTTTTGCAAAAACACTGTCCCTGGTCCGAGGCATCCCCTGTGTCGGTGTTGACCACATGGCCGGTCATCTACTCAGCTGTTTTCTCGAAGATGAACACCCTGATTTTCCCTACACTGCCCTTATCGTTTCAGGGGGGAACACCAGTCTGTTCGAAGTGCTTAGCCCCACTGACTTCAGGCGGCTTGGCCGTACCCGTGACGACGCTGCTGGAGAGGCCTTTGATAAGGTGGCAAAGCTCCTGAATCTCGGCTATCCCGGAGGTCCACCGGTAAGTGCCCTGGCCTCACGGGGAGATCCTCAAGCCTGTCAATTTCCCCGGGCATGGATGGGCAAGGAAAGCCTGGACTTCAGTTTCAGTGGTCTGAAAACAGCGGTGGCCAACTGCGTTAACAACTACCGGCAACAGGACCTGGCAGTCCCTGAGGAAGATATCTGTGCCGCCTTCCAGGAGGCAGTTGTCGATGTGCTGGTGACCAAAACCATCACCGCTGCCGAGGCTCTTCAGCACCGTCACGTTGTGCTTGGCGGCGGGGTTGCCTCTAACATGCGTTTGCGCGAAGAGCTGGCCGACCACTGTAGTCGCCGGGGATTACGTCTTTTTGTCCCCAGGCCGGCGTACTGCACAGACAACGCCGCCATGATCGGCATGGCCGGATATCACCGGTTCCTCCAGGGCAACGTTCTCGACCCTGACGCTGATGCCTATCCCCGGTCACCCCTTATCTGATACCAATGTACCACAACACGCGCACACTTTTACAAAAGCAGGGGCTTGCCCCTACAAAAAGATTAGGGCAGAATTTTCTGGTTCACCGGCATACTGCTGAGCGGATTGTTGACCTCGCCGGTGTGCAGGAGAGCGACACTGTCGTTGAGGTCGGTGTCGGGCTTGGTGCCCTTACCCTGCCGCTTGCAGATACCTGTTCCAGGGTTATCGGGTTTGAAGCCGATGCCGGTATTATCCGGATGCACCGGGAGCATCAGGACCTGCCAGGTCATGTTGAGCTGCGCCACGAAGACGTGCTGAAAACCGATCTCACTGCCTTGGCCGACGACACCGGTGGACCACTCAAGCTCATTGCCAACCTGCCCTACTCCATCTCTTCACCTTTTCTTTTTCGCCTCATCAAGTACTGTGACTGCATGGACTACGCTGTCCTCATGTTGCAAAAAGAGGTTGGTGAACGATTACTTGCCCGGGTGAACACCAAACAGTATGGCGTGCCAACAGTGCTGCTGGCCATCTGTGCACGCCTTACCCTTCTCATGAAGGTGGGGGCTGCCGAATTCCATCCACGGCCTAAGGTGGACTCTGTGGTGGTTCGTCTGGATTTTTTTTCCCGGGAACAGCGCCACCGCCTGTATGGTGATCTGGATACTGTGCTGTTTAAAAAACTTGTCAACGCTGCCTTTGGCCAGCGAAGAAAAACACTCAAAAACTCCCTTGGCAGCACTGGCCTGTTGTCCTCTGCTGATCTCGCTGCCGCCATGACAAGGGCGGCAATTAACCCGTCGGCAAGGGCCGGTGTCCTGGAACCGGAAGCCTATGTCCGACTTACCCGTGAGGTGGCAGATACCATGGATGCCCCGGGCGGAGAGCGCCCATGAGGAAAAAGCTAGACATACGAAGAAAAATCAACTATTTAGCTCTTCGTTTCAAGCGGCTGCGAGGTTCACCCCGATCTCTTGCGCTTGGTGCTGCGTTGGGGGCTGCAATCGGCGTGACCCCGACCCTGCCCTTTCACACCGTGCTGATTATTGGCACGACAATGGTGTTTCGTGTCAGCACCATAGCCGGGATCATTGCCGCCACAATTGTCAGTAATCCGTTCACCTTTGCGCTTCATTACTATGCAGCCTGGTGGCTTGGTGATCTGATCTTTCCCCACAGGTTGACCTGGAAAAAACTGGAAGGCCTGCTCAACCAGCTCAGATCTGACGGCCTGATTCATGCCTGGCAGACCATTTCCTCCCTCGGCGTCGATACCCTCTTGGTGATGACCACCGGTGGTCTGCTGCTGGCTCTGCCTTTCGGACTGCTGTTCTACATTTTTGGCCTGCGTTTTTTTGAATCTCTTCAGAAAAAACGCCTGAAAAAGCAGCAGGGGTAAAGCGTCATGCAAGATTTTACGTTTCACAATCCTGCAAAAATTCTTTTCGGCCATGGCAGACTTGAGCAGATAGGAGCAGAGGTCGCCCAGCTGGGCTCACGCGCCTTGCTGGTCTTTGGCAGAAAGCATGCACTGACGAGTGGACTGATTGACCACATTGACCAGCTGCTCATCACTGCAGGGGTGACACCAGTACATTTTGGTGGCGCAGTGCCCAATCCCCTGCTCTCGCATGTGCGACAGGGGATTGACCTGGCGGGCAGGCAACAGGTCGATGTGATAGTCGGCCTGGGTGGTGGCTCGTCAATGGATACGGCCAAGGCCATAGCGGCCGGTTATGGTGCCAAACATGATGTCTGGAAATTTTTCAACGGCAAAAAGTCTCTTAAATCTACGCTTCCAGTGGTGCTCGTACCAACGCTTGCCGGTTCAGGCTCGGAAATGAATAACGGTATGGTGCTTACCCATGACAAGCGCGGCGAAAAGTTTGGCTTTGGCCATCGCCTGCTCTTTCCCCGGGTTTCAATCCTTGATCCGGCTCTCACCTATTCGACACCTCCGCACCAGACAGCTTGCGGTGCAACCGACATTATCGCTCATGTTCTCGAATTCTACCTTACCACCGGCGAACAAGCCCCTGTCCAGGATCGACTCATTGAAGGCATCGTCTGCTCGGTGATGGCTGCCTGCGAAAAATGTCTTGCTGCACCCGAGGACTACGAGGCACGGGCAGCCTTGCTCTGGTGCAGTTCCCTGGCCTTAAGTGGCTTGCCTGCAGCTGGTCTTGGTAGGGTCGGTTTTCCCATGCACCTTATTGCCCACAGCCTTGGGGCCCTGTATAACCTACCCCATGGCAGCTGCCTGTCCATGGTCATGCCAGGCTGGCTTACCTGGCGCAGGAGCACAGCGCCTGAACGCATTGCCGATCTTGGTCGAAAGATATTTTTTCCGAAGCAGGCACCGCCATCAACGCTCTCTGAACAGGCTGACCTTACCATCACGCTACTAACAGCATGGTTAGCAAAGATCGGTATGCCAACGACACTTGGGCAAACAGACATTGCCGCCGACCAGTTTGCCCTGATTGCTGACAACACCAAGGGATTGGCACGTAGCTGGCGGTTAAAAGAGTATCCCTTTGAAACTGTTATGGATATTCTCAAGCACTGCGCCTGAGCGCTCACCCTGTTAACGCATTTTCACATGACATACGGCCGAGGATACAGTATGCTGGCCACTGCGCTCCCACGCTAACGTCAAGACAGGATATCGCCATGAACACCGAATACCTCGCCAGACAGGTGCCACAGTCTTGGCTCAGCGATTTTGATCGTTACCTGTACGGCGAAGGTACCCACGAACGGAGTTATGAAAAACTGGGGGCGCACCTGCACTGTTTTGATGACACCCCTGGGGTTGTCTTTGCGGTCTGGGCCCCTAACGCGACCGCAGTTTCGGTGATAGGCGACTTCAATGACTGGGATGCCTCGGCACATCCAATGTACTCCTCGGATGCGGGTATCTGGAGTGTCTTTATCACCGGCGTCACGCAGCATGCCGTCTATAAGTACCGCATCGTCACCGGGCAGGGAGAAGAGCTCGACAAGACCGACCCCTACGGCTTTGCCACTGAAGAGCGGCCACGCACCGGATCGGTAGTGGTGGATCTGGACAGCTACCAGTGGCATGACCAGCAATGGCTGGATCGCCGCGCACAGCTCCAGAGCCTGGAAAGGCCAATCTCTATCTACGAAGTGCATCTTGGTTCGTGGCGAAAGGAACCCGATGAGCACTGGGGCCTTCGCTATCTCTCCTATCGTGAAATGGCTGACACCCTTATCCCTTATATCCTTGAGATGGGGTTCACCCATATCGAACTTCTCCCCATTGCCGAATATCCCTTTGACGGCTCTTGGGGGTATCAGGTGCTCAGCTTTTTTGCCCCTACCAGCCGTTTTGGTAGCCCAGACGATTTCATGTACTTTATCGATCAATGTCACCAGAACGGTATAGGTGTTCTTCTCGACTGGGTTCCTGCCCATTTTCCCAAGGATAGTTCCGGGCTCAACCGCTTTGATGGAACCCAGCTATATGCCCATGAAGATCCCCGCCAGGGCGAGCATCAGGACTGGGGAACCATGATCTTTAACTATAGCCGCAACGAAGTACGGGCATTCCTGATTTCCAACGCCCTGTTCTGGCTCGACAAGTATCATCTTGATGGCCTGCGGGTCGATGCGGTGGCGTCTATGCTCTACCTGGACTACTCCCGAAACGAGGATCAATGGGTTCCCAATGAGCACGGTGGCCGGGAAAATCTTGCAGCCATCCAGTTTCTACGTAAAACCAACGAGGTCGTTCATGGCATCTTTCCTGGTGTCCTGACAATTGCCGAGGAATCGACCTCCTGGCCCATGGTGTCACGGCCGACCTACCTCGGCGGTCTGGGATTCAGCCTCAAATGGAACATGGGCTGGATGCACGACACCCTGAGTTACATGAAAAAAGATGCTCTGTTCCGCCGTTTTCACCACAATGAGATGACGTTTGGCATGCTCTACGCCTTTCACGAGAATTTTGTCTTACCGCTCAGCCATGATGAGGTCGTTCATGGCAAAGGTGCACTTTTGGGGAAGATGAGCGGTGATGAATGGCAGAAATTTGCCAATCTTCGGGCGTATTTCGGATTCATGTGGACGTATTCCGGCAAAAAACTGCTGTTCATGGGCGGGGAGTTTGGCCAGTGGCAGGAATGGGATTATGACAACGGTCTTGAATGGCAAGCGCTCTCCTCGCCAAATCACAAAGGAATGCAGCGCTTTGTCCGGGATCTCAATCGAGTCTACCAGACAGAGCCGTCACTGTACGAAAATGATTTTGACTGGAGTGGTTTCAAATGGATCGATGCCAATGACTCAGATAACTCTGTCTTGACATTTCTGCGATTTGCAAAGAATCCTGATGACTTTCTCGTCGTAATCTGTAATTTTACCCCTGTTGTCCGCCTGCACTACGCGATAGGTGTTCCCAGGGCCGGGAGATACCGTGAACTGATCAACTCTGATCTTGATGTATATTGGGGAAGCAATGTCATCAATAGTGAGCTCACAAGCGTTGCTGAGGCCCATCACGGGCAGCCTCACACCCTGACGCTCACACTGCCGCCGCTGGCGACAATGATTCTCAAGCCCGTTTAATAGCAGCAAAATTCATCCTGTCGGCTCGGGAGAAAATCACCGGGCCTCTATCCGCTCAACCTAAAAAGGCAGAGAACTTATGAAGTTGAGAACTATTTTACTCATTGGAATTGGCGCAGTGCTGTACCTGATCATAGCCCTGTATCATGGCGAACAGAAAAGTAAGGCCACTGCCAAGAATGAACCAACAGTGCACCACTCCACAGCCGTGCATACAGAGAAAAAAGTGCCGGTGCACAAGGGTACTGATCACGCTACCCCTCAGGTTGCCACCTCTCCAGAGGCTGTCGTCCCGAGCCCTCCACCGGAAAAAGAGAAAGGAACAAAAAAAGAGAAGAAACAACCGCTTACCCTCCTCAATCAGGCCAATCTCGAGTTGATTGCCAACAAGGAGGAGATTGCCGGTTTGCAGGCGGCCTTAGAGCAGCAAAAAGAGATTGCCGCCATACTTGAACAGGACCGTGAAAGATTTCGCAATGAACTGCAGGTATCAGCCCAGGCGGTGAAAGCTCTGCAGGACGAAAAGACAATGTTCCTGAAAGAGCTTGAGCAGTTCAAGGACGATACCACCGCACAACTGCAACACACCGAGGAGCAGTTAAAAGCCAGTAATGACGGCCTTGCAACAGCCAATACCCGTATTCAGACCCTGGCGGCAAAATACCAGGAAACCTCAACCGCCCTGGAGACCGCCAAGATAACCGTGGAAAAACTAAAAGCGGCCTTAAACGAAGCACGCCTCTATGGCGCCGCCAAAGGGGAGCTCGCCGAAGAACAGGGTAAGACGGTTCTCCTCCAGGAAGAGGACCTTCAAGACAATATTGCGGAAAATGGCAAACTAAAGGCACGCCTGCGCGAGGCTTCTGCACAGTTGATTCTTACTCGGGAAAGGCTGAAAAAAGCAGAACTCAAGGCTGAGGCCATGTTCAAGTATGGTCAGGAACGAGAAAAAAAGGTTGCTCCCTTGACCGCCCGTATCGAGGTACTTGAAACTGAGCTGACCACACAGCAAGCTGCGCTTGACGAATCACAGCAGCAGGTAGAACAGCTTGAGGCCGAGGCCCAAGATCAGGCCGAACAACTGGCCTCAGCGCTTGCCGAACGCGAACAAAAAATAGATGAACTGCAAACAATCCTGGCTGAGGCTGAAGAGGGCAACAAAGAGCTTGTCTCGTTAAGGGCCGAATACCAGCAGCAGCAAGAGAAAGTTGAAGGACTCGAAGAGCAGTACTCAACACTGGCCGCAGAGAACAACAGCATTACCCAGCAGTTAACAGACGCTAACCAGAAACTGCAGGCTGCAAACACCCGCATTGAAGAACTTGAGTCTGCTGAGATTATGGCCCAGAGCTCTCTAACCGAAACCCAGGCAAAACTTGAGGCCAGTGAAGCCAAGTTGCAGACAATGGACGAGGTCCTGGAGACAAAGGCTGCCCTGGAAGAAGAACTCAGCACCACAAAGATGCAGATGGCCTCAGCTGTCACAGAAGTGGAGACCCTTCAGGTCAACAAGGGGATCACTGCGACACTCATGGGCTCTTTACAGGAACAGCTGGCTCAACTCCAGGAAAAAAATACGGCAATAGAAGCCCAGATTACAAATCTGGAACCACTGCAGCAGCAGCTCGCCGAAAAAGAGGCAGCCCTGGCAGAGGCTGGAGAAGCGCTGACCAACATGAACACCCTCCAGGAGCAGATCACCGGCCTTGAGGCTCGTTTAGCCGAAAAAGAGAGTGAACTGAGCGCCGCAGCCACAAAGGTCAGCGAACTTGAAGGCCTTGTTGCACCTCTTCAGGAAGAGATCTCTTCATCCAAGACCAGGGAAGAAGAACTGGCCCAAGAGCTTGCAGCTGCCACCTTACAAGTTGAAGAACGCCAACAGCTGCAAACCACGCTTGAAACTACCTCTCAGGCCCTTCAACAAACCAAAAAAGAGCTTGAGGCCTTACAGACAGAGTCTGCTACCAGGGTTCAGGCTGTCACCGAGCAACTTGCAGCAAGTCAGCAACAAATCAAGGAGCATGAAGCTACCATTGCGATGCTCGAGGAAAAGGAAGGTGCCAGCACGGCTGCAGTCAACGCTGAACTTGAGGCCGCCCAAGCGGTAATTACCCAGCTCGAAGGTGAACAGACCGCGGCAAACGAGACAAATACAGCCATCAACAACGAGCTACAACAGGCAATCACCCGTAATAAGGAACTATCATCGCAGTTGACCCAGCTGAAAGATGACCTGGCGTCCATGCAGGCAGCGCGGACGGCTGACACTGACCGCATGGGCCAGTTAACCACTGAGGCAGGAACCATGGCCGAAGCACTGGCAGCCGCTAAGGCAACCGGTGAAGAGTTATCTGGTCAGGTTGCCTCATTGCGCGATACTCTGGTAGAGCGAGATGCCGAGATCGAGCAGCTGAAAGAGGTGCTGGCCTCGCTCGAGCTTGAACTCGCCGAGGGCAAAGCAGCTCAGCTGTCGGCTGAGCAGAAAACTCTTGACAGTGATGGTGACGGTATCAGTGATGCTGATGACTCCTGTCCTGATACTCCAGCAGGGGCACAGGTTACTGCCCAAGGGTGTGAAACCGACGCTGACAATGATGGCGTGGTTGATCGCCTCGATCTTTGCTCCGGCTCCTCAACGGGCGCTGAAGTTGACCAGTTTGGCTGTGAACCAGGGGCAAACATGGTGCTCACCGGGGTACAATTTCAGTTCGGTACGGCAAACCTGACCCCTGAAGCACAGCTTGCCCTAGATCAGCTTGCGGTCATCATCGATAAAGCAGGGGATGCTCGCTTTGAAGTAGCCGGGCATACAGACAGTATCGGTGATGATCAACGCAATCTGTTCATTTCCAATCAACGGGCCCAGGCAGTAAAAGCGTATCTTGTCGAGCGCGGCATCGCAGCTGACAGGCTTGTTGCCAAAGGATATGGCAAGGAGCAGCCCATTGGTGACAATGCCACCGATGAAGGGCGGGCCCAGAACCGGCGGGTGGAGTTATCTCTACTCACCGAAGAATAAGATCTCCTCTTTTCAACGCTCAACAAGGAGCCCAGGCTGAACTGCATCTGGGCTCCTTGTTCATACCAGGACAAGCGGCTTTATTTGGCTGAGCTGAGCAACCCAGCTTATCCGTGAACCTTTCCAGGCGTTGATGCGTGAAGAAACACCGGTGCCTGGTATCCGCCTGCTCCCCTTTTATTGCAAAAAGCCAGAAAAACTTTTCTTCACTACACCCTGCTGCATGCAGCGCGAGAGGTACAAATGGACAACCTGCTTAAAGAGATCAACACAGTAACCCTTATGGGACCTGGTCCTTCCTGTGTTGCCGATGACGTACGTAATGCATTGGCATGCAGCACTCTGGGCCATCTTGATCCGTCTTTCATAACGATCATGGATCGCATAAAAGAGCAGCTCAGAGAACTTCTCCACACCGAAAATGACCTGACAATTCCTGTTTCCGGAACAGGTTCTGCCGGTATGGAGTGCTGCTTTGTCAACCTGATAGAACCCGGAGACAAGGTGCTTATTCTCATCAATGGCGTGTTTGGCCTACGGATGCAGGATCTGGCATCGAGGCTTGGCGCCGAAGTGGACACCCTTGAGTTTGCCTGGGGAACCCCTGTACTTGTCGAAGAGGTGCGCAGACAACTTGGCCAAAAAGAGTACTCACTTGTTGCCGTGGTTCATGCCGAGACATCCACAGGGGTGTGCAATCCTGTTGCTGAAATCGGTGAACTGCTTCGTGATACAGCAACGCTCTATCTGGTGGATGCGGTTACGAGCCTCGGGGGTATCGAAATCTTGATGGACGCCTGGGGTATCGACGCCCTGTACAGTGGCACCCAGAAATGCCTTTCCTGCCCTCCAGGGCTGGCACCTCTCTCCTTTTCCCGCCAGGCTGTAGATCGCCTTTCACGGCGCTCGACCAAGGTCCCCAACTGGTACCTTGACCTCACCATGATCATGAACTATTGGGAGGGCGCCAGCCGTACCTATCATCACACCGCACCGGTTAACATGCTCTACGGCCTCTACCAGGCCCTGACCATGATCCTTGCTGAGGGTGAAGCAAAGGTCTTTCAGCGACATCGGGAATGCCATCTTGCCCTGGTCAACGGGCTTCAGGCCATGGGCATACATATGCTCGTTGATCCTGCCTGCAGACTGCCGATGCTCAACGCAGTGGTTATCCCTCAAAATGTCGATGATGCCGATATCCGCCACCGACTCCTGCAGGACTATACCCTGGAAATTGGTGCCGGGCTCGGACCTTTGGCTGGAAAAATCTGGCGAATCGGCCTGATGGGACATTCTGCCAGGCCAGAAAACGTTACCAGATTCCTGGATGCCTTAAAAGTCATCCTGGCCTGAGAGTATAGCCGTAGACGCATACACTAGGAGAGCGCTGTGGTAGCAGTGTTGTCCGGGTGTCCCCAGCTAAGGGTGCAAGGCAATTTCATCACAGGCGGTTACGTGATATTTTTTGACAAAGTACAACCAGACCTCAACGCCCCCTGCCCCTGACGAAACACCCCTATTACGCGTGGTTTTTTTCACGTATCTGGTGAAAAAACAGTTCCTCAGTTCAGTAGCCAAGCTGCAGTACCACTACATTGGCACAACCTATCAAAAAACCCAGCAATGCGCCGAACAGGTTAATGTAGGTGAACTGTTCCTGCATGATAGCCAACAGCAGGTCCTCAAGTTTCAGGAGGTCAAGGGAATCTACCTTGCGGATCACCAGCTTCTTGATATCAAGAGCTTGCAGTAATCCTGCTACCTCTTCAACCAGTGTCCGGTTAATTTCCACAGTCAACTGGGTGGCCAGCTCTTGCTGAACCTCATCGGGAAACACCTGCTGAAGCACCCCTATTTTTGTGGATATCAGGGCATCGACGAGCGAGTCACTCATATTTTTAAGGGCAGCACTCGCGCAAGGTACCTGGAGTGCCGAGACCAGTTGCGTGGTGAGGCGGTGGCGCAGGCGCGAAGTTGCAGCCCTGTCTCCTCCTGTTAATCCATCAAGGGACAACTCGCCACCCTGCAGCTGCCGCTCAATGCCGTCACTTAGCAACGAGACAAGACCAGTGACACCGGCTTCACTTCGCAAAAGAGCAAGTAGTTGCGTTGCCACAGCATTGATCAACCGCTGTTGCCGGTCGCGGCTCACGCCATACAGCACCTCTGCAACAGGAGCGGCGAGAATCTTGTCGAGACGCTCCTGTAAGAGGGCTGAAACCCTGTCCTGAATTTCAGGATGCTGCAGCCAGCCCTTGATATCCTCTTTCTTCTCGTCCAGATAGGTGGTAATTTTCTCCTCCATCATGGCCGGCTCGAAAAAACCCCTGGCCATTGCCCCCATGGGGCCAAGAGAATCAAGTAGGTTGTCAATGCCTTCCAGCACAGCATCGACTATTTTCATGCGCAGCTCGGTGTCGTCCAACAATGCGCCCAGACGCTCGAGTAAAAAAGGAGCCTGGCTGGAAAGTCCATGGCGGAGCAGCTCGCCCACAGGTGAAGAGAGGAGTTCATTCACCGTGAGGCCGCGTTCTGCGGTATCATCGAGGCGTGCCTGCAGATACCTTGTCAACTGCTGTGCTGTACCCGGATCACTAAGCTGTTTTTTGATACAGGGCTTAAAGTGGGCATACAGGGCAGCTCTTGCCTCGGGGTCGATTATCTCGTTGAGTGGTTGACAAGCAAGGGCCTCTATCTGGTGCCCGAACAGTTCTTCCAGGGATGCACGAAAATCCGGCGTTGGGATGTGGGCAGCAAGCAGGGTAGCCAGCCTCTCTTTGAAGATCTGCACCCCGCGGTGAAAGTGGCTGTGCAGAGGGGCTGGGACAAGGTCTACCACAGCAGGGAGATCACGTTTGCTTACTCGGGTAATCCGTTGTTGGAGTATACCTTGCAGGTGTTCCTGAAAAGCCTTCCTGGCAACGGCTGCTTTCACCTCCTGACTGGTAAGCAGATGCTCTCCAACCATCTCACCTATGCTGGCGGCGAGATCATGGCGCTTGGCCGGGATGACACCAGGTGTCATGGGAAGGCGTACACCAAAAAGGTGCCAGGGGCTGAGAGGCCGAAACAGCATGCGGATGGCAACCCGGTTGGTGAGATAACCGATAAAGGCGCCAATCACGGGTGGCCCTGCCCAGGTGAGGAGCTCGGGATGGAAACTCACGACCTGGGCTCTACGGTTGAACCCGTCTGCACAAGAGCGGCGAGCTCCTCGGGATGATGAACCAGATACCGGGCGCCGTTTTCAATAAGCTCCGCCTTATCACGAAATCCCCAGAGGACACCCACCGCATCCATACCAGCTGCCGTTGCTGTTTGCATATCAGTGGAGGAGTCACCCACATAAAGGATGGAGGCAGGATCAAGACCAAGAGCCGCAGCGATCTCAAAGGCGCCGGCTGGATCTGGTTTTTTGGGGACATTGTCCCGCTGCCCCAGTACCTGGCAGAACACCTGATCACCAAAGTATTGCTGTACGCATATAAGGGTGAAGGCATGGGGTTTATTTGACAGAACCGTTAACGGAAAGTTGTCACGGGAAAGAGTGGCCAACATCGCTTGTATCCCCGGGTAGGGGCGAGTTTTATTGTTATGGCAATGACGGTACTTTTCTCTGAAGATCTGCGCGGCACGTTCAATGTCTTCAGGTGTGCGCTGCGACTCGGGCAGCATTCGGGCCATCAATGCCAGCAGACCGTCTCCGACAAACCAGCGATACTGCTCTTCAGGATGCTCTGGCAGATCAAGTGCGGCAAGAGTCTGATTGGCGGCATCGGCAAGATCAGACAGGGTATCAAGCAGGGTACCGTCCAGGTCAAACAGTACAGCACGATAACTCATGGGGATCTCCTGGAGAAAATGTTAAACAGAAAAACAAGAAAAATCAGGCAAGTGAACATTTTTCTTGTTGTTGCAGAATAAGGCAGGAGGAGACTTCCGTCCAGTGAAAAACCAGATTTTGGAGCAGCAATTTCCCCTGCTCTTCTTTGCTCTTGGAAAAATGAATCGTTCAAGGTATATACATAGTGAGAAGTACCAATGAATGTAACACCCCTTGCCTCACCTCAACGTGCTGATAGCGACAGGGGTAACAGCTCATCTGCAAAATTCTCATGAGTGCCAGGACAGCATCCAGCAAAATCATGATTGACCTGATCAAGGTCAGTAAACACTATCCCCCGGACACCAGCGCCCTCACCAATGTCTCTCTTACCGTGCACCAGGGGGAGATGGTCCTGCTTACCGGAAAGAGTGGTGCAGGGAAATCCACCCTGCTGCGGATGCTCTGCCGCATCGAGCGGCCCAGCAAGGGAATGGTTGAGGTGGCTGGCATGGACCTGGAAAAACTTCCCCGGCACAAGCTGCATTTGCTGCGACGGCGTATCGGCATGGCATATCAGGATTTCAAACTGCTGCCAAAAAGGACTGCGGCCAGTAATATAGCCATGGCCATGGAGGTCTGCTATCTTCGTCCTTCCACCATACGCCGACGTACCCGTGAACTGCTTGAACGCCTCGATCTTGAGCACAAGTTTGACACACCTGTGGCCGAACTCTCCCGAGGTGAGCAGCAACGCGTTGCCCTGGCCCGGGCCCTCGCCAACAAACCTGAACTGATCCTTGCTGATGAGCCCACCGGTAATCTCGATGCAGAGACAACAGGAACAGTCATGGAGCTGCTTCGCGAGCACCATCAGCGAGGCGCCACACTGGTTATCGCCACCCATGATACAGCCCTGCTCCAGATCGCCGGCCAACGGATAGAACGGCTGCAGGATGGCCGCCTGCTCTGCGCCGACAAACACCCCCCTACCCTGAACCGAGCCATTACCTGATATTTTCCATGGGATTCTTTGCCGCCATTATTCAGCAGACCCTGCGAAACCTTGGCCTCACCTGGAGGGCACAGGCGCTCACCCTGCTGACAGTCACCCTGTCTGTGCTTATCTTCAGCTTTTTTTTTCTGATTTACACCAATGCCCTGAAAACTGGCCAGCACCTTGATGATGATCTCAGGCTGGTGGTTTATCTCGAAGAATCACCGCCACCAGCTCTTAAGCTGGAGTACGAGCGCAAGATTCTTAAATTTGATCAGGTTGAAAAGATCGAATTTGTCTCCAGTGAGGCCGCCTACTCCAGGTTCCGCGAACAATTGGGACCAGATGCAGATGTCCTCGAGGATATGCCGCACGATTTTCTTCCCCCTTCCATTGAGGTCTACCCGGTACGCTCCCTGGAAAATCTTACCAAGATCAAACGCTTTTCCGAGTACCTGCTCACGCTTCCAGGCGTCCTCAAGGTACAGTACGGCAAAGAGTGGATTGAGCGGTTTTACGCCTTTATCCAGTTGATGCGCATTGTTGTCCTCCTCTCCGGGACCCTGCTCATTCTCACGACCACCTTTATGGTTGCCCACACCATTCGTCTGACAATGCTGTCGCGGCTCCAGGAACTGGAAATTCTCCGGTTGATCGGCGCAACCAACAAATATATCAGCCTCCCCTTTTTCCTGGAGGGCGTCTTTCAGGGGTTACTGGGATCAAGTATCGGCCTAGCTGCCCTGTTTGTGCTATTTAATTGGATTAAATTACGTTTTGCCGGATCAGCCCTGTTTGCAATGCTGCCTTTCAGCTTTTTTTCACCGTCCGTGACCGTTGGCATTATTGCCGTTTCCACCCTGCTCTGCGCGAGTGGCAGTCTCTCTTCAACCAGAAAAATTCAACACCTCTGATGCGTTTTCGCTCACTTCTTTTCCTGGTCTATGTGGCCATCTTACTGCCATGCGCTGGTGTGCCCCGTGCCCAGGAGTCAGGTGAACCTCAACGACTTCGCATTCATATCGGTAAAATTCGTCAGGAGATAGCCTTACATCAGGAAAAAGTTGACGATGCCGATCGTGAGGAAAGAGATCTGCTCAGCGAATTGCAGCGCATCGACGAATCCATTGGCGCACGTCTTGATAAAATAACACAGCTTGAACACCAGGTCCTTGACCAGGAGATACTCATTCGTACCAAGGAACATGAGCTTGAACAAGCCATGGCCGAAGGGGCAACGGTGCGAGAACATTTACAGCAGCGGTTGCGCGCCTTTTATCTTACCGGTAAGGTCAGCTTTCTCAATGTTACTTTTTCTCGCCGTAATTTACCGGAATTAATGATTTTTCATGATGCATTCAGTGCCATGCTCAACGATAACCAAAAGGTGATTATCCACTATCGTGAGACTGCGGAGAAGATCCGCCAGAGCAAACAGGTGCACATCCTTGAACAGGTTGTACAGCAGAAATTTCTTGAACAGATCAACGAGGAGAGGCAGGAACTCGAGCTGGTTCGAAAAGAAAAAGAAGAACTGCTGGCAAAAATCAGAACCAGAAAAGGACTCTACCAGCAGGCGCTGAAAGAGATGCAAAAAGCGGAAACTGATCTGGCTGCAACACTGTTAAAGCTCAAGGAGCGTGAAGAGCGGCGCCTCCGTGGTTTTCTTTTAAACAAGGGCAAGTTACCAAAACCCGTTGAGGGCCTGCTCGTCCACACCTTTAGCGGGAAAGACCCGGGTAAGGCAAACCGTATATCGGCAACTGACGCAGGTATTACCATCAAGACTAAGGACAAGGCCAAGGTACGTGCAGTGTATGGAGGCAAGGTTGTCTTTGCCGGTTATATGCGCGGCTTTGGGAAGATGATTGTTATTGACCATGGCCTGCAGTACTATACGGTGACAGCCCGTTTTGAACATCTCACCGTTCATGAGGGTGAAGAGGTTCAACAAGGGCAGGTACTGGGGAGTACAGGTGAGCTGGCGACCCTGTTCAATGATGGGCTTTATTTCGAAATCAGGCATGTCGATACCTCCCTGGACCCGCTTCTGTGGCTCCAACCCGGAGCGTATACCGCTACTTTATCAGCAGGCAATCCCAATGATGAGCCGTAACAACTCTTACCTCTCTAGAAAAACATTTCTCTCTTTTGCCTGCCTCTTCTCTGCAGCGAAAAAGATGAGATGCCATCACCTGGTGTGCGTGTGTTTTTTCGTTGTTACTGCTGGGGTTGGCTCTGGCAACGCAGATGAAGCACAACAGCGCCAAGAGGTGTACCGTAATCTGGAAAATTTTGCCAATGTGCTGATGTTGCTCCAAGAGCACTATGTTGACGAAGTGGACCCGGAAAATGCTATACAGGGTGCCATCAACGGCATGCTCATGTCCCTTGATCCACACTCGTCGTATCTTTCCCCTGAAGATTTTCAGGAGCTGCAGGAAGAGGCAACCGGGAGCTTCACGGGTATTGGCATTGAAATTACCATTCGTGACGGCCTGCTTACCGCAGTCTCACCGATCGAAGGCACTCCGGCGGATCGTCAGGGTATACAGGCCGGCGACCAGATTGTCCGTATCAATGGAGAGTCGACCAAGTCGATGTCGCTCATGGACGCGGTAAAAAGACTCAAGGGAAAAAAGGGCACCAGTGTCACCATTACCATTCAACGTAAAGGCCTTGCTGAACTCAAGGATTTCACCCTGGTACGAGATGTCATCCCCCTGCGTTCCGTCTGGACCCGTGAGATAGAGTCTGGGTTGATCTATGCCAGAATCAGCAGCTTTCAGGGGTCGACCTCCCATGATTTTTTGAAAGAAATAAAAGAGCTGCGTAAGGCTGGGCCAATTAACGGCATGATCCTTGATTTACGCAATAATCCTGGTGGACTACTTGATCAGGCAGTAAGGGTTGCCGACATCTTTTTAGATGAAGGGGTTATTGTCTCCACCAGGGGCCGGGACAAGGACCGAGACATGACCTTTCAGGCCGGACCAGGGCCTGAGTCCTTTGATTTCCCTGTGGTTCTCATGGTAAACAGCGGTTCAGCCAGTGCCGCGGAGATTGTCGCTGGGGCTCTGCAGGATCACAAAAGAGCGATTGTCCTGGGCACCGAATCCTTTGGCAAGGGCTCTGTGCAGACAATCCTGCCGATGCCAGGCGGGTCAGGCATTCGCCTGACAACGGCCCGCTACTACACCCCCAGCGGAGACTCTATTCAGGCCAAGGGTATTCAGCCGGATATGGTTGTCCCCCTGCAGCCATATGTCGAGGATGAACACCAAGACACCAGGGGCCTTCGGGAACAGGATCTCCCGGGCCATTTTGTCAATGAAGATGCTGACAAGCATGAGGAAGAAAAACCAGCAATACAAGAAGATATGGCGAGGCGCCTGGAAAGAGACAATCAGCTCAGCACGGCGTTGATCATTCTCAAAAGCCTGAACATCGCTGCCCATAACTGATCGTTGGGACTGGGGCTTTACTCAGCCAAGCCCCAGTTCGCGAAGCAGTGCTTCATTTTCGGTCCACTTCTTTTTTACCTTTATCCAGAGTCGTAGGCGTACCTGACAGTCAAGCAACCGCTCAATCTGCCGAGTCGCGCTGGTACGGATATCAGCAAGCATCCGGCCCTGGTGACCGATGAGAATACCTTTTTGGGTGGAACGTTCCACCAGGATAGAGGCATGGATGATCACCGGACCAGTCTGCTCGGGTTCCTGAAATGCATCGATGAGGACAGCGGTTTTGTACGGTACCTCCTGGCGGGTTTTAAGAAAGACCTGTTCACGAATAATTTCAGCAACGATAAATCGTTCGCTGGCGTCAGTGGGAATATCTTCTGGGTAGTATTGCGGTCCTTCAGGCAACATCTCCACCAGTGTCCGTAAAAGGAGATCTGTATTATCACCCCTGCTCGCCGAGATAGGCTGAACTGCCGCAAAGGAATGAAGTCTGCCAAAGGCGGCGGTTATGTCGGTGCACTGCTGGCTACTCAACAGGTCAATTTTGTTTACCACCAGCAGTACCGGACAGTTGATCTGGACAAGGTATTCACGTAACTCACTGGCCCGATCCGCCTGCTCAAGCAGGGTCGTATCAGCGGCATCGACGATAAAAAGCGCCAGGTCAGCATCCTTGATGCTCTCCATGGCTGCGCGAACCATCTGCTGATTTATCAGTTCCCGGGGCCGGTGCAGACCTGGGGTGTCGACAAGAACTATCTGGTGGTCAGCGCCGGTGATGATTCCTGTTATGCGATTACGTGTTGTCTGGGGTCTGGGGGTAACAATGGTAATTTTTTGCCCAAGCAGCCGGTTAAGCAGTGTTGATTTGCCTGCATTTGGAGGTCCGAGCAGGGTGACAATACCGGAACGATGCCCGTCAGTGACAGAGGAAGATCCCATGCGCAACTCCAGGTGTTGGCTTGCCAATCTCTCAAGAAGTTAATGACAAAAAATTCCATTTTTGCTATCCACTGTAGCTTACCATGACGATCCAACTTCGCAACCACCAAGACACATGATTGTTCCGGGCAGCCTCATAGAATACATGGACGGCGGCAGATTCCACTGTGGGTTTGTTAACCACTGTTCGGGCAATCGCTTGCACCTGGTCAACCAGAACGGTAGAGAGGTCAAACTCTCTGACTCGCGGGTGCTGCTTGCCGGAAATACTCGGCACAGCCCTGACCTGAACCGCGACGAACAGATGCAGGTCGCCCAGGCAGCAACAGATGAGCGCACCAGGTTACAGCAAACAATTAACCTTGCCGATATCTGGGAACTGGCCGTGGAGGAAGAGAAAAGAGAGTTCAGTGCGAGTTTTCTCGCTGAACTGCACTTTGGCGGTGAACTGGATGACCACCGTACCGCTGCCTTTCTCCGGGCCGTTTTTACAGATCGACTCTACTTCAAGTACAAAAATGGGCAGGTCACGGTACACAGTCGGGAACAGGTTGAGCACCTTGAACAGCAACGCCGCAAGGAAGCGGAAAAAAAGCGTTTCATCGAGGAGAACGCCCTCAGGCTCAGGGAGATCCTTGACACTGGAACTGTTTCTCAGCAATGGCCAGAGCGTGAACACTGTCTCTCGTTGGTTGCCGAGTATGCAATACACGGCAATGAGGCAGGCGAAGCCGACTTTACCCGCCTGCTCCTCAAAGAGGCGAAGCTAACCGCTCCCCATGCCCCTGCACAGCTGCTGGTGGCTTCCGGGTACTGGCAACAGGACCCCAACCTGCCACTGCTGCGTTCTGATCAGCCCGTTGAATTCACCTCGGCAACGCTTAATCATTCCTCCATGATGAAAGAGGCGCAGCTCAGCGAGCTGCAGGCCGACCCACAAAGAGTGGACCTGCGGCACCTCAACTGTCTGACAATAGACGGGGCCTATACCAGGGATTATGACGACGCCCTTCACCTGGAAAAGCTTGAGGATGGCGTTGAGCTGGGCATCCACATCACCGACGTAAGTCATTATGTCCAGCCGGAAGATCCCCTTTTCCAGGAGGCACTGCAACGCGCCACTTCCCTCTATTTTCCTGAGGAGCAGATCCCCATGCTCCCAAAACGACTGTCACTTGAGTTGTGCAGCCTTATCCAGGGCCGCGTCCGCCCCAGCATCAGTTTTCTTGTCAAGCTCTCCCCCAGCTTCGAAGTAATCCGCAGTCGAATTGTGCCTGGTATTATTGAAATCCGAAGACAGCTCACCTACCGAGAGGCGGATCAACTGATACATGACCATGATCCCGATTTGGGATTACTTGATGCCATTGCCACGAGAATGCGACAGAACAGGGTTGACAACGGAGCCCTCTTTCTTTCCATGCCTGACATCAATATTGATGTCAGGGACAGGGATGCGGTGCAGGTTTATCTGAGTCCGGTGGATACACCTTCGCGGATGCTTGTTGCAGAGATGATGATTCTTGCCAATTCCCTTGCCGCTGACTATTTCGCCACCCGTGAGGTGCCAGGAATGTTTCGCTCACAGGGACCGGCCAGAAAAAGGATTATCCACGGGGCAAAGAATACCCTCGCCGATATTGCCAGACAGCGGCGCTTTCTCGCCAGAGGTGAGCTTACGCCGCAGCCCAAGCCCCACAGCGGCCTGGGGGTGAACAGCTATACCACGGTGACCAGCCCCATCCGCCGCTGCCTGGACCTTATTATTCAACACCAGCTCAACCACATGATTCGTGGTAAAGGGGTGCTGTTTTCTCAGGAGGAGTGCCGTACCTATTGTGGCATTCTTCAGCAAAATCTCAGCCGGGCTTCAAATATCAGCTATCAACGGCAGCGGTACTGGATTCTCAGGTTTTTGCAAAAAAGCGAAGGCGAACGGGTGGGAGCGCTGGTAATCAACAAGGGGCCCAAAAGAGTGGGCCTCCTGCTCACCGACTGTCTCCTTGACGTTGATCTCGCCGGGCAGCCATCCTTCCCTGTGGACGTAGGTGACACCCTCAAGGTGCGGCTGGCCAGCGTGTCCCCTGAAGACAATTCCCTCCGGGTAGAATGGTAACCCGGCGCATCTCTCCGTTTTCCTTGCCTCAGCGGGTTGTCACAGAAACAGTAGCCAGAAGATCCCTTCAGGGATAGACCTCGGCATCTTTGAACAGAGGTGCGTTACGGTCTTTTTCCGAGAGCAAGGGCTCTCCCTGAAAAGGCCAGGCAATGGCCAGGTCCGGATCATTCCAGAAGATCTCCCGCTCATGCTCGGGAGCATAAAAATTTGTGGTCAGGTAGAGAAACTCGGCATGGTCGCTGAGGACAACAAATCCATGAGCAAAACCTTCGGGAATCCAGAACTGCTGTTTGCTGGCGGCATTGAGGTGGACCCCCGTCCATCTGCCAAAAGAGGGGGAACTGCGGCGCAAGTCCACAGCCACATCAAAAACCTCTCCCTGGATCACACGAACCAGTTTCCCCTGGGGTTGATGAATCTGATAGTGTAGGCCGCGCAGAACAAAGCGGCTCGACCTTGAATGATTCTCTTGGACAAATGCGGGTGGCAGGCCGGTTGCCTCTTGCCAGTGTCTGGCATTATAGGATTCAAAGAAAAAACCGCGTTCGTCACCAAACACTGTTGGGGTCAGGAGCAGTACCCCGGGAATATCAGTCGCATCAACCTGCATTTACCTGCCTCCATACATGGTGTGATAGTACTGTTGATATGAGCCGTCGATAATGGCCTCGATCCAGGGCCTGTTTTCCAGATACCAGTCAACGGTTGCACTAATGCCTTGTGCAAAAGAAAATTTTGGTCGCCACCCCAGTTCTGCCGCAATCTTTGACGCGTCGATGGCATAGCGCCTGTCATGGCCAAGGCGGTCCTTGACAAAGGTAATCAACGACTGGCGGGCCTGTCCGTTTTCCATGGGGCCGACCCGCTCATCGACCAGATCACAAAGGAGCCGGACAACCTCGATATTGGTTTTTTCGTTGTGCCCGCCGATATTATACGAGCTGCCAGGCCTTCCAGTTTTCAGCACCCGGACAATGGCTGCACAATGATCGTGGACATGCAGCCAGTCACGGACATTGCCACCGTCTCCGTAGACTGGCAGAGGACGACCAAGGAGGCAGTTGTTAATCGTCAGGGGAATCAGTTTTTCCGGAAACTGATATGGGCCATAATTATTGGAGCAGTTGGTGACGAGAACCGGTAGCCCGTAGGTGTGGTAATAGGCTCGGGCAAGGTGATCAGAGGCTGCCTTTGACGCCGAGTAGGGAGATCTGGGGTCGTACGGGGTTGTTTCACTGAAGAGTCCTTGTTCTCCAAGCGAGCCATACACTTCGTCGGTGCTGATGTGAACAAACCGCTGTCCATCAGCCTGGCCGCCCTCTCCCAGCCAGTACTCTCTGGCGCCGTTGAGCAGGCTTAAGGTCCCCTGAACATTGGTACGAATAAACGCATCTGGCCCGAGAATCGAGCGGTCAACATGTGATTCGGCGGCAAAATGGACAACCGCGTCCACCTGCTCCCTGCGAAAAAGCTCAGCAACACCTTGCTGATCGCAAATATCACCGTGAATAAACTGATAGCGGGGATGATCCTCCAGTCCTTTCAAATTCTCCAGATTGCCCGCATAAGTGAGCTGGTCCAGATTAATGACCCGCCAGTCCTCAGATTCCAGGACCAGGCGAACAAAATTAGCGCCGATAAAGCCGCAACCACCGGTAACAAGCAGGTTTTTCATACTATAACTCTCATTATTATCATCGCTATGTCGTGTTGGAACACAGTAAAAGACTACATCTTTTTACCAGAAAAGCTGCGAAACTCTCAGGGCAGCTGTAGCCACAATTGTGCAGACGCCTGCGAGCATACTCGACCCTTGTTTAAAAAAACAGGGGAAACTGGTGACAAATGGCAGGGTAGCTATCCTGGTCGATGTGTACTGGAGGAGCGCCTTTCCAAAAAAATGTGCTGCACATTTGCCCTTCTCTTCCGGAACCGGCTGGCACTCTTTTTTAGGTTTTTTGTCATCCACGACAGTTCTCATGGACAATGGCTTGCTCACAAGGTAATATTATAAATTTTTGTGCTACCAATGGTTAACTATCCATACCCCCGATATTGTCGGGTGTGCCTGAAGAATAAGAGATATTTTCATGAAGCGTCTGCTGCCGCTCATCCTGGGTCTTCTTTTGCTTTCTGTCACAGTTTTTGCGAAGGAGAGTAAACCTGAGCTCACTGACATCATTATCACGACCTCGGAAAGCAATCTCCTGCTGTTTGCCACCGTACAAAACGGTTTTATCCAGGAGATGATTGATGCTCTCCACAGTGGCCTGCCCCTGCGTTTTACCTATGCAATCAGATTACACCAGATACGTGGTCTCTGGCTGGACAAAGAGCTGGCTGACCTCAGTATTACCCGAGTGTTGTCGTATGACAGCCTTAAAGAAAAGTATCGGATTCAACATGAAGACAACAATCAGGTTGTTACCACGTCAAGCCTGACCGAGGCAAAACAACTTATGACAGAGCTCAATGGTGTCGAGATCATTGCGCTTTCTCAGTTGATTCCTGACGCACCCTATACCTTGGAACTCAAGGCAACCCTTGAGGAAAACACCTTGCCGCTTGGCATGCATTACGTGCTGCCTTTCACCTCGCTCTGGAACATTGAAACGGACTGGCGTACCATCGAATTCAGGTACTGACATTTACCAATCCCGGTTATTTTTTGATGCTTACCGAGAGACAGAAGAACAATAAACGACGCCTCTTCCGGTATGTCATCATCTTTTGCTGCCTGCTGATCCCCCTCCTTGGTTACCTGCAAAAGGGACTCCTGACCGGCGACTTCAATCTGCCTCTTTCCAGTACAGTCCTTATTTTTGCCTTGATTAACATCAATGGCCTGTTACTGTTACTGATGCTCTACCTTTTCCTGCGTAACCTGGTGGAGTTACTTTTTGACCGCAATCAGAAAATCCTTGGAGCGCAACTCCGTACCCGGCTTGTCGCAAGCTTTGTCTGCCTTTCCCTGATACCTACGTCGATCCTCTTCTTTGTTGCCCTTCGATTTCTTTCCACCTCCATGGACTACTGGTTCAACTCAAAGATAGAGGAGTCGCTGGAGGCCTCACTCAAACTTGCCCAGTCGATCTTTCAGGAAACAGAACAACGGGCAGTCAGTTTCAGTAAACAGATAACCACGCTGATTGAAGTGGGTGCCGTTGATGCAAGAAATACTGAGGCAATAAGTAATCTCTTTTCCCGCACCCTGGCCATAACCCCTCCGGGTGCTCCGGACGCCCTCACCCTCCTTGATCACAATCAGCAGGAACTACTCTCGCGTAAAGGGCCACGTTTACTCTCCATTGTCCTCCCTTATATTCCCTCGGAAGCCCTGCGCCAGGCCAGAGAAGCGGGCACAGCGAAAACCCTTAACCAGAATACGGCTCTCGGTGAACTCATCCAGGTGATCAGCTCGGTACAATATGCTGATCAGAATGACTCCTCTGCCTTTCTCGTCACATCCCTCCTGATTCCGAGCGAACAGCTTTCCAGGATGCAGGCCGTATCCGAAGGTATCACTGGCTACCGCCAGTTGATCATGCTTAAGGCCCCTATAAAAGTGAGCCTGATTATTATGCTGTTAATTATCACCCTGCTCATTTTGTTTGGGGCAATCTGGTTCGGTTTCTACATTGCCCGTTCGCTCACCGATCCCATCAACAAACTTGCCCAGGCAACAAGGCGGGTAGCCGAAGGAGACCTCGACTTTATTCTGGAAAAGGAATCCGATGATGAAATGGGTTTACTGGTGGAGTCTTTCAACTCGATGACGTCCGACCTGCTCAAGTCCAACCGGCAGCTTGAAGAAGCACACAAGGCCCTGCAGCAGACCAGCCTGGCCAGCGAGCAACAGCGAAATTACCTGGAAACCATCCTGGAGAATGTCGCCGCCGGTGTTATCGCCCTGGACGAGAACAACCGGGTTACCACGGTCAATCGTTTTGCCGAAGAGTTGCTGGGTATTAAACAGTCACAATTTCTTGGCCACGATTTCCATGACATGCTTGCCAGACAGCATGTCATGGTGGTCGAAAGTTTTCTTGCCGAGCTACAGGATTCGGGAAAACCCTCAGTTGAACGGCATCTGCGAGTCACAGTGCGCAAGGGTGATACGCTTTCTCTGCAGGTCAATTTGACCCGCATGGTGGATACCAACAACAACCCCATCGGCTATGTTATTGTCTTCGATGATCTCACCAAGCTGGAACGGGTCCAGCGCCTCGCTGCCTGGCAGGAAGTTGCCCGGCGTATCGCCCATGAAATCAAAAACCCACTGACCCCGATTCAGCTTTCAGCACAGCGGTTAAGACGCCGATACCTGGACAGTTTCACCACAGACCGTGAAATCTTTGATCAGTGCACCACAACCATAGTCCGCCAGGTGGACGAGATAAAGCGGCTTGTCTCGGAATTTTCAAATTTCGCCCGTATGCCGCGAATGACCAAAACTCCCGGCGATCTTGCCAGCCTGGTTCGAGAGGTTGCAGTGCTCTATACAGAGGCGCACCGTACTATCCGTTTTACTGTCCACTCTGCCGACGATCTGCCCTCTTTCAACTTTGACCCGATACAGATTAAACGGGTACTTATCAACTTACTGGACAACGCTGTTGCCGTCCAGCCAACTGGCGGAGATGTAACAATCTCGTGTCGATATGATCAACAGCGGGTACAGCTCCAGGTGAAAGATAGCGGCCCAGGTATCTCTGCCGAAGTCAGGATGCGCCTCTTTGAACCCTATTTCTCCACACGAAAATCTGGCACAGGACTTGGTCTTACCATTGCCCACAGTATTATTGTCGAGCATGGCGGAAAAATCACTGTGGAAAACAACGAGCACAAAGGCGCCGTGTTTACGGTTGAGCTCCCCATCACGAATTGATATGCTGGACCATCATCAACTGTCAACAATCAGCCTGCAGCCATGCCAGCAACGATACTCATTATAGATGACGAAGCCCCTATTCGGGAAACATTGGCCGGTATTCTCGGCGATGAAGGCTACCGGCCGCTTCTGGCAAGCTGTGCTGAAGAAGGCTTGCATGTACTGGAAAACGAGGATGTCGACCTGGCCATTCTTGATATATGGATGCCGGGCATGGACGGGCTCAGTGCCCTGAAGGAGATCAAGAAACGTTACGATTTTCCGGTAATCATGATTTCCGGGCACGGGACCATTGACACTGCCGTACAGGCGACCAAGGATGGTGCCTTTGATTTCATTGAAAAACCTCTTTCCTATGACAAGGTTATTCTTGCCATAGACAAGGGACTACATGTGGCCCGGCTGGAACGGGAAAATCAGCTGCTCAGGGCCGCTGGCCGACAACAACCGGGCATCACCGGTTCCTCACAGCACATTCAGAACCTGAAGGCCCAGATCAAGCGGGTAGCGCCCACAGATGCCTGGGTGCTCATTCGCGGTAACCACGGTACTGGCAAGGAACTTGTCGCCCAGACCATTCACCGTAACTCGTCCAGGGCTAGTCGGCCGATGATCGAGGTGAACTGCGCTGCCATTCCCGAAGATTTAATTGAGTCCGAACTCTTTGGCCACGAAAAAGGGGCGTTCACCGGTGCCAATGGCAGTCGGCGCGGCAAGTTTGACATGGCAAACGGTTCAACCCTTTTTTTGGATGAAATTGGCGACATGAGCCTCAAAAGCCAGGCCAAGGTTCTGCGCATTCTCCAGGAACAACGATTTGAACGAGTGGGTGGTTCACGGACCATTCTCGTCGATGTACGGGTGCTGGCCGCGACCAACAAGAATCTCGAAGAGGAAATTGAGCTTGGCAACTTTCGTGCAGATCTTTTCTACCGGCTTAACGTTGTTCCCATTGAGGTCCCTGACCTGAAGGACAGACTTGAGGATATCCCGCTGCTGGTCAAGGACTTTCTTCAGCAGTTCCAGGGGAAGGGACTGGGACAAAAAAAGTTCAACGCTGAAGCACTGCAGCTCCTTACCCGTCACTCCTGGCCCGGGAATATCCGTGAACTACGGAACTTTGTAGAACGGCTGCTTATCATGTGCCCTGCCTCGTGCATCACTGCTGCTGATGTCGAAGCTGCGTTGAGCGGCAAACCACTTGCCGAGGCAAGCCCGGTGCTTTCCTCGCAGTCATATCTGCAGATGCCCTTCAAGGAGGCCAGACGACAGTTCGAAACAGACTACCTGCGTGACCGCCTTAATCAAAACAACGGGAACATCTCGAAGACTGCAGAAGAGATCGGCGTGGAACGCAGCCACCTGCACAAAAAGGTCAAGGCCCTGGGCATCGAGACAACCTAAGCCGCAACGAGTGTTTTTGAGGGACGATCACCGCGTGTTTTTTTACCGGGTGTGGAAAACATTTTTTACGGAGAACCCTTGAAATTACCGGCAAATACCAACGCTGAGATCATCAACAAAGAGCTGCTCAACATAGTCTGAAACATTTTTTTTGCAAAAACCAGGACACCATACCACGGTATGGGTTTTCATGTTCCACTCCTAACAACATAAGGTGCCCCATGGTCTTTCCTGAATACCGTCCCCGACGCCTGCGTAAACATTCGACCTTTCGTTCTTTGATCAGGGAAACTCGGCTCTCAGCCGATCAACTGATCCTGCCGTTGTTTGTGGTCCCCGGCCAGAAGGTTCGCCAGGAAGTCCCTTCCATGCCAGGGGTCTACCGCTTTTCCGTGGATGAGGTAATTAAGGAGGCCAACGCCTGCCTGGAGCTGGGTGTACGCGCTGTCATCCTTTTTGGCATTCCTGAAAAAAAGGACAGCCGTGGCTCAGGGGCGTATGCTCACGGGGGCATCGTGCAACAGGCACTGCATGCGCTCAAGAAAAAGGTGCCAGAACTTCTGGTTATCACCGATGTCTGCCTGTGTGAGTACACTGATCATGGTCACTGCGGCTATCTTCACGGTGAGGATGTCGATAATGACGCCACCCTGGACCTGCTGGGCAAAACCGCTCTCTCCCACGTTCAGGCCGGCGCTGATATGGTTGCCCCCAGTGACATGATGGATGGCCGGGTCTCAGAGATCCGTCAGGTGCTTGACGAAAACGGCCATAGTGCCATCCCTATCATGAGTTATGCGGTCAAGTATGCCTCTGCCTTTTACGGCCCTTTTCGTGATGCCGCTGAATGTGCCCCCCAGTTTGGCGATAGGAGCTCGTACCAGATGGATCCGGCCAACAGCAGAGAGGCCCTGCGAGAGGCCACCCTTGACGTGGATGAAGGAGCTGATATCCTTATGGTCAAACCGGCTGTCGCCTACCTGGATATCATCAAAAGTCTCAAAGATGAATTTGATCTTCCAGTTGCCGCCTATCATGTCAGTGGTGAATACGCCATGATAAAGGCGGCGGTCCAGAAGGGATGGATAGATCACGACAGGGTCATGGCGGAAACACTTCTCTCCATACATCGGGCAGGTGCCGATATCATCCTCACCTACTTTGCCAAGGAGATGGCTGCTCTGTTAGCCCGATAATCGGGTGTTCCAGCTTGCTGGTACCCCTTGTCACAGGGACAGCCCGCGTAGATGCCGGCGTCGCCACCTGTGCCACAGTACTACCGCAAAAGATGCACCAAGGCCATCGGCACCAAGATCGAGCAGGCTGGGAGAACGGTGGGGGACAAAGGCCTGATGGAATTCATCGCTGATGCCATACAGCAGGCAGAAGGCTGTGATCTGTAGCCCATGCCGCAAACCGGACGAGGAATCCGGATGAGCGAGGCAACTGGCCCAGGCCAGCACCGCGTAGATGCCGGCATGTACCAGTTTATCAAGGCCAGGGAAACCTGGCAGCTGCGCGAAGCTGTCGCCCGGCTGATGAGAGAGAAAAAAAATACTCCCCATGACCATCATCACAGGGAGATAGCGCAGTCGTTGCACAGGCTTTACCCCTGGCAGGGCCAGGAGAGTTTACTCATCACGAACATGAACTTCGTCAAGCATCTTCCTGGGATATCGTTTGAAAATGCGTCGAATGGCAGCGTTGATCTCCTGCACCGGCGCATCGGCGATCAGGGTTTCAACGTCGTCCTCATATGAGCGGAAAAAGAGCTGCCGGTCGCGTACAACAAAGACGTGACTCCAGTTTACCTCGATAGTTTCCGATGATTCCTCAACAGGAGGAGTGAGCGCCCTGCCCGCTTCAGCCACCTGTATGGCATCTGTATCGGTAACTTCCAGCACCCATGCGTTGCCGGAAACGGTACTGAAGAACACGAAAACCCCCAGCTCCATGACCTGCTGTTTATTGGCGGCAGCAGCAGCCTGAATTTTTTCAATTGCCGCCAGCAGTGACAGACGAACCGGTGCTGCCTGCTCTGTCTGCATCCCGGAGCGGGCACGGCAGCAGTGTTTGTATTTTTTCCCTGATCCGCAGGGGCAAGGCTCATTTCTGCCTATCTTCACCATTCTCTTTTCCTCGTGAACATCAGGAGCATTTTGAGTAGCCGCAGTCATGGCAGGTCTCGCAGCCTTCCTCAAAGACAAGCTTGCCGCCCTCGCATTCTGGGCAGTTGGAGGAAAAACCATGATGCGTGGTTGACATGAAACTCTTGAGCAGCCTGCTCAGCTGCGCGGGCAGGTCGAGACGATGGCCGGAGGAGCGGTCCAGCTGTTTGATAATCTCGTCCATGGGAATCTGGTAGCGCAGGGCCAGGGAGACCAGCCGGCAGGTCGTCGTCCACATGGTTGATTTGTCTTTGAGATCAACGCGGTTGTCAAAGGGAAACTTGACAAAGACCTCCATGGGATTTTCATTGTCATCAAAGCAGACAATAAGATAAATGGTCTCCTGGTTGACATCTTTGAGCCGGTAACGTTTAGCGCTGAGGATCTCGGGCAGGTTTTTCTTGCGGACAAACCCTTTGGCGTTGACCATCGCGGTTTTTTTCTCGGCAGAACTCACCGTACTCAGCACCTGATTGTCCCGAGAGCCGTCGCGATAGACGGTTAAGCCCTTGCAGCCGAGTTCAAACCCCATCATATAGGCGAGATGCACATCTTCACGAGTGGCAGAAGATGGCAGATTAATGGTCTTGCTGATCGAGGAATCCACACCATTCTTCTGCAAAACCCCCTGCATCTGGATGTGATCCTCAGCAGCGATATCCTGAGCCGTACGAAAGACCTCCTGCCACTCAGCGGGAATTTCCTCATGGCCTATAACCGAACCCGAGGCTGCCACGTTTTCCATAAGCTCATCAGAGTAAAACCCTTCGGCCCGGGCCACAGCCTCAAAATGCTTGTTGACCATCAGGAATCGGTCACCATCCATGACATTTTTTTCCATGACAATGGAAAAATAAGGTTCGCACCCTGAGGAGCAGTCAGCGATCATCGACACTGTGCCTGTGGGCTGAATGGAGGTCAGGGCCGCATTTCTTCGTGGTGTAAAGGTATTGATCGCCGGATCATATGCGGGAAAAGGCCCTTTCAGTGCTGCAAGCTCAATAGATTTTTTTTCCGCTTCTTCTCTGACAAAGGCCATGACCCTTGCCGACATGTCACGGCCGCGTTTTTCCGCATACGGGAGCTTCAACTGAATGAGCATGTCATGCATGCCCATAATCCCCAAGCCAATCTTGCGGGTCTTCTGCGTCATCTCTTCAATTTCCGGTATGGGAAAACGATTGCAGTCGATGACATTGTCCAGGAAACGCACAGCAATTCTCACGGTACGGGCCAGGCGGTCCCAGTCGACCCTCCGGTCGTGGACATAACGGCCAAGATTAATGGAGCCCAGGTTGCACGACTCATAGGGCAGCAGCCACTGTTCGCCGCAGGGATTTGTCGCCTCAAAATCTCCCAGTTGCGGGGTAGTATTGTCGCGGTTTGCTGCGTCTATAAACAGTACACCGGGTTCACCGTTATGCCAGGCAAGGTCAACAATTCGCTCAAAGACTTCGGTGGCATCCAGTTGTTTCACGACCTTTCCCGTCGACGGCTCAACAAGGTCATAGTGACTGCCGCTGCGGACGGCCTGCATAAAGGTATCTGTCATTGCAACGGAAAAGTTGAAATTGGTAAACCGGGTCTGATCTTCCTTGGCATGAATGAAGGCCATGATATCAGGATGATCGACCCGTAAGACCCCCATATTGGCGCCACGGCGTTTACCGCCCTGTTTGATGGTCTCTGTGGCTGCGTCAAAAACAGCAGCAAAACTGAGCGGGCCAGAGGCAACGCCCTGGGTCGACTTGACCGCTGAATTCTCTGCCCGGAGCCGGGAAAAGGAGTACCCTGTTCCACCACCGGTTTTGTGTACGAGGGCACCATGGCGGATGGTGGTGAAGATGCCATCCATGGAGTCTTCTACCGGCAAGACAAAGCAGGCACTTAACTGTCCCAGGTCGGTACCGGCGTTCATCAGGCAAGGAGAATTGGGCAGAAAATCCTGATGATAGATCATGTGGAAAAAGGCTGAACGAATCGAGGCATAGTCGTCATCTTCACGGTCCACAAAAGCAACGGCATCTGCGACCCGGCGGCAGAGCTTTTCCCAGTTTTCCAGGATGTTCCCCTGCCCATCCTTGAGGTAATATCTCCGTTCAAGCACAGCCTCTGCAGTCTCTGTCAGCTGCGGACGAATCATCTCCTTGCTCATCTCATCCTCGTTGCCCTGGTTGAAACTGAAAAAAACAGATGGAAACACCCCTGGTACGGACCACCGCAGACAGGGAATCTTAGCTGGAATACTGGGCTTATACCACAACATATAGTGGTTAGCAACGGCAAAAACCTCAACATGTCGAGACCTGTTATTTTTCAGAAAACCACCTGGTTAGCCGGACCCCTGTCCGGCAATGCGATCATACAGGCTCCAGTAGTATTTTCGCAAGGCCCTGGAAAAGAGTTGGGAGAGCTCAACAAACCGTTGCTGCTGGTAATAGAGTGTCGGTACGACCACCAGGGTGAGGAAGGTGGCGACCATTAATCCGAAAATAACGACAACAGCCATGGAGCGCCACCATTGACTGGATTCGGAGAACCAGGAGATGGCCATTGAATGAAAATCGAAACTCACCCCGGTCATCATCGGTATCAGCCCAAGGATTGTGGTGATGGCAGTGAGCAGCACAGGTCGCAGCCTGGTGGCACCGGCTGATATCACCGCCTCTTTAAGGTCATATCCTCGTTCCCTGAGTTTGTTGGTATAGTCAATCAGGACGATACCATTATTCACCACGACGCCGGCCAGGGAGATAATTCCCACACCGGTCATGATAATACCAAAGGGCTGATGAAAAAGCATAAGCCCCAGAAAGGCCCCCCCAAAAGACAGGAGAACCGAGGTCATGATCAAAAAAGGTTGCCCCACGGAATTGAACATAGCCACCAGGATAAGGAAGATCAGGAGCAGGGCCACCATAAAGGCCTTGGTGAGAAAAGCCTGGGCCTCCTGCTGAAACTCAAATTCACCGGTAAATTTCACCTTGTAGCCTGGAGGCAGCTGCATATCTTTCAGCAGTTTTTCCGCTGCTGCCCGTGCATCTGCCCCAGTTATCTTTGTCTCGTCAACGTTGGCCTTGACAGTCACCACCCGTTCAGTATCGATATGGTTAATGCTACCGACGGCGCCGGCAATCTCCACAGTGGCAAGTGTTGACAGGGGGACTTTTACCCCTGATGGCGTTGGTATGATCAGCTCGTTCAGGACATCTATGACCCTGCGATTTGATTCGGCCAGCTGCACGGTGATGTCGTAGTCGTCGTTACCTTCCCGGTACGAACTGACGTTGAGGCCGTTGTAGGCGATTTTCAGTGCTGCACCAATAGCCCCTGTTGTCAAACCAAACAGCGCTGCCTTTTGCCGATCAATGTGTACCCTCACGGTCGGGGTGCCAGCATCGTAGTCATCCTCGACATCTTTGACATGGGGATACTGTTCGATGGTGTGGCGAATTTTTTTGGCAATCGCCCCCAGGACTTCAAGGCGGTCACCGGTTATTTCGATATTGATGGGGGCACCTGTGGGAGGGCCCTCCTGTTGCAGGGCCACCGTAACAAGTCCTCCGGGAATGCTTCGAGTACGCTCACGAATATGTTTCACGGATGCATGGGTGGTACCGTCCCGGTCCTGGATATCAAGAAAACGGATACCAATATGGTTGGGTTTATTGTCGCCGAACGAGGCGGCTGCACCGGCGGAAACCACACCTCTCATGTAGACATTTTCGATATTTAAGAGGTCACTGGGGCCTTCGTACTCGAGCCCGGAACGTGGAGACCGGTGTTTTTTGGGGGCAAGAGCGCGCTGGTACTCCTCAGGTGAAATCTGCCCCTGCACCACCTGATCCGGGGCAACGCCAGCAATGACAAGCTCCACCCGCTGCATGACCTGGTCAATATAGTCCAGGTCAGCACCCTCGGGCACCTCAACGTTCACATACATGGCCTTTGGTTCGACATCGGGCAGGAACTCCACTGTCTTCTCCAGGCCGATCACCATCAGCCAGCCTTCCACCATCAGCACCAGCACACCAACGGCAAAACCGATAAGAACAAAAGGCTTATCGAGCGCAAACCGGATAATCCGGTGGTAGCTGCCAAGCAGCCAGCCACTGATCTGCACCGGCTGTTCAATCCCGGCTCTCTGCTTGTCTCCCGGTGGTTCTTTCCGGGCTACCTTCTCGTTGACCCGCATGATCAGCGAGGCAAAGGCAGGATTGATGACCAGTGCCACAAAAAGACTGGAGCTGAGGGTCACAATCAGTGTGAGCGGGAGATAGCGCATAAACTCCCCCATAACGCCGGGCCAGAACAGCATGGGGGAAAAGGCGGCAAGGGTTGTCAAGGTAGAGGCTATTACCGGATACGCCACCTCGCTGGTGGCTTTCATGGCGGCTTCAACCCGGCTGGCGCCCTGTTCCATAAACCGGTAACAGTTTTCGATGATAACAATGGCGTTATCGACGAGCATGCCCAGGGCAAGGGACAGGCTGAAGAGCACAACCATATTAAGCGTTATATCAAGAAGATATAAAATTATGAAACTCAAGAGCATGGAAAAGGGAATGGCCGCACTCACCAGAAAGGCGTTACGCCAGCCCATGGCAATAAAAATGACAATCACCACCAGCACCAGGCCGGAGAGGATATTGTTTTCAAGATCAGCAACCATCAAGCGGATATCTTCGGCCTCGTCCATGACCTTGGTAATCGTGGTCCCCTGAGGCCAGGAGGGTTGCCGCTTGGCAAGTAACTCGTCAATTTTGTCGGTGATTTCAATAATATTTTCACCGCTGCGTTTTTTCACGGAAATATTGACGGCGCTACGACCATCAAGCCTTGAACGGCTGGTTTCCTCCTTGAACCCGTCAAGCACCTGGGCGACATCCCGGAGATAGACGGGCTGCCCCTGGTGTGTCCCCACCACCAGCCAAAAGATCTCTTCGGGTGACGTAAATTCACCAGGCACCTGCAAGAGAAAACGCCCGTCACCCAGGCGCAGAGCCCCCCCGGAAGTGTTGGTGTTTTCACTCTGCAGAGCAGCCTGTAGGTCAATAAAGTTCAGGCCATAATAGGCAAGCTTCTCTGGAGAGACCTCAACGCGTATCTCTCGCTCCAGGCCACCGGTGATTTCGACCTCCAGAACACCGGTAATGGCTTCGATATCATCCTTCAGGTCATCGGCAATCTTTTTCAGGCAGGGCAGCCCGCAGGTTCCGGACAACGACAAGACAACGATGGGCATTTCCGACAAGTTGATCTCGAACACCGAGGGATCTTCGTCCAGGTCACCGGGCAACTCTCCGCGTGCCTCATCCACCTTATCTTTGACATCCTGGACCGCCTGGTCGATGTCTGTACCGGTGACGAACTCAACATTAATCGAACTCAGTCCTTCACTTGACACTGATTCAATTTTCTTGAGCCCGTCGAGCCCTTTGAGTTTTTTTTCTATTTCAGCGGTGATCGAGGTCTCAATATCAGATGAAGAAACACCGCGATAGGTGGTGGAGACAAACACATGGGGTATGGTGATATCTGGATCATTTTCCCTGGGCAGCACCAGATAACAGTACACGCCAAAGGCAAAGATGATCACCGCGAGAACGACAACCGTAACAGATTTTCTGACTGCAGTATCAGAGAGAATCATAAAAGACGCTCATGGGGATCGGTCAGCACCTTGATAATGTTGATTTCCTGTCCTGCCTCGACTTCCCGCTGTCCTTCCACCAAAACCCGATCACCAGGATCGAGTCCCTGGGTGATCTCCACCAGCCAGCCCTCAATGATGCCTATTTTTACAGCCCTGCGTTCAACGGTTTGATCGTTTGCCACGAACACATACTGCTTGTCACCACGGGCGACAATGGCATACAACGGAATGGCCAGGGCGTTTTTGACCTGGCGTTTGATAATCCGGGAACGGAAAAACATCCCGGGCAGGAGGCGGTGTTCCGGGTTTTCAACGGCAAGTTCAAGCCGGTAGAGATAGGCTGAATTTTCAGGAGCAGGGGCCAAAAAATGACGGCGGCCGGTAAAGACCGCATCTCCCAGAGCCGTGACCGTAATTTTTGCCTGGGCAAGTTGGCGTACGGCAGCGACATCTGACTCGGGGATCCCCACCACTGCCTTGACTCGGTCAATCTGTAGTATTTCCAGGACCGGATCGCCGACGCTCATCAGCAGTCCTATCTCGGCGTCAACCCGGCTGATGACCCCGCTCACAGGGGCCTTTATTTCACAGCGGGAAAGTTGCAGTCTGGCCTGTTCCAGGGCTGAACGAGCGGTGCTCAGCGATGTTTTGCTCACATCCAGGTTGGCCGAGGAGATAATTTTTTTTCTGAACATGACCTGGTCACGGGCATAGGTGGCCTGCGCGAGCTGGTAGGCCGCATCTGCCGCGTCCAGTGCTATGGTATAGTCATCCTTTTCAAGCCGGGCAAGAACCTGTCCCGCAAGAACGTTGTCTCCCTCCTGAACGAGCACCTCTGCAATGGCGCCGTGAACCTTGGTCTTGAGCTGCAGACGTGTCCAGGGCTCAATGGTGCCGGGAAGATCGAGAATATCGTTGACCACGCCGGGCTGTACCTGCAACAACACGGCATTGATACGCATTTTTTCGCGAACTTTTGCGGCTGCCCGAGCAGTTGTCATCTCTTCTTTTTTTGCACCAATGAGAAACATGAGTTTAACAAGAACAACGATAAAAACCAGCAAGAGCAAGCGCGGCAAGGTGTTCCACACATGATACAGTATGCCCTTTCTTACCGGTGCAGTTGTTGCAGGTGTCATTTTTGAGGTGGCCACGGAGCCCCTCTTGTCATACTTGTGCCTCATCTTTGTCAACTTCCCTTGGTTGTTCAACAGAAGAAATCAGGCCGATCATCGCCATTTCAAAGAAGTTCAGCAAAACCCGAGATACATCTTCACGGGTCTGGAGCCGAGTCGTATACCAGGATGACAGGGTAATCAGATACGACCCGTAAAACTGGCCGATAACCAGGGGCAGGTCAACATCCTGTCTCAACTCTTTTTTTTTCTGCGCTGCCCGGAAATAGGGAATCAGCAGGTCAATATAGCGGTTGTCTAGTTGCTGGACACCGGTTCGCAACGCATGATCGCCAGGGAAAAAGACTTCCCGTATGAGCATTCTACCAGCATCACCGCTTGCGCAAATATTGTCAAATTTCGCCATGAAAAACCGATGCAGCTTAGTGACCAACGGGTCATTCCCTTGCAGACAAGCGAGATATTCCTGATTTTTTCTGGCATATTCATCCTCACAGAAGGCAAGAAACAGTTCAGACTTGTTGCGAAAATAGGTGTACAGGGTACTTTTGCCAATACCGACCTGCTCGGCGAGTTCTTTGAGCGAAGTCTGCCGGTACCCTTTACGCTGAAAAAACGCCATCGCGGCAGTAAGAATCGCTTCTTTGGTCTGTTGTTTTCGCGTTTCACGAACCCCTGACATACTCCTCTCCGTTCTTCCTTTCTCCTTTCCTTGTAGCTGGATTAGGTCTGGGGGTCAATCTCTAAACTCGACCATGGTCGAGTTTAGAGCAGATACGTCACAGCTGCCACGCTTTTGTGGTCAGCTACGATAAACAAGGATGGACCTTTCCCTGATAATCCCGTATAAAGAACAACGTTCCTGGTAACAAGCCCTGAACAGAGGAATTTCAACACAAATATCTGTACATTTCATAGAGCGACGCGACACCCACATGGACCTGCATCAACTTCGTCAAGACTACACCCAAGCCGAACTGAATCGAAACACCCTGTCTCCGGACCCTTTTGCCCAGTTTGAAAAATGGTTCGAGGAAGCCCTCAGCGCTGAATTATGGGAGCCCAATGCCATGTGCCTGGGCACAGTCAACAGCGCTGGTCAGCCCAGTCAGCGCACTGTTCTGCTAAAATTTTTTGACACCAAAGGGTTTGTTTTTTTTACCAATTACACGTCCACAAAGGCCCGTGAAATTGAAAAAAACCCAAAGGTCTCTCTGCTTTTTCCCTGGTTGCTCCTGGAACGGCAGGTCATTATTCAGGGAACTACTGAAAAAATAAGCATGATGGAATCTGCCAGATACTTTGCCTCCAGGCCCAAGGAAAGTCAGATTGGCGCCTGGATAAGTCCGCAGAGTTCGGAAATTGATTCCAGGGCCCTACTGCTCCAGAAACTCAACGAAGTAAAAAAGAAGTTCAGCCAAGGAAAAATTCCCCTGCCTGATTTCTGGGGTGGCTATCGTATTCGGCCGCACAGTTTTGAGTTCTGGCAGGGGCGCAAAGCCCGCCTGCATGACCGCTTTCAATATCGATCATGCACTGACGGTAGCTGGTCCATCCACAGGCTTGCCCCCTGATCCGTTGCCCCAGCAGTTCCTTTTCAGGTTTTCGGCGAGAAAAAAACAAAAAAAACGGGCAACCAGATCTCTCTCGTTGCCCGATATAACTGGCGGGGCCGACGAGACTCGAACTCGCGACCTCCGGCGTGACAGGCCGGCGTTCTAACCAACTGAACTACGACCCCAGTTATGCGTGGTGGGCGAAACAGGGCTCGAACCTGTGACCCTCGGCTTGTAAGGCCGATGCTCTCCCAGCTGAGCTATTCGCCCACAGCGTGAAGGGAGTATTTAGCAGGAAGGCGGGTGTCCGTCAATAAAAAAAACAGGCAACCCGAGAATTTCCTGGTCACTTTTTACTGTGTAATGCTACAGAATATCTCGATATTCTTCCTTAATGCGCCGAAGTATTGTGAGAGGATACCGTATAGTCACTAAAAATCATGTCCAAGGGGACGTCCTTGAAGAGCTGCTCACCTTTTTTGAGTAAAAGGGCCTTCTTGAGGACTTCATCCATATTTTTCACGAGCTCAATGTTCAGGCTGTTACGGATTTTCAGCGGAACCTCCTCGAGGTTTCGCTCGTTTTCCTTAGGAATGAGGACATGGGTGATATGGCCACGCCGGGCCGCGAGCAGTTTTTCGGTCAAACCGCCGATGGGGAGAATACGACCGCGGAGGGTAATTTCACCGGTCATGGCAAGCTGTCGATTTACCGGCAGTTTCAGCATGGCTGAAACAATTGAGGTGGCAATGGTAATACCGGCAGAGGGTCCATCTTTAGGAATGGCTCCAGCTGGGACATGCACATGAATATCAACCTTCTGGTAGAACTCTGTTGCCAGACCCAGTCGCATGCTGCGGCTGCGGACATAACTCAGGGCCGCCTGGGCTGATTCCTGCATTACGTCGCCCAGCTTACCGGTGACAATCAGTTTGCCTGAACCCGGCATAATTGTCGCCTCTATCTGCAGAAGCTCGCCACCAACCTCAGTCCACGCCATCCCTGTTGTCAGTCCGATCTCGTCATACTCTTCTGCAAGACCGTAGCGATACTTAGGAACACCAAGGAATTTGCCCACCGATTTTCCGGTTATGCGAAAATTCCTGTTGCGTTCTCCACTTTTGAGGCGCTCCCTGGCTACCTTGCGGCAGATGGCTGCCAGCGTCCGCTCAAGATTTCTGACTCCTGCCTCACGGGTATAGCGTCGGATAATCTCCAGCATGGCTGCATCGCCGATATACAGTCCTTTTTTCTTAAAACCGTTGAGGTCAAGTTGTTTGGGCAGCAGAAAGTCTCCGGCAATACGAAGTTTTTCCTCTTCGGTATAACCGTTGAGCTGAATAATTTCCATCCTATCCTGGAGCGGTAGCGGTATTCCGTGCAGGTTGTTGGCAGTGGTGATGAAAAACACCTCGGACAGATCATAGTCCAGATCAAGGTAATGATCATTGAACGTGGAATTTTGTTCAGGGTCAAGCACCTCAAGCAAGGCAGAAGAAGGATCTCCTCGAAAATCCACGCTCATCTTGTCCACTTCATCCAGACAAAACACAGGGTTGACAACTCCGGCCTTCTGCATGGAGAGGATAATTTTTCCAGGCATGGCACCAATATAGGTCCGGCGGTGTCCTCGGATTTCCGCCTCATCACGTACCCCGCCCAGGGAGAGCCGAACAAAACGCCGGTTCATGGCCCTGGCAATGGAACGGCAGATGGATGTCTTGCCAACACCGGGTGGGCCTACCAGACAGATGATTGGTCCACGAATTTTCTTCACCTGGGCCTGAACGGCCAGATACTCAAGAATCCGTTCTTTGGGTCGTTCCAGGCCGAAATGATCCTCATCCAGCACTGACTCAGCGACCTTGATATCAATTTTAGCCCGTGACTTTTTTGCCCAGGGCAGACTGAGAATGGCATCGATGTAGTTGCGCACCACCGTGGTCTCAGCAGACATGGGCGGCATCTGCTTGAGCTTCTTAAACTCCTTGGCCACTTTTTCCCGAACCAACTTAGGAAACCGCTTTTTACCAATAGCAGCCTCCAGTTCGGCAAGCTCATCCCCCTCTCCTGCCCCCTGTCCGATCTCATCTTGAATAACTCGAATCTTTTCAGCAAGGTAATAGTTACGCTGGGTGGAGCCCATCTTTTTCTTGACCTTGGCGTGGATATTCTTTTCCAGCTCAGAGAGCTCCACCTCCCGGTACAGCACTTCCAATACCTTGGCAATACGATCTGGAACGGAAACCAGCTCAAGGATTTCCTGTTTCTCTTCACTGCGTATCTGGATGTGGGAGCAGATCAGGTCAGTAAGACGTGAAGGGTCTTCGATGGTTGTAACTGACTTGAGCACTTCCCGCGGCAGCTTCTGGTTGGCCTGGGAAAACAGCTCAAAGGCCTTGCGAAGCTCACGGACATAAGCGGCGAGTTCAGGTCGCTCAAGGTGTACATCAGGCAGCTCTTCGAGGTTGGCGGTAAAGAAGCTCTCCTCGTCTTTACCACCAAAAATATCACCGATAATACGCGCCCTGCGCTTACCCTCCACCAGGGCCTTGATTGTTCCGTCCGGTAGACGCAGTAACTGCATAACCGAAGCCAGCGTCCCGGTGCGGTACAGGTGTTCCTGGACAGGGTCGTCTATCTTCGCGTCCCGCTGTGTGACCAGGAAGATGAGCGCACGCTGTTCCATGGCGCTTTCAAGTGCCAGGATGGACTTGCGCCGCCCCACGACAAGAGGAGCGACCATTCCGGGGAAGAGGACAATGTCCCTTAAGGGCATCAGTGGATAACTGGAATGGCTAAATTCGCTTTGCGGCATGATCAGGCACTCTTTTGATCCCGGCTATGATCGTACAGGACCACCGGATAGTCACCATTGGTAATGACCTGCTCGTTAATAACACATTCAGTGGCGTGGACGTCCGAGGGCAGTTCGTACATCACGTCAAGCATGGCCTCTTCCATCACCGAACGAAGGCCGCGAGCCCCTGATTTGCGCTGCAACGCCTTTTGGGCAATGGCCTTCAGGGACCCCTCGGTGAATCGCAGGGTTATCCCGTCAAACTCGAATAACTTTTGATACTGCTTGGTCAGTGCATTTTTCGGTTCCTTGAGGATACGGATCAAGTCATCCTCTTTTAGCTCCTCCATTGTGGCAATAACCGGTAAACGGCCGACCAGTTCAGGTATAAGGCCAAACTTGAGCAAATCCTCAGGCTGAAGTTCAGCCATAATTTCACCAAAACTCCTGGTGGACTCACTGGTTACCTTGGCACCGAAACCGATGGCCTTGGTTCCTGTACGGCGTTTTATCACCGCGTCAAGGCCGACAAAGGCCCCGCCCACAATAAACAGAATATTGGTGGTATCTATCCGTACCAGCTCCTGCTGCGGATGCTTGCGCCCGCCCTTTGGAGGCACCGATGCCATTGTCCCTTCAATGATCTTCAACAGGGCCTGCTGTACACCTTCACCGCTGACATCCCGGGTCAGAGAGGCAGAATCAGATTTGCGGGCAATCTTGTCAATCTCATCGATGTAGATAATCCCCCGTTCGGCCCGTTCAATTTCATAATCCGCAGCCTGGAGCAGGTTAACCAGGATATTCTCGACATCGTCCCCCACATATCCAGCTTCAGTCAAAGTGGTGGCATCAGCAATGGTAAAGGGAACGTTAAGTACTCGTGCGAGGGTCTGGGCCATCAGGGTCTTTCCGCTCCCAGTTGGCCCGGTCAGGATAATATTTGACTTCTGCAGCTCAACATCGCCGCTCTTGGCAGGCTCGGCATCAATGCGTTTGTAATGATTGTGAACGGCAACACTCAGAACACGCTTGGCATACTCCTGGCCGATGACATAGTCATCAAGGTACTGCTTGATCTCCCGGGGCTTAGGCAGCAAGACCTCGTCTTCCGCAGGCTTTTGCACCTCTCTGCTGTCCCGGACAATCTCATTGCACAGGTCAATGCATTCGTCACAGATATACACATTGGGCCCTGCAATGAGTTTCCCCACCTCTTCCTGGGTTCTGCCACAAAAGGAACAGATACAGGTAAGGTTATGATCGCCGTTAATGTCGTCACTCACTTCTTGTTCTCCTCATCAGCTACCGCTCGGCTGGTCAAGACCTTATCAATAAGGCCATATTTCATGGCTTCAGTTGCCTCCATGAAATTATCCCGCTCGGTATCTGCTTCGATCTTTTTCACTGTCCGCCCGGTATGATGTGCAAGGATGGCATTCAACGCCTTACGCATCCGCAAGATCTCCTTTGCATGAATGTCAATCTCGGTTGCCTGCCCATGGAAACCTCCCATGGGCTGATGGATCATGATTCTGGCATGAGGCAGGGAGAATCGTTTGTCTTTTGCACCGGCAGCCAGCAGCAGTGCCCCCATGGACGCAGCCTGCCCCATACACAGGGTTGCCACGTCGCAGCGCACATACTGCATGGTGTCGTAAATGGCCATTCCAGCAGTGACTGAACCTCCGGGCGAGTTGATATAAAAAGTAATGTCCTTGTCCGGATCATCGGCTTCCAGAAACAGCAGCTGGGCGATGATAGTGCTGGCAACTTCATCGTTGACCTGGGTGCCGAGAAAGACAATACGCTCCTTTAAAAGACGAGAATAGATGTCATAGGCTCTTTCGCCCCGGGGACTCTGCTCCACCACCATGGGTACCAGGTTCATGCGTCTCTCCGATCAATATGCTTCGGGCAAGCCCGAAGGTATCACCTGTTCACCAGGTGTTTATCGCCTTGATATCAGGCCAGGATAACCTGAACCTACAGTAATACAAGAGCCTTATGCCGCCTCACCCTGCCCGTCTTCTTCCGGCTCGGGCGTTGCTGCCGGCTCTTTCACCGACTCCTCCGAGATACTGGCATTATCACGCAGGAAGGCGAGAATCTTTTCATTGAGGAGTTCATTCATAAACGGCAACAGCTCCTCACGCCGCTTAAAATACCCCTTCACCTCATCAATAGTCATGTTGTACTGATCAGCAATACGCTGATAGCCGCGCTGAATGTCTTCCTCTGCCAGCTTGATCTCTTCGAGCTCGGCCACCTTTTTCAGAATAAAGTCACCGCGGACACGTTTTTCAGCAACTTTTTTATTCTGTTCGACCATCTCCTCCAGGTTAATACCAGAGGTCTCCAGGGTCATGCCGCTCCGTTTGAGCATCTCCTCAGTCTGCTTGATCATCTCCTGGACCTCATAGTTGATCAGGCGGGCAGGCACGGTAAAGGAGTTCTCCTCGAGGAGCCGATTCATGAGGCGGTCATCCAGGTCTCCGACAAGTGCTTTTTCTTTTTCTCCCTGAAGGCGTTGCTGTATTTCACTTTTCAGGTCATCCAGACTGGTATGGTCAGGGTTGATATCTTTTGCAAATTCATCGTCCAGTTCCGGTTTAACCCGAACCTTGACCTCTTTAATGTCAACCTTAAACTCAACCGTCTTGCCGGCAAGCACAGGGTTTCCATATTCTGCCGGGAAGTCTATTTCATAGAGGGTCTTTTCGCCTTTTTTCAGACCAATCAACTTGCCTTCGAACTCTTCGCCAAGCCGATGCATTCCGACATCTACGGTGTAGTCGCTGTTTTGCACCTCTTTCATGGCCTTGCCACGATGGAACCCCTGAAAGTCGACCACAGCGATATCGTCAAGCTCAATGAGATGGCCGTCATCGGCTGTACGGACAACAGCGTGCTGTTTTTGCAACAGGACAAGTTCCTTGTCGATCTCTTCATCTGTTACCTCGGTGCTCGGTTTTTCGATCTCCAGGCCCTTGTATCCCACCAGATCAAACTCCGGTTTCACATCCACCATGGCAACATAGGAAAAAGAACCGTCTTCGGGAAAATTGTGTTCCATTATTTCAGGATGCACCACCGCGTCGATCTTCTCTTTCTCGATGGCATCGAAATAGGTCTCCTGTACAAGCTGTTCACCGACCTCTGCTTGAACTTTCTCCTTAAAATTCCTCTCCAGTACAGCTCTAGGGACCTTGCCTCTACGATAACCTTTGAGATTAACTTCGTTTTTCAGCTTACTATACGCCTTGTTCAGCGAAGAGCTGACCTGATCACGAGAAAGGGTAATGGTCAATTTCCGGGTGAGTTCTGCTACGTTTTCAACGACAATGTCCATGTTGCGTGGATCCTTATGTTTTGGCACCCGGTAAACGGGCACCGAGTAACGTGAATAGGCTATGTGTTTCCTGTTTTTTCTTTACGATACCACTATGGTGCGAGAGGGGGGAGTTGAACCCCCATGCACAAGGTGCGCTGGATCCTAAGTCCAGTGCGTCTACCAGTTCCGCCACTCTCGCGATAACCCTGTATATCTAATATAGTTATAGTGGTTAGTCAAGACAAGCACGAGGCAGAAACATACACAGGCAACAGAATACGCGGATTTTGCCAGGCATTTTCAATCATGCAGCATTCGTACAACTGTTTTTTAACTGGGGTGGCAAGGGCCTGTGGTCCTAAAAGTAAAAAGAGACTCCCAGTAAAACAGCAGGATGGCTGGCATCAAACTCCTGTTTGACGCCCCACTGTCCAAAAACAACCAGATCTTGCCGTAGCTGCCGACTGAGGCGGAGCCCTGCTTCATAAACAAATTCACTGGAATCGCCAAAAAAATGATGGCATTTGCCGGTGAGGGCAAGGGACCAGGGCGTACCGGTGGCAAGGGCGCCAAAGGTGAGACCAGCAGCCAGGCGGACGTTATCAGTGAAAAGCGAGCTCCCTGCCAGCATTACTTCTGGCATACCGAAAACCAGCAGATCGCGGGCTGGACGAAAACTGATGCCTGCGCCAACCTCTGTACAGAAAACAAGGGAGCGCCTGTTCCCTGGAAACTCTATCCGTCTGGCCTCGATATTGATCTTCCAGGCCGTTGGCCGTACCAGCCGACTGACCGGAGAGACACTCTGGATCTGCAGGAGCCGGAACCGTTCAAGAGACAGGCGCTCCTGTGCTTTTTTATAGCGAATCCAAGGCTGTAACAGCTCAACAGTAGCGCCGTCAGGATAGCCCTCCATTGGATCAAGCAGGCCGTGCAGCGCAGGGCGATAGCCAGCCTCCAGAAACAGGCCATTATCGTCTCCAAGGCGCAGCTGCACCCTGCTGCTGGCATGGCCCTGGTCCGGCCGGACTCGACGTTCACCCTTCCAGGAGTAAGGAGGCTTCTGGTGCAGGGCCTTCAGCAGCGCGTCCTCTTCCGGGCCAGCCGGATCTTCCTGACCACGCTCAGCCAGCTGGTCCTGGTAACGACATTCCAGGGCAAGCTCAAGTACGGCTGCCTCCTGCGACTCAGGGGTACCAAGGAGTTGTTCAAGCTGCTCTATCTCCTCGTGGCACAACAGTGCGGCGCGGTCTACTGCTTTGCGAGAGAGAGACTTTTCCATGGCCTGGAGACGGGCTTGCCTGCCGGGTCGATATTCTCCACCGACAATAACCTGCTGTTTGTCAAGGACCCGCACTGTGTCTGTTGGCAGAACCCAGGGGGAAAGATCGTTGACAAGTCGCAGGCTCGGCCGGGCTGCCTCCAGCAGGGTCATTAACTGAAAGGCACAGTTTTCATGGAGAAAAAAATAGGCATATCTGGCGTGTTGTAGTTCAAAGACATGCAGGAGAAGAAATCTGGTCTCCTCAGCGGTAACGTCGAGCTGATACTCCCAGATATCCCTGTTTTCAAGGGCACCATAGGCCCTGACCATTTCAGCGTACCTGCCAATGGAAAACGTGCCATGATACCCACCAAACAGGCCCCGAAGTGCATAGCCGAGGCCCCGGTCATCAGCAGTTGTCGCGCTAAATCCTATTACCGGAAAGAGCAGCGGACTGTGATATCTACTTGAAATAATACGCAAAAAACTGTGACCAAACATGGAGGCAGGGTTGGTGAGCGCCGCCTCGGCCTGAATCAGGGAAAGTCCTTCAGGCTGAAATCGTGCAAGCCAGTCATCAACCTCTGGGCAGACTGCTGTAGGAAGGTGCAGACCAGAACCGCTCAAGGCCTCATTGACCCGGAGAAATCTTGCCGGATACCTACACGCAACAGGCTCTGCTGTTTTCTTGCAGGCCAGGTCGACAAAGGCTCGTCCCTCAGCAACAGGATCAACACTGGAGATGAGAAAAAAATCAGGGTTGTCAATCCGGCTGGGGCGGCCGGGAAAATCATCGGGAATATGCAGGAGTCGCAGCCACTGCGGGCTTTGCCAGAATCCCTGCCGCTGGAGTGTAATGAAGATCTCTTCGGATACCGTGGCCCAGGCCCATCCAGATTGGAGGGTAAGGAGTCCCCCTATCCCCACAAAAAGCAGGAAAAAATCGCGAGGCCACACAGCACTCAGTTTGCCAGGACAAGGTCTGGTCGCAGAGCCAGCTCTCTGGCAAGTGAAGCGGCAAGAACGGTGCTCTCCTGACGTCCCTGACCGTACAGGCTCGAATAGCTCGTATACCCCAGCGCACAAAATTCAGGGAGCCGGGCCGGAAGGACCCCGAGAAGTTCCCCCAGTGCCTCAAGGTATTCACCTTCTCCCTGGGCCATATCTTTCTGGACATCAGCGTAGTGCAGACGAATAAAATCAGCTGCACGGTTTGCCGCCGAGCTATCAGCACCCGGGCTCGTACTTGAAGAGTGGTCTGTGGTTGCCTCAAGAACGTTCTCCAGGGTTTCCGTGGTACTTTCCGTTGGCGCCGAGGTCACTGAACATCCCCCAAAAAAAGAAAGCAACAGCAAGACAGCAAAGAAAAAAGCAGCGTCACGCATGGCAGGTCCTTATCAGTGAAAAACCAGGAGTAGAGCAAGATGCATTGTATCTGAATCACGCATTCTCTTCAAGAAGCTATTCAGGCCGTTAAGGAGTTACCACACACGTGGCTTGCACAAGAGGTTTTCCGTAAGTATAGTACCCATCAGCAGTTTTAAGATGCAGACAAACCGGTGACCTCCTCTGTGCAGCAGGAAAAAAGAGCGTACACCAAAAAGAAACTCGACAGACAAGGAAAAGACATGAACAAAGCAATCCTTTTGATAGTATCGGCGGTTCTCTGCGTTCAGCAGGCAGCTGCCCAGTCTCTTGAAGCCTCAAAGGACATGGAAGCCAGGGTTATTGAAACCTGGAACCTTGAGCCTACCCCTGTTGACTTTGCCCAGAGCCTTGACAACAAGAAAGTTTTTGTCTTGGGTACTGATTCCAAGGTGCACATCTATACCTCCAAGGGAACAAAACTGGGTGACTTTGCTGTGGACAAGGATGTCACGGCCATTGATATTGCCCCGCGTGGAGAGCTCATCTATCTGATAAGCCGGCAGGGCAAGGTGTACAGTGCTGTTGAGTGGAGCCTCAAACAGTACATTGATCTCACCGGCAGCCCGGTTAAGGGAGCAAAAGAAGCTCCGGTGACCCTGGTTGTTTTCTCCGACTTTGAGTGCCCCTTCTGCAGCAAGTTCGAACCACTGCTCAACCAGTTGTATGAAAAAAATAAAGATACAGTAAAAATGGTCTTCAAACACCTGCCACTCCAAATGCATCCCGGGGCCCAACCTGCTGCCCTTGCTGCCATTGCCGCCCAGAAACAGGGAAAATTCTGGGAGATGCATGACCTGCTGTTCACCATCAAGCCCCTGACCCCCGAGAATATCAGGAAAGCTGCAGAACAGCTTGGCCTCGACATGGAAGCCTTTGATAAAGACCTGGCAACCCAGGAGACCATTATGCAGCTGCAAAACGACATGATGGCTGCTCAGCAGGCAGACGTCACGGGCACGCCCACTGTGTTTATTAACGGCCGGCCTGTCAAAGATCGTTCACCTGCCGGCCTGCAGGGCATGATTGATGAAGAAATCGCCAAAGTCAGCGGTAAGTGAGGTGGGGCTTACCAAAGAACAGGTGAAACATGTCAGCAAAAATTTAGATTTTCCGGACAACACCACTGCACAACTGCTGTTCGGAGAACTGAACCGTAACCTACAGGCCGTTATGCAGGGAACCGGCGTCACCATCCACACCAGGGGTAACCTGGTGAATGTGAGTGGCGCCCTACCTGCTGTGGAGCTTGCCACCAGCCTGCTGGAGCAGCTGTACAGACTTGTTGCAAAAGGGTACCCAGTCTTCACAAAAGACATTGCTTTTGGCATAAAAATACTTGAATCATCGCCAAAAGTAAAACTTGAGGATATCTTTCTCGACAAGGTGTGCATCACCTCGCGCAACCGTGTAATCAGCCCTAAGTCTGTCAACCAGAAACGCTATATCGAGGCGATTCGGCAAAACGATATCGTCTTTGGCATTGGCCCGGCAGGTACAGGAAAGACATACCTGGCTGTGGCCATGGCTGTGGCAGCATTGGCCGCGGAACAGGTCGCCACGATTATTCTCACCCGCCCGGCTGTGGAGGCTGGCGAAAAACTTGGCTTTCTTCCCGGTGACATGGCCCAGAAAATAGACCCTTACCTGCGACCGCTCACCGATGCCATCACGTCGATGCTCGGTAAGGAACGGACCCAGGAGATGGTGGAACGGGGGGTTATAGAGATAGCACCGCTGGCCTTTATGCGGGGACGGACATTGAACAATGCCTTTATTATTCTTGATGAGGCACAAAACACCACACGGGAGCAAATGCAGATGCTGCTGACCAGGATTGGATTTGACTCCCGCGCTGTGATCACAGGCGATGTCACTCAAATTGATTTGCCCGGAGGCAGGCGGTCTGGCCTGGTTCAGGCTGAGCAGCTGTTGCATCACATCAAGGGCATCTATTTCTGCCGCTTTACCAAAACTGATGTGGTGCGCCATCCCCTGGTACAGGAAATCATCCACGCCTATGCGCGCAGCAAAGAAAAAAATGAGGCCGCCTGAGTACCGGCACCTGGTTTTCTCGGAAAAGATCCCCCATGCCTGCCCTGCTCTCCTGCACTCCTTATAGGCGCCGAGTCAGCAACGAGCTGCTCCTGCACTTTGCCGACCGCCTGTTGCTGCTGCTAGGTCAGGCAGGCAGAAATGTCAGCATTGTCTTGCTCGATGACGAAACCATGGCGGACTATAACCAGCACTTCCGTGGCCGGGCCGGCGCCACCAATGTTCTCAGTTTTCCAGCGGCAAATCCACCCGGTTTTCCGGCTCCTCCAGAGGAAGATCTCGGCGATATTCTCCTCTCTGTGGATACCGCTTCGAGGGAAGCCAGCAGATTGGGCGTGGGGCTCAACTATCGCCTCACCGAGTTACTCATTCACGGCCTCCTGCATCTGCTTGACTACGATCATGAACGCTCCGAGGAAGATGCCAAAAAGATGTATGCCATGGAGCGCCAGCTCTTTGCACAATTTACCCGCGAAAAGGAACATATCATGCCACATCTTGCCATCAATGTCGATCATGTCGCCACGGTTCGCCAGGCCCGTGGTACAGTTGAACCTGACCCTGTGCATGCCGCTGCTGTTTGTGAGCTGGCCGGCGCCATGGGCATTGTTGCCCACCTCCGGGAAGACCGCCGTCACATGCAGGACCGGGATATACGGCTGCTCAGGGAAACGGTGAAGACCAAGCTCAACCTGGAAATGGCACCCACTCAAGAGATGATTGCCATTGCCGCCCAGATCCAGCCAGACCTTGTCACATTGGTTCCGGAAAAACGTCAGGAGCTGACCACTGAGGGCGGCCTTGATGTCCGTGGCAATGCAAAAAAAATCAACAAGGCAGTGGCACAGCTTACCGACGCCGGCATCCCGGTTTCCCTGTTTATTGATCCTGACGCCGAACAGATTGAGGCCAGCCTTGAGGCAGGAGCAACCTTTGTCGAGCTGCATACGGGAAGATACAGCGATGCTGCCGATGCTGAAGAGACGGAAGAAGAGTTCCAGCTGATACGCCAGAGCGCCATGTTGGCCAAGGATTCAGGGCTTCGGGTGAACGCTGGGCACGGCCTTGATTACCGAAACACCGCGCGTATTGCAGCCTTACCGGCCATTGACGAGTTAAGTATTGGCCACGCCGTTATCAGCAGAGCGGTACTGGTGGGGCTGGATCAAGCGGTGCGGGAAATGCTGGCGCTTATTCAAGCTCAGCCTGCAGCCTGGTAACCGAGTCTGCCTTGCCAAGGGCAACGAGGGTGTCTCTGCCCATGATCTGCACGTCTGGCTTCGGATTGAACAGCATACTGCCGTCCTCGCGTTTAATGGCCACCACAATGATGTCAAAACGTTGACGAATTTCCGCATTCACCAGGGTCTTACCCACCAGAGGTGAGTGCTCCTCTACCAGTAACTCCTCCATTGCCAGGCCCAGATCACTTGCCTGGGTTATCACATCAATGAAGTCTGTCACCGTCGGCCTGACAATAATTTGGGCCATGCGCCGTGCCCCGATGCTATGGGGAGAGATCACCTTGGATGCTCCGGCACGAAGCAGCTTGGTCCTGACACCTGCTTCACCACTGGAGCGGCTCATGATATAGAGATCTGAGTTCAACCCACGCGCTGTCAGCGTGATATAAAGATTATCCGCATCAGTTGACACCACGGAAACCAGCCCTTTGGCTCGATTAATCCCGGAGTTGAGCAAAACATCGTCATCGGCAGCCTCGCCGGAAAGATGAAGGAAACCAGCCTGCTCAAGACTGGAGATCTTTTGCTCATTGTTTTCAATGACCACAAATGGACGCCCATATTCGTTGAGAATTCGAGCTATCTCCTTACCGATGCGCCCATAGCCACAGATAATATAGTGCGCAGACAACCGTTCAATCTTCCTGTTCATCTCTCTCCTCTTGAAAATACCGCGCAACTCACCTTCGATCATCCTCTCAGTGATCTTACTAAACGAATACATGACAAAGCTGACACTGGTGACCACCAGAAAAACAGTAAAGACCTTGCCGGCAGGATAGATGGGTACCATGTCACCGTAGCCAACGGTGAAGATGGTGATGATCGTCAGGTACAGGCCATCCCAGAATCCGGTATTCTCAAACAGCATGTACCCGAAGGTGCCCCCGAAGAGCAGGAGGGCAAACAACATGATGATAACAGCTGCTTTTTTCATGCTCCTATACGTATCTCCTGTCTGGTCCGGCAAATCGGCAGCAAGGAAAGTCTAGCCACCGGTCTCGGCAGGCAGCCCCTCAAAGGTGAAAAACTTTTCTTTGATAACCGCTACATAAGGAGTTTATCACAGATCACAGCAAAAAAACCAGTGATAACCTGCTGAAAACAAAAGCCTTCAAAACTGTTGTCATTTGACAAACTCTTCCTCTACGGGTAGATTGGCTGACGCTTGTCGACGAGAGAAAACCATTGAGCGTCCGTAATGAGCTACTGTAGTAACCTCTCTGCAACAAAATATTCCCCAGGGTTGACACATTGCCCGGATGGCGGAACTGGTAGACGCAAGGGACTTAAAATCCCTCGGCCACTGGCTGTGCGAGTTCGATTCTCGCTCCGGGCACCATCTCTACTGTTCACGAAACTGGATAACATCGTCAAAGCTGTAGCCTGCAAGGGTTACGGCTTTTTTTATTGCGAAGCTATGGGGCTACTCCCCCGCCGCTTGCGGCGGGGGAGTTTATTTCTTACTCCGTGGCGTTGCTGGCGTGATCGACCGCAGGATGGACAAGCGTGGTAATATGAAATAACAGGATGGCCCCTGCAGGTAGCCATCAAATCCCTCATCACTGATGCATGACTATGAAAAAAATACGAAAAGGCTTACTCGTTGTTCTGTTTCTCTTTACCGCACTGTTTCTTGTATACAACTCCGTGATGATAAAAGTAGAAAAAATAAACAAACACCGAACATTCATGGCGGTTACATTGCGTGATGCAGTCGAAGAGTATTTCGCTAAACACCAACAGTATCCGGTAGCAGTCTCCACACTTTCCTTAAAATATAAAAATATTGTAGAAGAATTTCTTGATCTTGGCATTCTTGAATATACCCATGATCAGTCTCAGAAGGAATGGTTCACTATTACCTGCAGGTTTGCAGATTTTTTTGCAAAGGGAGAAATGGACCACAGCATATCTTGGTCGGGGATTCAGTATAGTAATGATGTGAGCAAGCTACCTTTACCTGCTGGGAGTCCACCGGTTGCAGATAAAAACGGTTTTTTCTCAGCTGATTTTCATTAAAAGCTCAAGCTTCGGAGTTGGCTTCCCCCCCCCAAAAAAAATAGCGTCGTCAAGGCAAGATAACTTTCGACACGTTTTTCTTGCACCAACTGCAACACTCAGGGTCGCCTCCACACCAGGAGATGTTTATACTGCTCTTACGATGGGTTCGAGTTTTGTGGCTTCCTGAAGGGGGGATGTTGTCTGTGCGTCGCTGTACTCGGCGCCGTCTCTCGCCCGTCGCAGATACTGGCAGAAATAGTTTTATGATTACAAAACGGTTAGATTAAATTTTAGGGTTTGACACCACAGCACAATGTGTACAAAAAACAGGCATACCATACTGTAACAAAGGAGTCTGCAATGCTAATTTCTCTAGCCGACGCACTTATCGAAGCACTTGATGATGAATATAAAGCCCGCGCAACCTATCGTTACGTTATCGACACCTTTGGTCCGATCCGTCCGTTCAGCAACATCGTCAATGCTGAAACCAGACATATTGAAGCCCTTCTCCCCCTTTTCCACAAATACAGAATCCCAGTACCTCCAGATACCTGGGATCAGCGAATCACCAAACCCCAATCAATTGAAGATGCTTGCACGGCAGGGGTCACAGCCGAAATTGAAAATGTCGAGATGTATAACCGACTGCTTAAGGCAACCGTCGATTATCCTGATGTCCAAGGTGTGATGATAAACCTGCAGAGAGCGTCCGCAGAGCATCATCTGCCTGCATTTCAGCGATGTGTCATAAGATTTTCAAGACAGTATGCACACGTTGAAGATCAGCCCCACAAGCGCCAACAAGGCAGGAGAAGAGGCGGGTGCGGTGGCAGAAGGCGTCACAGGAGTTGCCGCAGGTAAGTGACGATTACTGAATCTTCGATTTTCACCCCCGGCCTGGCCGGTAAACTCCTTTTCCAATAGCCCTAATCTCTTTTTGATCTCTTCAGGTTGACGATCAACCTTTTTGCAGGCTTTGCTCTTGGTTAGAGCAGTGAAGGAACCTCACAGGCGAAGATCAGGATATATTGGGGTCGGGGGTTTGGTTCGTTGTGGGCAGAGTTTTTGTGCCATTGGCTGGCTGGTACAGATAATGGTGCCACAACGAAAAACCAACCAACAAGACACCAGCACCTGTGTGGATATTTTTGGCGAGTTTATTACGCTTGAGCAACGGAGCCGTAAGGACAGTGACACCCAGGGCCGCAGTCATTGCAATCTTGGCGAGTTCTTTCCTTGTTTCAAGGTCGGTTTTTTTTGGCATTGCGTCGTCTTCGGCGTTCTAATTTTCGCTTGGTTCCTTTGCCAGTTTCATAGGCGAGGACAAATGTCAGCACAGTGGCAACACCACAAGCCACAGGAATAAATGGTGCCATGTTCTCTCTCGTAGGGCAAGTAGTAGTTGGGCGTGAATTTCTTTTTTTACAGACTCATGACAAACAACGCACGGCAAGGAATTTGAACGCCATGAAAAAGTATGCAATACGTGAAAATATTAGAAAATCCTAAGTAAGGCGTCAAGCCTTTTCACCTGTCTTTTGAAAATTTTTCTGAAAAAGAATGAGTTCTCAGGTATTGTTTGGGAAAAAAGTGATGGCTCAGAAAAAACTATTGTAAGCAATGAAAGTATGAGCAGAAAATATTTTAGATTAATTTAAAAAATGCATTTTCCTTTAGCCCTAACCTAGGGTTAAAGGAAAATGCTTGACATGCAAGAAAAAACTTCTATTTTACCTTTAACAACCTAATTTAATTTACGAAAATTGGTATACCTACTATTAATATTTATGCCGTTTGTTACAGAAAGTTACAAGCAGTTTGCAGTGTTATGCTGAAAAAGAGTCCTGATAGACTGGAAAACCCGTCATCAAAAATATGCTATTTTTGCCGTATGGATAAAAAGCATACATTTTTTTCGTGGACAGTGGCCAGGAAGAAAAACGACAGAAACCTTTAGGGGTTTCGTTTTTTTATGTTCTTGCAGGAGAGTCTTCTGTCGGGAAAGAAAAGATTTTTTTTCTGACACAACCACTACCATCTAACTTGGGAGGTCTGTTCATGGAAGGAGTAGCAGTCTTATGGAGCCGTCTGTGGAAGATGCATGAGGAGACAAAGGCGCTGGTCTTTTTTCGCCCCCACAAAATGGTCCGCCATTTTGTTCATCAGCAAAACAGCAATGAAGATGAAAATGCAAGAGAAGTGGCCCTTGCTGATGAAATGGAATCTGCACCGGCAGAGCACATCGACCGGCTGAAAACCGGACCGGGCGGTGTTAATGAAGGGGCCCCCAAGGAGTACAGCAGACGTCAAAAAATCGGCCTTGTCCTCGGGCCGCTGCTTTTCCTACTTGTGCTTGTTCTTCCCCAGCCCGAGGGGATGACACCGGCTGCCCAGAAAATGGCGGCCGTTGCCTGTCTGATGGCCACCTGGTGGATGAGTGAAGCTATTCCCATTCCTGCCACTTCACTACTGCCCATCGCTTTGTTTCCCCTGCTGGGTATTATGCACACCAAGCAGGCGACCGCTCCCTATGCCTCTCATCTTATCTTTCTGTTCATGGGGGGGTTCATCATTGCCCTTGCCATGCAGCGCTGGAATTTGCACCGGCGCATCGCCATGCAAATTGTCAGGCGGATCGGTTTTTCTCCCAGTCGTCTGATCTTCGGCTTTATGATCGCAACTGCAGCGCTCTCGGCCTTTGTTTCCAATACTGCCACCACGGTTATGATGATGCCTATTGGCTTGGCAATTATTTCCCATGTTGTCACTGAGGGAAAGAAAGAAGGGCTTGACGCAAAAATCGACTTCACACCTGAAAATTTCAATTTTGGTCTCAACCTGATGCTTGGCATTGCCTATGCTGCGTCCATAGGTGGTATCGCTACGCTGATCGGCACTCCGCCAAACACTGTTCTCGCTGGATACCTGCAAAAGACATACGGCTATGAGATTACCTTTGCCGGTTGGATGATGGTGGGTGTGCCGCTTGTCGCCGTTTTTCTGCCTCTATGCTGGCTCTTTTTGACAAGGATTGTTAACCCCATGAAACTGAAAAAGGTTCCTGGAGGTCACGACCTTATTGAGCAGCAGCTAAAAGATATGGGGCCGATGAGCACCGGCGAAAAATGGACAGCCCTGGTCTTTGCCCTTACCGCCATTTGCTGGATTTTCCGGAAAAAACTGAGTTTTATTTTTCCGGATCCAAAACTGGTGACAGATGCGGCCATCGCCATGACAGGGGCGCTGGTGCTCTTTGTTATCCCCATCAACCTGAAAAAGAACATCTTTGTCATGAACTGGCGCTGGGCGCAAAAGATGCCCTGGGGCGTTCTTATCCTCTTTGGGGGCGGGCTTTCCATGGCTGCCGGGTTCAAGGCAACCAAGCTTGCCCAGTGGATAGGTGCGCAGGTCAGCCTACTGGAACTGGCACCAATCATAGTGCTGGTGATTGCGGTAACAACGCTGATTATTTTCCTCACAGAGCTCACGTCCAACACCGCAACTTCAGCAATGATCATGCCTATTCTCTCAGCTGTCGCCATAGGCCTTGGCCAGAATCCGCTGTTGCTCATCGTTCCGGCAGCTATCGCGTCATCCTGCGCCTTTATGCTCCCGGTGGCAACACCGCCAAATGCCATTGTTTTTGGCTCAGGCTATGTCACTATTCCGCAAATGGTGAAGAGTGGAATCGGGCTGAACATCCTAGGGATTATGTTGACCGTGATTCTGACGTACCTGATCGTGATTCCTGTTTTTGGCATCGATATCGGTGTAGTGCCGCAATGGGTGACTGCGGTAAAATAAGATTGGCTTTGGCAAGGCAGAAAACCTCTGCCTTGCCGCTTGCTCTGTTTTTCTCATACCCAGAGACAGACTGCTGTTCAGTGTGGTACTGATTGCCGCAACAAGCTTGCATGGGACCGTGACACTCCCTGATGCAAACCTTCTTCTGTTCTTGCTGATGTAATTTTATTTTATTTATTATCAATTAGTTACCAGCAAGTCCTGACTGCGACCCTGCGCTACAACTTCCCCTGGCTTGATCTTGATGAAGAAATCGAATACCTTGAATAATCCTGCAGGTAGTCTTTGCCGGGTGCACCAAAAAAAGGGTGGTCTGCCCAGGTCAGCCTTGTCCTGCACCTGTCGCTCTGTTTTGCCATCCTTGTTACCTGACCGAGTGGTTGACTTTTGCTTTTTTTCTCGAGAGGGCAGTGCTTGACCGGTCCATAGTGGCACGGTATCAGCCCCCGGCTACACCCGGCTACTGCTGATGCTCACTGCCTTGCAACGGTGTATACGTCTATTGGCACGTCTATTGCCGCGAGAACTCCTGATGCGTTGCTGAAGCTTGTGCTGGAAAAAATGCCGCAATCATGGATTGCCTCACCAGGGAGAACACCATGACCCTTCTTCGATCGCTGATACTGTCCGTAATTTGTCTGCTCCTGGGCTGGACACCGGGAAACGCCAGCAACAAGCTGATGGATCTGACCCGTGAGGTCGCCCTGTTTCAGCAGCAGCTCGAAGGGCAAACGCGGGTTCGGCCCAAGCCCGAACACGGCCAGATTCTTTTGCAGGCAGCTGAACTCATGACCAGTGAAAAGGAGTGCGGACTGGCATACAGCCTGTACTGGCAGGCCTTGAAGCTGGGTGTTACGCCGGACTACGCCGTCTGGGAAGGGCTGTCCCGGGCTTCGTTTTGTTCTTCCCAGTGGAGATATGCCGCCACCACCGGTTATCTTGCCGCTTTGGCCACTGAGGATCCTCGGCAACGGGCCAGATCCCTGCGGCGGGTTGCCGAGGCTCTTGAGCAGCGCAGTCATTACCGCAATGACTGGACCCCCGCGGCCCTGGCTGTTTATGAGATGTTGCTTGACCTTGAGGATACTGTCGAGATCGAAGAGAAGATCCGGCAGTTGAAGCAAAAAACTCAACAACTGCAGCTTGTCGGTCACGAGGTGTCAGAGCAAGGGAGTCAGCCTGGCCTCTGTCTGCAGTTTAATCACCGGTTAAACACCGAGGACAGTGGCAGCCTGGAAGAGTATATCCGGATCTCTCCGCAGCCCGGCGGCGAGTTTCGGGTAAGAGGCCGGGAAGTCTGTATAGACGGGGCACAATTTGGCACCACCTATACGCTGACCCTCCTTAAAGGGTTACCCGGCACAGGCTCGGTCCTGCCCGAGTCCACCAGTTTTACCATGCACACTGGCCACCGGGATCCAGCCCTCTGGTTCGAGACTGATGCCTATGTTCTTCCACTGCTCGCAGAGACAGGCATTGGCCTCCACTCCGTGAATGTGAAGACCGCCAGACTCGAGCTCTATCGCATTCAGGAGCGCAACCTGCTCAGTGGATTTGTGCAGTCAAAGTTCCGGCGAAAACTCAACAGAAATGAGATGGAGCAGATCCGTGACACTGTTGGTGAGCTGGTCTGGGAGGGCATGGTCGATCTCCCGGGTGAGCAGGATCAGGTCAGTGTCAACAGCCTGGAACTGCCGCAAAAGGTACTCAAGGAACCCGGGCTTTACGCGCTGACCGCTGTCAGGGCTAGCGAACAGGGAAAGCGCTGGCAGGATAACGCCTCGCAATGGCTTGTGATTACTGACATAGGCCTGACAACCTATCAGGGGAATGACGGGTTGACCGTGGTTGCCCGCAGCCTTGCCACGGCCCGATCCTTTTCCGGCCTGTCCGTATCCCTGTTTTCCAGGAACAACAAGGAGCTGGCCGTTGTCCGTACTGACGAACAGGGGCGTGCCCACTTTCCTGCCGGGCTGCTGCGAGGCAAAGGCGGGTCGCGCCCTGCCCTGGTGGTCGCCCAGGATCAGGTGCATGGCTTTACCTTTTTACCGCTGGAGACCGCACCCTTTGACCTCAGTGACCGCGGCGTTGCTGGGAGAATGCCGCCAACCGCAATGGATGCCTATCTCCACACAGATCGGGGAATATACCGGCCTGGAGGCCAGGTCAACCTCGTTGGTCTGGTTCGTGATGGTCAGGGCCGGGCCCTGCAGGCTCCACCCTTGACATTGCAGCTCCGCAGGCCTGATGGAAAGATTGCTGTGGAGCGGCTGCTGCATACGGATACGGCCGGGGCCCTGGTAAGCTCTTTGGCCTTGCCCCAGGGTGCTCGTACAGGGAATTGGCAGGTATTGCTGTTCGCCGATCCTGACCGGCCGCCTGTGGGCCGCACTGCATTTGAAGTGGACGCCTTTACCCCGCCCCGTCTGGAAATTCAGGCTGAGGTCGAGGGCATGATTACCCGCAAAGCTAGGGCCAGGGTGGTTGTCTCTGCCGAATATCTCTATGGCGCCCCCGGCAGTGGGCTCCAGGTAGAGGCCCAGTTCTCCCTCACCCCAGATCCTCGCCCCTTTACGGAGTTTGACGGGTACCTGTTTGGACGTGAAGACGAGCAGATAGATTTTGCTGTCCAGCAGATGGAGGAAACGAGAACAGACGATGCGGGCGTGGCGGTGTTCTCCTGTGGTCTCGACGAGTTCCCCGGAGGGACCCGGCCGGTCCGGGCAACTGTTGCCCTTGATGTGGTTGATATCGATGGGCGCACTGTTGCCCATCAGATCCAGGTTCCGGTGCGGCATCTGGACCGTTATGTTGGCATCAAACCAGGCTTTTCCGGAAAAAAGACATCAGAAGAGAGCATGGCTGACTTCGAGGTGATCGTCCTCGATGGCCAGGGTAAGCCGTTACCGGCTGCACAACTCAGCTACCGCCTGGTCAAGGAAGACATTGACTATCAGTGGTTCAGCAAGGGCGGTGAATGGAGTTATCAGCGAGTGGTCAGGGAACATCAGGTCCTGCAGCAGCCGGTCGAGTTCACCAGCCCCGGCCATGGAAAGATGTCAGTGCCGGTGCAATGGGGTGGCTATCGTTTTGAGGTGCTCGATCACCGTTCTACCCCGGTTGCCTCCTGGCGTTTTTGGGCAGGGCAGGGTCGAGACAGTGCTGATATTCCAGACGCCGTGCAGGTGTCGACGGACCGGAAAAACTATCTTCCCGGAGAGACAGCCCGACTGCGGCTGCAGGCACCCTTTACCGGCGAGGCCACCCTGGTGCTCGCCGGGACCGGCGTCCACCAGCTGCGTTCTTTTTCTCTCAACACCGGTGAACACGAGCTCACCGTGCCGGTGACCAGGGACTGGGGTGCCGGTGTTTACGCCCTGGTCACGGTGTACCGGCCCGGTGAGAGTAAGGCTGGCCCCGGACGTGCCATGGGCCTGGTCTGGCTGGGGGTTGATCACAGGGATCAGCAGATGGAGGTGCGTATCGAAACCCCGGAGAAGACCGCGCCACGAAAAACCCTGGAGGTTCCTGTCCAGGTTGCTGGTGTCAAAAAGGGGGAGAAGGCGTCGCTGGTGTTGGCTGCCGTGGATGCGGGGGTCCTTGAGATGACCGGACACCCGGCCCCGGATCCGCTGTCGTATTTCTTTGGGCAGCAGCAATTGGGGACAGACATCCGTGACCTGTACGGCCGGCTCATCAGTGGCCCTGGCGGTAAGCCGCTTCCTCTGCGCTCCGGTGGCGGTGATGACGCCCTCCGCGGTATGGTCGAGTCTAACGTCCGGGTTGTGGCCCTGTTTTCCGGCACGGTTGCGGTCGGCCCTGATGGCAGGGCTGTCGTGCCCCTGGAACTCCCGGATATTAACGGCAGACTGCGACTGACGGCCATGGCCTGGAGCGTCTCTGCCATGGGCGCTGCCAGCAAGGAGCTGACTGTTCGTGATGCCGTGGTGCTCTCCCCCTCGCTGCCCCGGTTCCTCGCGCGTGATGACCGCAGTTCCATGCATCTCCTCATCGAGAACATGGATGGTGATGACGGTGAATACCTGGTCACTGCCACCGCTGCCGGGGCCGTCGCCATCAAGGGTGAGAGTGTCAGGCATGTGGTCCTGACCCAGGGGCAACGACAGGGTCTGAGCTATGACCTTCGGGCAGAAGGTGTCGGTTCCGGTACCCTTACGCTTGCCGTTAAAGGGCCGGGCAGCTACACAACGACCACCAGCTATTCCCTCAATGTGCGTGATAAATACCTGCCTGTCCTGCGCAGAACCTTTGTACGGCTCGCCCCACAGCAAGGTTTTACAGTCCCCGCCGCGCTGATCAGTGACCTGCACAGGGACACGGTCACCTTCGCCCTCAGTGTCAGCAGCACGCCAAACCTTGATGTACCAGGACTGCTGGCGCAGCTGAAACGCTACCCCTATGGCTGCCTGGAACAGGTGACCAGCCGGGCCATGCCGTTGTTGTACGCGGACAGTCTGGCCCGCCAATGGCATGCCGGCAACGGCGAGGACAACCTGGATGGCCGTCTTGCCGAGGCCGTCACCCTTGTCTTGGAGAAACAGCGTGAAGATGGCAGCTTTGGCCTCTGGTCCGGTCAGGGTGAAACAGATCCCTGGCTGAGTGCCTATGCCATGGATTTTCTCGCGCGCGCCAGAAAAAAACAAATCCTTGTTGCCGATACCTTGTACGAGCAGGGGCTGCAGTGGTTGAGTAAGCGGGTTCGGGCCGCTGATCTGCCCAAGGATACCGGGGTGGCAGCACTCGCCTATGCCCACTGGGTCCTTGCCCGGGAGAACATGGCCAGCCCTGAAGATGTCCGTTACCTCTTTGATACCCTCGATCATGCCTCTCTGTCATCGCAGGCGCTTGCTCATCTCGGCGGAACCCTCACCCTTCTTGGTGATAACAAGCGCGGCAGCCGGGCCTTGAACGCTGCCTTGCAACGTGGGAAAAAGCAGGGGGAGTACTGGTCAAGCTACGGTTCAAGGATCCGTGATCTAGCCGTGGTGATCAGCATCATCGATGAGTGTGGCAGTGATATTGACCCTGCGCAAGCCTGGGAGGAGCTTACCCGTGAGGTGGCAGCCACCTCCTTCCTGTCCACCCAGGAGCAGGCCTGGCTGATCCTGGCGGCGTTGACACTGGAAGGTGGAGCGCCGCTGGACCTGCGTCTTGACGATCAGCCTGTTGCCATGGGACAACAGGTGTTCACCCTTGGCGAGGCCCGGCTCGGCACTGATGGCGGCCCATACCTGGTCAATACAGGTAAGCATCCTGTCTGGCTGTCAGCCACGGTCAAGGGGCTGACCATTGAACCGCCGCCACTCGTAGCCAAGGGGTTTTCCCTGAAGCGAAGCTGGTTCACCCTTGACGGTACGCCCGTGGACAGGGCTGCAGTGCTGCAGGGCGATATGGTGGTTGTCCTCCTTCGTGGCGAGGTTACCAAGGACGGCAGGAGTCGGGCTCTGGTCGTGGACTTGCTACCAGCGGGCTTTGAGATCATGGACAGCCGCCTCAAGAACCGCCTTGGTACGATACCGGGGCTGTCCGACTGGCTGCCTGAGCTCAGCCCGACCCAGTATATCGATGGCCTTGATGATCGGTTTGTGGCAGCGCTTGATACAGATGATCTGCCCCCGCCTCCGTGGGGGGAAAAGCATCTGTTTCGCCTGGCCTATCTGATGCGCGCGATTTTTCCGGGAAACTACACCCTGCCTCCGGCCGAGGTTGAGGATATGTATCAACCCGCCAGTCGGGCGACGACCACGGCGGATCAGGTCATCATCAGCCGGTGAAAACCATCTCCTGGGCAAGAACCGTCCTGTTGCTCTTGGGTGGCTGTTCGCTCCTTCTCGTTTTCGCCGGGCTGGCAGACCGATACCTGCCCATGCCGCTGTTGACCCAGGCCGAGGAGATTGCCTGGTCCACCCGGGTGGTGGACCGGCAAGGCAAGACCTTGCGGGTCTTTACCACCCCGACTGGTTTCTGGCGGCTGCCCGCAGATCTGGATCGCCTTGATCCCCGGTTTATCGCAGGGCTTTTCGCTGTCGAGGATCAACGGTTCTGGACCCATCCGGGAGTTGATCCCCTGGCAATGGCGCGGGCCACTGGTCAGTATCTGCTCAATGGCCGCGTTCTTTCAGGTGCGTCCACGCTCACCATGCAGCTTGTACGCCTGCTCTCGCCACGGCCCCGGACCGTATACAACAAGCTGGTCGAGATGATCCAGGCCTTGCGGCTTGAACAGAGGATGACCAAGCGCCAGATCCTCGAGCTCTACCTGAGCCTCGCTCCCTATGGGGGCAACATCCAGGGAGTTGAAGCCGCCTCCCTGTTGTACTTTCGCGATGCTCCGACGCGGCTGGTGCCTTCGAGAATGGCGCTGCTACTTGCCCTGCCGCAGGCCCCCGAGAGCAGACGTCCGGACCGCTTCCCTGCCAATGCGACTCACAGCCGCAATCTCCTCCTTGCCAGGCTGGAGAAGAAGGGGGTCCTGACCTCTGAGGCCGCACAGCTCGCTGCCACCAGACCGGTGCCTGGGCGGGCATCTGCCCCATTTTTGGCCCCGCAGCTTACCGGTTCCCTGCATCGCGCTCTCCCTGACAGTCAGTGCATAACCACAACCCTGGACCGGGAGCTGCAGACAAAATTAGAAGCCATTGCCGCGCAGGCCAGCTTTGCACTGGACCGGCAGACAACCGTCGCCGCCCTGGTTGTCGAAAATGCTACCCATCAGGTGCTGGCCCACCTGGGGTCCGGGGATTTCCGCCAGTGCCAGCTTGATCTGACCCGGGCTGTACGCTCACCCGGGTCGGCGCTCAAACCCTTTATCTACGCAATGGCTCTTGAACGCAACCTCCTGCATCCCAAGACCCTCATCTTTGATGGTCACCAGCGCTTTGATACCTATGGTCCCAGCAATTTTGACGGCACCACTCACGGTTGGGTTTCGGTACGTACCGCGTTGCAGCGCTCCCTCAACCTCCCGGCTGTTCAGGTGCTGGAACGGCTTGGCCCGCAACGGTTCGTGTCGCGGCTGCAAAGGGCCGGGGTAACGTTGCGCTACCAGGGGCAGGCCGGTCTGTCGCTGGCCCTGGGAGGGGCCGGCTGCACCCTGGAAGAACTGGTCGGCTTGTATACAGCCCTGGCAAGAGCCGGAATGTATGCAGACCTGAAAACGCAGCCGCAGCAGGAGGCAGTGGAGACCAGGCTCCTTTCCCGTCGGTCGGTGCTGCTCCTCGACGACTGTCTGTTGCAGCTGCACACTGCACCACTGGCCGGCGCTCCCGGCAGGGTCATTCGCTACAAGACCGGCACCTCCTATGGGTTCAGGGATGCCTGGGCTGTCGGCTATGACCATGGCCATACTATAGGTATCTGGGTGGGCCGGCCCGACGGCGGTTACGGCAAGCAGCTCACCGGGGCATCGGCGGCAGTGCCCCTGTTAAAGCAGGTCGTTGCTGCGCTCCCTGCTGTGGAGACGAAGGCGAGCGCCGCCGGTGAAGCGCCCGCAGACCTGGAAGCACTGCCCTCAGGTCTGCGCTGGTTTACTGACAACACTCCGGAGTTGCCAGCCGCTCCTCGAATTCACTATCCGGTGGATGGTAGTCGGGTGATACTCAAGCGCTGCGGTGACAGCCTTGAAGCGATCCCTTTGCGGGCACAGGGTGGGGTTATGCCCTACCACTGGCTGGTCAACGGTAGCCCTGTCCCCCTGCCAGCCAATGGTGAGGTAGCCAGTTTTACCCCGCAAGGACCGGGCGGTGTGCAGATCACCCTCATTGACGCCCGGGGCAGACACGACCGAGTTGCCGCCTGGTTGGAAAGCGTTCCCTGAGTAAAGCGAAGGCACCCAAAAAAACCTTGAAAAACAGGAAGGTTACGACTAATGAACACCACCATGCATACCCATTGGCAGAAGAACCTGGCCTTCAGCTCCGAGATTGGCGGGCACCAGGTGATAACCGATGCCCCCCTTGAGTTCGATGGGGAGAACAGAGGGCCTAGTCCGAAAAAGCTGATGATGGTTGCCCTGAGCGGCTGCACCGGGATAGATGTCATCTCTCTTCTCAAAAAGATGCGAGTGGAGCTGGCCAGCCTGACCATTACCGTGGAGGCCGAACTGACCGACGGGCAGCCGTCACTGTTTTCGTCGATGCACCTGATCTACTCGTTCAGGGGAGAGAATCTTGAACGTCACAAGCTCGAGAAAGCGGTTACGCTCTCCCAGGACAAGTACTGCGGAGTAAGCGCCATGTATCGTAAGATTATGGAGGTCAGCTGGGAGATCAGGATCAATGAGCAATCCTGACAAGCCCTGGCGGGGCCGACCGATTGACCAGCGTTGGCCTCTGCGCGTCGGAAAAAATTGGAGAGTGCCGACAACTGTGCTACTCTGGCCGGAACTTGTTGTCCAGGAGTGCCCTGTTTTTTTCAACTATCCTGTGAAATTGATACTTGCGTGATGCAGCCACAGCCGTTGTTCTTCAGTACCAGGAAAAGCCACTTGACCGGGGAGCTGCCCCTGGCCACCACTGTTGCGGCCCCTGCCCTGGCCGAGGAGACTCGATCATGATTCGTCCAGGGGTGGAGCAGTTTTGCGCCTCACCACCTGCCGATCTGGCTGGTAAGCGGTTGGCGCTACTCAGCAACCAGGCCGCGCTTGACACCTCGTTGACCCACAGCATCGAGCGTGTCACCAGGGCCTTTCCGGGCCAGCTTTTCCGACTGTTTTCACCGCAGCACGGGTTTTTCTGCGAAAAGCAGGATAACATGATTGAGTCTGACCACGCCGTCGAACCACAGACGGGGCTGCCCATCTATTCCCTGTACAGTGAGACCCGGCAGCCCCACCTCTGGATGCTTGAAGACCTGGATGTGCTGCTGATTGATCTCGTTGATGTGGGGACCAGGGTCTACACCTTTATCTGGACGGTGGCCCTTTGCCTGCAGGCAGCAGCGGCAACTGGCGTGCGGGTGATAGTGCTCGATCGTCCCAATCCCCTGGGCGGCCTCCAGATCGAGGGGAACCTCCTTACCGATGCCTGCCGCTCCTTTGTTGGTATGCTTGATGTTCCCATGCGGCATGGCCTGAGCCTGGGAGAGATGGCAGAGCTGTGCAACCGGGAGATGGCGATAGACGCCAGGCTTGACGTGATCGCCGCTGACGGCTGGCAGCGGCAGCAGCACCACCCAGCCACTGGCCTGCCCTGGATCTTTCCCTCGCCCAACATGCCGACCTATGAAACGGCCCTGGTTTACCCCGGACAGGTGCTCTGGGAAGGAACCACGCTTTCCGAGGGGCGGGGCACCACCTTACCGTTTGAACTGTTTGGTGCCCCCTGGCTGGACCCCCGGGCCGTGCTGGCGGCGCTACAGACACCACTGCCAGGATGTCTGCTTAGACCGCTGACATTTTCTCCCACATCAGGCAAGCACAGCGGCACAGACTGCGGCGGTCTGCACCTGCATGTCACCGATCCAGACGAATTTTTACCGTATCGCACCAGCCTGGCCTTGCTGCAGGTCATTCGCTCCCTGTATCCGGAGCATTTTGCCTACAAGGCACCACCGTATGAGTATGAATTTGAGCGTCTGCCCATGGACCTGATTATCGGTGACGTCAACGTCCGTGAGGCCCTGGAACAGGGCGTTGATCTCCTGGAAATCGAGGCCTCCTGGCAAAAGGATCTGGCCGCGTACCGTGAGCGTATTGCCCCTGTTTTACTTTACGACTAAGCTAAAATAGGATAAGTTCGCCCCATCTGCTCCGGAGGCGGCAGTTGCAGCAACCTGTGGCTGACAACCTTGCTGGCCGTTGAATCCCTCCATGTACCGCAAGGGCGCTGAGGTTTTTTGCCGCTTACCCTGGGCGAACGAAGTGAAGGGATACTCTTCAAAAAAGTGTCAGTCTCCTGGATTGCCTGCCCTGGTCATTGCAAGGGGGCGTTACCAAAAGATCTTTAAGGGAGTTGTATCATGGGAGCACCAGCATCCCTGGCTGAACTGGCCGTTCTGGTCAAGGGACAGTTACAGGGTGATGGCGATCTACGCATCTGGGCCCTGAACGGCCTTGAGCTTGCCGGTGAAGGAGAGATCACCTTTATTCTCCATGCCAGGCAGGTGGAGGAACTCAAGCAGGGCAAGGCCTCGGCCTGCATCGTTCCGGCCGAGGTCGAGGTTGAAGGCCTGCCGCTGATCAAGGTTGAGCAGGCCGATGTCGCTGCAGCCATTATTCATCAGTATCTGCTCGAAACGCCGTTTCAGGCCAGGGGCGTGCATCCTGCCGCTGTTATCGGTGTCGACTGCCATATCCCCGCTGCAGTAACCATCGGTGCCGGCGCCTGCATCGGTGACCGGGTTCGCCTGGGTGAGCGGGTCAGGATCGGTGCCGGGGTCGTCATTGAAGACGATGTCACCATCGGCGATGACACTGTTGTTCATGCCAATGTCACCATTGCCGAACGCTGTCGTATCGGCAAACGGGTCGTCCTGCATCATGGCGCTGTTATCGGCAGCGACGGCTTTGGCTTTGCCATCGACAAGACAACCGGACGTCACTACACCAGCCCCCAGGTGGGAACAGTCCGCCTTGACGATGATGTCCAGGTAGGGGCCTGCAGTTGCATCGATCGTGCCACCTTTGGCACCACCTGGATCAAGGCAGGGGTGCGCATTGACAACCTCGTCCAGGTGGCGCATAACGTCGAGGTGGGGGAAAACTCTGTCCTGGTTGCCCAGGTGGGCATTGCCGGCTCCACCCGGCTGGGAAGAGGGGTCATGCTGGGTGGCAAGACCGCGGTTGCCGGGCATCTCGAGCTGGGTGACCGGGTAATGGCGGCGGCGGCAAGTGGCATACACAACAACCAGCCTGCCGGAGCACGAGTCGGTGGCGTGCCTGCCACCGATTCCAAGATCTGGGGCCGGGCCATGGCGGTGCTCTACCGGTTGCCTGAAATGCGCCGGGAGCTCAGACGGCTACGCAAAGAGGTCATGCGGCTTAGCGCCGAAAATGAATCACGACAAGGGAGTGAGGACTCAGCATGAAAACACAGGAAACAGTGGAGATGCCAGTTGATATCAAAAAAATTCTCGAACTGCTCCCCCACCGGTATCCCTTTATCCTGGTGGACCGAATCGTAGCGTTTGACAAGGGCAAGACCATTGTCGGTCTGAAAAACGTCTCCATGGGTGAACCGTATTTCCAGGGGCATTTTCCTGGTGAGCCTGTCATGCCTGGAGTGCTTATCCTTGAGGGTATGGCCCAGGCTGGAGGGATTCTCGCTTACCTTTCCGCGCCCGAGATGATCGGCGAGAAGCTGGTCTATTTTGCTGGCGTTGACAAGGCTCGTTTTCGCAAGGTGGTTCGTCCCGGCGACCAGCTCCTGTTCAAATGTGAGCTGATCAAACAGAAAGCACGTCTCACCAAGATCAACGGTAAGGCCTATGTCGATGATGACCTGGTGACCGAGGCCGAGCTGCTGGCAACCTTTGCCTGAAACTTTGCGGTCCTGGCCGACTCTGAAAAATCCAAGAGAGGACGTATATTTCCATGAACATTCATGCCACTGCCGTCGTCGATGATAACGCCCGTCTCGGCGACAATGTCGAAGTTGGCCCCTATACGATTATCCATGCGGGAGCTGTCATCGGTGCCGGCAGCACGATTGAATCCCATTGCGTTATCCATGGGGGTACCACTATTGGCGAGGGCAACAAGATCGCCTCGTTCTGCAGTATCGGTGCGCCGCCCCAGGATATCCATTATAGAGGTGAGCCCACCCAGCTGGAGATCGGTAATGACAATGTCATCCGCGAGTATGTCTCCATTAATCGAGGCACCGTAAAAGGCGGTGGCCTGACAAGCCTTGGTGATCATAACCTGATCATGGCCTACTGCCATGTCGCCCATGACTGCCGGATTGCCAGCAATGTTATCATGGCCAACGTCGCCACCCTGGCAGGCCATGTGGAGATCGGCAACAACGCCAATCTGGGGGGACTGGTGGCGGTTCATCAGTTCTGCCGTATCGGCGACTATGCCTATGTGGGAGGGATGTCCGGTATCAGTCTCGATGTCCCCCCCTACGTGATCCTCGAGGGAACCCGCAATCAGATGCGTATTGCGGGCATCAACAAGATAGGGCTCCGGCGCAGCGGTATGGACCGGGAAACCATCAAACTGCTCGACCAGGCCTTCAAGCTGCTGTTTCGTTCACCCGACCTGCTCCTTAAAGATTCGCTGGCCATGCTTGGTGAAGGTGAGTTCCTCCAGTGTCGGGAGGTGCAGTTGATCGTCGAGTTCTTCAACTCCAGCAAACGCGGTGTGGTCAAGCGCACCATGGAAGACTGAAACAGCGATGCAGTCAGCTATCGGGCTCATTGCCGGGGGCGGGCAGTTTCCCCTGCTGTTTGCCGATGCAGCTAGGCGCCGGGGGCGTCGGGTCGTGGCCATCGCCCACCTCAGCGAGACCCTGCCGGAGATAGAGGCCCTTGCCGACACGGTGCACTGGGTCAAGCTTGGTCAGCTCGGTAAGATTATTAAATGTTTTCACCATGAAAGGGTGCAGGAGACGGTCTTTGCCGGCACCATAACCAAGACCCGCATATACCACGATGTCCTGCCAGACCTCAAAGGGCTGACCCTGTGGAACAGGATCGATAAGCGTCAGGATGATGCCATCTTGCGAGCTGTAGCCACGGCACTTGCCGAGGAAGGCATTACCGTACTCCCCTCCACCTGTTACCTGGAGCACCTGTTGTTTCCCAAAGGGGTGCTGACCCGACAAAAACCCACCGAAGTACAGTGCCAAGATATCACCTTTGCCTGGCAGATTGCCCGGGGCATCGGCCGAATGGATATCGGCCAGTGCGTGGTGGTTCGCGACAAGTCAGTGCTTGCTGTCGAGGCGATGGAGGGCACTGATGCGGCCATTACCCGCGGCGGTCAATTGGCCGGTACAGATGCGGTGGTGGTAAAGCTGCGCAAACCTGGCCAGGATTTCCGCTTTGATTTGCCGGCCACAGGTGTTCAGACTATCACGACCCTGGCGGCGGTCAAAGGGGCGGTCCTGGCTGTGGAAGCTGGGCAGTCGCTGCTGTTTGATGCAAAAGAGATGATTGCCGCTGCTGACAGGGCTGGCATTGTCGTGGTGGGGTGTACTGGCGAAGATATTCCTGCCTTTTGAGCTTTTTTCGTTGATCAGCGCTGCCTGATTGCTGGTTTTTAGGGTTGCCGGAAACAGGACAAGGTTACCTGCTTATCCTGTGCTCTTTTTTCACGTCTTCCACCACCTGGTGGACATCTCCCAAGCATCACCTCTTCTTGGGATTCTTAACCTCACAGTTGCATCCCTTGTTCTTTTTTTCAGTCGTTATCCTCGCAAGAACTCTGGAATAGCCATACTCCTGGAAATCCTTTTCAATATCTTTTTTTGTATATTTAAAACAATAACATACCAGATCATTGTCGGTAAATGTATTTTTTACAGGTGTGATTTGAGTAAGTGCTGTCATTGGTTGTCTCAGTCAGGTTATAGTGAGTGAAGCAAGTCCGAGGAAGCCGTGTACTGGCAAGATCCCCTACCCTACAGCTCGGCATGAGCTTTTTATTACACTACCGCTCCTGCGGCACCATGTCTCCCCTCAGAACCTGTTGCCACTCGGCAAGCGGTAAACCTGTCGAACATGTATCTGTCCTTTTCTACCATGAAATTCATTGTCGCGTCAACCTGTACAACTACGCAGCTGGTTACTCGTAAAAAATTTCCTCCAGCGATATTGCCGGTATCTGTAAAAAACATGAGAAAACATCCAGACAGGTAGAGTCAGGAGCCCTGCATCAATCTCGACTTCATCCATATAGTCAATATTGCCAGTGCTATTTTGCTTAAAAGTTATGCGGTGTTTCCATGAATTGATAAATTTGCCATGTTCTTGTGATCTTATGCTGTTTTTGTCTTTTTCTAGCTCTACTATTTCAATGCAATGACTTCCCAGCGGCAGGATAATTAAAAAAAATAATTTAAAAGTGTATGCCGTCTGCATCGACCAGATTTCAGGAAGAAGACATCCTTTTTGTGGCCTAAAAATTATTAAAGGGTAGGAAACATACAGCAGTGAGGATACTTTTTGAAGTTCTTTCCACATGCTTGCTTCATCTGTGTTTATTGTTGTCGTCACTTTTATTTTCATTATTGCTATCAGCAAATTCTGATTTTTTAATAAACTATTGTCTCCGTTTCAGCGTATATTCGTTTCTCGATATTTTCATAAAAACGTCTACCTAAAAAAGTCCTCATTAGGTCCAAACATACCGTACGCAAAAAAAAACTGAAAAACAACTTATCCACAGTAAGGATTGGCCAGCAATGTATGCAAAAAGCCACCATCTCACTGCTCCGTGCGACTACCGAATTTTCTCCAGGTTTGTGAGAGGTTGCAATTTAACTCCCTGATCGTTTTCGTAAAAAACCGGATTGCCAGGGCCGCGGCCTGTCTCTTCATCCGGATGCAGGTGAGGAGTCCCCTCTCGCCTCAGGACTCATATCCTTGTGACCTGATCAGGAGAGACAATCCCGGCAGGCTGCGGCAAAATCCTCAGGATAATGGCCAAGAATAGAGCGCCCCTGGGCTTCACTGAAGGCTCCCATGGACCAGGGAAGCTTGGGCAAAAAAGAGTAAAGGAGGCGCTGGTTATTGAAGATTCCCAGCCGTTTCGGATACTCAATGGACGTGACCAGGGTGGCCCCCAGGATGGCATAGATATGTTGAATTTTTAGGAGGGCGATATCCAGAGACCGCCGCACAGCACTGTCTGCCTCCACCACGCTGCCCACCGGCACTGATCCGACATTGGCAGTAACCAGTAACTGTACCTCCCACTGGGAAAGCTGGGCCTTGGGAACGAACAACAGCACATGCTCATCCTCCCAGATAATCAGGGAATCGCAAAGATCACGAGTATCTGTGCGCCTGTTCCCCCGGATGCAGGAGAGCAGGTCACTGAAAAAATCTGAGCCGTATGCATCCCTGTAGCGCTGTATCTCGTTGGCAACCAGATCACCACAGGAATAGGTCGGTACAGTACCGCCATGCACGAGTTCCACCTGCTCAGGTACCATGGCATACTGCTGATGAATCATCTGATGCGAGGCATGAAGCCGATACCCGGAGGCCGAGTAATCATACCCAAAATTCCAGCCCCACAGGGTTGCCGAATGGCTGAGACCTGCCGCTTTCTGGAGAATTGTCAATCGCAGTTCTTCCAGTTCTGCCACATCCAGATGTTTTTCAGGAAGAGGAAGGCTCAACTGTGCCGCCAGAGTACAAAATATCCGCTGGTAGTAGAGGTGCCGCATCCCCTCCATATCAGCCAGGGTGAGGTCTGCAGTACGATAGCGGATGTGATCATCGGCAAGATTGGCAGCGTAATGCCCCCACGGAATATAGGAGTTGCCCCGCAGATACTCAACCACATGGGTAGCGCCCTGTACCTCGCCAACAATGGGGCTGTCGCCCTGAACTCCAGGGCGCAGCACCATGACTTCCTTATACGCGTCCGGCAGGGCAGGATTGTTGGCGATGGTCTCAAAAAGCTCGAAATCATCGATCACCGGAACAGGCCTATCCTTACCCGTATAGGCCAGGCCTACAGGTGAGCCGTCGTTGGCAAACACCATCGTACAGACATCTCGGGCCAGCAGAATGAGTTCTTGGGGATCTGTCGAGGTCGCAGCCAGCGCACATTTCAACTGCCGTGGCAGTTTCGCAAGCAGTGCCGTTGACAGGGGTTCTTCGAGCTCCTCTTCGAGCAGCCCTCGTAGTGAGCAGGTATCGGCCGGCGGCAGATGAAAGGATTGCGGTTTATCCACCCTGGCATCAGCCCAGGAGGAGTTGATAAAGGTGGCTCCACGAAATGTCAGGGCATTGGCAATTTCATAGACTGGTCTCGCGTGCTGTACCTCGACATCGCCGCAAGGAAAATTTGCATAATTTTCCACAAGCTGACCTTGCTCATCCTTACCAAGTGGCATTATCCGGGTCTGCTGTCGCAGGTTGACCGCCGAATAGCTCGGACGATGGACACCAACCCGGAAAATACCGTCAGGATGCACTGAAGAGTGCAGCATATCTCCTCCGTTACTGTTGGCGAGGTGTCTGGTTTTCTTCAATGCTCCCCGCCCGAAGTTTGGTTAAGCGCCAACGTCCTCAAGCATCCCTTCGATAATCGTCAAGCCACCCTGCCAGAATTCGGGGTCATTTAGGTTGATGGCAAAGGGCAGCAGCAGGTCACCGGGAGCCTTGCTGCCACCAGCGGCAAGCAGGTCGAGGTAGCGCGCCACAAAATCATCGCCCTCGTCAAGATAACGGGCATACAGGGCCAGTACCAGCAGTTCACCAAAGGCGTAAGAGTACACATATCCAGGCGTCGCCAGAAAGTGAGGAATGTATGACCACCAGAGTCCATACCCCTCGGTCAGGGTGACCGCATCGCCAAACATGGGTTGCTGGGTCTCCAGCCAGAAAGAGCTAAGCCGCGCTCCTGACAACTCGCCTTCCTCTCTGCGGCCGTTATGGAGCCGCGCCTCAAAGCGGTTCATGGCAACCTGACGGAACACGGTGGCAAAAATAGACTCAAGTTTCTGGCAGGTAAAGGCCCGGCGCTGGGCATCGCTGTCGAGAAGTTCCAGCTGGGCCCTGAACACCAGGAGCTCGGCAAAAACAGAGGCTGTTTCCGCGAGCACCAAAGGGGTGTCAGCATTGTACAGGCCCTGAGGTGCTGCCAGATACTGATGAACGCCATGCCCGAGCTCATGGGCTACGGTGGCGACATCACGCAGATTACCCGTATAGTTTACCATCACATAGGGATGGACATCTGGGACACAGGGATGGGCAAAGGCACCGCCGCGCTTTGCCGGCAGCACTGGGGCATGAATCCAGCCATTGTCAAAAAACATCGCCGAGATTCTCGCCATCTCCGGAGAAAACCGGGTAAAGGCATCCTGGACAATCTCGCGGCAGGCAGGCCAACTCAGTGCTGTTGATTCCAGCCCCGGTACCGGCGCGTAGCGATCATAATCGAAGAGTTCATCCAACCCAAGCAGCCGCCGTTTTAACCGATAATAGCGGTGTACCAGATCGTAACGGCTGGTCACCACCTCCACCAGGGTCTCCACCGTGGTGTCAGCAAGCTCATTCTCCAGATTCATAACCGCTGACCAGTGCGGATAGCCACGTACCCGGTCTTCGATCATCTTTTCTGCAGCCAGGGTGTTGAAGATATGGGTGAGGATATGGAGATTATTGCGCAACCCTTGCGTAAGCTGTTGCGCCGCCTCGATCCGCACGGATCGCTCCCGATGATAGAGGTCGCTCAGTACCTCTTCCTCACTTCGCTGTTCTTCCCCAAAGCGAAGCTGGCCCATGACCTTGTCAAAGAGGACATTCCAGGCACTCCGGCCCACCGGTGCCAGCTCCTGGAGTAACTCCTCCCTTTGCTGGCCGAGCTGATAAGGGGCATAGCGTCTGAGTGCCTCCAGATAATGGGCATACCTCTGCAGAGCTGTCGTGGCTACGAGTTGACGAGCCTTGTCCCCGGGCAGATGATTCCACTCCAGGCGAAAAAAGACGGTCAACCGGCCGATTTCGGCTGCCAGCTCCTCCATCTGTTGGTGCAGTGCCGAAGCTGCGGCATCGTCAATACGGGTAATAAAGTTGAGAAAAGCATAGGTGGACAGGCGCGTCACCAAGGTATTAAGAGCCTCAAGGTCAGCGATAAGTCCGGCAAGGGCCGCTGCATCGAGATCAGCCACCCTGCCGGCATATCGTCGCATCAGGGCAGTGGCCCGCTCCCGGCATTGACGTACGTGCTCACCAATATGGGGATCTTCAGGGGAAGTATACAGGTCTTCCAGCTTCCAGACAACAGCTGCTGTCAGCAGGCTGTTGTTACACATCTGTGTCATCTTTACTCTCTTGAAAAAAATTGTCTCGCAAAAAGCTTACCTCTGAAAAAAAGCCTGCACAGGCCGGGATCTCCATGGTAGCGACAGTACCGACAACCTGCTTGAAAGAGTCTTTGCCAGTGCACGCAACAGTGCTATCAGGGGAGCTCCCGGATGCGCTCGATTACCCCAGAGGTGGACGACTGATGCGCAAAATGAATCCGCTCCACCTGGCCGCCCCAGCCCTTGACTTCCTTTGCGCCGACAATCTCCTCCTCAGGCCAGTCTGCGCCCTTGACCAGTACATCCGGTCGCAATCGATTAATCAGCTCCAGTGGTGTGTCTTCAGCAAAAATGACAACCCGGTCAACAGCACCGAGGGCGGCCAGCACCCGGGCACGTTCTGTTTCGCTGTTCACCGGGCGCCCGCTCCCTTTAAGACGCCTGACTGACGCATCACTGTTGAGGCCAACCACCAGATAATCTCCGCACCGGCGGGCCTCCTCAAGATAGCTGACATGCCCAGGGTGGAGAATATCAAAACAGCCATTGGTGAAGACCAGGCGGCTCCCTGGATGGCGGCTTATTCGCAGCTGCTCCTCCAGCGCGGTTATCTCTATGACCTTCTCCACATCGCTGCACTGCCAGGGGCGCTCCCCCATGCTGCAGAAGCGGGCACGAATATCGTCAAGGTAGTTGTTCACCAGCGGAAACTGACATAGCCCCTCTTCAGTTGCCAGCCCGGCAAGACAGCCGCCGTCAGGGCCGAGTACCATGGAATGTCCGGCCATGGTCATGGCGCCGGTGAGTCCGCTACTGTTGGCGGCAACCACATATACCTGGTTTTCAATGGCCCGGGCCCTGAGGAGGGTCTGCCAGTGGTCGAGTCGGGTCGCCGGCCACTGGGCCGTGACCACCAGCAGCGAACAACCGTCGTAAACCAGTTCTCGGGCAAGCTCAGGGAAACGCAGGTCATAGCAGATCAACCCGCCAAGCAGCCCTCCCGGAGTTACCATGGGGGTATTGCGCCTGCCTGGCAAAAAGTGGTGATCTTCTTGCCAGTGGGGAAACAGGTGCTGTTTGCGCTGCCGGGCCACCACCCCCTCTGGCCCGACCACATAAAGCGTGTTCCATGGACGTGCCTGGCCGGAATCTTCTGCAAAAGTCCCTGCCAGATAGATAGTATGCGCCGCAGCCAGGCGTTGAAATTCTTCGAGGAGTTCAGGGGTCTGGCTGGTCAGGGCGGTAAGGTTGGCGTAGTCAAAGCCGGTGGCCCAGAGCTCAGGTAAGACAAGCAACGAGCCAGCAACAGGCTCTTCTGCCGAGAGCAACCTCCGTACCTTTTCCAGGTTGTCACGAGGAGCACCCAGCGTTATCCGGATCTGCAGAGCACCTACAGTAGAAAATCCACAGTTCATACGACCTCTTCCTCCATCCTCGCAAGTGCTTCTTCGGCAAGCTCAGCAACGGTGACCTGGCAAAATTCTCCGTGGAGAAAGAGCTGCAGGATACTGGCATCTCTCTGTAACCATTCCAACTGCGGCAGTGCGGCACGATACCGCAGCAGGCCCACCGTCAATGTCGCCAGGCCCCGGACCTCGGCGTCGGGCGAATCCAGATAGGCGGCGACCTCTGGCCCCACACCCCGCTGCCGCAGTAGTTGCGGCCGGCAGGAGGCCACTCGGGCAATGCCCCACAACAGCCCCCGCTGCAGGGTAAGGTGCTCCAGATAGTTGCCATCCTGACAGAGTTCTTCTCCATCCTCATGCATGTAGGAGATCAACATGTGAAGATATTCCTTGGCAATACCGGCATGGGCGCAGCAGGCCTCAGCCATGGATTCAGGTGCTCCCCAGCCGATGCCACCGGATTCATCGTTGAGACTCCAGAGAAAGCGGCGCATGATCACCCGCGCCGCTTCCATCTGCTGGTCAGCCAGACGTCCAACCATAACGCCCATCATGGTGATACTGTTCCAGCGCAGCAGGGAATCGGTCCGGCAGATACCCGAGAACAGCACATTGATCACTGCCTTTACCGGGTAAGCGTCGAGCTCATCGAGCAACCGGTCTCTATCCTTCATGGGTAACAGGGCCATCACCTGTTCCTTGATGCGGCGACTACCGCCAGATCTGACTGCCACGCCTCTTTCTCACCCCACTTCCACAGAGCGTTTCCCCAGTTCAGCATCAAGGGCGGCAAGTGCTGCGGTATCGTTGCCGGCATGCTTAAATTTTTCCAGCACTTCACCGACGCTCTCTTCCTCTTCCTCCTGCTCACTGACAAACCAGTCCAGCATGTTTTTGGTGGCATCATCTCCTTCCTTGATCGCCACCTCAACCAGTGCGCTGATCAACGAGGTTACATACTGTTCATGCTCAAGGGTTGCTTCGAAACAGTGCAGGGGTGACTCCCAGGTATGCTCCGGCCGGTCAATTTTTTCCAGAATTATGCGGCCGCCGCTCTTGACCACATAATCGTAGATCTTCATGGCGTGTGTCAGCTCTTCTGCTGCCTGGGCGCGCATCCACGTGGCACAGCCAGTCAACTGCCGATCGTGAAGATAGGCCTCCATGGCCAGGTAAAAATAACTGGAAAACAGTTCTGCATTGATCTGGTCGTTGAGGGCCTTGAGAACCTTGTCGTTGAGCATGTCGTACTCCTTGTATGGGTTGTTTATTGTGATACTACTTCACAGTTTCCTTCTAGCCCCACCATAAACACTCACAGGACAAATTCCATCCCCAAAGGGAAAAACCTTGAGTTTTACGAGAAAAGCTGTTTTTTTATCCATAGTATAAATGGTTGCGATAAACGACTTAACCTATTATTTTTTCTAAAAATATGCGACGAGTTGTTATCACAGGCATGGGGTTGGTTTCCCCGATTGGCGACACCGTTGCCGAGGCAAAGACATCCCTTGAAGAGGGGAGGTCAGGTGTTCGATTTCACCCGCCCTATGCGGAGATGGGATTACGTTCCCATGTGGGTGGCTTCACAAGGGTGCAGGTGCAGGACCATGTGGAAAAGAAAGAGCTGCGATTTATGGGCAATGCCGCGGCTTACGCCCATATCGCCCTGCAGCAGGCCATTACCGGGGCAGGGCTTTCCGAAGATATGGTCTCCAATCCTCGTACCGGTCTGATCGTCGGCTCAGGGGGCACCTCAGCGGAAAACGTTGTACTCACCACCGATATCATGCGCAGCAAGGGACTCAGGCGTCTGAGTCCCTTCATGGTTCCCCGCACCATGAGCAGTACCGTCACGGCAGGACTCTCTGCGCCCTTTCACATCAAGGGTGTCTGTTACTCCATTTCATCTGCCTGCGCTACAGGTGCTCACTGCATTGGCGCGGCTATGGAGCAGATCCAGTTCGGTAAACAGGATCTGGTCTTTGCCGGTGGAGCCGACGAGGAGCACTGGACCCAGACCTCAATGTTTGATGCCATGGGGGCACTGAGCACCAGTTACAATCACTGCCCTGAAAAAGCCTCCCGCCCCTATGACAGGGAGCGTGACGGTTTTGTTGTCGCCTCTGGTGCAGGCATTGTTGTGGTCGAGGCCCTGGAACACGCCCAGGCTCGAGGTGCAGATATTCTTGCCGAGATTATCGGCTATGGCGCCACTGCAGATGGTTTTGAGATGGTCGTTCCCTCGGGTGAGGGAGCTGTTCGTTGTATACGGCAGGCACTCCAAACGGTGGACGGGCCAGTGGACTACATCAACACCCATGGCACATCGACACCGACAGGCGACATCGTCGAGCTGAACGCTATCCGTGAGGTGTTTGGCGAAGCCGTGCCAATGATCAGCTCCACCAAATCCCTGACCGGGCACACCCTCGGGGCCGCAGGGGTTCACGAGGCCATCTACAGCCTCCTCATGCTCCGCCATGGTTTTGTCGCGGCCTCAGCCAATATCGAGCAACTCGATGAGGGCGCCGCAGGGCTGGACATCGTCACCGAGTACAGAAAGACACCCCTTCGTACCGTCATGAGCAACTCTTACGGTTTTGGTGGCACCAACGCCTGCCTGATATTCCGCAACCTGGAATAAACGAAGGGAAAGGGAACGCCGGACAACAGGCGCAAATTACCTTACATGTACCTCACCCTGCTCCTCGTCAATGCGGCGTAATCCCTCCATGATAAGGCCAAAAAAACCGCCGATTGACTCCAGTTTTTTTTCTTCACTGCTGATTCCTGAGGTGTAGGTGAACGTTCCTTTATTCTTGCCCAGCAGCCGAAACAGGGCCTGTTTTCCCTGTAGACCCCTAAAATCGACGTGAATCAGCTCGCCATCATGAAAAAGCACCTCGGCCTCACCCTCGTTCTCAATTTTTAACTGGATCCGCCCGCTCTTCTGGCTGGAATTGATCATCTGGAACAGATCCACTGCGGAAACCTCGGATAACCTGCCTGTCATGCCCGAACTGATCCGTCCGGCACGCAGGCTGTTGGTCTGGGCCCGTTCCACCAGCATCCGGTAAAAGAACACCTGCAATACCGGGAAGCGGTTAAGGATATATTTGAAATTTTTTCCGGAAAGAGTGGCAAATTTACTTTTTTGCCGGGTATAAATTGAGGTCGTCACCGGTTCACCCGACAAGAGGCTCATCTCACCAAAGATATCTCCAGGGCCCATTTCGGTGAGGGTCTGACCCTCATCACCTATAACGGCAACCAGCCCTTCTAGGACGATGAAGAGATTGTTCCCCGGCTCACCTTTCTTGAGGATAACCTTGCCGGCAGCATAGTCCCTCAGCTGCAACAGGCCTGACAGGTCACGCAGGCTATCATCAGACAACGGTTCAAAAATATCGAGAATCCGCAACAGATCAAAAAACTCATCAATATGACGCCTCTTGGCCTTCTGCTCCGCAGCAGCGAGCAGTTTCATCTGCAGCGTGGCAAATCCTCGTGCCTGCTTGAATTCAAAACGAATCGTGCCGGTGCAGCCACCGCATGTAAATTTGTTTTTCTGTATTCCTTGTTGGGTAAACCGTTCGAAACTCTGTGAACTGCTGACAACCTTCATCACCTCCTGGACCATGAGCAGGCAGGCAGGCTTGGCCTGGGGTACCCCAAGAGCTCCTTTCTCCACCTTGAACTCCTCGCCAACATTATAGATAGGGCAGGAGCGGTCCTCGACAACAACAAAAATGGCGTCACGGTACTTCTTCATGCAGCTCAGTCAGACCTACCAAAGATCAAATAGATAAGAAAACCAAGCACTACCGCACCACCGAACATTACCGGCAGCACTTTTCTCACCTGCAGTTCATCGCCTACGACCAGGGTTTGCATGTACTCGGTACCGGTGACGATCCAGCCTCCGATGATTACACCGATGATAATGAGGTCTCGCCAGGCCTGCTTGTACAACATGTAACCAACGAAAATGACAAACGGCACCAGGAACCAGGGATTGGTGAACAGCCCGACATAATCAACATCAGCCACCTGCTCCGGGATATGTGTCTTGTCGACCCATTTGGTCAACGGTTCAAGAAATGCGCCGACTTTTTCCAAGGCCGTTCCGGCAAACTCACCTATACCGCCCATAACCTCCTCCACTAATACTTAGCTCTTCACAGTTACTGAAAAAATTTTTCTCCTTCACAAATAAATAATTTTAGCAAGCAACGGCCGCATCTGTCAAATTCGTGAAGAGAAAAGAGACAAACACGTGTGGAAAAAAACATCACCGAGTCGATTGCAGTGCGCACGTCATCAAAGAGGATAAGGCGCTCAAGGGGTCGTCTGCTTTTTGATTGCCTTGGCGCTGATACCGTAACGCTTCATCTTGTCATAAAGGGCGGTCTTGCCTACATCCATAGCGCTGGCCGCCTCGGCGACACTACCGGCATACTTTTCAAGGGCTTGGGTAATGATGCCTTCTTCGTACTTGGCCACCATCTGTTTGAGCGGTTCCTTGCCGAGGCTGGTTCCTACATCCACAGGTGCTGCAATGACAGGGGCATTCATCATAATCTGATCAAAAAACAGATCTTCCTCTGTTATCATCTTCCCCTTAGCCATCAGCACTGCCCGTTGGATAAGATTCTCCAACTCACGGACATTGCCGGGCCAATCGTGGAGTAACAGCCTGCTGATGATCGACTGCGGTACAAAATCAATGTCTTTTTTAAAGGCCTCTCTATACCGTTGCACAAAGTGGGAAACCAGTTCAACAATGTCTTCTTTGCGCTCCCTGAGCGGTGGCATCTCAATATTGATGATGTTCAACCGGTAATAGAGATCGAGGCGAAACGTCTTGTTTTTCACCGCTTCGGCCAGATCAACGTTGGTCGCGGCAATCACGCGGACATTTACCCGCACCGGCTGGGTGCCGCCAACGCGGACAATTTCACCATTTTGCAGCACCCGCAGGAGTGAGGCCTGCATCCGTGCACTGATATCACCTATTTCGTCAAGGAAAATAGTGCCGCCATCAACCACCTCGAATTTTCCGATCTTTCTCGAGGAAGCCCCGGTAAAGGCTCCTTTTTCATAACCAAAAAGGTCGCTCTCAAGGACAGAGTCATTAATGGCGTTACAGTTGATTTTGAGAAAAGGTTTGTCTTCCCGGGTAGAGGTTGCCTTGATTAGATTTGCCACCAGCTCCTTGCCGGTTCCCGACTCGCCGGTGATGAGGATCGTCGCATCCGAGCTGGCCACCTGATGGATCATCTCCCGCAGTTCCCGCATTCTTTTACTGCCACCTACCATCTTGTCAGCCTGATGATGATGCCCCAACTGTGATTTGAGACTGTTCACCTGACGGGAGAGGCGCAGCCGCATCTCTTCGCTCTCCTTCAGTTCCTCAATCTTCTGCTTGAGAATACCCTCGATATTGTTATTGAACTCTCTCAGCTCCGACTCCTGCTGTTTACGCTGGGCAATGTCGCGCATAATCAGCATCCGTAACTCCTCGCCGCGATACCCGACAAAAGGCACCCAGGAGTATTCCACCGGCATTTCCCCTACCAGAAACTCGCGTGACCCTTCTGCCCAGGACATCGTCTCTGGCCCGTCACCTTCACTGTCCTTGCAGACCTGTCCTAGTTCCTTGAGATCACTTTTGACCTGCTCGCCCAGTCTTCCAAAACAGGCGACGGCGCTGCGGTTCATATACTCCACATGGTGGACACTGTTGAGTAAAATCACCATCTCCGGCATGGCATCCAGCAGGTTGCGCCAGTTCGTGGTCAGCCGTTCTATCTCCACCTGCATAGCAGATTGCTGTACTTCGTTACCCAAACCAAGCCTCGTAAAAAAAATTGAAAGGTATAGTTGTTGGTATCTTAGCACAGAAAGAGGAATGCCCAAAATATTTTTCCGAATATTCGGAAAAATATTTTGGGCATTCCTCTTTTCCGGTTTTATGGCGCTTACGCCCTACCCTTTATCAATTTCGCAACCAGCTGCCGATGCCCGGCAGGAAAAGAGAACTGTTGCAGCTCTACCAGCCTGACCCATTGCCACCTGGTCGCCGCGTGCAACACCGGTAAAGCCTCCGGCTGTGCACATCGGCCAAGAAAAGCATGGAGGGTAACCCGGTAGCGGGTATAGTAGTGAATCACCGTGGCATACGGTTCAAGCTCGGCAAGCTGCCATTCGGTCTCTTCAAGGACCTCACGGCGTACAGCCTGCTCAAGGGTCTCACCAGCCTCGACCTTACCACCGGGGAACTCCCACAGCCCACCCCAGATATCCTCATCAAGGCGTTTCTGAATATAGAACGAGTCGCCATCACCGCCGATAATAAGCGCACAGGCCATGACAATATCAAGCGTTGCCGCCTTTTTCATCTTTTGCGGACGCTCAGCCACTGTTCCCCGATAAAACGCCCGACAGTAATCCATCAGCGGACAGTCATCACATCGGGGATTTCTCGGGGTACAGATGAGTGCGCCCAGCTCCATCATTGCCTGGTTATGGTGCCGGGGATCTGTATCATCGAGAAGATCAGCGCTAAACTGCTCAATACGTTGCCGAGCCGGGCTTTTCCTGGGATTCCCCTCCAGGTCGGTCAACCGACAGACAACCCGTTCCACATTGGCATCCACAAGGGGAACCGGGTGGTTAAAGGCAATAGAGGCGATAGCCGCCGCAGTATAAGGGCCAATCCCGGGAAGCTGCCGCAGGGCGGCAACCTCTTGGGGAAACCTGCCATCATGCTCCTCAATCAGCTGCCGGGCGGCCCGCAGGAGATTACGAGCCCGACTGTAATACCCCAGCCCCTCCCAGGCTTTGAGGACACGGTCTTCATCAGCGCCGGCAAGGGCCTGGATATCAGGAAACAGCACCATCCATCTGTTGAAATAGACGACCACCCTGTCCATCTGCGTCTGCTGCCCCATGATCTCGGAAATCCACACCTGATAAGGATGGTATGTCGAGCGCCAGGGCAGCGGCCGCTGATTAGCGGTAAACCATTGTCTGAGCTGCTTGCGCAGGAGAAGAATTTCGGCGGTGTTGTGCATCAGTTCTTGAAGATTTTCTCTACCTCGTTCATGATGAGAAGAGTTCTTGTCATCAGGGTATCGTTCACCAGTCCCAGCGATCTGTTCATATGCGTCTCAACAGTTCTTCTTGCCACTACTGTCTGGCCTTTCTCCTAAGCCTGCTGACCTGGCTGTTACCCGCCCCGCCGCTCCAGGCCTTGGAGCCAGAAGAGGTGGCGGTGATCGCCAACTCCCGGGTGCCAGAGTCCCTGCGGCTGGCTCGCCTGTACATGAAGCTCCGTCATATTCCGGCAAACCGGCTCATCACTGTGGACACCAGGCCCGACGAGATCTGCAGTCGGGAGCAGTACCAGCTCGACATTGCCGGCCCGGTCCGCCAGGCAGTGGAACGACTGCGCAACCAGCACCGCATCCGCTGCCTGGTGAGCATCTACGGGCTGCCCCTCAAGATCTCGCCGACAGCCAATGAAACAACCGATGCGCAAACCCTTGCCCGTCTCCATGCCGAAATCACACAACTGCAAGAGGAACAAAGCACAGCTGCCACCGAACTCCGGGAGATCTACGACAGCCGCATCCGGCAAAAGGGCTGGGAGCTCGACATGCTGGAGCGCACAGACTCGCGGGCCGCAGTGGACAGTGAGCTGGCCCTGGTACTGGCAGCCCCCTACGCACTTGACACCTGGCAGCCAAACCCCTTCTACCTGGGATTTCACTACAAATCAATGGCCATCAGTACTGATCAGGTGCTGATGGTCAGCCGCCTGGATGGCCCGGATGCCGCTACTGTAGAGCGGCTCATCACCGATACCCTGCAGGCAGAGCAACAGGGGCTCCGAGGCAAGGCCTGCCTTGACGCCCGTTGGCCGGCACCAGCACCAGAGACCCAGCTCAGTGCCTACGCCTTCTACGACCAAAGCCTGCACCGGGCCGCCGATCAGCTCAAGGCGGCGGGCTGGCCGGTAGCGCTCGATCAGGAGGAAGCCCTGATTACCGATGCCAGCCGCTGCAGAAATACGGCGCTGTATGCCGGATGGTACAGCCTGAATCACTATGTGGATGCCTTTACCTGGGTACCGGGAGCCATTGGCTATCATATCGCCAGCGGCGAGTGCTCGACCCTGAAGCGACCAGCATCGACAGGCTGGTGCAAACGCATGCTGGAAGACGGGGTCGCCGCCACTATCGGCCCGGTCTACGAACCGTATATCCAGGCCTTTCCCCTCCCTGAGCTGTTCATGACCAGGCTGATCCAGGGCTACCTAAGCCTGGGTGAGGCATATCTTGTCAGCCTGCCTTACCTGAGTTGGCAGATGGTACTCATCGGCGATCCCCTGTACCGACCCTTTCCCCCAGCTGAAAACTAGCTCATCTTTCACCTGCATCAAAGACAAATGGGGCCTGCCGGGCCCGCTTGCGCAACCAGTTGAGCGAAGTGCGTACCGAAGTCATCGCCAGTAACCTGGCAGTGAGCCGATTCTTTCCGGGAAACGTCATAAGGGACAAGCCGACAAGAATGGTCAACAGCCCCTGACCCGGCAGCACCAGCATGACAATACCGGCTCCCAGAAACAGAAGCCCCGCAGCATTTTTCACCACAGTCAGGAGCACAGCTCCGGCGAACCGAGGCCTTTCGGGTGTCGACTGGCCACGGCCCTGACGAAGAAAGAACTCTCGGGGCAGTCTTGCGACAAGAATCGGAATGAGCAGCAGACTGCCGATAAACATCACCACCGAGACCATCCCCAAGAACTTCAAAAACGGCGCTGAAACCTCCATGGTGGACATGATGCCCGGTCAATCCTGCTCAGGTTCGGGGAGTAGTAGTTCCTCGAGGCTGCGTTTGGGAACATGGTGAACACCGGCATCATCATGCCAGTAGCGGATGGAACCATCCTCAGCCACCGCCTCCATCACCACGGTCTCCTGTGGGTACCCCAGGGCAAGCACCAGCAGCACTCTGTAACGTTCTTCCAGATCAAGCAGCGTATGAATTTTTGGAGAAAAAGCCTTGATGCGGCAGCCATATACTCCCTGTTCTGCGGCGCCGAGCAGGATGTTCTGGGTGGCGATGCCAAGATCGACACACACCTCGTCTTCAGGGCCGCTGTGCAGACTGTTGTCCTGCAAGCAGAGCAGATAGGCGGGCGGCCGTTCTCCTTCAGCAGGTCCTGGCCAGTGGGGAAGATAGCCTGCCCAGGCCAGCAACGGAAAGAGTTTGGCACAACGGTCGGCATCAATGATCGGCATGAATTTGAGAACCTGCGCGTTCCTGGCTGAACCGGCCAGGCGAGCAAGATCCACCAGGTCAACGAGCTGTTTCCTGGTCAGACGTCGGGAGGCGGCAAAACGGCGGACCGTCCGGGTTCGTGTCATCAGTTCCTTCAGCATACTCTCCTCCCTGTCATTAACGGACAAAACCCCTGGGCGATTGTTCCTGTGTCTGCCAGCACAACCTTCTGGTTTTTCCCTACTGTTGTTTAAGTCGGAGGCGCACAAGGACATATGCGCCATGGGCAGCAATTTCCGGGTCGAGAAGAATCCTGTCCTCGTGGATACCAAAAAGATTGATGAGATCATCGCGAACCGCTGCCGCCCGCAGGCGCGCAAGGGCGATCAGTTCTCCTTCCGGGACCTTGACGGATTTCGGTGTTGGTGGTTCGAGGGCATCAAGGAGATCCAGTGCCGCAAGGTCACCACGATGAAGCAGCTCGGCCCGCTGCTGCTCCAGTCGGGCTGCCTCCAGAGCAATCCGGGCATACTCTTCTTCCTGCAGCACTGCACGCTGCGCAGAACGATCCTCTTCACCGTAGGCTCCCTGAAGGCTGACCTGCAGACCGGGATGTTCCTGGAGGAAACGACTGTATCCCTCCGGAAAACCGTCCAGATCGACAAGGCTACTGTTTGCCGCAAACTGCAGGCGCAGCTCGGCCGGCAGGGCCGCCCCCAGAACAAGTGCTGGATCAAGGGTGGCCTTGACCCGTTGCCGAGCGAGATACAGGGCAGCAGCAGAAAAGAGTTTCTGCCCTTCAAGGTGATCCAGCTCAAGTGTTATCTTCTGATCGGTATCCCTAAGCAGGGCAAGGGCTGAGCGCATCTCCGCTGCAGTCCCCTGGAGATGTCGCAGGGTCAGGGTGGCTGTCCCTGCGACATCTCCAGAACCCTGCTCGAGTTGCCAGTCAGCGCTGGCCCCTGAGACATCGAGATCATAGCGGCCAAACTGGCCGGCAAAGGAGGCCAGAGGAAAATTATCCATGGTTGTCTTACAGACGGACGGCGCTGCCCCGGTAAGACGGCCAGTAGTAGCAAATCGACTCTGCCCGGAGTGCAAGGCGACATCAAAGGTACAGTCTCCCTTGTGGAGACGCGAGGCTGTAAGCGTTCCCTGCCAACGCCCCTGTGGTACTCCGGCCATTATTCCTGTCTTGAAAAGGACTCTCCCCTCGAGGCTGAGGGTGTCGAGCTGCAGTGGTGTGGCCCCTGGATCCCGAGGTTCAGAGCACCATGCGGTGAGGGACTCCCAGCGATCGAGCTCAAGGTTACCATCACCCTGTACCTTTGCGGCCCGCAGCTGAAAGGGCTCGGCAGCCCAGGCCAGCCCGGAGACTGCAAGCTCGGGAATAGCCAAGTGTACTCCGGTGCCGGTCTTGACCTGGACCTTGGTCAAAAGGGCCTGCCCAGTGAATGCTTTGTCAGGAAATCGCAACTCGCCCTGAAGGTTAAGCACCCCGGCGTTGACATCTGCAGGAAAAAAGGGTCGGACAAGGGGGAGAAACGTTTCAGCCTCCATATTCCGGGCATCAAGCTGCAGCACCCCCTCGCCCCCTGCGGCCAGGTCTCCCTGTACCTGCAAGGATCCCTGCTTGCCGATCGCCGCCCTGAGGGTAAGATGGCCGGGCTTTTCCTCGCTGGCTGGGGAGTACCCGAGCACAACCTGTTCGAGTACCAGAGGCAGCTGCCTGCCGTCACCATAGCCCGGATTCAACGCCAGCGTTGCCCCCTTGAGGCGCAGTACCCCAAGCTCTGACAACAACGCCCCTCCACTTCTCTTCAGGACATGTTGCCAGAGATCCGCGTTGATCCTGCCTCCGACCAGTTCGGTGCTGCCGCAGCTGTTGCCACTGATGTTCGAACAGACCAGAGAGGTACCGGAAAAGACTTCCTTTCCAGCCAGAGCAGCAGCAAAATTCTCCAGGGTCAGGGTACCGCTCTCAACGATAAACGTCGGTTCTGCCGCTGTCAGCGCCAGAGTGACGTTGCCGGTAAAGCTGGCTGTACCCCGGCGAAAGATACTCAACTGAGAAGGCGCCCAACTCAGCGGAAATTGATCCAGCCTCGCGTCCTCGATCCGCATGGCACCACGGGTTACGAGCTGTGCGTCTATCTCGCCGTCATAGCGGCAGCGCAGGTCTCCGGCTGACCAGCTCAACTCGAGCCGCCGCCGGCCAGCGCTGTCAGGTGTCAGGGTGCCGGACAGCGCCCTGGCCAGCTCCTTGTGCCCGGCGCTGGTGCGGCTCTGCCTGACAATCCCTTGCCGAAAGGACAACCGCTCCGGCAGGGCATCAAGGGGTAAAGAACGCCCGAGCTGCCGCGACAGGGCGAGCAGGTCTCCTCTGGCCGGGAGATCAACCCGTGGATTTTCCAGGTGTAGATCACGCACCCGCAGGACATCGGCGTCACCGGCAACAACCATGGTGGCGCTTTCCGCGTGGATAGCGCCATCAGGGGTGGTGAGCTGCACACCGTCAATCTCTGCCTCCACCTCCACCTGCAGCGCAGAAAAATCTGCCGCTGGCCAACTGACAATGGCACGGGCCGAGGCAACACCTTCCGCAATCTGCAGGTCCGTGCCGTCGGCAAGGAAGAATTGACTCAACCTTGCCAGTGGTGCCTCGGCCAGCTCCAGTTCAGCCCGGCGCATGGCCTGTCCCTTGTCGACCACGGTCTCGAAACGGACAAGCCGCACCGGTATGCCGTACAGCTCGAACTCCAGGCGAAAATACTGCTCCTGATGGAACCCTTTCTCCACAGGCAGTTCACCGTACAGTGACGTGAACCGTCTTTGTTTGCCGGTTTGCGCATCCTCACAGGCAAGCACTCCCTCCTCTATCCTCAACCGCTTGACATGCAGCCATGGCGGCAGTTCACCTGCATCATCTGCTGCAATGAGCCGGCCAAATCCTTCACCAATTCCCTGCTGCCCAGCCCGGGTCTGACACAACTGGATTTCAGGCCTGGTCACCAGGACCTCTTTCACCTCGAGCCGACCCCGTAAAAGTCCACCAAATCCCGCCTTGGCACGAACCCGTGCCGCCTGTAGAAAGGGCGTGCCCTCCACCCCCTGCCCTGGCGCTGACGGGGCAAGGGTCATGTCAAAAAGATCGAGGCGGAGAAGAAACGGGTCAAAACGGGCCTTGGCAAAGGCGGCCTCCATGCCGGTCAACGCACCTAGATTCTCAGTAACGGCCCTGGCCAGGAGATTTCCTCCCAGGAGATACCCTGCTCCTGCATACACTGCCGTAAGCAGCAGCAGTAGCAACACCGCCAATAAAAGGTGCCGGCGAGGACGACCGCTCTTTTTCCGGGCAGACAAACGGTGTCCCGTCACAATCTCTTCGCCGCCGTTCCCGGTGAAGACCTCTGGGGCTTCCTGATGAATGGGGATAGCCCCGAATCCAGCAGGGTCATCAGCCCCTGTTTTTTGTGATTTCCTTTTTTCCACGTATATACAAAAAGCTATAGATATTCTTCGGATCAGTCTCGCCGGTACGCACCAAGTAGCTTACCGGAAATAAATAGAGAAAATACCATATTTTCCCTATTCATTGGAACCGCAACATGCTACATATTATAATAATTGAATAAAAAATGAAACAGCATCCAGTGGCCAATGCTTGACACCCTGATCTCTCTCCAATGGCAGGATCTCCTTGATATCCTCCTTGTCTCCTACATCATCTACCGGCTAATCCTGCTTATCAAGGGAACCAGGGCTGTCCAGATGCTCGCAGGCATCGCGGTCATCACCGTTCTCTATTTCATCTCCAGCAGACTGGACCTGTTAACCCTGCACTGGCTCCTGCAGACCTTTCTCTCAAGTTTTCTGCTGGTAATCATCATCGTCTTCCAGGAAGATATTCGCAGGGCGCTCACCCAAATGGGACGCACCCCCTTTCAGCGAAGCGGTGATGTAGCCATCACCGACCTGGAAGAGATCGTCAAGGCCGCCACCTACCTGGCCAAACGCCGCGTCGGCGCCCTTATCGTCATTGAACGGGAAACCGGCCTGCGTGAGTACCTGGAGTCCGGTCATCGCCTTGATGCCCGCCTGCTCCATGAACTGCTCATCGCTATCTTCCTGCCCTCTTCTCCCATGCATGATGGTGGCGTCATCGTTCACAAGGGCAGAATCCACAGCTCGGGCTGCCTGTTGCCGCTGTCGCAAAGCACCACTATTCCCAAGCGCTACGGTACCCGCCATCGTGCTGCTCTTGGCCTTTCGGAAAAAACCGATGCCGTCGTCATTGTCGTCTCTGAAGAGACCCAGGAGATCTCTCTGGTCCTTCAGGGGAAAATCACGCCGCTGCGGGATGAGCAGCGGCTGACCAGCACCCTCAAGGAGCTCCTGATCAGCAGTCCTTCGTCACTGACCCCCTCCCAGCTCTTTTCCTGGTTCACCAAAGTGAAAAAATCATGACCGCTTCCCTGCCCGCATTCCTGACTCGTCACTGGAAAATAAAGGTCCTGTCACTCTTTATGGGATTCTGCCTCTGGTTCGTGGTAGTGGAGGAGGATCAGGTGGACATGACCATGACCGTACCGCTTGAGATCCACAATCTACCACCACACCTGGTGATCAGTAATCAGTTTAAAAAAGATATCGAGGTCAGTGTTCGCGGGCCGAGGAAAACACTGCAGGATATCAAACAGCGAGGGATAACCAGACCCGTGGACCTGGGCAAGGCTGTTGCCGGGACATCGGTGATCTCCAACAACCAAGAGTCGATCAGCTTTCCCAAAGGCGTTGAGGTCCTCCACTTACAACCCGCCAACATCACCCTGTTCCTGGATGAGCTCATCCGCAAGGATTTTCCCATCGAACCCCTCACCGAAGGTACGCTGGCGCCAGGCTTTTCCCTTGAGGAGGTTGCTGTCGAGCCTCCGGTTCTGACGGTTTCTGGCCCCAAAACCCTGCTGGAAAAGGAAAGAACACTGACAACCTTCTTCATCGACATCAACGGCTGGAACTCATCGGCAACGGTACAGGCATACCTCAACCTGGCTCCCTCCCTGCAGGAGCTCATCGGTGAAACCGTCGTCATGGTACAGGTCAAGGTCAGTGAGACCATCCTCACCAAGACGGTTCGCGGTATCCCCATCAACGTCCGTGACAACCCGGTCCCTGCTGGCACTGAACCGACAAGTGTCACGGTGGTGGCCAGTATCCCGGAAAACCTGATCAGGGATACCCCTGAGCTGGCAATGCTTTTTCGCGCCTCAGTCAACGGCAACACAGTAAAGGATGACCCACAGAAGGTCGAAGTCTCTGTCAACGGCATTGACGTCCCAGGCCATGTCCCCATCCAGATCAACTCCATCCTTCCTCAGCAGGTCTTTCTTTTTCCTGAAAAACTCAACAGCTCCCCGACCAAAAAAATACCTGGCAAAACCAGGGCGGCACAAAACTCCACAGAAAAAAAACCGGGCAGCAATGACACATAGGGACAACAGCCTTGCCGCAAAAGAGACGGCACCTTTTCCCGGAATGCCCGCCGGTTGCTCGGACGTCATTCCAGGCCTCGAAGGTAACCATCATGCAGGGAACCGACATGCGTAAACTCTTTGGAACCGACGGTGTTCGCGGGACAGCCAACATCTATCCCATGACCACTGAAATCGCCATGCAGATAGGCCGGGCCATCGCCTTTATCGTCAAAAAACAGAGCGGCGTCAGTTCGATTGTCATTGGCAAGGATACCCGTCTCTCGGGCTATATGATTGAAAATGCCCTGGCTGCCGGGATCTGTTCCATGGGTGTCAATGTCCAGTTGGTCGGACCGCTCCCCACTCCCGGTATTGCCTTCATCACTACCTCCATGCGTGCCGATGCCGGGGTGGTTATTTCCGCCTCACACAACCCCTTTCAGGACAACGGCATCAAGATCTTTGCCCGCACCGGCTTCAAACTACCCGATGAGCTGGAGGCAGATATTGAAGACCTGATTTTCTCCCAGAAAATGGCGGCACTACGGCCTGTCGCCGAGGAGGTAGGCAAGGCCGAGCGCATTGAAGATGCCTGCGGTCGCTATATCCAGTTTCTCAAACACACCTTCCCTGATACCTATACCCTGGACGACTTTCACATTGTCCTCGACTGCGCCCACGGAGCTACCTACCGGGTAGCCCCCCATGTTTTTACCGAGCTGGGAGCAAGGGTGACCGTCATCGGCGCCGAGCCAGACGGGACAAACATCAATGCCGGCTGTGGGGCCCTGCACCCGGAAGTCATGGCCGCCAAGGTCCGACTCACCGGTGCCGATATCGGCCTGGCCCTGGACGGGGACGGGGACCGGCTCATTGTCTGCGACGAACACGGCAGCATCGTTGACGGTGATCACATTATGGCCATCTGCGCCCGGGAGCTGATACGACGACGTAAACTCAGGAAGAAGACCCTGGTGGCCACGGTCATGAGTAATATGGGCCTGGAAAAGGCGATGACGGAGATGGGCGGCCAGCTGGTGCGCAGCCAGGTTGGCGACCGCTACGTGGTGGAGATGATGCGCGCCAAGGGGTACAGCTTTGGTGGCGAACAGTCCGGGCACCTGGTGTTCCTCGACCACATCACCACCGGAGATGGTATCCTTGCCGCCCTGCAGCTACTGGCAATCATGATCAGAAAAAACCGTCCCCTTTCCGAGCTGGCAACGGTCATGACCAGTTATCCACAGGTCCTGGAGAACGTCCGCCTGGCCACCTGGATTGCCCCTGAAAATATCAATGGCTTTGCCGAGGCCCTGCGTACCGCTGAAGCCCGCCTCGGTGACCGCGGCCGTATCCTGGTGCGTCCCTCAGGAACAGAGCCGGTCATCCGGGTGATGGCTGAAGGGGAAGATCAGCAGGAGATCACCGCCCTTGCCAGGGAGCTCTGCAACGTCATCAGTAAGGCAGAGCGCTCATAAAACTGCACCGAACACGACCATCAGTCCATGCGGAGCCTGTATAACCTGCTACTGCACCTTTTCCTCCTGCTGCTCTGGCCCGTTGCCCTGGTACTGCTCATCCACCCCGGGTACAGCGGGCGTCTGCGCGGACGAATGGGATTTGGACTTGGCAGCCTTCTCCGGGAGCAGCAACGACAAAGTATCTGGATTCACGCCCTGAGCGTTGGTGAAGTAACGTCAGCCCTGCCCCTGATACAGCGCTTGCTGAACACCTCCACCTTTGCCATTGTCCTGTCTTCAACGACCACCTCCGGCATGGAGACGGCACGCAGGCTACTGCCAGATGAGGTGCCGGTTATCCCGGCCCCGCTCGACCATCCCCTGATCATCCAGGCCTTCATCAGGGCAATCCGGCCACCCCTGTTCATTCTCGTGGAAACCGATTTCTGGCCCAACTGGCTACTCCGGCTCAACGATGCCGAGGTCCCGACCATGCTGGTTAACGGCCGGGTATCAGAACAGTCTGCCGCAGCTTACCGGCGCTTTGCCCCGTTCTGCAGGGCACTTTTCAGGTCGTTTACCCTGCTGGGCATGCAGAGTGCTGTTGATGTCGAGCGCATGCAAGCCCTGGGTGTTGAAAGAGATCGACTCCTGCGCCTGGGAAATCTCAAATACGCTGCCTGCGCCGCCAACACCGGACAGACCAACCAGGGACCGGAGCTGGAAGAGCTGGGATTCAGCAGAGATGCCCCTCTCTGGGTGTGCGGTTCAACACATCATGGCGAAGAAGCCCTTCTCCTGGAAAGCTTCAAGGCACTGCAGAACACCATCCCGGACATCCAGCTGCTGCTTGCCCCAAGATCACCGGCACGATCTGACCAAATAGCAGGTCTCTGCGCAGAAAAAAGGCTGGCTGTACGAAAACGCAGCCAAGGTGGGCAGGGGCCGTTGCTTATTCTCGACTCCCTGGGCGAGTTGAGCGGCTGCTACCGCCATGCCGACATCGCCTTTATCGGCGGCAGCCTGGTACCTGAAGGTGGGCACAACCCCATAGAGCCTGCTGCCTTTGGGGTACCGGTACTGTTTGGTCCCCACATGGAGGATTTTCCGGAGATCAGTGCCGAGCTACTGGCCAGCAATGGTGCTTTCCAGATTGACACCGCAGCAGCCCTCACTGTGCAGGTACGTGAACTGCTGACCAACGAAACGCTGCGGCACCAGGCCGGCCAAGCAGCCCTTGACCAGGTCACCCTCCATACCAGCGTTATCGACAAACACCTCGTTTACATCAAGCGGTTGCTGGAGCGCTGAGCCCGTGGCCCCTGTCTGGTTCACCGGCTGCCAGCGGCAGATAAAGGCCAACCCCCTGCCAGTGGCAACCCTCACCTATATGACAGGAACTGTGCTGGCCGACGTTCATGGGGCAGCGATACATCTTCCCTGGCCTGTGGTTACCGTGCCCCTGCTGTTTGCCCTGCTGGTGCTGCTGGGAAAAAAGGCCGGCAAGACCCCATCGATGCTCATCGCAGCCATGCTCAGCGGTGTGCTTCACACCTCAGCGGCACTGCACCCGAGTCTTCCGGCTGATCATGTACAGCGACTCATTACCGAGCGAACCAAGGTGACCCTTGCTGGCAGGGTTGTCTCCCTGCCGGAATTCAATGGAACAGTAACACGTTTTACCCTGCGCCTTTTTGCATACCTTCGACGGGATCCAGTCGGGCAGACAGCGCTGCAACCCTGTCGTGGCCTTGTCAGGATGTCAATCAAAGGACCGGTCGACCTGGTCCCGGGTGAGCAGATCATGGCACTGGCCAGGGCCGGTCCGATCCGCAATTTTCACACACCTGGAGTGTTCGATTACCGGCGACACATGGCAGCCCAGCGGATCTACGTCTCCGCCTGGATCAACTCACCCGAGGCTATCCTCCATATCGAAATCCCCTCGCAGTCTCCCTGGAAAAAATTCGGTCTCCTTGCCGAACGCATCCGTCAGCAGATCGGCCACACCATCACCTCCACCCTTGATCAAGAGGAGGCAGCCCTCTACAAAGCGCTGCTGACCGGGGACCGTTCAGGAATATCCAACGATATTCTCGAGCAGTTCAAGGCCACAGGAACAATGCACCTGTTGGCCATTTCCGGCCTTCACCTTGGCCTACTCAGCCTTATCGGGTATACCCTCTTGCGGCGCCTTTTCAATTGCAGCACCTGGTTACTGCTCAAGGTTCATGTCCCGAGCCTGGCACTGTGCTGTACCCTGCCGCTACTTGCCTGCTATACCCTGATCGCCGGGGCACATGCGCCTGTACTGCGCGCTCTCCTTATGGCTGTCCTGGTGGTTACCGGTGTTCTTCTTGGCCGGCAGAGAAACATCCTTGCCCTGGTGGCAGGGGCAGCGCTGCTCCTGCTGCTGTTCAATCCGCTTGCCCTGTTCACCGTGAGTTTTCAGCTGAGTTTTGCTGCGGTGACCGCCATCGCTCTGGCTGTACCTACGATTACCGCCGTACTCGACACCAGGCATCAACGTCGGTTGCTGATACCTTTGCACTGGCTGTTTGCCGCCTTCCTCGTCGCGCTGGCGGCAACGCTTGGCACCTTGCCCCTCATGCTCTGGCATTTTCATCGCATCTCTCTTGTCGGCCCCCTGGTCAACCTGATTGTCGAACCGTTGTTGTGCTTCTGGGCTCTCCCCCTTGGCCTGGTGGCCCTGCCAGTAGGAACAGTTTTCCCGGGTCTGGGAGATCTGCTTCTGCACACAGGAGCGTGGGGTATCGACCTTGCCCTGGCAGTGACGAGCTGGGTAGCAGGGTTCAACGGGGTTGATCTGCACACTATTCAACCCACCCTCTACGAGATTGTCCTTTACCTGGCCGGTGGCACTCTTCTGCTCAGGACAGTGGAGAAAAAAGGTAAAATCCTGCTGCCGCTGTTCCTGCTCTCGCTCTGCCTGCTCTCCTTTATCCTCGACCCGCTGGCGCTTCTCAGACGCGACCCTGACAGGGTCATCTTTCTCGATGTGGGGCAGGGATCGGCAACCCTTGTGGAAACAGGTAAAAAGGCGTGGATGATCGACTGCGGCGGACCGGGGGGCCCAGATTTCGCCACCGGTGAGCGCATCATCGCCCCCTGTCTGTGGCATCGTCGCATCAGAAAACTCGAGGGCATTGTCATCTCTCATCCCCACAGTGACCATATCAACGGTCTTGAGTTTCTCCTGGAGCACTTCACCCCTGAGGTGCTGATCCTTGGCCAGGGACAGCCTGTTTCGCAACTTATCCCCTCTCTTGAGCTTGCCAACCAACAGGGAGTGCGCGTAATCCGCATCAAAGCCGGCGACCTGGTATGGAAAACTCCCTCCAGTACCCTGACCTGCCTGGGTATTCCAGGGCTGGCCCCCCTGGACACCCTCAGCCTCAACGATCAGAGTCTCGTCCTGAAATTGACAACTACCGGGTACTCCGTGCTTTTCCCCGGAGATATCACAAGGGTAAGTGAACAGGCACTGCTCAACAGACAAACACCCCCCGAGGCTCTTCGCGCCGATATACTGCTGGCCCCACATCACGGCAGCACCACCTCCAGCAGCCCTGGGTTTATCAGGGCTGTTGCCCCCAGATATATCGTCGTTTCCTCTGGCCGAAGCAACCGGGGCAGCTTTCCTGCTACTGCTCATGTCCGGCGATGGAGAAAGGCAGGAACCACGGTTTTGCAGACTCCCGACCAGGGCACCATTATCTTTTCATTGAACAAAAAAACTGTGTGGTGGAAGGGAATTGGAGAACAATCAGGTCAGTAGCCTCTTGCGTTCACGGCCTCTTTTGAGGTTTCTTGGTTGCCAAGTATTTCAAAATCTTTTAATATCCTTAACTTATTATCTATCTTGGAGAAAACTTTATGATTGTTTTTGGAAAAAAATGCCCCCAATGTGGTAAAACTGCCCTGAAAAAGCAAGAGAACAGCACCGCAGGACGAGAAAAAAATGGCAGATACCTTTGTGATATCTGCCACAGGTCAATCCGCTATCGCTGGCCCTGCAGCTTCGACGATGATCAGCGCCGGGAACCTCGTCACGCCTTACCCACGAAATTTCTGATGCGTATCCACGATACCCAGCCACATTATGGGAGAATCACCAATATCAGTAGGGGCGGTGTAGGCTTTCTCTGCAAGGCTGATACAGACCTGTCTCCTGGAGCCCTGCTCGAGGTCGATCTGTATAACTGTGAAAACGGACGCTCCCTGGAAAAACTGCCGGCAAAAATCGTCTCCACGAAAATACAGGGCAACAAAGAGGTGCAGGATTCGCGACAATCGCGACGCTCCAGTGCCAGCTTTCTCGAGCTCAACGACGACCAACAAGAGCTCCTCGACCTCTGCATCAAGGAGCACGGCCGCCGGCTCGATTCTCTCCCTACACCTCGGTAAAATCTGCTGGCGCCTTACGAAGAAACTTCACAAACCTCTGTTTGTCTATACAGTTAATATACGCATCCTCGGCAGAAATTCGTCTTCTGTCGAGATGCTCCTGAATCGCATCGTCCATGGTCTGCATCCCGTACTTTCGTCCGGTCTGCATGATCGAGGGAATTTGGTACGTCTTACCCTCGCGAATAAGGTTACGTACAGCCGGTGTGCAGATAAGCACCTCAAGGGCGGCGACCCGCCCCTTGATATCGACACGCTTGAAAAGAGTCTGGGAAACCACCGCTTTCAATGCATCTGCAAGCGTTGACCGCACCTGGCTCTGCTGATTTGCTGGAAAGATCTCGACAACGCGGTCTACGGTCTTCATGGCATTCATGGTGTGCAGGGTCCCCATAACCAGATGACCGGTCATGGCCGCCTCCATGGCAAGCGTCACCGTCTCCAGGTCGCGCAGCTCGCCAACCAGAATAATATCTGGATCCTCACGCAACGCACCACGTAACGCCGCACTGAAACTTTTAGTATGGGTTCCCACTTCGCGGTGATTCACCACGCACTGCTGGCTTCGGTGGACAAACTCAATGGGGTCCTCTATGGTGAGAATATGGTGCTTGCGGGTCTTGTTGCATTCATCGACAATGGCAGCCAAGGTCGTTGATTTACCAGAGCCCGTCGGACCGGTGACCAGGACCAGCCCCTTTGGCAGGGTGGCCAGCTTACTGATGACCCTGGGTAGGCCCAGTTGGTCCACTGTCAGGATATCGCTGGGGATTTCACGGAAAACCGCACCGATACCGTTTTTTTGCGTAAAAAAATTGCACCGATATCTGGCCAGGCCCGGGATTTCGTAGCCAAAGTCCATATCGCCGGACTCCTCGTAAATCTTGATCTTGTCCTCAGGACAGATCTCATAGAGCATACTGCGCAGCTCCTCGTCTTCGAGGATCTTGAACTTGACACGCTCCATCTCGCCACGAATACGCAAGACCGGCTGCTGGCCAGCCATCAGATGCAGGTCAGAGGCGCCTTCATCATTCATCAATTTAAAAAAAGCATCTATGCGAGCCATATCCCACTCCGTTATGGTGCCGCCGCAGACCTGCCGGCTAATCGGCAGCCATACTCGCAGCACTGGATTTCAGCGTTACTTCCCAAAAAAACAGTTTATTCTCACTAGTATCATCAATGCGCTGAAAAATCAAAAAATCAACAGTAAAAATACCTGTGCCAGACCTGCCCGCAATCCTTTGGGGAACCACCGCGTTCTCATGTGCCCTGGTTCTCCTCTACTGCGGCCCGCATCCGCTCTGCCTGTTCACGAACATCGGCACGCTCCAACGGCATCTGTGCAAGCTTTTTAAGAATGCTAACAGCCCTTTTCTTTTTGCCATTCTCGGCAAGCAGCTGGGCTTCAAGCAGGCTGACCGCCTCATGGCGACGGTTCAGTTGTCTGCATCGACGTACAGCCTGGCGGGCCTCGTCGCTTTTCCCGACAGTAGCCAGGGCACGAGCAAACCGGTACCAGTTGTCGGCGTTGCCTCCCCGCATCTCTGTCGCCCGCTGGCACAGGCTTAGCCCCACCTCTTCGCCCTGCCCTCCCAGTACATACAGGAGGCCGAGCAGGCTCATGCTGACATCATCCACAGGGTTGAGAGTCAAGGCCTTCTGGGCAGCCTGCATCCCCTCGTCCAGTTGGCCCTGCTCACACGATGATTGCGCGAAAAGACGGTGGTACAGATACTCGTCGGTACTCCCCTCTTCGCGCCAGCGCCCAAGGATCTGGCTGACCCTTTCCCAACGCCCTTTTCTCGAGTATATCCTGCAGAGCGGCAAAAAAAGTTCAGTGCCGCCAATCGCCGAGTGTAGCTTGACGGTCAAGGCCTTCTCAAAACACTCAAGAGCCTCGTCCTGTTCGCCAACTGCCTGCCTGGCAAACCCTTGATTCACCAGGGCCATATACTCTCCGGGACGCTGGAGCAGTACCTTTTCAAACGTGGCGATAGCCTCTCTGTTGCGATCCACCTGGGCCAGAGCCACGCCGAGGCTGTTCAACAAATTGATATCACTGGGATCAAGGAGCAGCCCCCTGGTATACTCACGGATAGCTGCACGAAAATCACCCATTTCAAAATAATGATCCCCACTGACATTCATGGTAAGGGCGTTGAGTTCCTGGACCGCCCCCTGTCCATAAAAACTGCAGTGCAGCAAGACCTTCATACAGTTTCGCAGACAATCAATTTTGCTGGTATCCATAAAAGGCCAGGAGCTGGCCGCCAGGGTAACGCTCTTATCGCCGTGTGTCCTTTTCAGGGCAGCGGCAATGGTGCCGAGTCTTGCCTGTAAGGCTGCACCACGACAATCTGGCAAGACAACGAACAGGTGACCGTCACCGACCGCAGCTAGCTCTCCCTGCTTGAGCAGCCCCTCCAACTCACAACCAACCTTACCAGTCCTTCTGCCGTCATGTACCCGCACACCAAGAAGAGAAAAGCCTTTCAAGCCCCGCCAGGATCGCTGCAGTCGGCGTACAAGTGTGCTATCTTTCGGGAGAAACGGCTCAGAGGCAGCCGAGGTCGTCCCCAGTTCCATGACGCCACAGGGACCGCGCTGTTGTACCCTGTTCAGCCCCTGCCACAGTGCTTCCCTGGTACACCCCACTTTATCTCCGCCAAGCCTGCAGAACACCCCCTGAATCCTGGCCAGGCCATCCCGACGACACTGCCGCTGCAAAGCCCTGAAAAACCCCATGGCCTTAGCACTTGTCGCAAACGCCTGCAGCAAGGCAAAAATGCCATAGCCGAGATAAAACAAGGTACCCGGACAGCTGGCATTGAGATGTCCGGCAATCCGCTGTACCCTTTGAAGATTTCTCTGGGGGGATCTCCTGTTGAAGACCGCATGCAAAAGCAAGAGCCGATCGTCTTCATCTGCCTCCTGGTGAAACTGCAGATCCAGTGCCCGGGCATTGTACAGGCCGGTCAGCGGGTCCTGATAGGCCAGTTTCACCCGCTGCAGCTGTTCCGGCAGACGCGCCTGCAACTCCTCCAGCCATGACCTGGACAGCCTGGCCACCAGTTCCAGGTCCATCTCCATAGCCACAGCAATGGTTCCTTCCCCGGGAATGACCAGGGCGAAAAAGACACGGCCTCCGTCGACATGGACGGCCGTCCCCTGGAGCAGTGCCTCAGGAAAGGCTGTTGCCCTCCCTGGTCCCTGCCGCTGTTTCGCTGCCCTGAAAAGAAAAGTCACGGGCACCGGCACCGGCAGCAGCCGGGCTGTCTCTTCGGCAAACGGTTGAGCGAGAATGACAAAATCATCGGCCGTCAGTGTCGGCGTTCGCGGCAAAGACAGGCCTGGACTCTCAACCATGACTAACCACCTGCAAGAGGTTTGCGGCAAGCAGCTCCAGTTCATCATCGCCAACTGTCCGCATATCAAAAAGCAGCCTGTCATCTTCGATCCGGCAGATGACCGGCACCTCCAGGGTTCGCAACCTGCGCTCCATTTCACTGGCACGCAACGCTTGAGAGGTGAGGCAGAGGGCAGCACTTTCGAGGTTCTGTTCGGGCAACGCTCCTCCGCCAACCCGCGAGACTACTGGAACAATCTCAACAGTGCCCTGTTCAGGAGAAAGACCAGCAAGCAGTTCGACAGTGGCACGGGCACGGGCATTGATCTCTGCTGCAGGGGCGGCGATCATTTTCAGTGTTGGTACCTGCTCCATAACTTTCCGGGGATCAAGATACATCCGCAGGATAGATTCCAGTGCGGCAAGTGTAAATTTATCTATTCGCAGCGCCCGGGTCAAAGGGTTGCGCTTGATTTTGGAGATAATGGCACGACGACCGAGAATCATCCCCGCCTGGGGCCCACCCAGCAGCTTGTCACCGCTGAACGTCACAACGTCAAGGCCGGCCTGCACCACCTCAGGTACGGTGGGCTCCCGCTCAAGGCCATACGGTGACAGATCCACCAGGCAGCCGGACCCCAGATCCTCCATCACCGGGACGCCATGAGAACGGCCAAGGGCAACAAGCTGGGCATTGCTCACCTCGCTGGTAAAACCGATAACGCGAAAATTGCTGCAATGGACCTTGAGCAGCAGACTGGTCTCCGCACCGATGGCCGCCTCGTAATCACGCAGATGGGTGCGATTGGTGGCACCGACCTCGACAAGGCGTGCCCCACTGCGCTGCATCACGTCTGGTATCCGGAAGCTACCGCCAATTTCAACCAGCTGTCCCCGGGAAACAATCGCCTCTTTGCCCTTTGCCAAAGTATCAAGGGCAAGGAGTACGGCAGCAGCATTGTTGTTGACCACCAAAGCAGCCTCAGCGCCTGTCAGCTCGCAGAGGATCTCCTCCACAAGGCTGTAACGACTGCCCCGCTCACCAGTGTCCAGATCAAACTCAAGGTTGGCGTAATGGCTGCCTGCCTGATAGAGCCACTGCATGGTCTCTTTAGGGAGCAGGGATCTCCCCAGATTGGTGTGAACAATGACGCCAGTGGCGTTAATAACCCGGCGAAACCTGGGTTTGTGGTGCTCAACAATCCAGGGGATCATCCCTGCAAGGACCACCTCCAGGGTCAATTCGGTTTCCCGGGTCAACGACCCTTCTCGGATCCGCTGCCGCAGCACCTCCAGGTATTGCCGCACACTGTTTTTCAATCGCCCTGCTGGCACCTCTGCGACAGCGGGTTCTTCGGCAAGGCTGCCTAGGCAGTCGTGCACATTGGGGATATGCTGGAACAGCTGGTAGACGGGCTTCACGTTATTTTCCATGGTAGTCTCTGCGCTACTGAAACAGCCGGTCAAAAAAGACCAACAACTGTTCATTTTCGGGGAAGATCCTCCTCCCTCTGCCGTAAAAAAATTACGTAACCCTGCAAAATAACAAACCCTATCTCTGGCTACCAGTTTTTTTTAGGCTCACAGCACAAAAACTCTTGACGGCCCCCCCGACCTTCTGTATATTCGCGCTTCGTTGCTCAGCAGAAATAACTGCTGCACCAGCAGTGCTCAGTAACGACAGACGGTTTTCAGGAAAGTGTTGACAACACCCGGAAAGCTATCTATACTGCAAGGCCACACAGCTTTTTAGGGCTAGTGGCAGTTGCCTTGATCTTTGAAAACTGAAGAGTAGTAGCGAGCGGGCCGATAGAAGTAAATATGGTAGTATTGAATAAAGAGTCGGTCGAAAGTGACTGGCTGGG
>PDTC01000016.1 GCA_002748735.1 Desulfobulbus propionicus | reverse complement strand
ATGGAAACCATCAAGGGTGAGCTGGCGACTGCTTTTATAGGTGATCATGTGCAAACCTTTTTGTGGGTTTTTGTCATTTTTACTTGCACATTATACCATGTTCTTGAAAATTATTCTATTATTATCAAATGGTTATTTGTTTTTGAGGAGAATCTAATTATTATGAGATGAACATAAATTGCCAATAATTTCTCAGGTAAAACTTTATATATTACAAGATGCTGGGCAAAACTCAGGCTATTTTGATTGGTACGATCCTGTGGCCTCTCTTACGGGAGTAACATCTTCGGGTGGGTCGATCTGGGTAAGATAGACCGAGCGACTGGGAAAAGCAAATCCAGCGCCCGTGTTCTTCACAATCGGTATCAACGCCAGTGCGAAATCTTCTTTTATCTTCAGCCAGTTGTCCCAGGCAGTGGTGCGGGTGAAGCAATAAATCATCAGGTTAATCGCGCTGTCTCCGAAACTGTCAATCCGCACAAACAGCGAAGCCTTGGGCGGCTGGCAGATACGCTCATCTTCTTGCAGCCAGTTCTCCACTTCTACGCGGATCTGCTCAAGCGCCTTGGGTGGAGTGGCGTAATCAAGCCCAACAGTCCAGTAGATCCGACGATAGGTCATACGAGAGAAATTGGTCATCGCATTATCGGATAGCACCGAATTAGGCACATACACCGGGCTGAGATCAAAGCGCCGAATGCGGGTGGAACGAAAATCGATCTGTTCAACCGTACCTTCAACCACGCCTTCCACCTTGATCCAGTCGCCCGGTGTAAAGCGCTTTTCTGTCATGATTAGCAGGCCGGAAATCAGGTTTGAAAACAAATCTTTTGCCGCTAATCCCACGGCAATGCCAAAGACCCCTAGGCTGCCAATCAGCGGCGCAACCGGGATACCCCAGACTTCCAGAATAATCGCCCCACCGGAAGTTAGCACCAGCAACCAGATGGCAATGCTGAGCCACCGCTGGATCGAGATCTCAAGGCCAAGATTCAGCTTGTCCCAGATTGCTTCGCTGCGTGAGGCCAGTCGAGCCAACGCCCAGGAACTGAGCGCAATCACTCCAGATATCATAAAGTTATCAGCAAGTTCCGAGGGCTTACCACTGAGATGCAGAATATGCAACGCGGCATAAAGCCCAATGATCAACGGCACCAGTCGCAGCGGCGGCACCACCGCATCCACCACGGCCTTACCAATGGCGCTACGATGGTGATGATTGCCGCGACGGGCAATATGGTTCGCAACCGGGCGTGCAAGGGCGAACAAAAGCAAAGCAGCCAGCATAACGAGGGTTGCGTTGATGTGATTCTGCCATGTTGCGCCAAAAGGCGCGGTGCCGAACAGGGCTTCAAGTTTAGAATCTAACTTATTAAAAAAACTCATAAATATCTCAAAAAGCTGAGTCGAAGATGGTAGTTAACTTGTTATAGATGCGCCTTGGAGAAAGGCATTCGTCTCTTTATTAATCGATCTTAAAAAAGCCTCTATCAAATTCAACATCTTTTTTTGTGAGATCGACTCGTTATGGTCAGATATTTTTACTGCCTTTAAGAGCCCAACAGGGCTGTAGCTCCTTTCTTAGCCGCATTCTTCTCCTTGGACTCACTGATAAATCTCCAAATTATCAGTGAGCCTGATGTTGTCTCTTGTATAGGAAACCTTTCAAAAAGGGAGTTCCTTTTCTCCAGCAATCATCCATAATGTAATCCAGGCACGGACAATCCTGAGTCGGGCAATTTCACGCATGGTTTGACGTTTTCTGAACTGAGCCTCGGCAGTAAGAAGATCGTTTATCGTTGCCCGGCCTTCCTGGTAACGGGCCCGCTCTACTCGCAGAGTTTCCCCGGACTGGACAACACCTCGTTCTTCAACGTAAAAAGCATCCCGACCATTGTCGATGGCTGCTGTTGCCGATTTCACCTCAAGATGTATCCCCTGTCTGGCCTCTTTAAGATCATGGCGAAGCGAGCCGGTACGGGCGGCTATGGCGGCGGCTTGAGCGCTCCGGGTGCCGGCGGCAAAGGGCGTCCAGGTAAGGGTGACACCCATCTGGTACCAGTTATTTTCGGTAGAGGATGAGGGCTCATTCCAGACCCAGGCGGCCTCGGCGTCCAGTCGTGGCCAGGCGCCTGCGCGCACGGCCAGGCGTCGCTTTTCCAGCGCCCCAATGGTGGTTTTCAAGGCGGCCAGATCCGGGCGTTGTTGCAGTGCAGCGGCAAATGATGCCGAAACAGAGGGCGGCTCGCTGTCTACGAGGTCTGGGACAGGTTGGGGCTCCACATCCCCGTCATAGTTGATAGCCCGGGCCAGGGCCAGCAGGGCGATCTCCCGGGAGCGCTGTAACTCTGCCAACTCCTGGCAGGCCTGGTCGTGGGCCAGCTCGATTTTAAGCGTATCTGTCTGCAGAGCTCGACCGACGCTGACCATATGCCGGATCTCCTCCAGCCGGGCGGTCAAACTCTTTACAAATGCGCTGGTAGCCTTGATTCGAGCATCAATTTCAAGGATATCCAAATAGGCATTACCGGCATCGGCAGCCAGTTGCCGGTGGACCCATTCCGCCCGTAAAGATTCGGCCCGGGCTTCGTCAACGGCGGCAGGAGCGGCATAAAGGAGTCCGGCCGGATCAAATAGCGGCTGGGAAATCTTGATCATAGCGGCAGTGGTATTTTGTCCACCGACTGAAAACGCACCGAGGGGTGTCTCCATAACTGGTTCCCGGCTTTTCCATGAGCGCGATACCGACGAGGTGATACTCGGCCAGAGGGTCCTTCGCTGTTCAACTTCGGCCGCCTTTTCCGCGGCAAGTACCATGGCATTGGCAGCTGCAACTGCCGGACGGGTCGCCGCCATTTCCATAGCTTGGATCAGGGAGATACGGATCGATTTTTCTGCTCTGGCAGTAGTTGTCCCGGCGAAGATGATAGCGAGAGGTAGAACAATCCCAATGAGTCGCTTTTGGGTGGCGGCGGGGCAAAAGGATCGTTGCCTGAACATTATCCGGTAGAGGGCCGGGACCACCACCAGCGTCAGCAGCGTCGAGGCGAGGAGTCCGGAGATCATGGCTGAGGCGAGGGGAGGCCATAGTGTAGAAGAGGAGAGGGCCAGGGGCAGCAGGCCGGCCACCGTTGTCGCGGTGGTCAGCAGGATAGGGCGGATTCGGCGGGAGACCGCATCTTCAAGAGCATTATCGATATCGGCTCCGGCACGTCGGCGATTTTCCACCACTTCCAGCAGCACAATGGCGTTATTGACGACAATGCCCACCAGTGCGATAACGCCAAGCATCGACATGAAACCAAAGGGTTGGCTGCCAACGAGCAGGCCGGGTACGACTCCGGCGGCAGCGAGGGGTACCGTGATCAGAATGATGAACATGCGGCGGAATGAGTTGAATTCAGCGAGCAGCACAGCGAGCAATAACATCAGCCCGATCGGCAGCGTATGCAGCAGGGCACTGTTGGCTTCGCCGGAGCCTTCGGCATCTCCGCCGAAGCTGATATCAACGCCTGGGGGAAGTTCCAGGGTTCTGATTTTGGGCGCCAGTTGTGCCAAAATATCGCTAAAGGTATATCCCTCAATAAGCTGGGATGAGACGGTCACCACCCGCCGGCTGTTCCAGTGGCGTATGGTGGCTGGCCGCCAGGTCGTTTCCAGAGTTGCTACCTGAGCGACAGGGATGGGCCGTCCATCTGCAGCGCTTACCGATACAGCTTCCAGGTCATTGATGGGCAGATTTTCCCCAGCAGAGGAGCGGATCACCACCGGGACGGGATCTTCTCCGATATGCAGCTCGCCAATGGGGATACCCCGGGTTCGTCCATAGAGGGCCCGGGCCAGATCGGCACGAGATATCCCGTAGCGGGATGCGGCGGCATCATCGACGTTAAACCGGATCGTTGGTACGCCGGGTCCGAGGTCGTGACGAACATCGATGACACCGTCGATGTTTTTCAACTCGCCGGCAATCATTACTGCGATGGTATTGAGGTCTTCAAGATCATTGCCATATATCCGAACTTCCACCGGAGCCCCTACAGGAGGACCCTGTTCGAGTTTACGCGCCACCAGCTCCACTTCGGGAAGCTGGGTCTTGATATACTCCCTGGCCCAGGCGAGCAATGCTGTCACCTCTTCCTTCTTCCGTGTTTCAACGATGAGCTGGGCCAGATGCGGACTATAGGGGATTCGGCTGAGGTTATAGTAGAACTTGGGAACGCTCCGTCCCATAAGGGCAGTGACCTTGAACACCTCCGGTCGCGACAGCAGGGCCTGTTCCAGTTTTCGTGAAGCCACATCGGTGGCATCCAGATGCGACCCCTCAACAAGTTTCAGATCAATCACGCACTGGTTGCGATCCGAAGTCGGAAAAAACTGGCGATCGACCCATCTTGTTGCGGTAAAAGAACCGGCCACTGCCACCAATGCAGCCGCAATAACCCAGCGAGAATGCCTTGTCGCAAAACGGGCCAGCTTCGTGCCCAGTCGTTCAGCCGGAGAGGTTGTCTTTGCTGGTTGTGGTTTAAGAAATATCTGCGAAAGTACTGGTGTTACCAGCAGTGCAAATAGATAGCTGATCGACAGGGTCAACATGATAACAATGGGAATGCTTTTGGTAAATGCGGCTGTGGTTCCTCTGGCGATCAGCATGGGGACAAAGGCGGCCATGGTGGTGGCAGTGGCACCGGCCAGCGGTACTGCCAGTTCCCGCACCGATCCGGTGGCGGCCTCCTTGGCAGCGGCACCCCGGTCAAGGCGCCACTGGATATTCTCCGCCATCACAATGGCATTATCGACAAGCATGCCAAGGGCGAGTACCAGTGAGGCAATGGATATCTGATGCAGCACACCACCCCCCCAGGCGAAAACGGCAAGTGACGACAGCGTCACGAGGGGTACCACGGAAGCTGCCACCAGGCCCATGCGCGTACCCATGGTGATAATCAGAATACCGCCGACAATAAGGATGCCAAGAAGGAGGGATCGGCTTAGTTCAGCCAATCTGGCCTTGACACGTTTGGGTTGAAACGTCACCTCCTGTACGGTGATCGGAGTTAAATCCGGTGCGATGGTATTGACCTTGTCGCGGACGGCCTGCCCAAAATCGACAAGGTTGATCTCCCGGCGGGGAACGACGGCAACTCCAAGAGCTCTTTCACCATTTACCCGCATCAGCGAAGTTGCCGGCTCTTTTGGCCCCAGATGAACGCGGGCGATTTCGCCGAGGGGAATCGAACTTCCTGAGGAGAGCGTGACCTGGGTCTGGGCAATCTCGTTGACGGATGAAAATTCTGAGAGTGGCCGCAGACGCACGGTTTTCTCTCCCAGTCGCAGCGAGCCTCCAGCAATAATCCGGTTGCGGGCATTAAGCCGGTTCGCCAGCTGAACGGCATCAATGCCGATGCGCCTGGCCACCGCATCATCAAGATCAAGGGTTACCTGTTCTTCCGGGTCGGCAACGATCTCCACCCGGCTTACCATGGAAAGGGTCAGCAAACCGTCCTTCAATTTCCGGGCAGCGTTAAGAAGTACGAGAGGATCGGTAGATCCCGATACAGCAAGCACCACCGAGTCCTGGTCCATCAGATCGTCATCCAGAATCGGCATTGCCGCCCCGCCTGGAAATTCCTGATATGCGGTGGCAAGGGCCTCGCGGACATCGTCCCAAGCTTTTGAAAAATCGTCTGTATTCCCCCTTAGTTCAACAAGGGCGACAGCGATTTCATCAGAGGCGTTAGCCTGAATCTTTTTGATGGCGGAGACTTCGGCCAGGGCGTCTTCCATCGGTTCCAGAACAAGACGTTCAACAGTTTCTGCATCCGCTCCCGGATAGGTCGCGATGATCTGTCCCATGAAATCAGGAAGGCGCGGGTCCTCCTGACGGATCATGGTGAACCACATAAGCCCTCCCATCAGCGAGAGGGCTGTAGCCAGGGTTAAAATAAGCCGGTGCTGGCTGAGGATTGCGTCAATTATCTTCATAGTGCCACCTTCACCCTTTCCCCGTCTGTCAGCATGGTATGGCCGGAAATGACGACGCGGTCGCCTCTTGATAAATCACCCCGGATAATGACACGGTCACCGGAGAATGACCTCAGTGTTACCGGCACCCGGCGGACCACTTCTCCATCAAGGCAAAAAACGTAAGGATTGCTCGAACCCGGATTAATAACAGCAGTCACAGGAACGGTAAGTTCCCCCTCATTTTCAATGTCGAGGATCAGCTCTGCAGTCATGCCGGCGGCAAGGCCGGGCAGTGGTTTCAGTGTTGCCACCACCGGAAACAGACGTCCCGCTGCGGCCGCGGCCCGGGCTATGGACGTGATCCGCCCGGCGACTTGTTTTCCACCAGCCATCGGCAGGGTCACACCGATAGCCTGCCCCTCTGTCAGGGTCATCACCATATTTTCAGGAACCTCAACCTGCAGTTCGATCTCCCCATCCCCCGATAACTCAATAACCGGTTTTCCCGGAGAGGCATATTCGCCTGGTTCGAGAAAGACCGCTGTTACCGTGCCGGTAAAAGGGGCTCGAAGAGAGGCCTCGTCCAAGACCCTTTTCGCCTCATCCAGCCGGGCGTTTGCTGCCGAAAGCGATGCATTAACGGCAGCTGCTACGGCAGTGACCTGCTCCAGTTCTTCGGCGGTTGCCGCCCGTACATCAGCCAGTTTTTCAATCCGTCGCCTGTCCCTTTTCGCCTGGGCTGCACGAACATTGAGTTCTGCTACCGTTGCTCGGGCCATATTGACCATGTTCTGATATTCCCGGATATCGATCTTGGCCAGTTCAACTCCTTCTTTTACCCGGGAGCCTGCCTCCACCGGCCTTTTGACCAGGCGGCCAGGAATTGAAAATGCCATTACCGCGCGTTGCGTGGCCCTGGTAACCCCGGAAAACCGAATCGTCCGTCTGGTGGCAGCCTCCTCCACCTCGGCCAGCCTAACAACGGTTGTAAGCTGCTGTAGGGATGGCGGGGATTGTGAATGCTGCTGCTTTTGCGGCCATAGCCATAATGCCAGAGCCGTCACCAAAAAAATGAATCCAAAAATAACACGTAGATACCGGGTCTTCGTTTTCATGATTACCTCCAGGTCGGTTCGAACCAACGGGCTTAACCGGCCGACCGGTCAACTAATACTTAAAAAAAGCCCCTCAACGCGGTAAAATTCCTTCGAAAAAAATCTTATTGATGGTTTCCAGATATGCCTCGTCCAGATCTTCCGGCAGGCCTTCCGAACCGAAGTCGCGCAGAAAATGCTCCTTATCCTGAAACCAGTGCTGACAGAGGCCGATAAAGGTAAACAGGATAAAGCGGGGATCAATATCCTGCCGGATATGGCCATTCCGCTGAGCTCTTTCCAACTCAGCCCCCCCGATTTCCGCCAGCTTTCTATCTTTTTCCAGGCACACTTCCTGATCCCGCTCCAGAAACATCCAGACCAGTATCCGGATCATCTGGGGATTTTCCTGCAAAAACCGGAAATAGACGGCCACCGATTCACGGAGCAGTTCTATTCTGCTAGACGGCCCGTATTGGTCAAACATCTCCATCTGTTTCTGGTAGTACTCTTCAAACCGACGGCCCTTGACCTCCTTCCACAGCCCCTGCTTGGACCCAAAATAATGATGAATGAGGCTTTTTGTCACACCGGCCCGTCGCGCAATCTGGCTCATCGCACTTTTGCCGAACCCTTTTTCAAGAAACTCTTTCTCTGCGGCATCCAACAGCGCTTTTTTCGTAGTTTCCGGGTCTCTTGGACGTTGAGCACTCATGGATATTTCCCCCTTATTTCTTCGGTTACTGGTTGCTCGAAATTTTGCTTGGAGCAAGTCCTTATATTTTTACGATTTTTATCTCACAGCAATTCAAGGAGTATTGTTGCCTCTCTCAAAACGGACTCATCTGCTCAGGGGAGCTGTTGCCGCCAATATTATTAACTGGCCGACCGGTTAACTCTATGTAAAACTGTACCCCCTTGTCAAGAGTAAAAAAACGCTCTTCAAGCGGCTTGCTTGCAACGGTATCGATTTCTGATGAACCAGTTTCGGTTGTTGCTCCATCCGTTTGCCTACTGCTCCTTTGGTTCCTGCGCGAACACTGTGCTGGAACTTCACTGTGCGTTGCCCAGGTGGAGCCTGCGAACCTCTCTGCTTATTCACTCAACTTTCGACTTTAACAATTGCTCGTTATCACCCTGCTCTTTGACAAATTGACGTGTTTCCTGTTTGTTCACAAAACGTACCCATCTGCCGTGGTTACTCTACGGCCAGAGTCATTATTCTGTGAGGGGCTTCAACAAGCCCAACGTCATCAAGTTCCTGACAACATGCATAGAAAAAATCACCAAAGCTACGATGATCAGTTGTTGTCCGCACTCCATAGGCGATAAACATGTAGGGCATGAAGACGATGGTCGCATATCAAAATCCCTGCCCTGGATCTCCAGGCTTCAAGTGCTGTGTTGCCATGTTAAACAGAACCTCTCTGTCCCAGCGTCATAGATCCGAACTACTTTGCAATCAGCAAGCCTGGTATCTGTGGAGAACAATGTCAGCCCATTTTTCTTGCGTCGGTCACGGACAAAAACGATCCTGGCCGGTTTGCCTTCTCCCTGCTTTACAATGGTCGATGCCAAAATCTTCGCTCTACCCCGACGCTTTGTAAGGTGCTTATGTCTCTCCAACACCTTGGGGGTGTCGTTAACCAACTGTCCATAAGGAGATAACGAGCATTGATACCGGCATTCAGGAGACGTTTGACCATCGATTCCAGAAGAGCAGTAGCTTTCATGAAGGCGATTTGACGCTTTTGCCGATGCCAGCAGAGCAAAATCCAACAGTAGATAACTGATGCCATCAGACCAACAGACTGTAAGCAGCCGAAACTCTCTGATATAACCCCTGTGCTGTGATCGAAGACACGGCTCAGAAGCTCAACTTTTTTAGAACGAGAGCGTTCATAGGGACTATCAGCAGTGATGAGCACCGACTCCCGTTGGTCACTTGTCAAGCGATCAAATATCCGGTGAAGCGCTGCCCCTGTACTAACAAAAATCGTCGCCAGGTATAGGTACGTGCTTGGAGCAAGTCGTACGCCGCATCTTTACCGACATCGGAGTTGTCGTTGATGACGAATCCCACATCGGTGAAGAAGTGTGCCGATGTGAAAAGTGTTAAAGAAGTCGTCAAGTTGATCATGAATTTGGATGTCAACTTGCGATTTGAAGTTAAATTTGCTATGTTTCATTTGCGCCCTTTATTATTGATTTTATTGTGAATTATGGTGAATATGCTATATAGCAATATGCGGGGCTCTTCAGTTTATTTGTTCATTATTTCAATATGTTATCCCTTTAAATTGTATAACATGACGAATCTCGAGAGTTGAATTCGTAAGTGTTGTGTGTTGATGGCTAATGAAACTTCAAGGAATTGCAGACAACATGCGGGCAATTCCAAAAAATATCGATCTGTTGATAAAATGAGTCGAACTTGTCTGCTATAAGTTCGACTACGCGCATGTTGAATGAAGCCTTACCCGAGTCGTGATGGATGATGTGCACCAGTCTATGATGGTACAGGCCCTGGAAGAGGCTCGCAGAGCCCTTGATCGGGGTGAGTTCCCGGTGGGTTGTGTTCTTGCGGAGGCCGACCAAGTTCTTGCCCGAGGCAGCAGGCACAACAGCAGCGGACAGCCCAACGAAATTGATCATGCCGAGATGGTGACGCTGCGCGACCTGATTCATCGTAATCCCAATATTGATTGCACTCGACTGGTCTGCTATTCAACCATGGAGCCCTGCCTGATGTGTTATACGACCATGCTGCTGTCTGGTGTTCGCACCTTTGTCTGGGCCTACGAAGATGTTATGGGCGGCGGCTTAAACCTGCCGTTACCTCTGCTTAATCCGCTCTATGCGAAAATGGAGGTATTTCTTCATGGCCCGGTTTTACGGCAGGAAAGCTTGGCGCTGTTTCAACAGTTCTTCCGGAGTTATCCCTACTGGCAGGGTAGCTTACTCGCCAGCTACACCCTGGCCCAGTCTCTGGAGAAACATTCTTGACTACTTCACTGCAACCTCGGACTGTCGGATTCAGGGCGGGTGAACGCAATGTCTTTTTTCATCTGCTCACCGCCTGTAATCTCAGCTGCCGTCACTGTTATATCAACCCTGAGCAGCATGGTCGTATCGCCCTCTCTCTACCTGTTATCCTTTCCTGGCTCAAGCTCTTCGCTCGCCCTGAGCAGCAGACCAACCTGATCCTTCTTGGCGGTGAACCGACCCTGCACCCGCATCTGGCGGAAATTATTCGGGCGGCCAAGGCACTTTACTATGCGGTAACGGTTGACTCCAACGGGTACCTGTTTCATGATCTGCTTGAAAAAGTTACTCCAGCGGAGCTGGATTATCTGAGTTTCAGCCTGGATGGCCCTGACAAAGAAGTGAACGACGCTATCCGGGGCAAAGGAAGCTTTGAAATCTGTACGGCAAACCTGCAGCGGGCCGTACAGTTGGGATTTTCCACCAGTCTGATTTATACGGTTTCCAGCCTCAATATTGACCACCTGCACAGAATTGTGCCACTCCTGAAACACTGGGGAGTGGAGAGGTTTTTTATCCAGGTCATTGGTCTGCGCGGCAACTCTGCCAGTGCAAGCGAGACTGAGTGGCAGGTGAACCCGGAACACTGGCTGGCGGTGGTGCCCGAGGTGGCAAAACAGGCGGCTGCAGCTGGCATTCATGCTATTTTCCCCAAGGTCTTTTTGGCGGAGGATGATCATTTTGAATGCGCTGGCAATGTCGCGGAGAATTTTTTTATCTTCCCCAATGGGCGGGTGTACCAGTGCCCTCTCTGTGAAGACTACCCGATTCACAGCTATGAGATCATTGACGATCAGTTGCTGCACCGAAGCGGTGTCAACGAGGATCGTCTTTTCACTCTCGATATTGCTGAGGGCTGTGTCATCAATAAACTGCTGCAGGCCGAGACCATTGATTACCTGCCAGACGGAACGCCACGGCATCGTATCTCCTGTTGCCTGCTCAAGCAGGAGATTTTGCCAGCCAGAGAACGCGGATGATGAGAGGTAGCAAGGATCAGCATGACCTTGAGGCTAACTATGCCAAGGCTGTGACTCTCCACCAAGAAGGGGCTCCAGCGAAAGCCGTCGCCCTTTATCGGCAAATAGTTACCGTTGTCCCTGATGCAGACCTTGTCTGGTATAATTTGGGACTGGCACTCTTTGAGCTGCAAGAGTATGCTGAGGCTGTGACAGCCTTTCAAAAGGCAGTTGCCGGCTGCGGTCAAGATCCGGACCCCTGGTTTAATCTGGGGCTTGCCCTGAGTCACAATGGTTGCCGACTAGAGGCAGTGGATGCCTACAAGAAGGCTCTTGAATTGCGGCCTGGAGATCCTGATACCCTTCATAACCTCGGGTACTGCCAGAAGGAAATGGATGATCTTGAGGCGGCTGCCACCACCTATGAGACGCTGCTCGAAATTGAGCCGAACTACCGCTCAGGCCTGAACAACCTTGCCTATATTCAGCATCGATTGGGGAGATACGAGCAGGCCGCTGAGCTCTACCGGCGACTCCTTGAGCTTGAACCAGATCATGCCTTGGCCGGCCACATGCTTGCAGCCCTTGAGGGCAAGAATGTGGCCGCACCGGAAGGGGCATATATTCGTGATCTCTTCGATCATTTTGCCGATCATTTTGAGGAAAAACTCGTAGATGAGCTGGAGTACCGGGTACCCGGGATCATCGGCAGGCTTGCCAAGGAGCAGCGCCAGGCCTATGAATGTGTTTTGGATTTGGGGTGTGGCACCGGATTGACTGGTATGGTCCTCAGGCCTCTTTGCCGGGAACTCTTCGGGGTGGACCTTTCCGAGAAGATGCTTGAAAAAGCGGATGCTAAGGGTATTTACAAGGAGCTTTGCCAGGCTGATATACTCGATTTTCTTATATCATCACAACAACGGTGGGACTTGATCGTTGCCGCTGATGTCTTTAACTATATCGGCGAGTTGACGCCGTTGCTGCGGGCCGTACAAGGCCGGCTCACCACAGACGGGTTAGTCTGCATAACCACGGAATATGCGCGTGCATCGTCGTGGATGCTGAATCCCACCGGTAGATACGGGCATGGCAAAGAATATGTGCGGCAAGTGGCCGGAGCCAGCGGTCTGGAGGTGGTATACGAGGAGGAGGAGCGGCTTCGACAAGAACAAGGTGCGTGGGTTCGGGGCATGGTCTGGCTGCTGCGCAGAGAGCATGCAGATGCCTGAGTACCCAGGCCGTCACGCTTGTCATTTATTTATAGCGAAAAGGGGCGAACGGCTTTTTAAGAACCGTTCGCCAAAGACCAAACAGCAACTACTTAATATCTGGGGCATCATCACATGGGTAATATCAGCTTGTTGCTGTCCTCGTTCCAGCTAACTACCAGGTACCATACCACGCTAAACAGTGCTATAAGTCCAAGTGCTGGTCCGTAGCCCATTACCTCGGGAAGATATATATAGCTCCCCAGTATACCGTCAGCTTCGTACTCTGCACTCTTGAACCAGGCAGTCATAATAGAATTTGACAGTGCAAAGAAAGGAACTACAATCCATAACTTCAATTGCCCCTCACCAACTCGCCACAGGGTTCCAGATCCACAACCACCGGCAAACATCGCCCCTACACCAAAAAGGAACCCACCAACAACTCCACCCCAGCCAAAGGTGCCGCGCACATAGTACATGGGATTGAGGACAGGATCGCCATCGAAACGCATTGCAACGCCATATTTGAGAACAGCAGCGCCAACAGCGACAATGGCTATTGACAGGGCCACTGACTTTGCCATGGTGCAATCGCCTGTCATATGTGGTTCTCTGAAACCCTGGATCATACACCAGCGCCCGCGTTGCATGGCATACCCTAGGCCTGCTGCCAAAACAATGATTCCCGACATTGACGTGATATACTCTAACGAGTCATCGCCAGTGTAATTAGCATAGGCATTGGAAGCCCATATAAGCAATACGATACCAGCAATGCCAACAATAGTTTGAAAAACAGGTGGTACCTCGACCGTCCAGGAACCTCCAGAACCCCAGCTTATATGCTCCATTTCTTTATATAACAGCCAAAGCCCTAAAATGACTCCGGGAACCAGACCCAGCCACATGGCAAAACCGTTAGCGGCGAGGTTTCCTATGGCATTATACATACCACCAATATTGCAACCGCCCGCCAGGGTGGAACCGATCCCCATAAGAATACCTGCCAGGATAGCTTTAACCACTTCCCGATACGGTGGAAATCTAAAGGCAAACTGTCCTCCAAGACAGGCTGAAATAAAAGCACCGAGAATAAAGCCTATACCAATGACCGAACCGGAATCAAACCATATGGCTTTTTTCAGGAGAGGATCACCGTCTTCATCGACAAATCCTACCACATCGAGCATATCTGTCAGGGAATAACCAAAGTAGAGCATCCAGTCTCCCCAGTTACGGATAGCGCCAACAGCGCCCCACGGCCTCCACCAGGCCATGATTAGAATGGAGAGAATAGCGACAATAATGCCGGTTATGGTCGCATTCCATTCATCTTTGCATAGAGTTTTGTATAACCCTTTCACCTTACCGGCAAAGATCCCCTGTTCGCTCATACCTTCCTCCTTGAATATCCTGCAGAAAAAAATAAATAGTTATCCCTGATACTACTCACCTGTGAAAACCTACCTTTTCCTTGATGTTGCGTCAAGTCCGGTGCGTATCTGAAACTAAACATCTGCATGTAAGGCAGCAGCACTTGAAATGTCTGGAAGAGCACGATAACAGCTAGTTCGTGGACCCTGCCGTGTGGCATGCAGATCCTCTTTACGAGTCGGTCCTTTCCAGAGAGGGGAAAGGATCAAGGATGGCACCGGTAACTGATAGCAGTCGTTGGCGGGCCAGGTGAAAGTTTACAAGGGCCTGTGCCAATCGTCCGTGGGTGGTGGTAAGGTCCCGCTGCGCCTCGTTGAGTCGAACCAGTGACGATTCACCGGCCTCATATGCGTTCTGGGCCAGTTCGCGGTTTTCTTCGACAAGCACCACTGTATCCCGCTGCAAACGCACCTGCTCCTTAGCAGCCTCGAGCAGGACGACATTTTCGCGGACTTCAGCGGCAATCGCGTTTTTCAGTGCCGCCAGATTGTGGGTCATTTCCCGTTTCTGGTGGCGAGCCTCAGCTAGCCGTGCTTCATCCTCCTTCCCGTTGAAGAGGTTCCATTGCAGGTTGACGGAGAGGGTACTGCCGAAATCTTCATCGGCAAAAACGGCATCACCCTGGCGGGCACCGTTGATTGTGCCGACGATCTGTACCTGCGGGTAAAAGGCGGTTCTGACCAGACCGTTTCCAGCCTCTGCCAGGGCAACACGGTATTCCATTTCTTGAATATCCGGCCGCTGTGACAGGGCTTGCGCAAGTAATGCTGCAACATCTGTCTGTACGCTTTCCACCTCAAAGTCCTGGTGCAGAGGTTGCAGTAGAACACCATTCGGAAGCCTGCCATCGGGCAGGCCAAGTAAGGCGGCAAGCCCGTACCCGGCAGCCTCGAAATTACGCCGTGCCGCCATTCGAGAGGCCCGAGCCAGGTTCAACTGAACCTTGATGTTGAGGATATTTCCCCTGGCTCCTGCACCGGCGTCAAACATGTTCTCGGCGTCTTCAAGCCGCTGCAGGTAAAAGGTTTCGTCAGCCCTGGCAATCTTTTCATTGGTCTGCGCGAGCTGGGCGTTGTAGAAGGCCTCGGCAACGCTGGTTGCCAGTAGTCGGCGGGCGTTAACCAGTGCTGCTTCAGCCGAGCGTTCGTCGGCCTTGGCCATCTCCTGGTTGAATCGGCGATAAAACCCATCGAATAACAGCCAGGAGGTCTGGATACCGACAACAAAGGTGTCGCTACTGTTATCAGCATTGCCGCCGTATAGGCTCGCTGCCAGTTGGTTCCCGGCATATTCACTGTCCGAGAGATTTTTATGCTGGGCAGAGGCGGTGAGGTTTAGGTCCGGCCACCAGTGGGCTGCAGCCTGCTCCACCCGAAGGCGTGCCTGTGCAGCACGCTCTTTTGCCGCCTTAAGCTGGGGATTTCCGTGCAGTGCTATCTGCTGCGCCGTAACCAGATCGAGCACCTCGACGTCTTCCATCTCCGCTGCCGCTGTTCCCTCGGCAACGGCCCAGGTTGTCATCAGCAGGACCATCAGGGTGGATATTGCGTGTCGCATGCTCTCCTCCGTTTAAGCTGTAGTCTCGTTCAGGGATGAGCTTCCCCTGAAAATCTCAAGTAAAAGGTTACAGCAAGCCTTGGTGATAATTTTTTAAGTGAGGAGGAGCTGCCTTGCCCGATGACCTGTTGTAACCGGATGTTCCCTACAGGCGCCGCCAGAAGACTGAAAGCAGGGAGCTCGTGTTTACGGTGACAACTCCTGTTTCAGCTGCCACAGACGACGAGTCAGAGAGACATGGTACAGATGTGGATTGACTAGCCGTTTCACCCCACCATCGAGCAGTTCCAGGTCACCTTCTTTCCGGCGTCGGATGACGGCAATCGACTCATCTGCAGGAGAATTGTCGCCATAAAGGGGCAGTTCTGTCCAGAGTCGCTCCACCCTGCTCAGATTCTCCCGTATGAGCAGACGCCGTTTGTGGTACTCCATCGGATGATGGAGATGAAATACATCTGTCTGCTCAAGCGGTTCATCTGCGAGAGCGAGGACGTCGCACACGGCCCGGTTTCGCTGATCATACAGGCGCCAAACCTCCTTGGCTCCAGGATTGAGCGTTTTACCCGGGTTTTCCGATATCTTTATTGCAGGCTGCCACCGGGTATCCCGGCGGACAGCCGTGAGTTTGTAGACCCCGTTCAGTGCAGATGCCCCCTTGCTGGTAATCAGCGAGGTGCCCACCCCGAAAACCAGCCGACCGATGACCTTGTCCGGGTCCATGCCTAAACCGGGTCCCTCATCACAAATCTGCCGGATGATCTGCCAGATGACCAGTTCGTCAAGCTCATTGGAAAGGACAATGGCGGTTTCATTGAAACCGGCCTTGTCCAGCTCCTTGGCAGCCCTCAGGGTCAGGTAGGCCAGATCGCCGGAGTCAAGGCGCACCCCCACGGGCTGATGCCCTTTACGTTTGAGTTCCTCAAACACCTTGATGGCATTGGGGATGCCACTTTCCATGGTGTTGATGGTGTCTACCAGCAGCAGACAATCATCAGGGTAGGACGCCGCATAGGCACGAAATGCTTCCAGCTCATCACCACCCAGGGCAACGAAGGCCTGCACCATGGAGTGCGCGTGGGTGCCCTTGGGGTCGGCACCCAGGGCATGGGAAATACCCACATTGCTTGAAGAGTCAGCACCTCCGACGAGGGCACCGCGAACACCTGGTCCGGCACCATACCCTTGGGCCCGGCGCAACCCAAATTCGAGAATGGGTCGACCAGCTGCCGCCTGTTGCATGCGGGTAGCACGGGTGGCCACCAGGGTCTGATAGTTCATGTGGTTCAGCAGTGAGGTTTCGAGGATCTGGGCCATGGCAAAGGGCCCCTGCACGCCGAGCAGGGGGACGGTGGGATGGGCGACCCTGCCCTCCTGTAACCCGCGGATATGGATATCGGCAAAGGTCCCGTTTTCAGCAAGCCAGTCGAGAAAATCCCGCTGAAAGAGTGGCCTCCCAGTGCGGCCTTTCTGGGCGGCGAGAAGCCCTATCTCGTTGTGGGTGAACCGTTCATCACGCATCCAGGCCATAAGACTGCCGGTACCGGCAAGGATGGTATAGCCTGCCTGATGGGAGGTGTAATTGGGATTTTTCCGGTAAAAATACTCAAACTGCACGGGACGTTCGTGGATACCCTGGTGAAAATACAGCTGGGCCATGGTCAACTGGTACTGATCGGTCAGGAGAATACCTTCACTGAGCTGCCGCTGTTTCCGATTCATCTGTGTCCCTCCACATTTTTCTGCTGCAGTACATCTCCTGCACTCATCACCCGGGCACCGGCTGCAACCATTCTGGTCAGGGCCTTGTTGCTGTCTTCTTGTTCGACATTTACTCCCCGGCAGCCATCACTGACGACTGTTACCTTGTACCCCAGTTCCAGGCCATCCAGCACGGAAAAGAGCACACAGTAATCCGTGGCCAGGCCACAACAGTAGAGCTCTGTTACCTTGTGTCTGCGGAGATAGGCGTCGAGATCGGTGTGCTGCTGCCGGGCATTGTCAAAAAAGGCGCTGTAGGAGTCGATTTCGGGATCGGTGCCCTTGAGTACCACATGATCGATGCGGGCTGCGTCCAGCTCCGGGTGGAAAGCGGCGCCGCGACTCTCCTGGATACAGTGGTCCGGCCAGAGTGGCTGTGGTCCGGCCGGGGTGTCGATGGTGTCAAAGAGCGGGCGTTGATGGCGGCTGGCAAAGCTGATGTGGCCTTTCGGGTGCCAGTCCTTGGTGGCTATTCGCCGTTGAAAACATTGCATGAGTCGATTCGCCACCGGCACCACCGCATCACCTTCGGGTACGGCCAGGGCTCCCCCGGGACAGAAGTCATTCTGGATATCCACCAGCAGTAATGCCCGAACCATGATCTCTCCTTGTTCAAAGAATGAATAACCGCAGCAAGCGGAAGATGCCTCGCCGTTAGCCAAAGACCTTGCCGCGATTCTCCGGTACTGTTTGCTGATTACCCCTTGGATCTCCAGTGGTGATCGGGGCCAAAGCGTTCCATCCACCAGTCCTCTGCGTCGTAGATGTGTTGGTCACCGGGGGTAAGGGGAAAGCTGTACTGCTCCATGTACCTGCTCAGCAGCTCATAGGCCCTTGTCAGCTGATACATCTTTTCCGTATTTTTTTTGTTCACGTCGGCCTGGTCTGGATGATGCTGCTTGGAGAGACGATAATAGGCCCGGCGTATTTCACTGCGGGTGGCTGTCTCTCCGAGCCCTAGTAGGCGGCGGGCCTGGTTGAGTGCCTCCCATTCTTTTCGTGTCACGTTTCCTCCGGGGAGCGCTTCCAGCTCTTTTCCGTACCGCTGAGCAGGCGACTGATATTTTGATGATGTTTTATCCAGATCATGGTGACGCTTAATACTGCCAGGAACAGTTTCCACGAGGGCTCATCGAGGATCAGGAGGAACGGCAGGATTGCCGCAGAGCCGATCAAGGATCCCAGGCTGACATAGCCGGAAAGCGCTACTGTCGCGGCAAAAAACAGCAGCGCTCCCAGCACCCCCAGGGGCGACAGGTACAAAAAGACGCCCAGCGCTGTGGCCACTCCTTTACCACCTTTGAAGCGAAGATAGAGTGGATACATATGCCCGAGGATAGTGGTAGCACCACAGAGAACCATCACCGTCTCGGTCCCGGAATACTCGGCTGTGATCATCCCGGTAATGTATATGGGGAGAAACCCCTTGAGCACGTCAAAGAGCAGCGTCAACGCTCCGAAACGTTTACCCAGAAGGCGGGTGACATTGGTGGCGCCGATGTTCTTGCTCCCCTGGGTGCGGATATCAATGCCGCTGCCCCGGGAGAGTACCAGGCCAAAAGGTATGGAACCGACAAGATAACTGCCGATAATTAGCAGAAGAGAGATAACAATATCCATGGTGCAGCGGCAACTCCTTAGCCCTTGTTACAGGTGAAGACAGTTTCCAGTTCACAGGCTGCCCCGTAAGCAGCTATTTCTTCTCGCAGCAGTCGGACATACGGGCAGTCTGTGATTGCCAGCAGACTGTTCCGTTGCCGCCATTTTCTCCGGCTGTTTCCGTCAAGGTATGGCTCCAGCAGATAGACAAAGATTTGCGGTCGACGACAGACCTGCGGCCGATCTCTGTAGGTGCTGCAGCGCCCCTTCATTTCCAGGGACGGACACCTGGTCGAGCGCGGCAGTATCAGGCTCCAGCCGGTTGCAAACCGGAGACAGAGAGGGGTGCTTTTTTCGTAGAATGGCGTACCATCAACCTCCACCGGCGGCTCGGTCATGGCCGAAGAGCTTCTCGTTACTACCGTGTCCACCCGTTCCACAGGAAACTGCTCAACTTCTCGTTCTTCCAAAGGAATCTCGAAGAAGGCCTGAACCATCTCCTCCTCCGGTCCCACACAGCAGAGCGTGCAATGGCATGGTTCACAGAGCGCAGAGTTGATGGCCTCCATTTCTCGGGTCAGCACCTGCTGGCCCACCAACAGGCTGGTGGCCGTCATTGAGTCGAGCACTAAGCCTTCAGCGTCGATGACCTCTTCCGGCGACAGCCCGGCCTTAATTCCGTGGAGGCCATGGAGCAGGTCCATATAAGGGGTGAGCAGTGTGCCCGGGTCAGGATAGACGGCGTGATTGGTCTCTATGGGTGCTGGCAGCTCGGCAACCACCTCTTCCACTGTCTCAAACTGACCGGTAATATAGAAGAACTGTACCATAGAGACCAAAGGCATGACCGGCTGGGCCAGCATCTCGATCCCCTTTGCACACAGTGACCTCTTCAGCTCCATGTCGTCCAGTACTTTCCTCGGACAGCTGCGTACCTTGCTTTACAGACCGGGTGAAAATGATTATTCATCAGTGATAACCACTGACAGATCAACTCGTATCATAGCATATCATGGCTTTCAGGAAAATTATAACTTATCCTCATCCCGTGCTCCGGCAAAAGGCCGAGCCTGTAACCGAGTTTGACGAAGCGCTGCACGCGCTAATCCAGGACATGGCCGAAACCATGTACGACGCTCCGGGTGTCGGCCTGGCGGCTAATCAGATCGGTATAGCCCGTCAGATCATAGTCGTTGATCCGTCAGATCATGACCAGGAGCCTGATCTCAGGGTGTTTATCAACCCTGTGGTCACAGAGGGAACCGGTAGTCAGCTGGATACCGAAGGCTGCCTCAGTGTTATCGATTGTATGGCCAGCGTCAAACGTTTTCAGAAGATCCACGTCACAGCCCAGAATGCCGATGGCACACCGCTGGAGTTGGATGCCGAAGACCGGCTGGCTCGCATCATCCAGCATGAGATCGATCATCTCAATGGTATTTTGTTTATTGACCATCTCAGCCCCCTCAAGCGTACCTTGTACAAGAAAAAGCTGAAGAAAATCATCAGGGAGCGGCAATGAAGGGGCCACTGCGGATTGTCTTCATGGGGACGCCAGATTTTGCGGTTCCCACTCTGCAGGCCTTACTTGATGGTCCCCATCAGGTGGCAGCGGTTGTCTGCCAGCCGGATCGTCCCAAAGGGCGAGGACGCAAGCTGGCAAAACCGCCGGTCAAGGTGCTCGCAGAAGGTGCCGGTCTTTCCATACTCCAGCCGCAAACCATCAGGACTCCAGAATTCCGGGACGAGCTGGCATCCCTCCATCCTGATCTGCTGGTGGTGGTCGCCTATGGCCATATCCTGCCGGGCAGCCTGCTTGATCTGCCCCCCCTGGGTGCGCTCAACGTCCATGGCTCCCTGCTCCCCAAATACAGGGGAGCCGCCCCGATCCAGTGGGCAATCATCAATGGTGAACGGCAGACCGGCCTCACGCTCATGCAGATGAACGAGGGTATGGATACCGGTGATATTCTCCTTCAGGAGAGTATCCCGGTCTCGGACGAGGATACAGCGGGCAGCGTCTTCCAACGGCTGGCCGCCCTGGGTGGCGCCATGATTAATGATGCCCTTAACCGCCTGGCTGCCGGTGAGCTCCGGCCTGTACCCCAAGATGACAGCCGGGCAACGGTCGCGCCCATGCTTGCCAAGGAGACGGGACGGCTCAACTGGAATGCACCGGCAGCCACCCTCCACAACCTCATACGTGGCCTTGACCCCTGGCCCTCGGCGTTCACCTTCCTGAAGGAGACCAGGTTTCGCCTTTTTACCTCGGCCCATGTTCGGGAAATCTCAGCACAGCCTCCTGGCACCATTATCAGTGTCGATAATCGGGGGCTTTTGATCAGCACGGGTGAGGGCTCGCTGCTGGTCCGGGAAATCCAGGCGGCAGGACGTCGACGCATGACGATCGCTGACTGCCTTAACGGCCTCACTCTCAGACCAGGCGACCGGTTTTCCTGATGCGTACCGGCTATCTTGACTGTTTCTCCGGTGTCAGCGGCAATATGCTGCTCGGCGCACTCCTGGACGCAGGTCTTTCCCGGGAACGTCTCGAACAGCAGCTTGCCGGGTTACACCTGGAAGGTTTCCGGCTGGAGATCGAGTCCACGATGGAAAAAGGCTTTCATTGCCACCGGGTACAGGTGCACACCAGTGAGCGCCTGCCCCATCGCTGCCTCGCTGATATCCGCCGTATTCTCCAGACTGCTGACCTGGACGATCAGGTACGTCAGCGTTCTCTGGCGGTCTTCACCCGGCTGGCAGTAGCTGAGGCGCAGGTGCATGGCACCTCCATGGAGCAGGTTCATTTCCATGAGGCTGGAGCCCTTGATGCCATTGTCGACATTGTTGGTACAGTTGCGGGGCTCAAGGATATGGGGGTGGAACGGCTGTATTGTTCTCCGCTGCCCTTGCCGGGAGGCTGGGTACACTGCGCCCATGGCGACATTCCTCTTCCCGGTCCGGCAGTCTGCAGGTTGCTGGAAGGGATGGCGGTCTACGGGGTGGAGTTGCAGCAGGAGCTGGTGACGCCCACCGGGGCAGCCCTGGTGCGTGAACTTGCTGAATCCGCACCATTGCCGCCCATGATTCTCGAATGTACTGGATACGGTGCCGGCACCATGGAGCGCGCTGATCATCGGCCAAATCTGCTGCGCCTCCTTCTGGGCAGAGAGCGGTCGACCGAGGAGGCACCCGAGGTGGAGGTGATCGAAACCCATGTTGATGATCTGCACCCCGAACACTGGCCAGATGTATGTGATCGCCTTATGGAGCTGCCGGTGCTGGATGCCTGCCTGGTGCCAATGCAGATGAAGAAGGGGCGACCAGGGTTTCTCATCCGGGTGATCTGTACTCCGGAGATGGGGCCGGCGGCACGGAGCCTGCTGCTTGAGCACAGCAGCGCCATTGGCCTTCGCTACCGGCGGGAACAGCGGCAAACTCTGGCCCGTGAGCCGGTCATGGTGGACACCCGCTGGGGCCCCGTCCTGGCCAAACGTATCATCACCGACCGGGGTGGCGAACGGATAACTCCGGAATATGAAGCCTGCAGAAAGATTGCCCGCACCCACAACCTCTCGCTGCAGGAGGTTTATCGGCATGTTCTGTGTGCAGCAGATAATCGACGGAAGGAGTAAACCGTGGACAGGTTGTTGATGTTGATCGCTACCGGAGCTGGCAGCGGCTATCTGCCCAAGGCACCTGGAACCTGGGGATCCCTGGTCGGAGTGTTACTCTGGCTGCCCCTGGTACGGCTTGGTCCGCAGGTTTATCTGATCTCCACTGCTGTACTGCTGGTCCTTGGTACCGCAGCAGCGGGGGCGGCGGAAAAAATCGTAGATCGTGGTGATCCCGGCCTGGTGGTTATTGACGAAATTGTGGGGCAGTTGATTGCCCTGGCCCTTGCCCCCGTCACTCCTGTAACGGTAATCGCCGGCTTCCTCTTGTTCCGGTTTTTTGATATCCTCAAACCCTTTCCGGTGAACTGGCTGGATACCCATATTCATGGAGGGTTGGGGATTATGCTCGACGACGTGGCTGCCGGCCTTTACGCCTTTCTTTTTTTACGCCTTTTACTGTTTTTCCTTGGATGACTGTCTTCTGCTGGCAAGCGTTGCTGTAAATAGCCCCTCAGTGGACACTCACGGGAGACGTTGTTATTTGAGGGGGTAGACTGGTCTTGCTATATTCTGTTGATAGTAGGGCATTACCTCGGTGGCGAGCTGCCGCAGTTTCTCCTGGCGGTTGGCAGGGGAGGGGTGCGTGGAAAGAAATTCGAGTCTGCCGCCATCACTGTTTTTTTCCATTTTCTCCCAAAGTGTCACCGCTGCCTGGGGGTTATACCCGGCGCGGGCGGCAAGTTCTATTCCCATGGCATCGGCCTCAGACTCTGCGGTGCGGCTGTTGGGCAGGCTGAGAGCCAACGTCGCTGCCAGTGCCGAACCGGACACGGCCAGGCCGGCGTATTCCGAGTCACCGGCTGCGAGAGAAACGCCAAGCAGACCAGCCTGGGTGGCAAGGGCCACAGACATTCGTTCTGCGGTATGGTTGGCAAGTGCGTGGGAAATTTCATGGCCCATAACCTGGGCAAGTTCGTCATCGGTGGGAGCAATCTCTTCGAGAAGCCCCGTATAAATGGCCATCTTCCCGCCAGCCATGCACCAGGCGTTCACCGTTTCCGGGTCATCGATCACCTTCACCGACCATTCCCATTCCTGACTGTCAGGAAAGAGCACAATGGCCTGGGCAATGATCCTGCCGGTAATCTCCCTGACCCTTGCCACCTCTTTGATGTCAGCGTCTACCTTGCCGTTTTTCTGTAAAGGCGCGAGGGTCTGTACATAGGCCTCGTTTGACATCTCTATGGCCATTTCCGGGGAGATCAGCATCAACTGTGATCTGCCGGTGGGGCTGGTGGCACAGGCAGAGAGTGTTAACAGTAGAACAGCACAAAAAAACCTTTTCATGATTGAGTCCTGGGTGGCGGTGAAAGGTTGGCGCCTCATTTAAACAGTCTGTTCAATCCGCTCCATGGCGCGGATAACCTTGTCCCTTGCGTTAAAGGCGGAAAAACGAATATAGCCACGACCACAGCTACCAAAGCCGGCACCAGGAGTGCAGACGACTCCGGCCCTGGTGAGGAGCATGTCGAAAAGTTCCCAGGAGTCGCGGTCTCCCCAGACCCAGATATAGGGAGAGTTGTCACCTCCTGTGTAGGCAAAGCCGAGCTTATCCATGGTGGCTCCGATGATACGGGCATTGGCCAGGTAGCCGTCGATGAGTTCTCTGCACTGCTGTCTGCCTGGTGCAGAGTAGACCGCTTCGGCCGCGCGCTGTACTGGATAGCTCACCCCGTTGAACTTGGTGCAGTGACGCCGGTTCCACAGGTCGTGCAGGGCGTGGGCGGTACCCGCAGCATCGAAGGCTTTGCACTCCTTTGGCACCACGGTGTACGCGCAGCGGGTGCCGGTAAATCCAGCGCTCTTGGAAAAGCTGCGGAATTCAATGGCGACCTCTCGCGCCCCCTCTATCTCGAAGATCGAATGTGGCAGGCTGTCCTCACGGATAAAGGCCTCATAGGCGGCATCGTAGAGAATCAGGGCATGATGCTCTCTGGCAAAGTCGACCCATTCCTTGAGCTGCTCATGGGTGATGGTCGCGCCGGTGGGGTTATTGGGAAAACAGAGGTAGATCAGGTCCACAGGCTCAGCAGGTAATGACGGGACAAAGCCGTTGTCACGGGTGCCGTCCAGATAGACAATCCCTTCAAAGCGACCGTTGACAAAGCTCCCGGTCCGGCCGGCCATGACATTGGTGTCCAGGTAGACAGGGTAGACAGGGTCTGGGATGGCCACCCGGACATCCCGGGCAAAAAGCTCCTGGATATTACCGGTATCACACTTGCTTCCGTCAGAGATGAAGATCTCCTCCGGATTCACTTTTGCGCCCCGGCGGCGAAAGTCGTTTTCGGCAATGGCTTCACGTAAAAACGCATATCCCTGCTCGGGCCCGTAGCCACGAAAACCTTCATGGGTGGCCATCTCGTCAACTCCCCGGTGAAAGGCCTCGATGCAGGCAGGGGGCAGGGGATTGGTGACATCTCCAATTCCCAGTTTTATCACCTCCTGATCCGGGTTGGCCTCCTGAAAGGCTGCCACTCTTTTGGCGATATCTGCGAAGAGATACGATGTCTGCAGTTTAAGGTAGTGCTCGTTGATTCGCAGCATGATACTCCGGTTTGCTTGTTGTTTGCTGGTGATTTTTAAGGGTTGAGGTAGCTGTCATATACATCGAAAAAGAGTCTTTGCCATACCCTATATGTCTACTCGCACCCGGTTGCTGAAGTCATAGGCGTCATTGGAGAGATCGTAATCCATGCGGCCGGCTTCCAGGGAGAGTCCTTGGCTCCTCAGCCGTACTTCACCGGGGCTTTTCGCGATTTTTTCGACATCATAGTAATGGAGCAGATCGGTGCGCAGTTCCTGCTGGTAATGAGGTTTTAAGATAACGACGTCGTCTTTGAGGATCAAATGCCGTTTATCAATAAAATATTCACCTTCTCTGCTGGTGATCTGTGTTGTCGTACCATCGATGGCCGTGTACACAGCATTCACCGTCTGCATGGTAAACTCACGATCCGTCTTGCCTGTAAGGGCTTGTTCAGCATGAACTTCCCATTCGGTTCGCCCCCCAGTGGAAAGGGTGATATGAACGGTTTCCATTTTGAAGTTTTTTTTGTTCTCGCTGAAGTCTTCTTCGGGGCCGGTGGCGCTGCTTCCTCGTGGTTTGAGGAACTCCGCAACAGAGGGCTTCCAGAACGGACTGGTAACAAAGATCAGCAGCGGCACCAGGTAGAGCAGATTGCGGATCTTCATCGGTTGAACCTTGCCAGTTGTGCAGCATAGGTACCCTGTGCTTCGAGGATCATGGTGCATAACTCACGTACTGCTCCCGCACCTCCGGGACGTTCACTGACATAATCGACGCGCTGGCGTACTTCGGCAACGCTGTTGGCAGGTGCCACTGCCAGCCCCACCCTGTTCAGGAGCGGCAGATCAATCCAGTCATCGCCCATATAAGCGGTTTGCAGCGGCCGCAATCCGGTCTCACGCAAGAGGTGTTCATAGGTCTTCAGCTTGTCATCAATTCCTTGGAAAACCCAGCGCATTCGCAGATCTTCGGCTCGTCGCGCAACCATGGCAGAGGTACGGGCGGTAATCAGGCCGGTTTCGACGCCGCTGTCGGCAAGAAGCCGCAGCCCCAGGCCGTCCAAGGTGTTGAATCCCTTCGCTTCACCGCCATCAGCGGTGTAAACGATGGTGCCGTCGGTGAGGACGCCGTCAACATCCAGCAGCAACAGCCTGATCTTCTTTGCCTTGGGCAGTGCTGCTTGCCAGGCTGTGCTTCGTTTCACAGGGCGGTTGTGTACTTCGGCCCTGGTCCGCAGCGCTTCAGTGAGTTCACAGTCTGACGGATAGCTGGCACTCCCGGTCATGCAGGTCCCTTTCACACCAGCACCTCTGCAGTGGCGCTGCGAATCTTCAACAGTTGCCTCAGCAGTGGTTCGACCTGGTCCAGTGGCATCGAGTTGGGGCCGTCACACAGGGCCTTATCCGGGTCGGGATGGACCTCCATAAAGAGCGCATCCACGCCAACAGCTACGGCTGCTCTGGTGAGGGGGGCAATGAACTGCCGCTGCCCGCCACTGCTGGTCCCGGCGCCGCCAGGCAGTTGGACCGAGTGGGTCGCGTCAAACACCACTGGATAGCCCATGGCTCGCAGCAAGGGCAGGGAGCGCATATCCACCACCAGGTTGTTGTAGCCAAAGCTGGCACCGCGTTCGGTCAGGAGGATACGTTCACATCCGGCGCCACGCAGTTTACCCACAGCATTGTTCATGTCCCACGGCGCGAGAAATTGTCCCTTTTTGACGTTTACCACCCGACCGGTTTTGGCTGCCGCAATCAGCAGATCAGTCTGGCGACAGAGGAATGCTGGAATCTGGATGATATCAAGAATATCAGCGGCAAGCTCCGCTTGCGCCGGTTCATGAATATCGGAGAGAACCGGTAGCCGGTACTCCTCCCTGAGGCGACCAAGTATACGGAGACCATTCTCTACGCCAGGGCCCCGAAAAGCATCCAGGCTGGTACGGTTGGCCTTGTCATAACTTGCCTTGAATACGTAGTTTATCCCCAGGCGTGTGCAGATCTGTTGCATCTCCAGGGCGATGTCCCGGGCCAGGTCCGAGGATTCCAGAACACAGGGGCCGGCGATCAACAGCAGCGGCTCTCCGGTACCAACTGCGAAAGCGCCTGCGGGTGTGTCGGTGAACGCAACCCGTATCATATCGCCTCCTTCTGCACGGCGCCTGTACCTGTCTTTTCACGAAAGGCTAATGCTGCTGCGATAAAGTCGCGGAACAGTGGATGGGGGTTCATGGGTTTGGACTGGAATTCAGGATGAAATTGACAACCAAGGAACCAGGGATGCCCGGGAAGCTCGATGATTTCCACCAGCTCTCCATCCGGTGATTCACCACTCACCAGTATTCCGGCCTGCTCCAGGTGTTTTCGGTACGCATTGTTGAACTCGTATCGGTGCCGGTGGCGCTCACTGATTTCGGCCTGTGCGTAGGCGGCAGCTGCGAGTGAGCCTTTGGCCAGTTTGCAGGGGTAAGCACCCAGCCGCAGTGTTCCTCCCATATCCGAGGTTTCATCACGTACCTCAGTTTTGCCGGTACGGAAATCATACCACTCCTTCATCAGATAGATAACCTGTTCCTGGGCATCGGGATGCGATTCCCCATGTGCGGCATTTGCCATTTGGGCAACGTTACGGGCAAATTCAACTACAGCGAGCTGCATCCCCAGGCAGATGCCGAAAAAGGGGATCTGGTTTTCCCTGGCATGGGTAATCGCGCGAATTTTTCCTTCCATGCCGCGGCTGCCAAAGCCGCCTGGCACGAGGATACCGTCACAGGTATCCAGCTGCTCCAGGATTTTTCCTTCTTCCAGGTCGTCAGCGCTGATATATTCAAGTTGAACCTTGGCCTCATTGGCAATGCCACCGTGAACCAGTGCCTCGTGCAGGCTTTTGTAGGATTCTTTTAGGTCTACGTATTTACCAGTAATACCAATGGTTACCGCTTTTTTGGGATGTTTGATTTTATAGACCAGATCTTCCCACGCCTTGATATTGGGTGCTCCGGTCCATATACCAAGTTTTTCAAGGATCCGATCGTCCACCTTTTCTCGATGGAGGTTAAGGGGAACTTCGTAGATATTGTCAGCGTCGATGGCCGTGATAACGCAACTGGGTTCGACGTTGCAGAACAACGCTACCTTGCGTTTAAGCTCCTCTTCCAGGGGAATTTCAGTGCGGCACATGAGAATATCGGGTTGGATTCCCGATGCCAGCAGCTCTTTGACCGAATGCTGCGTTGGTTTGGTTTTGACCTCTCCTGCAGTCTTCATGTAGGGCATGAGTGTCAGATGGATGAAAAGTGTATACTCGCGGCCAAGATCTCCACGGATCTGGCGGATTGCCTCGACGAACGGCAATCCCTCAATGTCTCCTATGGTTCCGCCGATCTCGATGATGGCGACATCGACAGTGCCATCCAGCTGTAGTACCGCCTGCTTGATCTCATCAGTGATGTGCGGGATAACCTGAACCGTACCCCCCAGATACTCACCGCGTCGTTCCTTCATGATTACCGAGTAATAGATACGGCCGGAGGTGTAATTGTTTTTCTGGGCCATCTCTGCGCTGGTGTAGCGTTCATAATGGCCCATGTCCAGATCGGTCTCGGCGCCGTCATTGGTGACGTACACCTCGCCGTGCTGAAAGGGGTTCATGGTGCCGGGATCGACGTTGATGTACGGGTCGAGTTTCTGGAATGTCACGCTCAGTCCCCGGCATTCAAGCAGTGCGCCGATAGCCGCTCCGGCAAGGCCCTTGCCAAGAGAGGACAACACCCCGCCAGTGATGAAAATAAACTTCGTCTTTTTGCTTGGCTCAGCTTTCATGCCCTCACCTGCTGTGTGTGCTGGAAAAAAGAAGAGGCAGCGACAGGCTGCAACATACTGGTCGGGAAAAAACTATACACCAATGCGCAGGCGAGGGCAACTGGTGCGTAGTCTTCGTTTAACGGGAAAGCGGCAAATCTGTTAGCATAGAGTGTAAGTATTGCACCTTACGGTCACCTGGCTCGAGATACTGACCAGCCAGAATAACCAGGAAGGCAACAAGCCGGTTCATCGCGTGAGCAGTGATTATCCTTGAAATTGGCCAACAGGCATATGGCTACTGCAGGTTTCGAAATCGTCCCCATTATTTTTGCTTCGCTGTTTGTCGGCTTTTCTTTTTGTAACGCTAGAGAAGTTTCACACAAGACAGGCGGCATTATCATACCTTTCAGTTTTCCATATAACCAATTAGAATAATTAAAAAAATATCCAAAAAAGCTGGCAGGTCTTTTTATATCCTTTTCTAGGCAGTGAGGGGTTACCAGCGTTGTCGAAAAGGGCTGCAGCAATTATCGTGGGCGTGAAAGCAACAGGAATTGCTCAGGTATAGTCGGATAAACGGAGAGGGTGGTATTTTTATTCGTGGTTGAGTACTGTTACTTTGAGGGAATCAGATTGAATTTCAGGAGAAATGAACGTGAAAAAAAGTCCAAATGAACATTCTGAGTCACTGGTTGTACACTTTCGTCACGCTGAGTTGTTGCGGCACGAGGCCATTGATCTGGTTTCTCTGGATTTGAATATACGGCAACTCTATGATCTTGAGTTGCTGTTGAACAGGGGCTTTTATCCGCTCAGTGGATACCTGGGGCAGAGTGACTATCAGAGGGTACTCGAAGAGATGCGCCTTGAAGATGGAACTGTCTGGCCGATGCCTATCTGTCTTGATGTTGATGTGGCATTTGCTCAGCGCCTGCAAAGAGGTCAGCGGATTGCCCTAACTGATCAGGAAGGCTTTCTTCTCGCAATCCTGACCGTCGAAGATGTCTGGAAACCTGAAAAGACAAGCGAAGCGGAAGCTGTGTACGGCACCAGTGACAGTACCCTTCATCCCGGCGTGCACAACCTCTACTCTCAAGTGGGCGAGTGGTACGTCAGTGGGCCTGTAGAAGGTGTTTCTTTACCCATTCACTATGATTTTCGGGACTTGAGATTGACACCTTCCGGAACCCATCGACGCTTTACCCAGTATGGCTGGCGTCAGGTTTTGGGGTTTCATACCAGGGAATATCTTCATTGCGCTCATCGAGAAATGGTTTTGGCTGCTGCCCGGGAGATCGGTGCTAATATCCTGCTCCAGCCCGCTGTCGGCCTGGAACACCCTGGTAACATGGAGCATTACACCCATGTGCATTGCTATCAGGAGTTTGTCAAACAGTTTCCCCGTAATATGATTTTGCTAGGTATTACTCCTCTTGCAGAGCGTCATGCAGGACCGAAAGAGGCACTTTGGCATGCAGTAATTCGAAAAAATTTTGGCTGCAGCCATTTTATGGTGGGAGAAGATCATGGTGATCCCTTTACCGGTAATGGCAGAGAGTTATTTTATGAGAAGGGGGCAGCCCAGCAGCTGGTAATGGATATGGCTGCGGAGACCGGTATTGAAATGGTACCGGAGCGCCCTATGGGATACCTGGAAAGTAAGGCTCAATACGTTTTTCTCGACCAGGCGGCCTCACAGGACACAGTAAAAAATATCACCTCGGAGGAGTTAAGGCGACGACTGGAGTGGGGGATGGAAGTGCCGACATGGTTCAGCTATGAAGGAGTAGTGAAGGAACTTCGTCGTGCCTTCCCGCCTCGGTCCCGCCAGGGATTTACTGTTTTCATGACCGGACTTTCCGGATCGGGGAAATCGACCATCGCCAAAGTCTTGATGGTTCGATTCATGGAAATGCGCGACCGGCCGGTGACTCTGCTTGATGGCGATATTGTCAGGCGAAACCTCTCTTCCGAGTTAAAATTCTCCAAAGAACACCGAGAATTGAACGTAACGCGTATTGGTTTTGTGGCAAGTGAGATTACGAAAAATGGCGGTATAGCTCTTTGCGCTCCCATAGCGCCCTATGAAGAGTCAAGGCGGGCAAACCGGGAACTGATCAGCCGGTATGGTGGCTATATTGAAGTGTATGTCGCCACGCCCCTGGAAATCTGTGAGCAACGTGACAGAAAAGGTCTATATGCCAAGGCAAGAAAAGGGCTGATGAAAGGGGTCACGGGTGTAAGCGACCCCTATATACCACCCGATACTCCTGAAGTAATTATTGACACGAGCAGCCTCACTCCGGCTGAGGCCGTGCAAGAGATTATTCTTCATCTGGAGGAGCAGGGGTATATCCGATAAGGATGAAGAACGCCTTTGCGACCATAAAAGAGGGGGCATGAGTTCCAGGAGTTGGCAGGGATACATGGCTTTTTGCTGGTTAGCCATTATCTTGGGGGCACCATTCTTTTTTTATGGAGGTCCTGGATATTACAGCAGCCGTTCGTTCAAGGCCGCCTGGGATTTGGGACACGTACTGTTTTTTTTTCTGGGAAGTTCGTTGTTATGGAGCAGGGTCCGTGGCCAGCAGCAAAAGAGATCCTTGTGGCACGCTGCCGGCCTGTTGTTCGGAGTTGTGCTACTGGCAGGTATAGGTATTGAGTTGGTGCAGCAGCGGCTTGGAGGTCGATCGGTTTCGTTTTTTGATCTTCTGCGGAATATGTTGGGGTGTCTTGCCGCTTTCTGCTGGCTTATCCTGCCCAGGGAAGTAGCAGGTTCTGGAATGCACGGCACTGTCTGGCGGCGGGTTGTGCTGACAGCGGCGGGAATAACATTTTTCCTGCTTATCTTTACGGCTGTGCCTCTGAGTCGGGCGTTGCTGGATGAACATCGAGCCAGAAAACAGTTTCCGGTCCTCTCAGATTTTCAAAGCAGTATGGAAGTGGAGCGCTGGCAGGGCCGGGTTCATTATGATCGTCAGATGGCCCGGCACGGCAAGGGTGCCATGCGGGTACAACTGACAACTGCCAAGTATTCGGGGGCATCGTTGATGTATTTTCCTCATGACTGGCGGGATTTTACGTGGTTGTGTTTGAGTGTTTTTAAGGTCGATGAAGAGCCCATGTGTCTTCATTGCCGTATTCACGACAGCAACCACGGTGATCACGGACGCGTATTTACTGATCGTTTTTTGCAGCGTTTCGAGCTGCAACAGGGGTGGAATGATCTGCAAATCTCCCTTGATGCTGTACGCAAGTCACCTGCGACGCGATTGATGGACATGGCGCAGATCGAAGGCCTGGGGTTCTTTGTCACGCGACAGCAAAGGCCTCGTACGATATATATCGATCACGTCTACCTGGTGAGGTAAGTATACCTATATCGTCTTCGCCTCGTCATGGCACTGCTTGTCGTCAGCGTTTTTGTCTCTCTCTTCTTCGATAAAACAGCGGGATAGTACTGTCAAAAAGACGATAATACTCTTTTTCTGTTAGCCTCTTTTTAACAGGCTCCTCTATCGTTTTTTTTGACAGCCAGCACAGAAATAGGTGGCCCGCCCGCCCAGAACTATTTTTTGTATCATTTTTCCACAAATACGACAGGAGGTCCCGTCCTGCTGGTAGACTGCCAGTTGTAGCTGAAAGTACCCCGGCTGACCACTGCTGCTGATAAAGTCAGAGATCGTCGTGCCTCCCGCGTCTATTGCCTTACGCAAGGTCGTTCGGATGCTCTTAACCAGCCTGGTCCATTGCTTGGGCTGCAGTTTGCAGGCCGGGGTAAGCGGATGTATTCCAGCCGTGAACAGGCTCTCGTTGGCGTAGATATTGCCGATGCCTGCGATCAGGCGGGAATTCATCAGGAATTGTTTGATTGGGAGATGCCGGTTTGCCGCAAGCGTTGCCAGTATGCCCGGAGTAAAGTTCTCATCGAGCGGTTCAAGGCCCTGTTGCTGCTCGAATTGAGTCTCCATGCCAGAAATAGTTTCAGGTGACCATATTTGCACACTGCCAAAACGGCGGCTGTCGTTGAACCGTAACTCCAGGCCGTTATCCAGGGTCAACCGAAGGTGATCATGCCGGGCGGGCGGCGCTGTTGCCGGAAAGATGCCAAGTTTGCCGGTCATGCCGAGGTGGACCACCATGGTCGCGCCGTTCTCTATACGAAATAAAAGATATTTTGCCCTTCGCTCAATGCCGGTGACAACCGCGTCTATCAGGCAGCGCTGCAATAATTTTCGCCGGACAGGCAGGCGTAACCGTTTGCCGCTGGTTGCGAGGCGTACGATCCTGCGCTCCGTCAGGTGGGGGAGGAGCCCTCTGCGGGTAACCTCGACTTCGGGAAGTTCAGGCATGGCGGCCTCCAAGACAGCACGCGATGTTATACCCTTGAATACCAGAGATGAAGACCATACTTCTCTTTACAGGCTGCTGACAATGACATTCTGCTGCCAGTAATTTTTCCTCAAAAGACCATTCAACGCTGCGAATGGAGATCCCTTGAAAAGAGACGTGGCTATCATACAGTTGCGCTTTTTTAAACGCCTCCTTTGCTGTCCAGATCATGGTCAGGTGTGCGTCGTCGTTTTCTTCTGGACGTTGCTGCTGGAAAAGATCGAGCTCTTCAGGGGTCGTAAAGCGTTGCATGAGTCTGGGCAGCTTGCTGGAAATTTTCTGGAGATCAATACCGCAGTCAGCGGCCCGGGTAGCGAGGGCAACCGCAAAGTCCTCGCTGTGGGAGATGGAAAGCGCTGGTAGGGGCATGGAGCTGTTTCGACAAAAAGGAACAGGGCGGCCATTGATATCAGGAAGGACAGTCCATTGGGCCAAAATTGCTGTTGTTGCCGGCTGTACTCCCTGCAGCTGACAGAGACTCATTTTTGCCGCGAGTCTGCCTCCAAGCCACTCTTTTATCCTTTTTTCCGAATGAAACCGGGAAAAATATTGCTGTTCTTCAATCGAGAGGCAGCGCCTCAGGGGATCTGTTCCGGTTTTCCGCTGGTGCAGCAATGGCTGCATTCGTCCCAGGTCTATCGCCACCATCGCTGTCGGGACCCGCAGGGCCTTTGCCATTACAGGGCAGAGAGCATCCCAGGCCGGGTTAACAGATAAGGAACGTACAGCGTGCATGGGAATTTGTTCTTGTCTGGGGGGCGGGATCGGATATAGTTGGGAAAAATATACGTGTCATTTTGTATATCACGAAGCTCTCAGGAGAGAAGAACCGTGTCTTTTATTGCCGATGTTTCAGTTTTTGACATGATTGTTGTCTGTATTCTGTTTTTTTTTATGATCAGGGGAGGCTGGATTGGCTTTATGCGCCAGCTGGCCGCTTTTTTTGCCCTGGTGGGCAGTTATCTGCTGGCCGGGCAGTACAGTGGTGAGCTGGTACCCCATGTACAAGGCTTCCTCGAAAACCCCAGGCTCGTCTTTCTTGTCAGTTTTGGCCTGATGTTCCTTCTCTTTGCAGCAGGATTTATTCTGCTTGGTAAACTCTTGCGCAAGGTGATGGAACTCACTTTTCTTGGCTGGTTTGACCGGCTGTTGGGGTTGGGTCTTGGCCTGGTGAAAGGCGTTGTCTTGACGTCAATGCTGTATATGTTTCTGGCTTCAAGTCTTTCCTCCACTAATGATATGCTTAAAAAATCACTTGTCAGCCCTTACCTGCAGTTGGGGGCCTCGGAGTTGCAGCGCTGGATCAACGATCCAGAGATTAGAAAATATTTTCTTCCCAAGGAGCCGGCTATTTCACCCGATACGGTTGTTCGACAACAGGCTGCCTTATTCTAGCCAGGGGGTAACCCTGAGGTGAAGAATCAGGGAATGGCCTGTTTCCCGGCTGCAGCGACAGCCTCGGTCAGCAGTTGTTCTCGAAATTTTTCGATGAACAGGTCGACGTCCTCTTTCCAGTCACGCATCACGTTTTTCCCTGCCTGTTTCAGACGGGTGTTCTCCAGAATCGAGTTGCCCGGACGGTGAGCAGGAGTGGGGTACTCACTGGTGGTGCATGGCTCAATGGTGTGGTTCACTCCCATCCTCTGCAGGAAATATTTTGCTGCCTGATACCAGTTGCTGTACCCCTCGGCAGTGGCGTGAGCGATTCCCTGCAGGTCATTATCGAGAACAACGGCTATCTGTCGTGCCAGGCTGTAAGACCAAGTCAGTGAGCCGAACTGGTCATCGACGACACGGATGGTGCGGGTCGGATCGGCCACGGCCAGACGAAGCATGGTCTTGAGAAAGTTGGCACCACCAATGCCATACAGCCATGCTGGCCGGAGAATGAGGTGGTTTTCGGCGTGCTGTGCGGCGAGTTCTCCTTGCAGTTTCGTGGCACCGTACACTGACAGGGGATGTACAGGATCTTGTTCCTGGTAGTACTGAGGTGCAGGTTTTTTGCCGTCAAAGACGTAGTCAGTTGAGATGTGGATAAACCTGGCGCCAACCGAGTTGCACGCTGTGGCCAGATTGGCCGGTCCCTGAGCGTTGATGGCGCGGCATTTTGCCTCGTCGTTTTCGCAGCGGTCCACTGCCGTGTACGCTGCGCAGTTGATGACCACCTCGGGATTTGTCGCTGTAAGGTAGGAGGTGACCTGGTTCTGGTTGGTGATATCCAGTTCCTGGTAGTCGGTACTTTTACACTCATGCGACACCCCAAGGATGTCCAGGCAGTCTGTTCCGAGCTGGCCGTTGCCACCGGTGATGAGAATTTTCATGCCTGTCCCTCAATGCCGTTTTTCTGTGTTTCGATCAGACTCATGAGGTATTGGCCGTACTGGTTTTTCATCATGGGCCGGGCCAGAGCCTCTATCTGGCCGCGATCAATGTATCCCCGTGCGTATGCGATTTCCTCGATACAGGCAATTTTCAGACCCTGTCGGTCCTGCACGGCCTGCACATAGCTGGAAGCCTGTTGCAGAGACTCATGGGTACCCGTGTCCAGCCAGCAGAAACCACGTCCCAGTAACTCCACCTTGAGTTGCTGGCGGTGCAGGTAGTGGAGGTTGAGATCGGTGATCTCCAGCTCTCCCCGCGAAGATGGGTGAAGACCTTCTGCCACTCGAACCACCTCGTTGTCATAGAAGTAGAGACCAGGAACCGCATACCGGCTCTTTGGTATCTTCGGTTTTTCTTCAATACCGATCACCCGGTTGTCGCTGTCAAATTCCACCACCCCGTAGCGCGTGGGGTCCTTGACCAGATACCCAAAAATAGTGCCACCTTCCTGCAGTTGACTGCAGCGCTGAACGATGCTGGCAAAGCCAGGGCCAAAAAAGATGTTGTCACCCAGTACCAGGCAGACCGAGTCCTCGCCGATAAAGTCTTTGCCAATGAGAAAGGCCTGCGCCAGTCCTTCGGGCCTGGGCTGCTCAGCATAGCGAATGGTCAACCCGAGCTGGCTGCCGTTACCGAACAGTTCAGAGAAGCGGGGCAGATCGTGGGGTGTTGAGATGATGAGAATTTCTCTTATCCCTGCAAGCATAAGGACAGAGAGGGGATAGTAGATCATGGGTTTGTCATACACAGGAATCAACTGTTTAGACAGCACCCTGGTGAGAGGGTACAGCCTGGTGCCGGAACCACCGGCGAGAATAATACCTTTCAATGTGGTCTCCTTTCACGGTATGACAGTGGTGACATCCTGTTCAGATCTGCTACAATGCAATATCTGTCCCTTCCTGTAATGGGCTGGACGGATGTGGCCAGAACATACTCGATTGTGATGATTTATACAAAACAATGCTTGGAGAGAAAGAATGGGAGCCTATCTATCCTGTTTCAAAGCGTATGATATCCGGGGAAAGGTCCCGGAGGAACTGCACCCGGAGCTTGCTGCCAGGGTGGCCCTGGCCTTTGTCGATCGGTTTCATCCGGAAACGGTCGTGGTCGGCCGGGATATGCGGCTTTCCAGTGAGGACCTTGCAACAGCGGTGATTGATCAGCTGCTCGCCTGTGGCGTTGATATCATCGACTTGGGGCTTTGTGGTACAGAAGAGGTCTACCATGCGGTGTTCAGTGGCGAGGCGGCAGGGGTTGGTGGTGGGATCATGGTGACCGCCAGTCATAACCCGGCCGAGTACAATGGAATGAAACTGGTACAGCAAGGGGCACGTCCGGTTTCAGGTGACACTGGCCTGAACGCGTTAGAGGCGCATGCTGCTGATGATACCTGGGTGGAAAAGAAGCGGGCAGAACTGTGCGGAAAAAGGGGGCAACGGCTGCCTGCAGGGAAGAAAGAGGACTATGTTCGTCACCTGCTGGGATATGTAAGGGCTGAGCATCTTGCCCCCTTGAAACTGGTGGTCAACAGCGGTAATGGTACTGCCGGTGCGGTGGTCGATCTGTTGGAAACGTATCTGCCCTTTCAGTTCGTTAAACTGCATCATAAGCCAGACGGCACCTTTCCCAACGGTGTCCCCAACCCTCTGCTCCCGGAGAAGAGATCGGTGACCGCCGACGCGGTGCTTTCCCACGGAGCTGACATGGGCATTGCCTGGGACGGGGATTTTGACCGATGTTTTTTCTTTGACGAGCAGGGGCGGTTCATTGAGGGTTACTATATCGTTGGTCTCCTGGCCACGGCGATACTGAAACAGCATCCCGGGTCCACTATTCTGCACGATCCCAGACTGGTCTGGAATACTGTGGAGATGGTGGAAAAAGCCGGCGGTGTAGCGTTGATGACCAAGACCGGCCACGCCTTTATCAAAGAGAAGATGCGTCAGGTGAATGCGGTCTATGGAGGTGAGATGTCAGCGCATCATTATTTCCGGATGTTCGGTTACTGTGACTCCGGAATGATTCCCTGGCTGCTGGTGGCGCAGTGTATCAGCGAGACAGGGCTGCCACTTTCCCGGATGGTGGATGAGCGCATCACTGCTTTTCCGGTAAGCGGCGAGATCAACTCACGGGTGGCGGATCCGGATCGTGTCCTTGCCCTGGTGGAGCAACGCTACACTGATGGAGAGCGGGACACCACCGATGGCATATCCATCACCTATCCGACATACCGCTTCAATCTGCGGCAATCGAATACTGAACCGGTGCTGCGCCTCAATGTCGAAACCCGCGGTGACGCAGCGCTGCTGGAAAAGAAAACCCATGAGCTGCTGACGCTCATACGGGAGAGTTGAGGCACGGTTTGCCATTATCCACTACGACGATCGTCTTTCTTACGACCACAGACCGTGCCTTCTGGTACGGCGATTAAAAGGAATGTTGTGATGATACAGCCTGTTATTCTTGCCGGGGGCACGGGCTCCAGGCTCTGGCCTCTTTCCCGGGAGCTTTATCCCAAACAGGTCATCAGCCTCATTGGTGAGTATTCTCTGTTGCAGAATACAGTCTTACGGCTCGCCTCCATTGCAGCGATGAAGGCGCCCCTGATCGTTGTCGGCGAAGAGCACCGCTTTATGACGCAGAGCCAGGTCGGCGAACTCGGGCTCTTTGAGGACTTTACCCTTTTACTGGAACCTTTGGGACGTAACACCGCTCCGGCCATCTGTGGGGCCGCCCTCTACTGTCGAAGGCATGGTGATCCGGAAGATGTATTACTGGTACTGCCTGCAGATCATCTCATCGGCAAACCAGAGGCCTTTGCGGAGGCTGTGCAGGAGGCAGCAGCGCTCGCCCTGGCGGGAAATCTCGTTACCTTCGGTATTGTTCCGGATCACCCTGAAACGGGCTATGGCTATATTGCTCGTGGTGCGGGGCATTCGGTTCAATCGTTTGTGGAAAAGCCGGACCGAGCCACCGCAGAGGCGTACCTTGCCAGTGACACCTATTTATGGAATTCCGGAATGTTTACCTTCAGTCTCCCTGCCTTGCTTCAGGAGATGGAGCAGTTTGTTCCGGAAATTGTCAGCACCATGCAAGAGGCGGTGGAAAAAGGCACCAAGGACGGTCATTTTTTCCGGTTTGCCAGGGAGGCCATGGAGATCTGCCCGTCTGACTCTATTGATTATGCGGTTATGGAAAAAACCCGCCATGCTGCCGTGGTTGAAGCTGATATTGGCTGGAGTGATATCGGTTCCTGGCAGGCATTGTGGGAAGTGGCCAACAAGGATGGACAGGGCAACGTGACCAGCGGTGACGTCATGATGGAGGACGTGAAGAATTCTCTGATTCGAGCCGAGCATACCCTGGTAACCGCTGTGGGGCTGAGGGATACCATGGTTATCGAAACTGCTGATGCAGTGCTGGTCGCGCCTATGGATCGTTCCCAGGATGTCAAAAAAGTCGTGCAAAGGTTAAAGCAACAGAGGCGTGATGAATTTCAGGTGCATAAGACGGTTTATCGTCCCTGGGGCAGCCATACCACGCTTGAGTCACAGGAGCGTTTCAGGATTAAACGCATTACCGTAAAGCCGGGGGGAAAGCTGTCACGCCAGATGCATCATCATCGGCACGAACACTGGGTCGTCGTCTCGGGAACGGCCAGAGTACAGAAGGATGAGCAGGAAATCCTGCTCCATGAAAACGAGTCGACATACATCAGCGCCGGAATCAAGCATCAGCTCGAAAACCCTGGAGTTGTCCCGCTGGAGCTACTTGAGGTACAGATAGGATCCTATATAGGAGAAGATGATATTGTTCGCTTTGACGTGGCCTCTGATACCCCGGAAGACTGAATGTCGAGGCTGTTTAAGAAGAGTGAATATTCTAAACTGTCAAAGGTTGTTGTCTTTTTTTCTAGCCCTGCACGCTGTATACGGATTGGCTCAAATCCGGGGGATAGCTCCTGTGAAAAGCTTCAATATATTTTATCAGGATCCGTTTATCTGCATCGCTAATATGGAAAAACTCGATACCATTGTGGTGCCGACCTGAGGCAAAGACGGTGTATACCACCTTGCCCATGATGTCGACGAGCTGGTCTTTCAATCCCAGAGTTACCATGACCTGCATCCCCTTGAAAAGAGGGATATGAGTTTCCATGAGGATCCCACCTTTACTGACGTTGAGGGTCCTGCCCATGGAATACTCCCCCTGCTGGCCTTGTTCATCCATGACAAGATAATCAAGGAGATTGAGCGCTTCAGGACGAATAAAATATCTTCGCTCCTTTGCCATAGAGCTGGGTAATGTCTGTGTTCTTGGATACACCTGTACTACCTGCTTATCTGAATTTTGTGAAGAGATGATAAAAAAGATAAAATTTTTAAAACGTTAACGACCAAAACAGTACTTTTACCTACCCTGTTTTTTAATAACACTAACAAATACTAACAAAAGAAGCACTTGTGTGCTATGAAAAAAATAATCATTCTCAATAATGGATAGCTGGTCGATCAGTCCTGGTTCTGTGGTGATAATGCCGCTTGTGCGCAAGAGAAGATTAATGGTGTGGACTTGTTATGAGGGAGCATCTTTCCCCGGAGAGTCGCTCGTAACTGACTGTGTTGCAAAATAAATGACATCAATGGAAAGTTGTGGTATGCGGAGATGCAACGTAACTGGTAAGGAACACCTGTCGCGTTTGCGAAGAACCAGTTATCCCTATAGTTCGTTCATCCTTTATTAGAGAGAATCAGTTATGACGCGTGAGGAAATTCTTGAGATCATTAAGGAAAAAAATGTATGTTTTTTTCGGATGCAATTTGTCGATATTTTTGGATTCATAAAAAATATTGCGATTCCTCGCAGCCAGATCGAGAAAGCCCTGGATGGACTGATGATGTTTGACGGTTCGTCGATTGACGGCTTTGTCCGCATCAATGAATCGGACATGTATCTGAAGCCTGATTATTCTTCCTTTACTGTCCTGCCCTGGCGAGACAGGGATGACCGTAATGCCGCCCGTATTATCTGCGATGTGTACAAATCTGACGGTATGCCCTTTGAAGGATGTCCCCGGGTTAATTTGAAGCGGATGCTCGCTGAGGCCAGGAAAATGGGGTACACGATGAATGTGGGTACTGAAGCTGAATTCTTCCTGTTTCGTCGAGATGAAGAGGGGCTGCCCACCACGGTGACCAATGATGTTGCCGGTTATTTTGATGTTGACCCATACGATTCAGATATCAACTGTCGCCGTAAGATAATCGAGACGCTTGAGGCCATGGGCTTCGAGATCGAGGCCTCCCATCATGAGGTAGCTGAGGGGCAGCATGAGATCAACTTCAAATATGCTGATGCCCTTACAGCAGCTGATAATACCCTGACGTTTAAGTGGGTGGTAAAATCAATTGCTGCACAGTTTGGTCTGCATGCCACCTTTATGCCTAAACCGGTCTTCGGAATCAGTGGCTCTGGCATGCACACTAACCAGTCCCTCTTTACCCTGGACGGTACTAATGCTTTTTTTGACGAAAAGTCGCCATTGCAGCTCAGTGAAATTGCCCATCAGTATATTGCTGGCCTGATGAAGAATGCCAAGGGCTTTGTCGCGGTGACCAATCCTCTGGTGAACTCCTATAAGCGCTTGGTCTCGGGCTACGAAGCACCTGTCTATATAACATGGTCTGCTTCGAACCGTTCTGTTATGATTCGTATTCCAGCACCCCGCGGGATGAGTACCCGGGCGGAACTGCGCTGTCCGGATCCGAGCTGTAACCCTTACCTTGCCTTTGCCCTCATGCTGAACTCGGGACTCGACGGGATCAGGAACAGGCTGCAGCCTCCCGAGGCTGTGGATTTTGATATCTACAAAATGACTGATGCGGAGAAGGATGCTGCTGGTATCGAAAGCCTGCCGACCAGTCTGAAGGAAGCCATTGACGAGTGCAAGGTTAGCCCCATTGCCAGAGAAGCCTTGGGGGAGCATATCTTTGAAAAATATATCGCAGGTAAAGAGCGTGAATGGGAGTCGTTCCGCACCGCTGTCTCTGACTGGGAGCTGGATGCCTATCTCAGCAACTACTGATCTCAACGAAAACGGACAAAACCAGATGCCCGGGGATTCTCCCGGGTATACGATAGTTCGTGGGTGGCCGGTGCTGGATGGCCACCCTTTTTTATTTTTTGGCGTTGGTAAAGCGGGAAAAAATCGACCACCTGTACTTTGGTACTATAGATCTTTTCCCAGAAGGAGCTAGGGTACAGGTAAAAAGGCAACGCTTTTACTTCCCAACCTTGAGGAGAGGTTTGTTATGGCAGTGACAACAGGAGAGCAGCAGGGCGGACAACCGGTCGGTAACGTATTTATTTTGTACGGAACGGTCACGGCCGTTGACAGCGATGGTCTTGAGCGCGTGCTTTACCCGAACAGTCAGGTGTATGCTGGCGAACGTATAGTGACAGGGGCAGATGGACGTGTGTCCCTGGTTTTTGAGGAGAGCGGTAACCAGCTGGACCTGGGACGTCTTTCCGAGGCGTTGCTTGATGCAGATGTTTATGGCGGTAATGCGCTCGAAGATCTCGCCGATGCAGTGGCTGAGGTTAAAGATGTTCAGGAAGCTCTACTGAACAGTGACCTTGACCCTTCTCTCAATCTTCCTGCTCCGGCAGCGGGCATTGCTGCTGCAGGAGATGGCGGCGGTGGGCATGACACCGTGGTTTTTGACGCCACAGGCCGGGAGATGACTCCTGAGTCCGGGGCTGAGACCACCGGAATTTCCCTCTCTTTTCTTGATGCTTTGCCAGAGGATTTTCTTGAGGAAGAATTGCTGCCGGAAGAAGCGGAAACAGATGCGCCTGCCGTGCCCGTAGTGGCTGAACCTGTGGTGGCTGAACCAGGGGCGTCTGTCGTTTTGCCTGACAGGCCAGAGGAACCGGTGACACCCGCGTCGAACCTGAATCCTTCAGCCACACCGGAAACAGCAGAAATTGTCGAGGGGCACTTGTCTGCGATGGAGACGTATACCGTCAGTGGTAATCTGCTGGAAAATGATAGTGAAGGCGACGGCTCCAACGTCGTCACCTCCATTGTCATTGGCGAATTCTCATATACTCTCCCGGAGAGTAGCTCCATTACTTGGGAGACGCCTTTGGGAGGTCAGCTGACTGTCAGCAGTGATGGTGCCTATAGTTATACCATTCCTATCAGTATCCTACATGAGAACTCCGCTCAGGGAGACGGCCTGCCAGACAGTGAAACCTTCACCTACACTATTGCTGACAGCGGAGATGATGAACCACAGGATACGGCCACCAGCACCCTTACCATTAATATTATTGATACAGCCCCCAATGCTCAACCCGATACCAATAGTGCTGGCGAAGGAGAGACCGTCGAAGGTAACGTTATTTTTGGACGTTATGAGGATGGACGCATTGTCGGTCAGGACGAGCAGAGCGCAGACCAGGGGATGCATGTTATCCGTGTCGCTGCGGATGGTACTGCATACGAGATCCCTTTGCAGGGAAGCGTAACCGTAACCACGGAGAGAGGGGGGACCTTGATTATCAGCAGTGACGGAGGATATACGTACACAGCCGCAGATCAGGTCGATAATACCACAGGCCCGAACGGCGAGAATATACCTATGGAAGATCGATTTACGTACACTGTCGCTGATGCCGATGGCAGTACCAGTGAGGCTGATTTGACCATTGCTGTTGCTGATACTGTTGATGGAGCCCAGGGGGAAAGCCAGGATTCCTCGGTTGTCAGCGAAGAATACCCTGAAGAGGGTGAGGACGAGGATATCGCTCTTGTAGAGGAGGAAACCAGCGAGGACAGCGTAACTGTGGTTACCGGCGCAGATGAAGAGGGGAGTGCGGCTGACGTTCTTGACGACAGCGCCAACGAGGCCCCCCTCTTTGTTGACGATGAAACCGGTGAGGAGGGTATAGACCCGGTTACCGACGGCGCGGGAGAGGAGAGTGTCGTCGAAACCGAGGGTGATGTGGCTGACTGTGAGGTAGGAAGCGGAGAGGAAGACATGGATACTCTTGTCCCGCCGGTTGAGTCCACCGTCTGAAGCGGGATCAGGTCGTAGGTCCTTAACAGCACGGTTTCTGTCAAGACATTTTGCTGGAACGGGGAAGGTAGTACGAGGGGAGATGGCCGTAGAATTTTTTAAATGCGGCGCTGAAATGACTGGGGTTGGAATAACCGACAAAGACCGCTGTCGTCAGGATAGAATATCTGCCTGTTTCTATCAGCTCCAGGGCCTTTGTCATGCGCTGTTGACGGATATAGGCGCCAATGGACAAGCCTATTTTTTCCCGAAACCATCTCTTAAGGTAACACTCATTAAGCCCCACCCGCCGGGACAGGCTGGAAATGGAGGGGGGATCACTCCATTCCCGGCGCAGAATATCCACGGCCTCATCGACCGCAGCCTTGACCTTTCTGGTTTGTTTCATTTGCGGTTCGTCTTCGACAACTTCCAGAACCAACAGCCTGGATAAAAGATCCAGCGCCAGAGATTCAAAATACAGGTTATCGGCAAGGGTCTTGCGCCTGGCGGAGAGCAGTTTTTTTGCTAGGGATATACATTGGGATGATTGGCGCAGCCCTCTGGCCAAAGGTATTGTTTGTCGTCCTGAAAGCCCGGATTCTGATTGTCCAGGGATCAGCCTTTCCAGCCCTTTGCTGGCATCGCAGTAGGCCGTGCCTAGCCAGGACTCCACCAGGTCCAGTGGTAGACCAATGGAAATACCGCGTATATTTTTTTCAGGCCCCTGGCTGCACAATACCTGCTCAAACGGGCCATGAAAAAGCCAGATATCTCCGGCTGCAAAGGAATGCCGGCCCTCTTGGGGAAACAGAAAATCAACATCTCCTGACAACAGGAGTGTCAACTGAAAAAGACTCTCTATATCCCTGTGGCAGGTTTCAAGCCGCCGGTGCAGGCAATAATCAGCCCTTTCCACATACAAGCCGTCACGAATACACAGTATTTCCGACCAACCCTGACCGGTATCTTCATCCATCTCCAGGTGGACACCATCAAAAAATTGAGATGTCACTGCTTCACTGCTCAGGAGAAAGCGTTCTTTTTGGTATTCTTCTACAAAATATTTGAGCCTATCGTCCATTTGAGGGTTCCCGTTTTTTTCCTCAGAGAAGCAAAATACCTCTCCTCTTCTCCGGCTGATGGCAATTTTCCCGATCAGGGTATTTCTTTTTTTTCTGTTTCGGGCAGAAAGGTATTTTTTTCCTTTGTATAGTGATTTCTCTTGTTTTGTAACATATTGATTCAGACAAATACAAGATTGTCAGTCAAGCCAAATATTATTTTTTCCTAAAAAAGGAGGGGAGGATGAACCACCTGAAACAGCTGGTCAAGATACTTGTCCGGCAGATAAGGTATCTGTCATTGCTCCTGGTTCTGGGGGCCATGGGCAGCGGCCTGGTGCTTGCCGAACAGACCGGGGAAAAGGATGAGGCGCAAAAGGCCTATACGCTTAATACCATAGTGGTCACTGCAGGTAAGCGTCAGGAAAGTATACAGGAGCTTGATGCCAGTGTCTCGTTGCTCACCGCTGAAGAAATCGAAACCGAGCGTATCGAATCAGTCGATGACCTCAAGGGATATCTGCCCAACGTCAACGTACAGAGCGCCGCTGGAAGCACCAACAGTTTTTTGTCTATTCGCGGCGTCATGGGACAAACCGTGCCCATGAGCACGCCCGGCGTCTGTATCTATCTAGATGATGTCAGCCTATTGGACCCCTTGTCCAATCTGTTTTCATCGGCCTATTTCTTTGATCTGGAACGGATTGAGGTGCTGCGCGGCCCCCAGGGCAGCCTTTATGGTCGCAACGCCGAGGCTGGCGTGCTGCTTATTCGCACCAAAGACCCTGAATACAACTACTCGGCTAAGCTCCTCGGCGAATATGGCAACTATGGTCGCCTGGTGGGCCAGGCAGTACTGAACGCGCCACTGATCGACGACACCCTGGCCCTGCGTCTGTCAACCTCCTCCCTGAACCGGGACGGATACCACGACAACGTCATCCTCGGGAATACGGCCGCCGATGCCGATGAGTTCAGCATCAGGGCCAAGCTGCTATGGGATATCACCGCCGACACCTCGGCCCTGCTGGCCATTGAAGACAACAAGGTGCGCGACGGTGCCCAGGATATCTTTCCCCTGGATATCGCCGGCCCCGACTGGGATTCGAGCAGGGTGGCCACCAATGTCGACGGCCACGAACACCGTGATATGACCGCCTATAGCCTACGCCTTAACCATCGCTTCGATTTTGCCGAGCTGGTGTCCATCACCGCCTACCGGGACGGACGGGAAAATACCTTTGGTGACCCGGACTATTGGAGCTACGACACCGGTTACGCAGACTTCACTTTGCAACAGAAACAGTTCACCCAGGAAGTACGCCTGATCAGTGACGACAGGGCGACAACGCCCTGGAAATGGATCATCGGAGCCTTTTATCTTCATAATGACATGGAGTTCAACTCGTTCTACCACATGGGCCCGGAAGGTCTAGCAATGGAGATGGACATATACGGGCTGGGTGAGGGTACCAGCCAGGGTGCTGCCGTTTTTGGTGACGTGGAATACCTTTTTAGCAACGGTTTCCGCCTTGGTGCCGGACTTCGCGGCCAGTACAACAAGGATGAGATGGATTCTCTGCGTTACTATGAGGTCTACGGTATGCAACTGGAATATCAGAAAGATGACCTCTCCAGCGACTACACCGACCTGATGGGCAAGGTCAAGCTGGCCTATGACTTCGCCTCCGACCTGACCGTCTACGGCCTGGTCTCCCAGGGCAGCAGACCCGGTGGTATCACCTCCTTGGTCCAGACCACAACGATGCAGGATTATGCCCCAGAACAGGCTGTCAACTATGAGGTGGGCCTGAAGTACAATCTTCCCAATGACAGGGGCTTTTTTGATCTGTCGCTGTTTTACCTGGCCATCGACGATCTCCAGATCAACTCCACCGGTATAGGCGGTCTCCAGTATATCTCCAACGCTGGCAAGGCTCGCAACATCGGTGGTGAGGCCAGTCTGCGCCTCAACCTGCTGCCGGGCCTGAGAGCCGACCTCAACCTAGGCTATGTGGACGCCGAGCTCGAAGATTATACGGACAGCGGTGGCAACTACAGCGGCAACACCGTGCCCAAGGTGCCGGATTTCACTGGCATGGCTTCACTGCAATACAGGGTTGAGGTGCTGCCTGGCAAATCCCTGGTGGCCCGCGCAGCCTACCATCATGTGGGTAAGACCTATTGGGACCTGGGCAATCGTCATGCCCAGGACTCGTATGGGCTCGTCAATGCCACCCTGGGACTGGAGGCTGATTGGTGGCAACTCTATCTCTGGGGCAAAAACCTGCTGGATGAAGAGTACATCCGCGCTGGCCTTATGTGGGGAGATATGGTTGTGGGTGGCTATGGCGAGCCGCTGACCTGCGGCATCACCCTGCAGCTGGAGTTCTGATATCTCTTACGGGTAATGATATGCGGGCCGGTTCTTCGCAGGCCTTGTCTCTGCAAACTGGCCCGTATATCTGATGCAGTGTGGTAACTGTAACTCCCGATATTCATGGTACACAGGCACGGGTGAACCAATTTTTTCGCCTTTTTGAGAGATATGCCCGAAACAGTTACCCCTGCGACGCTGTGGTGCATTTTGATGAGATGTACAGTCTGGACTGGAAAGGTTACGTCTACGAGGTCTGTGCGCTTGGTTCTGCGAGAGAGGGTTGAAAGGTGAAAGAGGTGTCGAGAACCTGTCTCCCTCCCCTTGGTGTTTGCTGGGAGTCTCGATCTTACCGCCTGATCAGCAAGGCGAGATGCAGGCGGCCTTTTATGTTGGTTTTTTCGTATATATTCCCCAGGTGTGCCTTGACTGTACGCTCGGTAATGGCTAACTCTTTGGCGATGGCCTGATTGCTGAGGCCCCGGGCGACCAGACCGGCGACTTCATACTCCCGGTTGGAGAGGGTGTCCAGGGGCGAAGCTGTTTCTGACGCCGTAGCCTGATTTTCTGTGGCCTCCTGATGTCTGGTAGCCGATTGCTGAATCAGCCGCTGCATCAACTCCTGGCTAATCCAGACACCTCCTCTGCCAACGACCTGGACAGCTTCCCGGAGCCTGGCTGTACTGATATAACTGTTGGTGTAGCCAACTATCCCGAGGCGTAGCAGGTAGAGTCCCTCTTCTTCACTGGGGCGTTCCGTGAGATACAGCAGTTTCGTCTGCGGCCGGGCTGACCTGAGCTTGAGGATTTCAGCCTTTCCCGTCAGGCTGGGATGAAGCAGCAACAGATCATACCCTGATACTTCCAGCCGGATTTTCAGATCCCGCCGGGTTGTTGCCTCGTCAGCATTCTCCAGGGCAGTATGCCAGCGCTGGGTTAACGTCGAATTGGCGCAGCAGAAGAGAATTTTCATATCAGCGCTCCCGCAACGCCATTTTCTGGACCCGGAGAAGGGGCTTCAGCAGGTAACTCAGAATGGTTTTGTGACCGGTAAGGATATCGACCGAGACCACCATGCCTGGAATGATGGGCAGGGGATCATTCTCACTGCCCAGATAGTTTTTCTGGGTTCGTAGTCGTACCAGATAATAAGGCTTCCCCTGGTCGTCCGTAATGGAATCCGCACTGATATGCTCAAGCTCTGCCTCCAGGCCGCCGTAAATGGTGAAGTCGTAGGCGGTGAATTTGACCATGGCCTTTTGCTGGGGTCGGAGAAAGGCGATGTCTGCTGGCTTGATACGTGCCTCTACCAGCAGGGTATCTTCCAGCGGAACGATTTCCACCAGATCCATGCCCGGCTGAATGATACCGCCTACAGTATTGACCAGGAGCTGATTGACCGTACCGTGAACCGGTGAGCGAACCTCGGTGCGCGTGAGTCGATCCTTGAGGGCAAGCGAGGTGGCGTTGATGGATTCCAGTTTGGCATAGGCCTCGTTTAATTCTGCCTTGGCCTTGTTGTAATAGGTGAGTCGCTCGTCTTCCTGGGCACTTTCCGCTTCCTTTATCGTTGACTCCAGTTTGGGGAGGCTCAGCCTGGTCGCCGCGATATTGCCGCGCATCTCGCTAACCTGCCGCTCCAGCCGCAGCACTTCCACCTCACTGGCCGCACCTTTGGCCACCAGCGGTCTGGTCATTGTCAGCTCTTTCATGAGCAGCTCAAAGGTGCGGGTCATTTCCTTGAGCCTGCCCTCGGCCTCGATCAGCTCCTGCTGCCGCTGCCGCCGCTGTTCGCTGAGGATATCCAGGGTGGTCTTCAGCTCCTGCTGCTTGCTGTTGAAGAGCTCCACCTCCCGTTGTCCGAGCTCGGGCTTATCCCGGGTAACTTCCTCGGGAATTATCAGTTTGGTGCCGCGGGTTTCCGCTTCGAGTCGGGCAATCTTGGCCTTAAGCGCCAGTGAGTTGGCCTGGTTTTCCTGATAGGGGGCTGAAAAACGGGTTTTATCGATCTCCAACAGCATCTGGCCCTCATCGACCACTTGCCCTACCCGGACCAGCAGTCGCGAGAGAATACCTCCCTCCAGGTTCTGGACTACCTGAATCTGACGAGAAGGGATAACTTTGCCGCCCCCACGGGTCACCTCTTCGATTGATGACGTTGCCGCCCAGTAAAGGGCAAAGCCGAAGAACAGCACGGTCAGCCAGAGGATCATCCGGCCACCTCTGGGGGACTGCACCAAAAGCGAGGTGCGGATGTCAGTGGTCAGGTCGTGGTCACTGGCTGGCATCCTGCGAAAGGCGCCTGCACTTTTCCCCTTGGTATCGTTTTCCATGGTTTCAGAAGTTGAGTTGTCCGTTTTTCAGGGCACTGAGTACTCTGTCTCTGGGACCGTCAGCCACGACTGCGCCGTTATCAATGATGATGATTCGGTCCACCAGATCGAGCATGGAGCTGCGGTGGGTGATAAGGATCAGGGTCTTTGGGCCGATAAATGTCTTGAGCCGTCCCCTGAGCCGCTGTTCAGTGCGGTTGTCCATGGAACTGGTGGGTTCATCCATGACAAGTACCGGTGGATCATGAAGCACTGCCCGGGCAATGGCGACACTTTGCCGCTGCCCACCGGAAAGCCTCCTGCCCTGCTCGCCGACCTCCATGTCAAATCCCTGGGAATGGCGCCCAATAAAATCAGCTGTGCCACTCATCTCTGCTGCCCGCAGAATGGTCGTGTCTTCCACGTCCTGGGAGCCCAGGGTCAGGTTATCGCGGAGAGTACCCCGAAACAGGGTGATATCCTGGGGAACATACCCAATAAAGTGACGCAGCTGTGCCGGATCGATCTGGCGAATGTCGGTGCTGTCCAGGCTCACCATCCCCTCGCTCGGTTCAAACAGGCCGAGCAGCAGTTTACCCAGGGTTGTCTTGCCTGAGCCGATGGGGCCGATGAGTGCCACCTTCTCGCCGGGCTCAAGCGTCAAGGAGATATTTTTCAGGGCATGGCCTTTTTGTTCAGGATAGGTAAAACTGACAGCGTTAAACTCAATGCGGCCTTTGCAGGTACTGCGATGGAGAAAGGCCTTGCCTGCAGGCCGTTCCACCGGGAGGGCCATGATGCTGTTTAATGTTTTCAGTGCTGCTCTGGCACGGTGGAAGCGTGTTGCCAGGCTGACCACCTGGGTCATGGGGGCAATGGCCTGGCGGGTGAGAATGACCAGGGCGATGAGGCCGCCCTGGCTGAGGTTACCAGAGGCAATCCGGTAGACACCGATAATAACAGTCCCCACCACAGCGATGTTGAGAACAAAGTCTGAAAAGTGGTTCACCGAGTTGGAGAGGAAGCGGCTGCGTGCGCTCCAGGTGGCTATATAGCTGACAGCTTCCTCCCAGGCGCGTTGGAGCTGGCTTTCGGCACCGAGCATCTTGACGGTCTCGATACCGGAAAGCCCTTCCACGAGAATGGCGTTTTTCTGGGCCGAGGCCTGAAAAGTTTTTTCGACTGAACGCTGCAGTGGTACCTGAATAAGGAGGGCATACAGGGCTAAAAGCACTATTGCCCCCAAATGAAGGCAAACCACCATACCTCCCAAATACCAGACAGCGAACAGGCCGAGGCCCATGAAGGGAAGGTCGATAAGGGCAGTGATCGAGAAACTGGTGATGAAGTCGCGAATGGTTTCGAACTGCTGAAGATTTTTTGAAAAAGCACCTACAGATTTTGGTCGGACCTCCATACGCAGACCAAGAACTTTCTGAAACAGTATCGCAGAGAGTCGCAGGTTTGCCCGTTTGCCGGCAACATCGACAAAGTAGCCACGCAGGCTCTTCATCATCAGGTTAAAGAGATAGATGACACCGATACCAACGGCCAACACCCACAGGGTCTCGAAGGCGAGATTGGGGATGACCCGGTCGTAGACATTGAGGGTGAAAAATGGCCCGGCCAGGCCGAAAAGATTGATGAGAAAACTGGCGATGAGGACGTCACGGTAGATACGCCAGGAGGAGAAGAGCGTTTTCCAGAACCAGTTTTTTTCCCCTGGCTCTACCTTTGCGTCAATTGCCTTTTCCTGTCGGTATTTGGGTCGGGCAAAGATGGCATAGCCGGTGGTAAGCTTTTCCAGTTCAGCAAAGCTGAATCGTGCCTCCCCCATGCCGGTTTCTGGGAGGAGCACTGTTGCCTCGGACGTATCGCGGTCCACCGCGACAAGAACGCAGGCACCCAGGTTGTTGAGAAGAAGTACGGCCGGTAGCTCCAGGCCGGTCATCTTTTTCAGGGGCCTTTTGAGCACCCTGGCAGAGAGGTCGGCCCGCTCGGCTGCCCGGGCAAAGAGCTCCACCGTGAGCCGATCGTTGACCAGGGGCAGGCCGGCGCGCAAGGCAGTTCGTGACATGGGCCTGCCATGCAGTCTGGTGAGCTGGACCAGGCAGTCGGTCAGGGGGTCGTCGTGGAGATCGCTATCATTTCCCATCTCCCAGGAGGTTCCTGGGGATGTGGTTTGCTTGTCGGTCATGGAAGAAAAGCGTTCATCACCTTTTGATTCATGGAATAGCTGTGGTATCATGAACAGTAAATCATACGGAGTTGTCTTCGTCAAATCTTCAAGGGAATAGAATGGTTATCGTCGAACGCAATGCTGAAGGCAGGATTGTGGGACTCAGGTTGGCCAGTTCGGGAGAGCAGGGAGAGACGATCTCTGTGGTGGATGAAGAGTTTTCGGAATTTTTAAGGGAATCCGGAGCAGAGGTTGAACTGAGCCAGTTGCTGTCTCTCTCAGACGTCTCGATCATCAGGGTTCTGGAGGATCTCGTTGACCTGCTCATCAAAAAGAAGGTCATCTTGTTGACAGAACTGCCTGAAGAGGCTCAGGAAAAACTCCGGGAGCGTAAAGCTCTCCGTCATCACCTCAACGATGACAGTTTTATCGTCGATGATATCCTCTGAGAGGCCATGGTACGCTTCTCCCCTACAGCCCCCTGGTGACCAGGGGACTGGGTTCTTCAATGAAGAAACCTTGCATGGCGTCGAGGTTGATGGTGCGAAGCCGCTCCAGTTGTTGTTCGGTTTCTATCCCTTCGACGATTACCGCTATATCGAGACTATGGACGGCACTGCACAGTGAGCTGAGGAAAAAGGCAGCATCGTCGGTGTTGTCTTCCTTGAGCTCGTCGGTGAAGGTACGGTCTACCTTTATGTAGTCGGGCCGGAGGGATTTGAGATAACCGTAATTGATCAGGCCGCGGCCAAAATGATCAATACCCACCCGATGGCCTAGTTGCTGCACTTGACGGGTAACAGCGGTAATCTTCGCCATCTCCTTTAGGGCAGGGGTCTCTGCAAACTCGATATTGATACCCTGGTGCATGTCTGCCAGGATCTTCAACTGCGCAAGGAGCCAGTCTCCAAAGCCTGGTTTGTTAAGGGAGTGCGGAGCAAGGTTGATTGCGAGTCTGTGGATTGGGCCCTGTTCCTTTACATGGCTGAGAATGGCAGTGACGATTATCTTGTCGAGTCGGTGGAGAGTCCCAGTCATTTTCGCCAGGGGCATGAACATCCCTGCCGGGAACACCTGTCCTTCAAGGATGATGCGGGCCAGTACCTCTAAATGAATAATATGCTCGGTATCATGGGGTGTTACCACCGGCTGGGTGAACAATGAGATTTCCTGCCGGTCCATGGCCTGCTGGAGAATTTGCAGACAGTGGGTCCGGTCCATGGCCTCTTTGGGATGTGCCTCGACAATGACGACGGTGTTTGCGCCGCCGCTCTGGGCCTGCCGCAGAGCATTATCTGCCTGACTGAGCAGCTCGGCAAGGGTAACCTGTCTTTCGAAGGTTACGCCGCCGATGGAACAGAAGGCAAAGGCCAGGGTTAACTCTTCGCCCTTGAGCCGGGAAGATAGCTGTTTCATGATGGTCTGTCCGATACCCTGGGCATCATCTGTGCTGACTCCAGGAAGATACAGCGCGAAATAGCCCCCGGTGAGCCGGGCGAGTAAGGCGTGATCATGCTCACGCGCCGTCTCGTTGAGCAGGGCTGCAGCCTCGACCAGGAGGGCGTCGCCACTCTGATACCCCTGTTGCAGGTTCATGTCTTGAAGTCCGTGGAGATGGATAAGGAGGAAGGCTCCCCGGTCACCTGAGCGGTGAGCTGCCAGGCTGGAGTTAACCCTTGCTTCGAGAAAACGGCGGTTACCTAACCCGGTGAGTGAATCTTGGTAGACCCGGCGCCGCAGGTTGTCAGCAGTTTTACTCTGACTGTCGAAGATCTCTCTGACTTTACTTGTCAAGTGGTTCATTGCCAGAACGACCCTGCGAAGTTCCCTGGTGCGTGGAATTTGCTTCTGCAGCTGGTATTGCCGGTTACTCAGGGCCAATGCCTGCTGTTCAACACGACGTAAGGGCCGCAGCAGCAGGGACAACACGCCGCCACCCACGAGAATGATACAGAGTGCCGTTGCCAGGAAGAGCAGTGAGGTGTTCCGGGTTGTTTGCCAGAGGGTCCTGTAGGCATAGCCGGGATGACACTGTACCTGCACGGTGCCGGCGCGCTGCCATCTGTCCATCACCTGGGCTTCCGCCAGGACGGTGTTGAGCGGCACCAGTGAGATAAACCATTCGGGGACCTCTTCCACCTTCACGTCCAGGGAACGTTCCACCATCGCTGTGTTTTCCAGATCCAGCAGGCAGATGCTCCGGTAATATCCCCGATCAAAGAGAGCATTGATCATGGTTTCCATGGCAGGGATATCCATGGTGTGCAGATGGGCGGACAAGGAAAGTCCCAGGGAGGTGGCCGTATCCTGGGCGTGGACTGACAGCTGGTCGTTCAAGAAGGTTCGGGTGGTTTCCAGCCTGGCAAACCAGAGAACAGTAAACAGCGTCAGCAGCAGTAACAGTGAGTAGAGCAGGAGTTGTCGATACAGTGTCATAAGCGCCTCGTTATCGGGTGTCCCGGTGCATCCGTTCCAGCAGGTCTCGCCAGTTTTTCAACCGCTTACTGGAACCAACCATCTGGCCGCGGCCGCGTTGTTTGGCGATCCAGAGACCTGCGCCGTTAAAGGTGTAGACCGGTAGCAGATCAGGGCGTCGGGATGCCGGGAGAACCTTGCTGGTAAGGTTGTCGAGGATCAGCGGTTCGGCCCCTGGAGAGGGGTAATAGGTGAGAACCATGTGGGCCTGGTTGAGCCCCAGAGCCTTGACATAGGTAATAGCAAGCCTTTTTTCATCAAGTCCCATGGCCTTGAGAGTGAAAAACTTGGCGATGGAGAAATCCTCGCAGTCACCTCCGCCCCTGGCAAGAAACTCTATTGGTGTTGCCCAGTAATCTTCCTGCTGCCAGAGGGTGCGGTCATCGGTGAAATCCAGGCGGTTGAAGAAGGTGTTGACCCTGGAGATCTTCTCTAGTTCGGTGGCGTCACTGTTGTCCTGAAGTATCTGCTGCCATGCGAGCAGGCGCTGTCTTGCATCCTCTCCAAAGTGTTTTCCGATACGCTCCAGTGTAGGGGGACTCAGGGAGAAGATTTCATCGGTGAAGACGGGAGAAGTCCAAAAACACAAGAGGTTGGTAAGGAAAACAAGCGTAAGTGTCGTCGTGGATGAGGGAGAAAAAACACCAGGGAAGCGGAGGCGGTGTCGCACTGTTTGAGCCGGTAACGGCTTCCTACGATCACTGATCCTTGAATTTTGCACAGTTGTCACTCCCTTCATATCTGAGTGACAAGCCTCGGCCACGCAACAGGAGATCAGGAGGTGGCATCAGCCTCTTCGCTGGCAGTTTCATCGGCATATTTTTTGTCAATCCGGCTGGCTTCCGGCCACTGGAGATGCAGGGCCTTGACAAGCCGTCCCATACCGTTGAGGACACGGTACTTGGAGTAGAGCAGGTCATGTTCGGCGTTGAGCAGCTGTTGCCGCGACTCGATACGTTCTGCTTCAGCATCGAGAACATCGAGCAGGGTCCGTTTCCCCAGTTTGAACTGCCGGGAATAGGCTTCTGCGGTTCGACTGGCAGAGGTTACTCGTTTTTTTAAATAGCTGATTTTTTGTACGTTGGAACGATAGGCCATCCAGGAGAGCTGAATGCTTTCGACAACCTGGCGTTGTGTGTTGTCGCGAATTTCCCTGGCCTCATTGAGCAGCTCCAGGGTCTCGACCTTGCGGGCCTGATCCTTGAATCCGTTGAACAGGTTGTAGCGCAGGCGAAGCATGGCCCGAAAGTCTTCGCGGGAACCATGACTGTAGTTGGTCTGGTCCTCATAGATCTGGTCAAGCTCCAGGTCCAGTATGGGCATGAACGGGCTTCGGGCAACGTTGTCCTGGGCAAGGCGTGCCTGGATATCTGCGTTGGCCGATTTCAGGGTGGGATGGTTTGCCAGGGCCAGTTGTTCGGCTTCTTCCCGGGAGTCTGGCATGAAGCTGTCAGGAGCTTCAGGCCAGACCAGAGCTTCTGGGAGATGACCGACAACTGCCAGGTAGCCGGTTCGGGCATCCTCGAGGTTTTGCCGGGTGTTGACCACATTGGCCTGGGCAAGGCTTAAACGGCTGCTGATCTGATCTTGGTCGGCGGTGCTGGCAACCCCGGATTCACGGCGAAGCTGGATCTGATCGGCAATGCGTTCATGGATGAGCAGGTTTTCCTGGGCCAGCTCATGCAGAGAACTGGTATTGAGCACCTCCAGGTAAACACCAGCGGTTTTCAGAGCGGAGTTATCAGCTCTACTTCCCACGAGATAGGCCTGAGAACGTACCCGGGCCTTCTGTCGCCGTACCTCGTTGGTGGTGGCAAATCCGGTAAAGAGGTTCTGGCGGAGACTGAGGTTGAGCTGTTGCGGAGAGAGATCATCGTCAAAGGGTTGTTGAACGACGTCGTTACCGATACCGGCAACCAGATCTATGGTGGGGAAGTAGCCGGATTGAGCCTGGCGGACCTCTTGATTGCGAGCCAGTCGGTTATGGACTGCCGCCCGGATATCCGGATTGGTGGCGATCATTGTCTGCACGGCTTCGCCGAGAGTTTCGGCCTGGAGGGCAAGTCCGGTCAGGGCAAGAAGAACGGTTGCAAGTGAACACGACAAAAAAAAGCGAAACGTACGCATAAAATTACCCTGATCTCTACAAAGAGTTCAATGTTGAATACATGTTACAAACATATTCCATTTGTTCCGGGGAAGGTCAAGCGGTAATTTATCAGGTGTGCCTGGGTAAAAAAATGAATCCGGAGAAGAGTTCTTTTCCGGAGAAAAGACGCTGAACAGGGCCCTTTTTTCTGGTACAGGAGGTAGGCAGGAGGTATCTTGCCTGTTATGGCAACCAAGAAAAAAGGACAGTTGACTCCGGTGGCAGATTGTCTGGAGCATGTCTATGCAAGGAAGGCGTGGCAGGGGCAGTGGCCCCTGCTGCTGCTGCATCGAAGATGGAAGGAGCTGTTCGGGCCTCTGCTCGGGGAGATGAGTGCCCCTGCTTTTTTTCGTCATGATGTCCTCTGGGTGGAGGTACGCTCATCGGTGATGATGCACCACATGCAGATGCTCAAACCCCAGCTGCTGGAGGCGATTCGCGGTTGTCTGCCGGACAGGCAGGTGGAGGATCTACGCTGGCAGCTGGTGCACCGGGTGCCGGAAAAAGAGCCCTCCTCAATGCCGAAACGCGCACAGGTTGATCCTGTTGAGGCGGAGCGTTTCAGCAGTATGGCCGCGGCAGTCGGTGATGAGGCCTGCCGTCAGGCGCTCTGTCAGCTTTGGCAGAGCTTTGCCGCTAATAGAGGTAACCATGAAGGGTGAGCCCGTTGTCAGGCTGATACCTCAACGGTGGCCAATGAAGAGTGCAGTCCCTGGCTGATGACGACAATGTCTCACCAATTTTCACTTTGATCTTATGGTGTTATCATAAAAATCAATCCAGTGGGGAAGAGCAACGAGTCTGACAGACCAAAGGCTGGTCTGGTGGCTCGCGATGAACTCCTGAAAAAGGCGATGGTACATGCTGCAGCTGGCCTCATCTGGGAAGGGTATGAGGGAAAGGACTGTCAGGCGAGCTGCATGGTGGTAACCGCTCAATTACCCTTGCGTCAGCCCTGTCTTCCGGGTACATTGCAGCGCAAATTATCCGCTGCGCCAGTAGCTCAGCTGGACAGAGCAACGGCCTTCTAAGCCGTGGGCCGGGGGTTCGAATCCTCCCTGGCGCGCCAGAAATGACAAAAGAGCTGCAGTGTCTGCTGCAGCTCTTTTGTCATTTTACGCAGTGTGTCGGACGCCCGCATCTGGTGGCTTTGAGAACAATATGCCGGTAAACAAACGGCTGTCTGAACGTAATGGCTTGGCTATATGGATGAATTGACCCGCAGTATACGAGAAGAGGAGTATGACATACTCTTTGGGGTCATTAACCGGTTTATCGGTTATTTTACCCGACAGACGGTCCCCCGGAGCAGCAATGATATCTCCCATGAGTACTCTTTCGTGGCCATGGATACTCGGCAGGCCTACGAACAGATACGGCTTGCCAGGGATTTTCTCGTTAATCGCGGCCAGGTGATTGCCGAGTTGTCTTTTATCGATATCGGCTGCGGCATCGGCAATATTCTGCTGCTGGCCGAGATGATGGATTTTCAGGTGACCGGCATTGAAAAGGATACGGCCACCCTCCCCATTGCCCGGCAGCTCCTGGGAAAAGAGCGGATTTTTGCACATGACATCTGGGCGTTTGACGACGTTGCCACCTTTGATGTCATTTATTACTTTCGTCCGTTTAGTAGCAGGGAACCGCAGGTGAGGTTTGAGCGACTTGTCGAAGATCAGCTCAAGGTCGGTGGTATCCTTATTGCCAATATGAAAATGGATGACGGCATTGACAACGACCCAAGATTTCTACGTCTTTCCAGTAAGATGCCGGTTTGGTGCAAGAGGGTGGCCTAGAAAGGTTGGAGGCCTGTGACGTTTTTTTCGTGATGCGCCTTTTGGCGCATCACGTCAGTAGTGTTCTGTGGATTTACGGGATCTGTGTCATCTCGTTGATAGTGAATTCAGCAAGGGCATCCTCGGTTACTGCGACAAAGTTCTTGAGATGCGGAGATTCCAGGTGTGCCTGCAGGAGCTCACGCGATTCCCAGTTTTCAAAAAACAGAAAATGGGCCGGATTTTCGTTATCCTGGTGCAGGTCGTAACTGATACAACCCTTTTCTATGCGGGTCGGAGCAATCAACTTGAGAAGTTCCGCTTTAACCTGCTCGATGTTGTCAGCCTTTGCCGTGATGTTTGCGACGATGGTCAACTTTGCCATGTGCTGTCTCCTCTTGTTGGTTGTTGATGAAGTTCTCTGGTAAGGCCTTGCCGCCAGTTTTACCGCTTCACCTGCCGGCTGTAGTTGTGCATAGCCCTGCCAAAGAGCGGGTTGATAGTTCCGAGATTTCTTGCCATGCGAACAGTTACCCTGATTCAAGAGCGTCGGGTGCGGCTCGGCAAACGGCACTACTTACCTGTACAGTCGCATCAAGTACAGAGGTCTCCCACCAGGGTGCTATGGGAGTCTCAGGGCTACCATTAGGACTGTACATAACCACCACCATAGCACAATAATATCAGGTTGCCCTTAAAGAAACGCACAGGGTCATCTGCCTGTTGGTAACGCCCCGTTGATATCGACGCCTCACGGTGTTGCAAGGTCGTCCTCGATCTGGTAAGAGCGACGTGAAGAAGGGGCTGGTTGGCGGTGGCAGGTGATTGCCAGCCACGATGAACTGGGACAGGCTGCCAGTCAGGAATAAACCGGCCTGAGGTGAGGTGTCCATGACCTTGACACACTGGATAACAGGGTTCAAAGAGCGGCGGAAAACCAGAGAAGGAGAGCTCAAGGATTTTGAAGCGGCCCGGGAGTCCGAGCAGGCCTTTGCCGCGGTAAAACGCGGTGTTTCCGAGATCGCTCTGGAGCGGATCGTTGGCACGGTTGGCCGTTATCAGGATTTTGACCGTCGTTTTCGTCCGAAGCAGACCGAAAAAAGTGAGCGGTATCAAAATATCCTGCAGGCCATGATTGCTGGCCGCGCCCTGCCGCCCATAAGCCTCTATCAGATCAAAAACGATTTTTTTATCCTCGACGGCCATCACCGTTTTCTTGCCGCCCGTGAGTTGGAGCGCACCCATATTTCCGCCCATATCCTTGAGCTGCTGCCCTCTGCCGACACGCTGGACAACAGGCTCTATCTGGAGAAGACCGGTTTCCGCGACAAGGCCGGGCTGGCAAATACCATTGAGCTCACCGAGCTGGATCAGTTTGTCCATCTTGAGCAGCAGATCCGGGTACACCAGGCGTATCTGGAGCGGCAACAGGAAAAAGAGATCGGTTATCAGGAGGCGGCAGCAGACTGGTACCGGACCATCTACCGACCATTGGTGATGCTGATCGAGTCTTCCGGTCTGGTTGGTGGATTTCCCGGCCGTACTGTCGATGACCTGTATCTGTACATTTCGATTCATCAATGGGAATGGAGCCGGCACCGAACCTATGGTCTCGGTATTGACCAGCTTATCCCCAAGGACATGGAGGCCTTCAGAGAGACCATGCAGAACCACGCTCAAGCATCGTATCCAGAGATGAAGCGCGAGATTATCGTTTTTATCATGATGGATGTGGACAGCAGACAGGAGATGAAGATCATTGACCGGCTCATGGCTCTCGACGAAGTCCGTGAGGTCCACTCCATCCACGGCTCGGTCGACCTGCTGGTCAAGGTAGTCCTCTCCCGGGATCTGCTGAGTTCCGATGCCGAGCTGATCAATCAGTTCACCTACATGCATCTGCGGTCCCTGCGCGGAGTTAGGAGTACACAGACCCTGATTCCTGGTCTGTCACGGGTAAGGGAACCGCAGCAGTGAACGGGTAGCAGCAAAAAATAACCGCCTTTTTGAGAGAGGCAGGGGCGTGCCAAGGAAACAGTTGGCGTCGCTGTTCGCTGACGCCAGAGCAGATGAACAACAAGGAAAGAGAGCGTTATGAGCGACGAACCCAACAAGATCATCTATTCGATGATCAAGGTGAGCAAGAAGTACAAGAATCGCGAGGTGCTCAAGGATATCAGCCTCAGTTATTTTTACGGTGCCAAGATTGGCGTGCTCGGTCTGAATGGATCAGGCAAGAGTACCCTCCTGCGAATTCTGGCAGGAATTGATCAGGAGCATGAGGGTAGGACCCTTCTCTCCGAGGGGTATACGGTGGACTATCTGCCGCAAGAACCTGAGCTGGATGCGGCGAAGACAGTTCGGCAGGTTGTCGAGGAAGGGGTTCAGGGAACCGTTGACCTGCTGGAAGAGTTCAACCGGATCAACGAGCAGTTTGCCGAGCCCATGGATGACGAGGCCATGGACAGGCTGATTGCCCGTCAGGCTGAGGTGCAGGATAAACTCGATGCCGTGGATGCCTGGGAGCTGGACTCCAGACTGGATATGGCCATGGATGCCCTGCGTTGCCCACCGGGAGATCAGCTTACCGCTGTTCTTTCCGGAGGAGAGAAGCGTCGGGTTGCCCTGTGCCGCATTCTCCTCAAGCAGCCCGACATCCTGCTGCTGGACGAACCCACCAACCACCTCGATGCCGAATCTGTGGCCTGGCTGGAGCAGCATCTTCAGCGCTACGCTGGCACCGTGATCGCGGTAACCCATGATCGTTATTTCCTGGACAACGTTGCCGGCTGGATCTTGGAGCTGGACCGGGGCCATGGTATTCCGTGGAAAGGCAATTACTCGTCGTGGCTACAGCAGAAGCAGCAACGACTTGCCCAGGAAGAGAAAAAGGAGAGCGAGCGGCAGCGCACCCTCGCCCGCGAACTGGAATGGATCAATATGTCAGCCAAGGGCCGCCGGGCCAAGTCCAAGGCGAGGATCAATGCCTATGAAAACCTGCTGAGCCAGGAAACCCAGGAGAAGATCAGGGATCTGGAGATCTACATCCCGCCCGGGCCCCGCCTGGGTAAACTGGTGGTCGAGGCGCAGGGTGTGCGTAAGGCCTTTGGTGATCGTCTGCTCATGGATGATTTGAGTTTTTCCCTGCCACCGGGGGGGATTGTTGGCATTATCGGGGCCAACGGCGCTGGTAAGACCACGCTGTTTAAGATGATCACCGGCGCAGAGCAGGCTGATGAAGGTGCTTTTCGTGTTGGCGAATCAGTGAAACTGGCCTGGGTCGACCAGGAACGCGATGCCCTGGATCCAAACCACACGATTTTCCAGGCCATCAGCGACGGTCAGGAGACCATCTGGCTGGGCACCCGTGAGGTGAATGCCCGGGCCTATGTTGCCAGGTTCAATTTCACCGGCAGTGAGCAGCAGAACAAGGTGGGGGAAATCTCCGGAGGGCAGCGCAACCGGGTACATCTCGCCAGGGTGCTCAAGGATGGCGGTAATGTGCTCTTGCTGGACGAGCCCACCAATGATCTGGATGTCAATACCATGCGGGCCCTGGAGGAGGCGCTCGACAATTTTGCCGGCTGCGCCGTGATTATTAGCCATGACCGCTGGTTCCTCGACAGGATCGCCACCCATATCCTCGCCTTTGAAGGAAATTCCGAGGTGGTCTGGTTCGAGGGTAATTATTCGGAGTATGCCCAGGAGTATAAACGACGCAAAGGTGCTGAGGCTGATCAGCCCCATCGCCTCCGATATCGGCAGCTCACCCGCTAATAGGCTGTTTCTCTTCTTTTGTCGGTCGTGGGTATTGCTCTGCAGGCTGTTGGTAGCTGGTCGGGCAATGGCTTTTTTGCGGATCCGGCCTGTTGAGGTGTTTCGTGAGGTACACTGCGTCTTGAGGCCGGAAGATTCGTTTGCCCTGGCTTTTTCGAACCGCTGGTTGCCGCCAAAAGTCGTGAAAATATAGACAGCTCTTCATGCATTCGAGCGCATGGGACTGGTAACAGAATATTTTCGGCGACTGCTGTCAAAACCTTTGCATCGTACGGTGTTTTGACGGGACAGTGAAAGACAACAAGTTGTTGTTCCTGGTTTTTTTGTGAACAGATTGTCGTATCAGTTATGTGTCGCGTCGATAATCCTGATAAAAAAAAGGAGCTGGAATATTCCAGCTCCTTTTTTTTATTATCTGGCGTCCCCAACCGGATTCGAACCGGTGTTGCCGGCGTGAAAGGCCGGTGTCCTGGACCTGACTAGACGATGGGGACTCTATGCGTATGTGGTGGGTCGTGTTGGACTCGAACCAACGACTCTCTGCTTAAAAGGCAGATACTCTACCAACTGAGTTAACGACCCTTCAACACAGGGACAACCTAGTTACCCGTTTCAACGAGTCCTGTCAACAAAAAACCGTCGATTATTGCTCTTCACGTCCACCCGGAAAAGACCTTCGTGAGGGATAGGACTTGTTGCCTTTTCTCAGGTCTGCTATATCTGATATCTTCTACAAAGAAAACAGATCACTTCTCTGAACAGTTAACCAGTGGATTTTCATGGGCTTACTAACCGGATCATCTTCCTGTGTCCGCTTTACGGTGGGGGGGAGCCCTCCGTCGAACTTCTGGGATTTCGTTGCTGAGCGGGTTGCCGCCAACAGCTTTCGCGACATCGACGACAACATGGATGAATATTCGATCGGATGGGTTTCGGTCGCCAATATGTTTGACGCTGATTTTGCCTACAGCTCTTACGCAGCTGCCGATTACGTTGTCCTCACCATGCGGGTCGACGAACGCAAGGTTTCTCCCGCTGTTGTAAAAAAATGTGTCATGAAAGAGGAGGAGCGTATCAAAAAAGATCGGCAGCTTCCCCAACTTGGCCGGGCGGTTCGCCTGGAGATCAAAGAGCGCGTACGTGCCGAACTTCTGCGCAAATCCGTGCCGGTTCCAGCCACCTATGATCTCTGCTGGAACCTGGGCGATGCTACCCTGCTCTTTTTTTCCACGAACAAAAAGGCCTTGAGCCAGCTCGAAGACCTTTTCCGTGACACCTTTGACATGCCGCTGACCCTGCAGATTCCCTGGACTGCCGGAGAGCGCCTGGTGGCTGGAGAGTATCAAGCCGGCTTTGAAGATCTGCGTCCAGCCCTGCTTATATAGAGTCTCATGGATCTCGTTGAACTGATACAGGAAAAACGGTTTCTGGGGCAGGAGTTTCTGGCCTGGCTCTGGTACAAGTCCGAGGAGCGGGGGGGCAGTGTTGCCGTTGATGGTATTGGCGACATTATCGTTGTTTTTGAAAAGCATATGCTGCTGGAGTATGGTGAAGGTGAGGCGAACGAAAAGGTCATTTGCCGGGGGCTGCAGACCGAACTCAAAGAGGCCAGGGCTGGGCTGGCGTTGGGTAAAAAGCCTGAGCAGGCCCGCATCCGTATTGTCCGGGGTGACCATGAGTTTGGCGTTACCCTCACCGCCGCAACCCTGGAGTTTCGTAATATTCGCCTCCCCAGGACTGCCGGACCTGCCGATGGTGGTGACAGCGGTGAAGACCTGGAAGGAAGAATCCTGGAACGTATTGCCCTGTTTGAAGAACTGACCGGACTGGTCATGGATCTGTTGCGGATGTTCGTCAATATCCGTGCATCAGCCGGATGGCCCGAAGAGTTAGCAAAAATCCGTAACTGGTCAGGCAGCAGCATGAGCGGCCCTGATCTGAATGGCGAGTAATCATGGAGTTTGAGACTGTTATTGGCCTGGAAGTCCACGCCCAGATGAAGACCAGGAGCAAGATCTTCTGTGGCTGCTCCACCGGATTTGGCGCCCCGCCTAATACCCAGACCTGCCCGGTCTGCCTGGGGATGCCCGGCTCCCTGCCGGTGCTGAACCGCGAAGTGGTTGAGTCGGCCATCAAACTTGGGCTGGCCACCGAGTCCACCATTAACCGTGAAAATCGCTTTGCCCGCAAAAACTACTTTTACCCGGACCTGCCCAAAGGGTATCAGATTTCCCAGTTCGAGCTCCCTGTTTGTGAACACGGCCGCCTGGAAATCCGAGTGGACGAGCTGTGCAACGTCATCGGCATTACCCGAATTCATATGGAGGAGGATGCCGGTAAGCTGGTGCACGATGAGATTGAACCGGTGAGCCATGTCGACCTTAATCGTACCGGCACACCACTGCTGGAAATCGTTTCCGAACCGGATATGCGCTCCCCGGCCGAAGCGGTTGCCTATCTCAAAAAACTCCATGCGATTGTCCGTTACCTGGACATCTGTGACGGCAATATGCAGGAAGGCAGCTTTCGTTGTGATGCCAATATCTCCCTGCGCCCGAAAGGGAGTAACACCTTGGGTACCCGTACCGAGTTGAAAAACATGAACTCGTTTCGCAACGTCCAGCTGGCCCTGGAATACGAAGAGCGCCGCCAGCGTGATATCCTTCTTGACGGTGGAGAAATTGTCCAGCAGACCATGCTCTGGAACCCGGACCAGAACCGTACCGAGCCCATGCGTGGCAAGGAGGAAGCCCACGATTACCGGTACTTTCCCGATCCGGATCTGGTCCCGCTCATGATAGACCAGGCCTGGGTGGACGAAGTCCGCACCCGGCTGCCAGAACTCCCTGACAACCGGCAACACCGCTTCATCAACGAGATGGACCTGCCCGAATATGATGCGCTTCTCCTGACCAGCTCACGGGAACTGGCGGATTTTTTTGAGACAGCCCTGGCAGGGTATCCACAGGCCAAAAAACTTGCCAACTTTATCGGCACCGAGCTGTTACGGACTTACACCCCTGAGCAATTCGCTGCCTGTCCCCTTCGTCCCGAGCGGCTTGCCCGCCTGCTCTGTCTGGTGGATGAAGGTACCATCAGCGGAAAAATCGCCAAGCAGCTCCTGCCGGATCTGCTCGAACAGGATTTAGATCCCGATACCCTCGTTCAGGAGAAGGGCCTTCTTCAGATGAGCAATGAGGATGAACTTGTCGCGCTGGTACGGGAGATCCTTGAGGATAACCCCGACCAGGTACAGCAGTTCCGTGACGGTAAGACCAAGGTGATCGGCTTCTTTGTTGGTCAGCTCATGCAGAAAACCAGGGGTAAGGCCAACCCGCAGATGGCCAATAAACTTTTTCAGCAGGAGTTGAATGCATAGCGGCGCCGGCCAACAACAGGGCGCCGGTCACCGCCAGCGCCTCCGTGATAAGTTCCTCCAGCAGGGCATTGAAGCCTTTACCGACGCCGAGATTGTCGAGATGCTGTTGACACTGGGCACACCGCGTACCGACTGTAAAATTCCGGCCCGTCGGGCCCTGGAAGAGCTGGGCTCTCTGCCGGCGGTACTGGATGCACCTGCGGCCAGGCTGCAGGCCATCAAAGGGATAGGCCCGAAAAATGCCTTTGCCCTTGGCTTTATTCAGGGGGTTGCCAGGCGTTACCTCCGTCAGCGGGTCAAGGGCAGGCAGTACCTGCACAGCGCCCGTGACGTTGCCGATTATCTCATCCACACCATGCGCGATTTGGAACAGGAGGTGTTCACAGCGGTCTTTCTCGATGCCGCCCATGCCGTCATTGACACAGAGATCCTCAGTCAGGGGACAGTGACAGTCAACACCATCTATCCTCGTGAGGTCATCAAGGCGGCGCTCGCCCGTAACGCCAGTGCCCTGGTTATCGCCCACAATCATCCTTCGGGGAGCCTGTCGCCTTCTGCCCAGGACAAGAAGCTCACCCGGGCCCTTTCTCTGGCCTGCTCCTTCATGCATATTCGGCTGCTGGACCATCTGATCATCGGCGCAGGTGACACGGTGTACTCCTTTGCCGACCACGGCCTCATGGCCGAGATTGACCGTGACTGTCGACAGGTCAGCAGCAGCCTCTGACAGGCTTGAGCAGACGGGACTCTATGTCCATGTCCCCTTTTGCCGAAGCAAGTGCTGTTACTGCAACTTCCCCTCTGTTGCCGCTACCCGCCGGCAACTCGCTGCTTTTCCTGCCGCCCTGCTCGCTGAGTTAAACAGCGAGGTTCCCCGCTGGCAGGGGCATCGTTTCAGCACCATCTTTTTCGGGGGCGGTACGCCAAGCATGCTTGAGCCGGAGGTGCTGGCCGATCTCCTGCAGCGATGTCGTGCCGCTCTGCCCTTCAGCACCAAGACCCCGGAAGTCTCCATTGAGGTCAACCCGGCGACCATTGACGAAGCCGGGCTCAGCACCTTGCGCCGGGCAGGATTTAACCGGCTGTCCGTGGGTGTCCAGAGCTTCAATGATACTGACCTTCACCGCCTGGGTCGTCTGCACAGCGGGGCAGAAGCCGTTGACCTGATCCGGGCGGCGCGCAGGGCTGGCTTTGACAATCTGAGCATGGATATGATGTATGGCCTGCCAGGACAGGACGTGGACAACTGGCAGCGCAATCTGGACACAGCTCTGGACCTTGCCCCTGAACATCTCTCGTTGTATGAGTTGACCGTGGAGCCGCAAACACCCTTGAGAAGCCAGCTTGATGCAGGTGGCCTGACGCTGCCGGACGAAAGGGTACTCCTCGACATGATGGACAGAACCAGACAGTCCATGACTGGCTATGTCCACTACGAGATCTCCAACTACTGCCGACCGGGGCGAGCCTGCCGCCACAATCTCAACTACTGGCTCGGTGGTGAATACCTGGGGCTTGGCCCTGGAGCTGCCTCGTTTTACCAGGGGCAGCGGACCACTGCCGGCGCTGACGTCACACACTATCTCGGGCAGGTCGACGTACCTGGCCAAGCCCAGGGTGTCACCGAGCAGTTGGGCCGTGAGGCCAGCTTTCGTGAAACCATGGTGCTGGGGCTGCGCATGACCCGAGGTGTGAGCGCGACCCGCCTGCAACGCCGCTTCAGCTTCGACCCCTTGCACTACTACAGTGCCCTTCTCCCAAAACTGACCAGCCAGGGGCTCCTGACCGTTGACCCTGTTTCTCGGAGGCTTTTTCTCACCACCAAAGGCCTGACCGTGGCCAACACGGTTATGGCTGAATTCGTCTAACATACTGCCATGACCATTGATGCCTGCTCATTGACTGTTCTTTGTGAAAACTCCGCAGCACCGGCCCGGGATGTTCTCGGTGAACACGGGTGGGCGGTGCTCCTGGAAAGTTCTGCCTGTAATCTCCTGTTTGACACGGGCAATCGCACCATCATTGCCAATAGCCGTGCCCTGGGCAAGGATTTGCGCCAACTGGATTATATTGTCCTGAGCCACGGCCACTACGACCATGCAAATGGTCTTGCCGAGGTCCTTCGAGATACTGGCCCGATTAATGTCATGGCCCATCCTGGCATATTCCACGACCGCTACTCCTGTCGAGGCGAAACCTGTACCGAGATCGGTATCCCCCACAAGCGCAGTCATCTTGAGGGGCTTGGTGCACGGTTTCATCCGGTGACGACGTTTACGCAGATAACCACAGACGTCTACGTCAGCGGCGAGATTCCCCGAGTGACACCTTTCGAGCACCCCGATCCGCACCTGCGGATTTACGGCGATGAAGGCTGCCTGGTTCCTGATCCTGTCGCGGATGACCAGGCCCTGGTACTGGACACCGTATCTGGACTGGTTGTTATCCTGGGCTGCGCCCACAGTGGCATTATCAACACCTTAACCCATATTACAGGTAACCTGCCCGGTCGCCCCCTGCATCTGGTACTGGGAGGGACACACCTAGGTTTTGTCGAGCCCTCCCAGTTCACAGCCACCTGTCAGCAGCTGGCCAGTTTCGCCATCGAACACCTGGGAACAGCCCATTGTACTGGACTGACTAATGGTGCCCGACTCCAGGAGCGTTTTGGTGAGTCTGTCTTTCATGCATCTGCCGGTACCTGTTTACGGGTACCGTTTTTTCTGATCTAAGTGCTGGTGATGACACTGCCAGGTAAAGATGGTATACGAACAGCATACATTCCAGGCAAAAACGGTGTGCAGTGCTTTACTCTCTGCCACGACGCGTAGTTTTCATCTTTATTCAGACAAGGAGAGGCATTATGACAACCTTTGTGTACCAGGAACCATTTCCCCTGGACAGAGACACCACTGAGTATCGACGCCTGGAGGGCTCTGAACACTTCGTCTCAATGGATCGTTTCGGTGATCAGGAAATGCTGCGCATCGACCCCGAAGGCCTGCGCATCCTTGCCAACGAGGCCATGCGCGAGGTGAGCTTTCTGCTCAGGCCCTCCCATAACGCACAGGTGGCCAGTATCCTCGAGGACCCCGAGGCGTCGGCTAACGACCGCGAGGTGGCGCTCACCATGCTTGCCAACGCCGAGGTTGCCGCTGATTTTGTCCTGCCTTTCTGTCAGGACACCGGCACAGCCATCGTTATCGGCAAGAAGGGGCAACAGGTCTGGACTGGGTGTAACGATGCCGAAGCAATTTCGGCTGGTATTTTCAAAACCTATACCGAAGAAAATCTGCGTTACTCGCAAAATGCGCCCCTGAGCATGTACGAAGAGGTCAACACCCGCACTAATCTGCCGGCACAGATCGACCTGTATGCTACCGAAGGTGCTCAGTACACCTTTCTTTTCATGGCAAAAGGTGGGGGCAGCGCCAACAAGACCTATCTGTATCAGCAGACCAAGGCACTCCTGACTCCGGAAACCCTGAAAAAATTTTTGGTGGACAAGATGCGCTCCCTGGGAACCGCCGCCTGTCCCCCCTATCACGTCGCCTTTGTCATCGGTGGCACCAGCGCTGAGACCAATCTCAAAACCGTCAAACTGGCCTCCACCCGATATCTTGATGGTCTGCCCACGACAGGTAACGAGTATGGTCGGGCCTTTCGCGATGTGAAGCTGGAAAAAGAGTTGACCGTTGCTGCCGGCAAACTTGGCCTTGGGGCCCAGTTCGGAGGCAAGTACTTTGCCCACGATATCCGGGTGATCAGAATGCCACGGCACGGGGCCTCCTGTCCGGTGGGCATGGGGGTGAGCTGCTCGGCAGACCGTAATCTCAAAGCCAAAATCAATGGAGACGGGCTGTGGATCGAGAAGATGGACAGTAACCCCGGCAGGCTGATCCCCGACGAGTACCGCCATCGCTCGAGCAAGGCCATCGCCGTTGACCTTAATCGTCCCATGGCGGAGATTCTTGCCGAACTGTCAAAGTATCAGGTGGCCACGCAATTGCGGCTCACCGGGACCATCATTGTTGGTCGTGATATCGCCCATGCCAAGTGGAAAGAGATCCTTGACCGGGGTGAACCCATCCCGGAATACCTGACCCGGCATCCGGTTTACTACGCAGGTCCGGCAAAGACCCCTGAAGGTAAGCCATCGGGTTCTTTCGGGCCGACCACCGCCGGACGCATGGATTCCTATGTGGATCTGCTGCAGAGCCACGGCGGCTCCATGGTAATGCTCGCCAAGGGCAACCGCTCCCGAGAGGTTACCGAGGCCTGTCAGCGGCATGGTGGGTTTTACCTGGGATCCATTGGCGGACCTGCTGCTCTGCTTGCTGAAAAGAACATCAAAAAAGTGGAGTGTCTGGACTTTCCCGAACTGGGTATGGAGGCTGTGTGGAAAATCGAGGTTGTTGACTTCCCGGCCTTCATCCTTGTCGATGACAAGGGAAATGATTTTTTCCACGGCCTGCTCTAATAGGCACTTTTGTGAAAAATCCTATGGATGATCTCAGTGGATCAAGGGCAAGGGCTGGGTGGTTTTTTCGCATCCAGTCCGAGTTAGTCAACAGTATTGAAAGCCTTGATGACATCGGACCGGCAGTGGCCTTCTTAGGCTCTGCCCGCATTGCCGAGCAAACACCGCTGTACGAGGCGGCCCGTGATACAGCCAGGCGAATGGCGGCGCAGGGACTGGCCGTCATCACTGGTGGTGGTCCCGGTATCATGGAGGCGGCCAACCGCGGCTGTCAGGAGGTCGGAGGGCGGTCCATTGGCCTGAACATTGAGCTGCCCAGAGAACAGCGCCCTAACCCCTACCAGCACCAGCGTTTACGTTTTCGTTATTTTTTTATCCGTAAACTGGTGTTTGTCAGGCATGCCACCGCCTGTGTCGTCTTTCCGGGTGGCTTTGGCACCGCTGATGAACTCTTTGAATTCCTGACCTTGATCCAGACCGGAAAGATCCGTCGTTTTCCGCTGTTTCTCTATGGTTGCGGGTACTGGCAAGGATTTCTCGACTGGTTACACAGCAGCATGCTCGGCGAAGGTTGCATCAATGCGGAGGATCTCGATCTGCTGCAGCTGGTGGATACCCCTGAACAGGCAGCAACGCTTGTCGGCGAGTTTATCGAGAGAAATCCACCTGTTTGCCCAACCTACCCTTAAACGCGGTGGCAAGAACGGAATCGATGCACCCTAAAAAACAGGACAACACCGGGCAGGAACCCCGGGGACTGTTGATGGTCTTCACCGGGCACGGGAAGGGTAAAACCACCTCGGCCCTGGGCATGGCCATGCGCGCAGCAGGTCATGGCATGAAGGTTCTCTTCCTGCAGTTTATCAAAGGATCCTGGAAATATGGCGAAATGGAGGCGATCGCTCGGTTTCCCGAGACTATCGAGTTGCTCGTCGAAGGACGCGGCGTTACCTGGAAGTCCGACGACCTGGACAAGGACAAGGCGGCGGCAATCAATGCCTGGAGTAAGGCGAAAGAGGCGATCTCTTCTGGAAAGTATGACATGATAGTGCTCGATGAGTTTACCTATCTGCTGCTCTACAATATGATTGATCGTAGCGAGGCTCTGCAGACGCTGGCAGCTAAACCGTCGGCGCTGCACCTGGTGATTACCGGGCGCAACGCACCTCCTGAACTCATCGAACAGGCAGATCTGGTCACAGAGATGCAGGCAGTGAAGCATCCCTACAAGGAAGGAATCAAGGCACAAAAAGGGGTGGAATTCTGAAGCGGAACCTAAAGACCTCAAGGTTGCCTGTAGCCCGATGCGAAGGGTGTACTCCCGTATCTGGTACGGTCCTCGTGCAACCTCTCCTTTTGCTGGTACTTTTGTTGGTCCTGTCGTTTCCGGCCCTGTCTGGTTGTGCAGAACATGGCCCCCTCCAACGTATCGTCTCACTGGGTCCCATCAACACCGAAAATGTTTTTCTGCTCGGTGCCGGTGATCGGCTGGTCGGCAGCACCATCTACTGCACCCGGCCTGAGGCGGCACGCCAGACAGCCAAGGTTGGCTCAGTCATGGAAATCTCCGTGGAAAGGGTGCTCAGTCTTAATCCCGAACTGGTGCTCGCCACCAGCCTGACCCCACCGAAGCTGGTGGATACGCTCAGATCACTGGGGCTTAGGGTCGTTCAATTCAGGCAGGCGGAAACCTTTGCCGACCTTTGCGTGCAAGTACAACAGCTGGGAGTCCTCCTCCATCGCGAGGAGGAGGCTGAACGTATTGTCACCGAAGCACACAAGCGCGTAGACATCATCACCCGCAATGTCGCCGGACTCCCGGCACAAAAGGTCTTTCTTCAGATCGGAACCCGGCCACTGTTTGCTTCAACCCCCGGCAGCTTTACCAACGACTATATCAGGCTTGGCAACGGCATTAATATTGCCGGACAGCAGCAAAGCGGCCTTATTGGCTACGAAAAGGTACTGGCTCGCGATCCCGACGTTATCCTCCTCGCCCTCATGGATGATGCGTCCGGCGTTGCCGCCCGGGAAATGAAGAAGTGGCAAGCGTTCACCTCCCTGACAGCGGTCCGCACAAAACGGATCCACCTCCTTGATCCGGACCTGGTCTGCAGCCCTTCACCACTCACCTTTGCCAGGTCCTGGAAGAGGTGGCAACTCTCATTCATCCGGAACGTAGACACCAGCCTTAGAAAACACTATGCAAAAGAAGAAAACCCCGCTCGCTATCTCCTATGCCTCGGCTCCGTGCATTCTTGGTTGGGTAATTGTTGCTACCACCAGCCAAGGGGTTTGTGCTGTTATGTTTGGCGACACCCCGGAGGAGCTTCCCGCCCTGGTTCAAGGTCAGTTTCCCGGAGCAACTCTTACCGAGGGTGGTCCCGAGTTTCAGCCAATCATCAGGGCTGTCATTCAGCAGATTAACCATCCAGACGAAAAGTGCACCCTGCCGCTTGATCTGCGGGGCACTGTCTTTCAACAACAGGTCTGGAAAGAGCTTTGCCAGATTAAGGTCAGGGAAACAGTTAGCTATACGGATGTGGCCAGGCGGATTGGCAGGCCAAAAGCAGTTCGTGCCGTGGGAACGGCGTGTGGAGCAAACCGGATAGCCGTGCTCATTCCCTGTCATCGAGTACTCGGCAAGAACGGAAAACTTACCGGTTATCGTTGGGGAATGGAGCGAAAAAGGCAATTGCTTGACGCCGAACAATATGTACAGCAATGACAAGCGGTATTGCTGCAACTCGGCGAAAGAGCCCTTTGAAGGATTTTTGAACCGGGCTGCCACGGTCTGGTAATCCCCAGATGGTGTCTGCTTGTTGACCAATACCTCCAGGAATGGCGGGCTTACAGCAGCGTTGAAACCCTTCGGTATGGAAACCCGGGGGGATGCAGCCAACACCTCATGACGTGTTCTTAAGCGGGCATAAACACCCAGGCCATTCCCACCAGAATCACGAGGTACAGCACGCTCACTCCGGCACCTGCCCGCATGTAATCCCAGGTACGGTAGCCGCCGGGCCGCATGATCAAGGCGTTGACCTGATGGGTTGGCAGAATGAAGGTGTTGGAGGCAGACATCCCCACCACCATGGCACTGGTCATCGGGTCAATACCGGTCTGCACCGCCATATTCATGGCAAGGGGCACCATAAGTACCGCAGCCCCGACATTGGAGGCCACCAGGGCAAAAAAGGAAGAAAGCAGGCTGATAACAGCGAGTAAAAGCAGGGCTGGCGGCTGACCGATAGCGCCGAGGATGGTCTGGGCAATCCAATTGGCGGCGCCGGTATTTTCAAAGGCTGTCCCCAAGGGAATAAGGCCGGAGAGGAGAAAGACGGTTCGCCAGTCAACCGCTTCGTAGGCACGGTCTGCAGGAATGACCCTGGTGATCATCATGCCTAACGCCCCGGTCAGCAGGGCTATGGAGAGCTTCACATGGAAGCTGAGCGCCATGATCAGCGACATCATTAAGAAAAAAAGCGCAAATTTAAGGCGGTCAGGTTTGGTTTCTTCGCCGCGAATCTCCTCGATAAAAGCGATATCCATCTTTTTTTCAAGCAGGCGAAACTGCTTCCAGGGCCCCTGCAGCAGGAGGGTATCTCCCTGTCTCAACTTGGTGACGTTGATATCATCGACAATGATAGTATCACCGCGGACAATGGCCAGGGGATTGACCCGGTAGAGTTGACGAAACTGCAGTTCCTCCATAGTATGCTTACTCAGGTTGGAATGGGGGACAACCACTCCCTCGATAACACCGGCCTCATCGGGTGAGAGTTGAGAACTGAACACCACATGTTGACTCCGCAGCTGCCATTCCAACTCTTCGGCAGCACGCCGGACATGCCGCTCAGAGCAGATCACCGCCAGGGTATCACCCGGACCTACGACTGAGTCCTTCATTGGGGCCATGTCTTTTTTTGTCGTACCAGCGTGAGCGATAGCGATCACTGTCATATGGTATCCGGGACGAAGCTTTAACTCCTCCAGGCTCTGCGCCGCAAAATCTCCTGGCACGACCAGTTCCCAGGCCAGGCCTACCTCGCCATCATAAATATCGTGTAACCGCTTATCGGCAGTGTCTTCTTCAACCATGCAACTCGTCTCGGGTAACACCCATTTGCCAAAAACAGCAAAATAAAAGAGTACGCTGGCCAGCAGCACGATGCCGATGGGCGTAATGGAGAAAAGCTCCAGAGGGATAAACTCACGCCCCTGCACCATGGCCTGATTGTTTTGCCACCACCCCTCCATGAGATCGTTGAGCATGATAAGGGGACTGGCTCCCACTAGCGTGAGGCAACCTCCGGTGATGGCTGCAAAACCCATGGGCATGAGGATACGGCTGGTGGGAATTGCTAACTGACGACTGATACGCATGGTTGCCGGCAGAAAAAGAGCGGCTGCACCAATGTTTTGCATGAAGCTTGAGATGAATGCTACTGTCGCAGATACCACCACCATGATCCGGTTACCACTGCGTCCGGCCACCTGGATGATCTTTGCGGCCACCACGTCCATGATGCCGGTGCGATTGAGCCCAGCTCCCAAAATCATGACGGCGATGATTGACACCACTGCGTTGGAACTGAGCCCGGCCACCGCCTGTACTGGCGTGACGACCCCGGTCAAGGGCAGGGCCACCATCATCAGTAGACCCACCAGGTCAACCCGCAGCAGGTCGGTGACGAACAGGAATACTGCCACGCCCAGCAGTATAAAAACGATCAGCATTTCAATGGTTACTGGTGGCATAGTGGTCCTTATCTCTCTGAGAGTTTCTCGGAAATGGTCAGTAGTTCTGCCCAGGGGAGCTGCGGAAACACCTGCTGGAGGAGGTGGTCGTCGTCTTCGATCTGAACCTGGAGGTTACTGAATGTGGCCCTGGCCAATGGGAGGACCAGCTCCGGCGGACAGACCGTATCGTTCTTGCCAATTATCATCAGGGTTTCCATGGTCAGAGGTTTTTCAGGCGGTTGATACTTGGAGAAATTCAAGGCAGGGGCAAGCAGGATCAGGCGGCGGCATTGCCGAGGATGACGGACAGCGTAGCAGGCTGCCATTAGGCCGCCAAAACTTGACCCCACCAGTATCAGCTGCCGTGCCCCGTTGACCTGTTTTTCAAGCTGTGTCAGCCTTTCAGCCAGGCTGCCCTGGTAATTCCACATGGCTACCAGGGGAAAATGCCTGGTAAACCAGCTGCCCTTGGTGCCATGAATGGAAGAATCAAGGCCATGAAGAAATACTGCGACGGTGGAAGCCATGTCTTTGTCCTGTTTCTTCAATGTACACTCTCCGAGGGCTCAGGCCACGAATCCGTTTGTTACTGAAAGCTCCCACCTCAGATCGGTGGAGATCTCTTTGAACTTGATCCGAATATTGCTGAGCTTATTCTTGGTTATGATGTCCATTTACAACAAAGTAAAAAAGAGCTCTTCTCGTCAGGAGATATATGCTCTTGGCTCGCCGCCTTCTGTACCTGGGATAACCTCCTGAGCTGCTCACGGTCCCACCGCTTCTCTTGTATCCGGCAGGGTCCGGCACAGCAGAACCGACTGTATCCAGTATAGCAGACACTGGACATTTCCCCAACAACCAGGTATAGCTGCTTCTGCCTGATGGGCCGTTTTCGGCCCATCTTTTTTTTCAACCTATACCGAGGATACAGGAAGGACAGTGAGCAGTTCCCTGAGACAAGAAATCGCCAAGCGCAGGACGTTCGGGATTATTAGCCATCCCGACGCCGGCAAGACCACCTTGACCGAAAAACTTTTGCTTTTTGGCGGTGCCATCCAGATGGCCGGTGCGGTCAAATCGCGTAAGACCAGTACGCATGCCATGAGCGACTGGATGGCCGTGGAAAAAGACCGTGGTATCTCCGTGACCACCTCGGTAATGAAGTTTCATTATCAAGAGTATGAGATCAACCTGCTGGACACCCCTGGCCACCAGGACTTTTCCGAAGATACCTATCGGGTACTCACCGCCGTGGATTCGGCACTGATGGTTATTGATTCGGCCAAGGGCGTTGAACCGCAGACCACCAAACTGATGGAGGTTTGCCGTCTGCGGAACACGCCGATTATGACTTTTATCAATAAGCTGGACCGCGATGGCCTGGAACCGCTGGATATTCTCGCCGACATTGAGGAAAAGTTGCAGATCGAATGTGTGCCACTCTCCTGGCCAATCGGCATGGGCAAAGGCTTCAAAGGGGTTTACAATCTGCACCACCGGCAGATCAATCTGTTTACCCCCAGTCAGGACAGCCGCCCCCAGGATGCGGTACTTATCGATGACCTTGCTGATCCGCGCCTGGACGAGCTCCTTGGTGCTGTTGATGCCGATCACCTCCGTGAGGATATTGAGCTGCTTGAAGGTGCCGCTAATCCGTTCAGCCTGGAAGACTACCTCAATGCCGGCCAGACCCCGGTGTTTTTTGGTAGCGCCATCAACAACTTCGGTGTCCGCGAATTGCTGGATACCTTTGTGGAGCTCTCCCCTGGCCCTGGCCCACGGGAAACCCTCACCCGTACAGTACTTCCGGAAGAGGAGGCCTTTTCTGGCTTTACCTTTAAAATCCAGGCAAACATGGATCCGGCGCATCGCGATCGTATAGCCTTCTTCCGCATCTGCTCAGGCAAGTTTACCAGGGGGATGAAGGTCCGCCATCACCGGCTGGGCAAGGAGGTGAGCCTGCACAATGCCACGGTTTTCATGGCCCAGAACCGCGAGCATGTCGATGAAGCCTTTCCCGGTGATATCATTGGCATCCATAATCATGGCACCATCAAGATCGGTGATACCTTCACAGAAGGTGAAGCGTTGAAATTTATCGGAATCCCCCACTTTGCGCCCGAACATTTTCGCAAGGTGGTGCTGCGTAACCCGCTGAAGACCAAGCAGATGCAGAAGGGGTTGATGCAACTTGCCGAGGAGGGAGCGGTGCAGCTGTTTCGTCCTATAATGGGCAATGACTATATCCTCGGCGCGGTAGGGATACTTCAGTTCGAGATCTCCATGGCCCGGCTCAAGGACGAATACGGTGTGGACGCCACGTATGAGTCCATGCAGTTCACCATTGCCCGCTGGGTTAGCTGCGATGACCCCCTAACCCTCAAGGAGTTTGAACGCAAGCATCAGTTTAACCTGGCCATGGATGCGGAAGACAACCTTACCTTCCTGGCTGATGGCGCCTGGCGCATAGCCCACGTACAGGAGATGTTTCCAACCATTATCTTTCATACCACCAGGGAGAATCGATGAGCCCCACCACGCCCGCCACCAAGAGCCTGCAGGTCCTGATTGAGCAGCAGGCACTGCTGATCGTTGATCTGCGGTCCCAGTGAAACTGAACTGCTAAATTTGTTTGGGAAGAGAGGAGGCACAGCTCCACCTGATTGCAATGATTTTCCCCTGGATGACTCTCTCTCCTGGGGTAATTTTGCCTTTTGCCGCCGGGCGAGGGAGAGGTGTCGCTTTAAAAAAAACTTGGCCCAGAGTAGTGGTGAAAATTTGACCACTAGGGTGAAAAGACCTGTACGATCTGCCTGCCAACGCTGGAGAATTGTAGGCCGGAGATCTGCTGCTGCCTGCGACACCTTCGGCAAACTCTGCCAGACCATGGTCATGCCGAGGCACAGGAGATATCCACCTCCCAGAAAGGGCAGCAGGACGTCAACGTATGGCAGATCTTTGAGCAGGAGGATCACCCCGAATAATCCGGCCATGGCAAAAAGGCCACTGCCTGTTGCCACTCCAAGGGCGGTATAGATTCCGGCACAGTGTGACGGTGTCAGAGAGAGGTTGACCATCAGTGCAAAGTTTGGTCCAGAGTTGAGATCGCCAGCAGAAAAATCGTCAGCATTGTCAGCATATTGATCCAGCAAGGCTCCATGAACGTAACCTGTTGTTTTTTGTGCCAACCATAGCACAGTTGAATAATTGTTCTTATTGCTGATCTCTTCGTTTCACGATACTCTTTATCCTTCGAAAGAGTGTCCTTATACCTGTTACAGCTTTTTCGGCATCCAGTATTTAAGCGAAAAATCAAATAGTTAAAACATCGCGGAAGGCCTCTAAGATATATTTGTTTGCCACAAAGAATTCTTTACGGCAAAAGCCAGGGTAATGGTACTATGTAGACCTTACCCATACAAACCTCGTCACCAGGAATCGCCAGCAAGGACCAACGATCATGGGATACACTGTTACAAGGATGTACCGACGCGTCGGCGAAGGCCTCGTTCACTGTTTCAATATTGAATCTTCCCGGCCATTGTCAGCTGAAGAGACTCAGACGCTGCGGCTGCTGCTGGCCGATGGTTTTGTTGCCGATACCGTTTCCCTGGAGCCGTTGCTCGTTGGCAAACGGGTAGTGGAGGTCGGGCCACGACTCAATTTTGCCACTGCCTGGTCTTCGAATATGGTGAGTATCTGTGGTGCGGTGGGACTCACCTGCATTACCCGGATAGAGCGTAGCCGCCGTTACCAGGTCCCTCGGGATGAGGCAATCGACACCTTTGTCGTTGGTCACCATGACCGCATGACCGAATGCCTGTATCCAGAGCCACTGACCTCCTTTGCCACCGGGGTTACTCCGGAAGCGGTGTATGAGGTGGATATGCTAACAAAAGGGCCTGACGCCCTGCTCGACATTCCGGGTATTTCCATGGACGAATGGGACCGTAATTTCTATTATGATTACTTTGTCAGGGAGCACGGTCGCAATCCCACCATCGTTGAAATCATGGATCTCAACAATGCCAACTCGGAACACTCCCGGCATGGTTTTTTCAAGGGGTTGCAGATCCTGGATGGCGTTCCCCAGAAGAAAACCCTTTTCCAGATGGTCACAGACACCCTGGACAAGAACCCCAGGGGCAGCGTTATCGCCTTCAAGGATAACTCGAGCGCCCTCCAGGGGCATGAAATACCAGTGTTACAGGCGGGTAAACCGGGATCACCCTCACCCCTGGTTGAACGCACCATCACCGCACATGCGCTGCTCACCGCCGAAACGCATAACTTCCCCACCGGGGTCGCTCCGTTTCCCGGTGCGGAAACCGGGACCGGTGGGCGCCTCCGAGATGTCCTCGCCACAGGACAGGGTGCCTCTGTTCTGGCTGGTACAGCCGGCTACTGCGTGGCCAACCTTCATATTCCCGGATATCCGCTGACCTGGGAAGAAAAGTATCCCTGTCCGAAAAACCTGGCCAGCGCCCTGGACATAGAGATCGAGGCCAGCAATGGTGCCTCGGATTACGGGAACAAATTCGGTGAACCCCTCATTCAGGGTTTCACCCGCAGCTTTGATCTGCACCAGGCCGACGGCCAACGCTGGGGCTTTCTCAAGCCCATCATGTTTACCGGCGGTATTGGGCAGATTGATGCTCGTCATACTGAAAAAAAGCCGGCGGAAAAAGGCATGCGGATTGTCCAGGTCGGCGGCCCTGCCTACCGGGTGGGATTTGGCGGCGGGGCTGCGTCCTCGATGATGCAGGGGGAAAATATTTCAGATCTGGATTTTGACGCAGTACAACGTGGTGATGCCGAAATGGAGCAGAAGATGACCCGGGTCATCCGTGCCTGCAACGAGATGGGTGACCGGACCCTGGTCCAGGTTATCCATGACCAGGGTGCCGGCGGACCAGCCAATGTTCTCAAGGAACTGGTGGAGGCAAGCGGCGGTCGGGTTGAGATCCGCAACATCCGCGTCGGTGACCCCACCATGTCGGTCCTGGAAATCTATGTGGCTGAATATCAGGAGCGTTGTGGCTTCCTCATCCGTCCCGAAAACATGAAACAGTTTAAGGCCCTCTGTAAGCGAGAGAAGGTGCATTGTGAAGATCTGGGCGAGGTCACCGGCGACCTCCGTTTTGTCCTCCATGATCGCGACAGTGCAACCACCCCGGTGGACATCAGCATAGACAGGCTACTGGGCAGCCTCCCGCAAAAAGAATTTATCGATACCCGGCAGCCATCTCCGGCCATCCCGCTGCAACTGCCGGACGATTTCTCGATGCGTGGTGCACTTCACGACGTGCTCCGGCTCGTCTCAGTGGGCTCTAAACGGTTTTTAACCAACAAGGTCGACCGGGCTGTAACCGGACTCGTCGGCCAACAGCAGTGTTGCGGCCCGCTACAGCTGCCGCTGGCCGATGTCTGTGTGGTAGCCCAGAGTTATCTGGGGCGAACCGGTATTGCCAGTGCCATTGGCGAACAACCCATCAAGATGCTTCTTGACCCGGCAGCTGGTGCACGCCTGGCCGTGGGGGAGGCCCTGACCAATCTGGTCTGGGCAAAAATTGACGACCTGGACCAGGTAAAATGCTCTGCCAACTGGATGTGGGCGCCCAAACTACCGGGCGAAGGGGCGGCCCTCTACGATGCGGTCAGCGCCATGGCCGAAGTCATGATCCCGCTGGGAATAGCCGTTGATGGCGGCAAGGATAGCCTCTCCATGGCCACCATGGTGGGCGAGGAAACCGTCAAGTCACCCCGGCAGCTGGTCATCTCCCTGTATGCAGCCATGGCAGATCTTACCTGCAAGGTTACCCCAGATCTCAAGGAACCCGGCAGCACGCTTATCTTCATTGATTTGGGTGCAGGTAAAAACCGGATGGGTGGCTCCGCCCTTGCCCATACCCATAAACAGCTGGGAGACGCTTCTCCGGACTTGGATGATCCCGCCCTGCTGCGGCGAACATTTCTCGCAGTGCAGGAACTCCTGGCAGACGGGTTGGTGCTGGCCGGTCATGACCGCAGTGACGGCGGGCTACTCACCACGGTGCTGGAAATGGCCTTCGGCGGTAATTGCGGTCTGGAGTTGACTGTGGCAGGCGACACTCTACCGGTTCTCTTCAGCGAAGAACTCGGACTGGTACTGGAGGTGCACAGTGCCCACGCCGACGATATTCGAGAGCGACTTGGGCGGACAGGTGTTCCCTGCTCGATTCTCGGAAAAAGCCTGAGCGAACCCCGAATCATCCTTCGTCATGATGGTAATGGAGTACTGCTGGATGAAGATATGCGCCTGCTGCGTCAATGGTGGGAGGAAACCAGCTATCAGCTGGAACGACTGCAGATGAACCCAGACTGCGCCGACCAGGAGAGAGCAGCCATTTTTGACCGACCAGGCCCGACATACCGGCTTCCCTTCACCCCCAGGTCAACGGAGCCGAATATCCTCTCGGCTGCAGAACGGCCTCTGGTGGCGGTGCTCCGGGACGAAGGCTCCAACTCTGACCGAGAGATGAGCGCAGCCTTTCACGCCGCCGGTTTTGAGGCCTGGGATATCTGTATGAACGATCTGCTCGAGGAACGTATCGACCTTGGTAGATTCTCCGGATTAGCCGCAGTTGGCGGTTTCTCCTATGCAGACGTGCCGGAAAGTGCCAAGGGCTGGGCCGCCACCATTCGCTTCAATACCCGACTTCAGCAGATGTTTACTGCATTCTACCACCGACCAGACACCTTCACCCTGGGCATCTGCAACGGCTGCCAGCTTTTCGCCCTGTTGGGCTGGGTACCCTGGGAAGGAATTGACGCTGAACATCAGCCCCGGTTTGTCCGCAACCTTTCAGGCCGCTTCGAGTCCCGCTGGTCAACGGTTCGCATCAACCCCAGTCCGGCAATCATGCTCAAGGGCATGGAAGGGTTGGTCTTCGGCATCCATGTGGATCACGGGGAAGGTCGCCTGATCTTTCCAGATCCGGCGATCCAGCAACGCCTCGTTACTCAGCAGTTGACGCCAATAACCTTTGTCGATGATCAGGGTGAACCAACGGAGACCTACCCCTTTAATCCCAACGGCTCCCCCGGTGGCATCGCCGGCCTCTGCTCCGCCGATGGTCGACATCTGGCAATGATGCCCCATCCTGAACGCGCCTTTCTGCCCTGGCAGGCCCACTGGCTTCCCGGTGAGATGCGCCAGCTACAGGTTTCTCCCTGGCTGCGTATGTTCCAGAATGCCCATACCTGGTGCACCCAGTCGGTTCATTAGCCCCTATTTTTCCACGAGAATTTTTTGTGGACAGATGTGGGAAGGACTTATATTCTTTTTACATTAGGGGTGTCTTTTTTGAACCTTGCCCGAGAATTTGAGTTCTTATTGTGTTATCAGTATGTTGGCAAGAACCTGTTTCCCTGGAGGGCTTTCGGTAAGAAAATAAGGGACAACACCCGAGTGGAGAATCAGATGCTGACCCGTTCAGGACAACGGCTGGCCCATAGAGACCATCAGGTTATCAAGACGTTTTCTGCCTGATGCGATGATGAATTCAACAGTACTGCCAACAATGCAAGATAAAGCCACCCCACTGAAATGCCTGGTCTTTGACTGTGATGGTGTGATGTTTGACTCACGGGAGGCCAATCGCGCCTTTTACAACCATCTGCTGGCCATATTTTCACTGCCACCAATGACCGAAGATCAGCTTGATTTCGTACATATGGCCAGCTCCAGCGGTGCTATCGAGTATCTTTTTAAGGATCAGCCGGTTACTCCGGCAACAGTGCGCAGACTCAATCAAGATCTTGATTACACACCTTTTTTACGGTTCATGACCATGGAGTCGGATCTACTGTTTTTTCTTGAGCGTATCCGTCCGTTGTGCATCACGGCAATCTCCACCAACCGCACCAATACCATGGACATGCTCCTGGAAACCTTTAACCTTCGCCACTGTTTCGATATGGTGGTAACCGCGCTGGATACGCCGAGACCGAAGCCGGCACCGGATGCCCTGCTGATGATCATGCAGGAGTTTTCACTGGCGCCAGAGGAAATTCTTTTCATCGGTGATTCACAGGTCGACCGCGATCACAGCCGTAACGCTGGGGTCAAGCTGATTGCCTTCAGAAATCCGTCGCTGGAGGCTGAATACCATGTCAGCAACTTCACCGATATCCTTGATATTCCCGCAGTCCGAAATCTGCTTGCCACGAACACTACAAATCTTTCCCCCTGATAGCTGTGACTTAAAGGCTTTCATCAAGTCGTTTCAGGCCTTGCATGAGAATCATCATAAAATCACCGATCTCACGAGCCTTGAGCAACGGTTCCGGCAGTCCGGGAATAAAACGGAAGCTGCCCTTTCGCCCCCCCAACAGCGCAAAAATTGCCTCCTGATTGTCCAGATCATTAAATCGTGCTGCAATAAGTCCACCTTCTCGAAAAGTGATCCGTGCTGCGCCATTTTCAGTTTCAAGGATAAGGCGTCCCGTCTTTTGGTGCATGTGGAAAACCTGGAGTAACTCGGCAGGGCTAATAGCCTCCAAACGACCATACATCACTGAATCGTCGCCTTTCTCCAACGGCGTCTTTACGGCAGAAATAGGTTTGTCTGTCAGGCAGAACTTCATCAAGCCTGTACATCCACCACAGCTGAACAGTTTGCCTTTTTGATTGGGAAACCCCTGACCAGCTTCAGGTAACAGGGCAAAGAGAAGTCCGGTAAGCTCCCTGGCCAGAATAAGACAAGTGGCCCGTCCTAGAGGGAATTCCACCGCCTGATCCGTAAGGACAAAAATTTCCTTCCGGGAATATAAGGGACATTTACGTTCTTCTGCTACTTCAAAAGATGCAAAAAAATTAGGCATAAAAAACTATCCAGAGCAAAGAAATTAACCTTACCCTATTGTACACCCTGTTGACAACGGACTCAATGTTGATAATTCTTACTCTTTAAGAGTAAGTGAAATATGTATCAAGGCAGCTTGTTCAGGCTTCCTAAATAATGTATAATGCTGTAGAAATGACAGGGGAGCTGTTTTAAAATACCCTGGGTTCTATCTCCACTTTTCCGTTTGGCAGAGCCTACACTACATAAAAGTGCTCCGAATACAGGATTCCACATGGTTACCGGTTCACAGCAACTTGTCGATGATTATGAACAGTTAAAAAACACGTTGGAGCTCTATCCATCTGTACAGATTGTCAATGTCGAGGGGCAACCCCCGGATAGCTACGAAATCGTTTACGAGTTGCGCGGTTACACGAAAAACAACGACAATCAAGTTGAAATAGCTTCGCAACATCGAGTTTGCCTCAGCCTGCCCTTTGGTTACCCGCATTTTGCCCCAACAGTCAAACCGTTGACCAGGATTTTTCATCCAGACATTGATCCTGATGCTATCCGGATCGCCGGTCGGTGGCAGGATAACCCTTCCCTCTCCGACCTTGTCCTGTACATTGGCGAGATGATCTCGGGTGCCGTGTATAATTTAGAGGATCCTTTCAACCAGGAGGCTGCGGAATGGTATGCTGCTCACAGCGATACCCTGCCACTGGATGATCTCAAAATTGCTGATATTATCGAAACAGACTCTCCTTTTGATGATGACCTGGTAGATGACACCTTTGCCTCTCTGGGACTTGAAACCAACGACTATTTCGCCGGTTCGCCCCAGACCGAGGCAAAAGAGGAAAAAGTACCAGACATTCCGAAGCTTGATATTGATCCTGCTCACCTCGAAGAAATCAAACAGCTCATTGCCCAGCGGCAGATTTTTACGGCCAACACACAGCTCAGTGAGATCTGTCAGCGCTATAACGTTCCTGATATGGAATCCATGCAGCAGGAAATAGGTAAAACGTTACGCAAGACAGATCAGCTTTTCAAGCTTGCCGAACAGCACGAAGATAAGGGCAATTTCGCCGAGGCCATGGATGCGGTAAACAAACTCCTTGAGGTCGCTGCCGATGCCCCTGGGGCAAAAGATATCAGAGAGCGAATACGCCAGTCAGCGGCAATGTTCGATAACTTGAATGCAGAAACGAGTTCTCCAAAAATAGAGAGGAAAGGAGACCTCAAGAAGTCTCAAAAAGCAGGTTGGTCAACCAACGACAATCTACAGACAGGTTCATCGGATGCACGCTCCCCGCTTGCCACCCGTTTTGAAATCCCCTTCAAGCTTATTTTGACTGTCGTAATATTTTTTGGGGTTGTGATAGGAGGAATTTCCCTTTACTTCAAAGATCAATATATTTTGAGTAAGGCTCAGGCTGATTTTCTCAAGAGTCAATTACGTGCCGAAAAAGGAGATTTTGAGAGTTCCCTTGATCTCGCCGAAGAAGCCCTCGATGGTCTGAGTGGCCTTACTGTGTTACGTTTTAGCAATACAGAGTTAACAAAAAAAATTAAAGAAATGGTATCTTCACGTTCTTTCCAGGAGGGGCTTCAGGGGCGTGTACTGTATAATAACGAATATATTTCGAGTGAAACAGCCACAGCGCTCAAACAACTTTCTGTCCTCACAGATCAAGCACGAAAACTGATGAAACAGAAAAAAAATAAAGATGCGCTAACTATTTACCGCCAAGCCCTGTTGTTTTGTCAAAAAAATAATCTTCAAGCTCCCGTTGTTGAAATACAAGCAGCCATAGATTCACTCCAGTTTAATGAAGCATTGACCATGGCAGAAAAAGCGGAATTAGACAAAAACTGGAAAGAAGCTGAAGAAACTTACCGTAAGGCCCTGGAACTCAGTCCTGGAGCTGCTAGTGCTGAATCTACGAATATAGATGCTATTACACACAAACTTACTGCCGCGACATTCAGAAAGGAAATGGACGAATCTATGCGCACGTTTACTGAAGCGCACTGGCAGCAAACTATCGACAAACTCGAAAAAGCACAACAGCTCATCAAGGACAACCCTGGTGTGGTGTCTCCGCAGGAGAAAAAGGATTTGGAGCAGCTGCTGGAGCATGCACGCCTGTATCAACTCTTGGGCATTGCCCGTCAGGCTTATGAACAGGGGAACTGGCGCGTATCTATCTCCAACTATGAAAAAAGCCTGAATATGCTTACGTTAAAAGAGGGCCTTTTTCAGGAAAACCTACAGTCTTCTCGAAAAAAAATTAAGAAAACTCTCCTTCTCGTTCGCATAGCTGAGATTCAAGATGATGTACTTCTTGCTGAACAGGCTGAAAAACCCCATGAGGTAATCAAACATCTCAAGAGAATACAGCATCTGGCAAACACCAGTATTTTCAAAAACGATGCTGAAACTAAGATGATACTCCGTAAGGTAACGGCTAAAATTGCTCGCTATGAAGAAGATATCTATTTGGCAGAAAAGATTTCATACCTCAGCGATCACTTCGAAAAAATTTTCAGGGCCAATTACCCCACTTTCAAAGGGTCTAAACTTAGCAAACCCAGAATTGAGATGTTACGCGAGGTCGATAATCTTATTATTTTCAAGATGAGTTGCGTCGAACGTGCCCAGGGGAGCTCTTCGAGGCTGGAACTCGTCTACCAGCTTGACAGAAACACCGGACAGTGGTCCGTCTACAATGAGTAGGCTTGTCGGTAACCTAGAAAAAAACGGTCAGGTAACTCACAGTTTTCGTAGAGAGTATACAAGGAAGTGCGAGGTCTTTTTGTTAATAATTCGAATTAACTAGGAAGGTTTTCTGTTTGAGTGGATGGTGCTTTTTGGAGACGTGGCCATTCGAGTTTGTGCTTTGATCGAAGAGTTACAAATCTTTCGACGCAGAAATTTTGAAAGGTCAAGTCTCCAAAAATTATGTGCATCTATTTTGTCAGTTCTGTCACATCGTTGCCTTACCAAAACTCATCATAGAAGCCTATTAAGCTATCTTTTTTCCATTGGTCGCACTTTACGACAAGGATATTTTTTGTGACTCAATTTAAAAAGGATGCATTTTCGACAGTGTTATCTCCTCTTCCTCTTTTTTTTCATAAGGGGTCGAAAAAAAAGATAAAGTCCTGTCAGCCACAAAATCATTAAGCCAATCTCTGCAGGCAAAAAAAACCATAATTTTCCGATGTTCCCGCCAACGAATGATCCATCATGAAAACTTTCAATTGCATCAGAACGACGATGCATCACCTGTAAAATTTTACCAGTTTGATGATCAATCTGAATCTCTTCCATATTGTGGGGACGAATTTTAATAATCCCTTTTTTAGGACGAACATCCAATCGATCAATATCATCCCAATTCTTGACCTGAGCTTCTGGGACTGATTTTGCTATTTCTAAAACTTGATTAAAGTTGATTGTTGGCTCTACACCTTTTCCTTTCATTGAAGGTGGCTGCACCCAGTCACTTTGCTTCTTTACTTGCAATAAAAGACCACTGCAGGTGACTATAAAAAGAGGTACTGCAGTAATGATTGCCAGCCAATAGTGTGTTTTACGCCACAAACGAAACCAATTCATAATATTTTCTCCATCTTTAATTGTAAAAAAAACGACGGGCAACCTACCTTTTTTAACATGGACTGTCAAGATTATAGTTAGCTAATTTTTTTAAAAAAACACCCTGGATGTCAATGTACGGTGGTCCCCAACAACTGGACAATGTGTCAAGCTCTGAGCCAGACCCCTTTGAAAGGAGTCAGCAATGAGCAAAACGGAAACCGTATAGCTCTTCGTTTAAGGCCAAGGTGGTGCTTAGCGCTATCCGAAATGAAGAAATCATTGCACAATTGGCCGCAAAAGACGCAGTCCATCCCACCATGATCAATAATTGGAAAAAACCCTCCTCGAAGGCGCTGCTGACCTGTTTGATAAAGGTCAACAGGCCCGAAAACATCATGATGCCACCATTGATGAGCTCTACAAAAAAATCGGGAGCTCAAGGTGGAAAACGATTTTTTGTCCAAAGGGCTCGGTCGGTAAACCGTAAGGTGCGTAAAAAGATGACCGATAAGAGCCATCCGGGCCTACGCTTCAGCCATCATTTTGAGTATCAACCGGTCATCATTTTATTACAGACCCCAGCCGATCTCGAACGACGACCTTGAGATGATGAAACAGATCGATGCCGAATATATGAGACGTCCGACAAGCGGCAGCCGTACGATTCGTAATGTTCTTGCAAGACAGAGCCACAAGGTTAATCGCAAGCGGATTCAGTGTCTCATGTGACTATGGGTATAGACGCGATTTATCCGAAGCCCAAAACCAGCAAGCCGCATTCGGAATACCGGGTTTACCCGTATCTCTTGCGAGGTCTTGATATCGACCGCCCGGATATGGTTTGGTCGGCGGACATAACCTATGTTCCCATGGAACGGGGTGTTATGTAGTTGGTAGCGGTAATGGACTGGTACAGCAGGAAAGTTCTCTCGTGGCATCTTTCCAGCACCCCTTCCACAAGTGTGTTGAAAAGTAACGGTATCAAGATCAGGTGGATGGTCGGGGAGGGTTTTGGGATAACAGCGAGTTGAGCGTTCATGGGGTTGCTTCGGGAGTTTTACCCATGGTGTTCATCAACCAGCCCTCGTTAATGGCCTTGTCAGTAATCTCACGGTAATGCATGGAATTGCGATGACCAAACTGGTCGAGTACCTGTTTCGCCGCATCCAGAAACGACAGACAATCGCTGCTTTTCCGTCTCTGCTGCATGCGGTCCGAAGAGCTGATCTGTGCCCGCTTAGGTTCGGCGGCATCGACTTCGGCAACAGCCTGAGTATTCCGAAGAAAGAACGTCTGGGGCGCGACCTTCATGAAGGTCGACTGGGCCCCATACTTTTCATAGAGATCTCTGCATTTTCTTACACATACGGGTTCCCGATGTGCAATATCCACAAACCTGGGGCTGTATACAAACGTGTCGCCAATAATGTCGTGAACCTGTCGCAACCACCTAGACAAGCTTATACTCCTGGTGGTGGGGTGCTCCTTCACTGGTAATAAGCATCTCAGCCCCCATATCCGGCACTCAGCCATCCGATAATTTTGCCGCTACCAGAAAACCACGCGCTCCTTTCAATCTTCGTAATCGTTGCAGTCATCCGGTTGGTGATGGTGAATTTGGGGGTAAATGTATTCATTCCACGATCCACTCCCTGCAGAGCACTTCTGCCTGCTCGATCACCAATTCAGTCGCAGCTTTCTGCAAGTCAG